>DYFA01000002.1 GCA_020725425.1 Aneurinibacillus sp.
TCAAGAACATGATCACCGGCGCGGCGCAGATGGACGGCGCCATTCTCGTGGTTTCCGCCGCTGACGGGCCAATGCCGCAGACCCGGGAGCACGTCCTGCTCGCTCACCAGGTCAACGTGCCAGCCATGGTCGTGTTCCTGAACAAGGCCGACATGGTGGACGACCCGGAGCTCATGGATCTTGTCGAGATGGAGGTCCGCGAGCTTCTGACCAAGTACGACTTCCCGGGCGACGAGATACCCATCGTGAAGGGGTCTGCCCTCAAGGCGATGGAGTGCGGCTGCGGCGAGTGCGAGTGGTGCAAAGGCGTCCTGGAGCTCATGGACAAGGTCGACGAGTACATCCCGACCCCGCAGCGCGACGTCGACAAGCCGTTCCTGATGCCGGTTGAGGACGTCTTCACCATCACCGGCCGGGGCACCGTGGCGACGGGCCGCGTCGAGCGCGGCACGGTGAAAGTCGGTGACGAGTGCCAGATCGTCGGGTTGACCACCGAGCCCAAGAAGACCGTCGTCACCGGCGTCGAGATGTTCCGGAAGCTTCTTGATCAGGCCCAGGCGGGCGACAACATCGGCTGCCTGCTCCGTGGCATTGACCGGGACGAGGTGGAGCGGGGACAGGTCCTGGCGAAGCCGGGCTCGATTACGCCGCACACCAAGTTCGACGCCGAGGTGTACGTTCTGACGAAGGACGAGGGCGGCCGGCACACGCCGTTCTTCAACGGCTACCGCCCGCAGTTCTACTTCCGGACGACCGACGTGACCGGCACCATCAAGCTGCCGGAGGGCGTGGAGATGGTGATGCCGGGCGACAACACGAAGTTTCACATCGAGCTGATCACCCCGATCGCCATGGAAGAGGGGCTGCGCTTCGCCATCCGCGAGGGCGGCCGCACCGTGGGCGCCGGGGTCGTGACGAAGATCTACGAGTAACGGCGGAAGCCGGGGCGGAGCCGGAGCGGTTCGGCTCCGCCCGCCCGCTCCGCACACAACGATGAGGCGGGAGGTTGCCCGGGAAGGGCCCGGGGGAATTCCCGCGGAGACTGTCCGTTTCCTGAATACGGGCCTGAAGGAGGGAACCCCCTTGGCGACCGCACAGAAAATCCGGATTCGCCTGAAAGCTTTTGATCACAAGATTCTCGACCAGTCCGCCGAGCGCATCGTGGACACGGCGAAACGCACCGGGGCGAAGGTCTCCGGGCCGATTCCTCTGCCGACGGAGAAGAACGTGTACACCGTGTTGCGCTCCGTCCACATCGACAAGGACTCGCGGGAGCAGTTCGAGATGCGGACGCACAAGCGGCTGATCGACATTCTGGAGCCGACCTCGAAAACGGTCGACGCCCTGATGCGGCTGGATTTGCCGGCAGGGGTCGACATCGAGATCAAGCTCTAGGAGGTGCAACCATGCCGAAGGGGATTCTCGGCAAGAAGATTGGCATGACCCAGGTCTTCGACGAAACCGGCGTGGCGATTCCCGTGACCGTCATTGAGGCGGGTCCCTGCCCGGTGGTGCAGCAGAAGACGGAGCAGACCGACGGCTATACCGCCCTGCAACTGGGCTTTGGCGAAACCAACGAGCGGAGGGTGACCAAGCCCCTCAAGGGCCACTTCGCCCGGGCGGGAGTGAAGCCGGTGCGGTGGGTACGGGAGATCCGCTGCGCCCCGGAGGAGCTGAAGGAGGTCGGCAGTGTCGTCACCGCCGACATCTTCAAGCCGGGCGATGCCGTGGATGTGACCGGCCTCTCCAAGGGCAAGGGCTTCGCCGGCGTGATCAAGCGGTGGAAGTTCAACCGGGGCCCGATGAGTCACGGCTCCATGTACCACCGCCGGACCGGGTCGTTGGGCGCCACCGACCCCGCCCGGGTCTTCAAGAACCGGAAGATGCCCGGGCGGATGGGCCACGAGCGGGTCACGGCCCAGAACCTGAAGGTGATCAAGGTCGACCCGGAGCAGAACCTGATCCTGGTGCGGGGGGCCGTCCCGGGCGTCAACGGGTCGCTCGTCATCATCAAGGAAAGCGTCAAGGCCTAGCCCGGGAGAGGAGGTAGCACGCAGTGCCAACCGTTGCGGTAGTCAATGTGAAGGGCGAGAAGGTGGGCGAACTGGCCCTCCCCGATTCGGTCTTCGCCGCGGAGATCAACGAGAGCCTGATGCACGACGCCGTGGTGGCCTACCTGGCGAGCCAGAGAAGGGGCACTCACGACACCAAGACCCGGGGAGAGGTCGCCGGCGGCGGCCGGAAACCCTGGCGCCAGAAGGGGACCGGCCGGGCCCGCCAGGGGTCCATCCGGGCGCCCCAGTGGACGGGGGGCGGCACGGTCTTCGGCCCGACGCCCCGGGACTACGGTTACCGGCTGCCGAAGAAGATGCGCCGCCTGGCGCTGAAGTCGGCCCTCTCGGCCAAAGTCGCGGCCCACGAGCTGGTGGTCGTGGACGAGCTGAAGCTGCCGGGGGCGAAGACCAAAGAAATGGTGTCGGTTCTGGAGGCTCTCGGGGCTCCGGAGGCGCTCATCGTGACCCCCGCTCCGGACCAGGCGGTCTCCCTCGCCTCCCGGAACCTGCCGGGGGTCAAGACGGCGGTCGCCGACGGGTTGAACGTCTATGACATTCTGAACTGCGACCGGCTAGTCATGACCCGGGAAGCCGTGGCCAGGGTAGGGGAGGTATTGGCCTGATGGATGCCAGGGACATCATTCTCCGGCCGCTGGTCACGGAGAAAAGCACGGGCCTCATCGGCGAGCGGAACCAGTACACCTTCGAGGTGGCACCGGGGGCCAACAAGACGGAGATCAAGCGGGCCGTGGAGGAGATTTTCAAGGTGAAGGTCTTGGCGGTCAACACCGTCCGCGTCCCGGGGAAGACGAAACGACAGGGCCGGTTCGTCGGGAAGACCCCGGAGACCCGGAAGGCCGTGGTGACCCTGCGGGCGGGCGACCGGATCGAGGTCTTCGAAGGGGTGTAAGTCCCCTGAAGTAGCAGGAGGGGAAAGGCGATGCCAGTCAAAACGTTCAAGCCGACCTCGCCCGGGCGCCGGACGATGACGGTCTCCACCTTTGAGGAGATCACGGCCGAAAAGCCGGAGCGGTCGCTCCTGAAACCCTTGAAGAAGAAGGGCGGGCGGAACGCCTACGGGCGGATCACCGTCCGGCACCAGGGTGGCGGGCACAAGCGCAAGTACCGGGTGATCGACTTCAAGCGGGACAAGGACGGGGTTCCGGCCAAGGTGGCCACCATCGAGTACGACCCCAACCGGTCGGCCCGGATAGCCTTGCTGCATTACGCCGACGGCGAGAAGCGCTACATCCTCGCCCCGCTCGGGCTCAGCGTCGGGGACACGGTAGTCTCCGGGGAAGAGGCCGACATCAAGCCGGGGAACGCCCTGCCGCTCGGCCGGATCCCTGTGGGCACGACCATCCATGCCCTTGAGTTGAAGCCGGGCAAGGGGGCTCAGCTCGTCCGGGCGGCCGGCGCCGGCGCCCAGCTCATGGCGAAGGAAGGGGAGTACGCCCACGTGCGGATGCCCTCCGGCGAGATGCGGCTGATTCACACCGCCTGCAAGGCCACCATCGGCCAGGTGGGGAACGTCGAGCATGAGAACGTGTCGCTCGGGAAAGCCGGCCGGAAGCGCTGGCTGGGCGTGCGGCCGACCGTGCGGGGCGTCGTGATGAATCCGATCGACCATCCGCACGGCGGTGGCGAGGCCCGGGCGCCGATCGGCCACCCGGGTCCTCTGACCCCGTGGGGGAAGCCCACCCTGGGCTACCGCACCCGGAAGAAGAAGGCTTCGGACAAGATGATTGTCCGCCGGCGGACGAAGTAGGCGGCAAGGAGGGCTGGAAAAGTGGCCAGATCGCTCAAGAAGGGGCCCTTCATCGACGACCACCTGATGAAGAAGGTCCAGGCGATGAATGAGAAGGGCGAGAAGCGCGTCATCAAGACCTGGTCCCGCCGTTCCACGATCTTCCCGGAACTGGTGGGGCATACGATCGCCGTCCATGACGGGCGGAAGCACGTGCCGGTCTACATCACCGAGGAGATGGTGGGCCACAAGCTCGGAGAGTTCGCGCCAACCCGGACCTTCCGGGGGCACGGCGCCCACACCGAGAAATCCACCGCCTTGAAGTAGGGGGTAAGGACGTGGAGTCGAGAGCGGTCGCAAGATACATCCGCATCTCTCCGCGCAAGGCCGGTCAGGTCATGGACCTGATCCGCGGAAAGAAGCTGGGCGAGGCGCTTAACATCCTTCAGTACACGCCGAACGCCGGGGCGGCGCTCATCGAAAAGGTCGTCCGCTCGGCCGCCGCCAACGCCGAGCACAACCACGGCATGGCAGTCGCCGACCTCTACGTGGCGGAGGCTTACGTCGACCAGGGCCCGACCCTGAAGCGGGTGATGCCCCGGGCGCGCGGCCGGGCCGACCGGATCCGGAAGCGTACAAGCCACCTCACGGTCGTGCTGCGGGAGAAGAAGGAGGGTTAAGCGTGGGGCACAAGACTCACCCGCTGGGGTTGCGGTTAGGGATCATCAAAGACTGGGACGCCCGGTGGTACGCCGATAAGGAATATGCTGCACTGCTCCAGGAGGACCTGAAGATCCGGAAGTTCATCAAGGACCGGTTCTTCGGGGCGGGGGTCTCCAAAGTGGGGATCGAGCGGGCGGCCAACCGGCTGAAGGTCTCCATCCACACCGCCCGGCCGGGCATGGTGATCGGCAAGGGCGGCACCGAGGTCGACAAGGTCAAGAGCGAGTTGGAGGCCCTGACCGGGAAGCAGGTGGCGGTCAACATCGTCGAGATCAAGCAGCCCGACCTCGACGCGCAGCTCGTGGCGGAGAACATCGCCTTCCAGCTCGAGCGGCGCATCTCCTTCCGCCGGGCGATGAAGCAAGCGATCCAGCGGGCCATGCGCCTGGGCGCTCAGGGTATCAAGACCGCGGTCTCCGGCCGGCTCGGGGGCGCCGAGATCGCCCGGTCCGAGTGGTTCCCCGAGGGGAAGGTGCCTCTCCACACCCTGCGGGCCGACATCGACTACGGCTTCGCCGAGGCGAACACCACCTACGGCAAGATCGGCGTCAAGGTCTGGATCTACAAGGGCGAGGTGTTCCTCCAGAAGGGTGGCGCCGCCCTCGAGCGGCCGCGGGATTTCCGGGACGACCGGCCGGCCAAGGTGCGCGACCGGGAGCGGGAACTCCGGGCCCGGGAGCGCGAGGCGGCGGCGAAGCAAGAGGGGGTCGAGTGATCCATGCTGGTACCGAAGCGGGTCAAGTACCGCAAGCAGCAACGCGGCCGGATGGCCGGGCAGGCCACCCGGGGCACGGAGGTCGCCTACGGGGAGTTCGGCCTGCAGGCGATGGAGCCGGGATGGGTCACCAGCACGCAGATCGAGGCGGCCCGCATCGCCATGACCCGGTGCATCAAGCGCGGCGGGAAGGTTTGGATCAAGATCTTTCCCGATAAGCCGGTAACGGCGAAACCCGCCGAGACCCGGATGGGTTCCGGCAAGGGGGCGCCGGAGTATTGGGTGGCGGTCGTCAAGCCCGGCCGGGTGATGTTCGAGATCGCCGGGGTCCCCGAGGAACTCGCCCGGGAGGCCATGCGGCTGGCGGCCCACAAGCTCCCCATCAAGGCGAAGTTTGTGGCAAGAACCGAGGCGGGTGGTGAGCCTGATGAAGAGTAAGGAGATCCGGGACCTGACCTCCGAGGAGATCGAGCACAAGGTCAAGGACTTGAAGGCGGAGCTCTTCAATCTCCGCTTCCAGTTGGCGACCGGGCAACTCGACAACCCGATGCGCCTCTCCGAGGTGCGCAAGAACATCGCCCGGTGCAAGACCATCCTGCGCGAGCGGGAGCTGAAGATCAACTCTGGTGGAACCGCATAGGGTCGAGGAGGTTGGGGCGATGGCCGAAAGAAACGAGCGCAAGGAACGGGTCGGCGTAGTGGTGAGCGACAAGATGGACAAGACCGTCGTCGTGGCGGTGGAGGACCTGGTTCGCCACCCGCTCTACGGTCGGACCATGAAGCGGACGGTCAAGTTCAAAGCCCATGACGAGAAAAACGAGGCCGGGGTGGGGGACCGGGTCCGGTTGATGGAGACGCGCCCGCTCTCCAAGGAGAAGCGCTGGCGCGTGGTGGAGATCCTGGAGAAGGCCCGGTAGGCCAGAAGAGACTTAGGGGGGTCAACGGTGATCCAGCAGGAGACGGTCCTCAACGTGGCCGACAACTCCGGAGCCCGGAAGCTGCTCTGCATCCGGGTCCTGGGTGGAGCGAAACGGAAGTACGCCTCCGTGGGCGACGTGATTGTCGCCTCGGTCAAGGAGGCCATCCCCGGTGGGATGGTCAAGAAGGGCGAGGTCGTGCGGGCGGTGGTGGTGCGCACCACCAAGGAGAAGCGCCGCCCCGACGGCTCGTACATCAAGTTCGACGAGAACGCCGCGGTGATCATCAATCCGGACGGCAACCCCCGCGGCACGCGGATCTTCGGCCCCGTGGCCCGGGAGCTTCGGGACAAGGACTACATGAAGATCATCTCCCTGGCGCCGGAGGTTCTTTAGACGAGGAGGGTTAGGATGGCCGGCAAAGTGCACGTCAAGAAGGGCGACCTCGTCAAAGTCCTGACCGGCAAGGATCAGGGCAAGCGGGGGAAGATCCTGTCAGTCGATCCGGGCAAAGGCCGGGTGCTGGTGGACGGAGTGAACATCCTGAAGCGGCACACCCGGGCGAGCCAGAAGAACCCGCAGGGCGGCATTATCGAACGGCCGGGACCGCTGGCTGCGAGCAACGTGATGCTGATCTGCCCCAACTGCGACCAGCCCACCCGCATCGGGCGGGACCGGGACGCGGCGGGCAACGCTCGCCGGGTCTGCAAGCGCTGCGGGAAACCGATCGACTAGGCAAAGGGAGGTTCCGGGGATGGCACCTCGTTTGAAGGAGAAGTTTCTGAAGGAAGTGGCTCCTGCCCTGAAGGAGCGGTTCAAATACAAGAACCCCATGCAGGTGCCCAAGATCGAGAAAGTGGTCATCAACATGGGCGTGGGGGACGCGGTGGCGGACCCGAAGGCCCTGGACGCCGCCGTGGCCGACCTCACCACTATCAGTGGGCAGAAACCGGTGATCACGCGGGCCAAGAGGTCCATCGCCGCCTTCAAGATCCGCCAGGGGATGGCGATCGGCGCCAAGGTCACGCTGCGGGGCGACCGGATGTACGAGTTCCTCGACAAGCTGTTCAACCTGGCGCTGCCCCGCATCCGGGACTTTCGGGGCTTGTCCGCCCGGGGGTTCGACGGTCGCGGCAACTACACGCTCGGCCTCAAGGAACAGCTCATTTTCCCGGAGGTCGACTACGACAAGGTCGACAAGATCCGGGGGATGGACGTGACGCTTGTCACGACGGCCAAGACGGACGAAGAGGCCGGAGAGCTCCTGAGGTTGATGGGCATGCCCCTCCGGGCGTAGCCTGTGAAGAGAGTTTAAGGAGGGAAATGGTTTGGCCAAGAAGTCGCTCATCGCCAAGGCAGCCCGGCCCCAGAAGTTCAAGGTGCGCACGTACCACCGCTGCCGGATCTGCGGCCGCCCCCGGGCGTTCATGCGCAAGTTCCAGATGTGCCGCATCTGCTTCCGCAGGCTGGCCCTGCAGGGGCAGCTTCCCGGGGTGACCAAGGCCAGCTGGTAGGCGGAAGGCGCATTTGGGAAGGGGGTTTTTGACATGGTCATGACGGACCCGATCGGCGATATGCTGACCCGCATTCGCAACGCCAGTTCCGTCCATCATTCGAGCGTCGATGTCCCGGCGTCCCGGCTGAAGCTCGAGATCGCCCGGCTCTTGAAAGAGGAAGGGTTCATCCGCGACGTCGAGACGATCAACGAGGGCGGCAAGCGCACGCTCCGGATCTTCTTGAAGTACGGCCCGCAGAAGGAGACGGTGATCTCCGGCATCAAGCGGATCAGCCGGCCGGGCCTGCGGGTCTACGCCAAGAAGGACGAGGTACCGAAAGTGCTCGGCGGGTTGGGCTGTGCGATTCTCTCCACGCCCGAAGGCCTGTTGACCGACAAGCAGTGCCGGCAGAAGGGCATCGGCGGCGAGGTCCTCTGCTACATCTGGTGACTTGTTGCGGTAGGAGGTGTACCAATGTCCAGAATCGGCAGGCTGCCGGTGCCCATTCCTGAAGGGGTGACGGTCAGCCTAGAGGGCAACGTCATCCGGGTCAAGGGCCCCAAGGGGGAGCTCGTCCGGGAACTCCACCGCGACATCAAGGTGGAAGTGGTCGGCCAGGAGGTGCGGGTGAGTCGCCCCGGCGACGACGGTTTCTACCGGGCGCTGCACGGACTGACGCGAAGCCTGATCGCCAACATGGTGGAGGGCGTGACCAAGGGGTTCCAACGGAACCTCGAGATCGCCGGGGTGGGCTACCGCGCGGCCAAGGAGGGGAAGACCCTGGTGCTCTCGATGGGTTACTCCCATCCGGTGCGGGTCGAGCCGGCGCCCGGGATCGAGTTCGAGGTACCGTCGCCGACCAGGCTTGCGGTGAAGGGGAGCGACAAGCAATTGGTGGGCCAGACTGCCGCCCAGATCCGCGCCATCCGGGCTCCTGAGCCTTATCTGGGCAAAGGCATCCGGTACGAGGGCGAGGTCATCCGCCGCAAGGCGGGCAAGGCCGGCAAGGCTGGCAAGAAATAAAGGAGTGTGACATCCGGTGTTGACACGCGTTGACCGCAGGGAGGCCAGGGCGGTGCGGCACCTCCGGGTCAGGAAACGGATCCGGGGGACGGCCGAGCGCCCGCGCCTTGCCGTCTTCCGGAGCCTGCACCACATTCACGCCCAGATCATCGACGATGACGCCGGGCGCACCCTGGCGGCCGCTTCCACGGTCGATCCCGAGCTGCGGAAGAAGCTCAAGAGCGGCGGGAACATCGCGGCGGCCCAGGCGGTGGGGCAGTTGATCGCCGCCCGGGCGAAGGAGGCCGGGATAAGCGCCGTGGTCTTCGACCGGGGGGGGAACCTCTATCACGGGCGGGTTAAGGCCCTGGCCGAAGCCGCCCGGGAGGGCGGGCTGGAGTTTTAGGTTTTGGCGGGAAGGGAGGTTCGGATTTTGGCAAGGCCGGAAGCTGGTAAACAGGAATTCCAGGAGCGGGTCGTCTCCATCAACCCGGTGTCCAAGACGGTGAAGGGGGGCCGGACGCGGAGCTTCTCCGCCCTGGTCGTGGTGGGCGACGGGGAGAACAAGGTCGGAGCCGGGCTGGGCAAGGCCAAGGAGGTGGCCGACGCCATTCGCAAGGCGATCGACGATGCGAAGAAGAACATGATTGAAGTTCCTCGCGTCGGCACCACCATCCCGCACGAGGTGACGGGGGTCTTCGGGGCGGGCCGGGTGCTCCTCAAGCCTGCCGCCGCCGGCACCGGGGTGATCGCCGGGGGGCCGGTCCGGGCGGTGCTGGAGTTGGGCGGGGTTAGAGATATCCTGACGAAATCGCTCGGGTCGGACAACCCGATCAACATGGTGCGGGCCACTGTAGAGGGACTGAAGGGCTTGAAGCGGGTCGAGGAGGTCGCCCGCCTCCGCGGCAAGAGCGTCGAGGAGTTCTAGGAGGAAGATCGATGAAGCTCAAGATCACCTGGGTGAAGAGCAGCATTGGCGAGCCCCGGGAGCAGAAGGACACCATCCGGGCCTTAGGGCTCCGGCGTCTCAACCAGTCGGTGGTGCATGCGGATAACCCCGCCATCCGTGGCATGGTTTTCAAGGTGAAGCACCTTGTCGCTGTGGAAGAAGTCGAGGGTGGGAGGAATCAGCGTGAAGCTTAACGAACTGAAGCCGGCCCCGGGAGCGAGACACGTCCGCAAGCGGGTGGGCCGCGGCACCGGGTCGGGCATCGGCAAGACCTCCACCAGAGGACACAAAGGGCAGTGGGCCCGCTCCGGCGGCGGCAAGGGACCGCAGTTTGAAGGCGGCCAGACCCCGCTGGTCCGGCGCCTGCCCAAGCGGGGCTTCCACAACGTCTTCCACCAGGGGTACGTCGTGGTCAACGTGGGGGACCTCGAGCGGTTCGAGGCCGGCACCACGGTCACCCCGGAGCTCTTGCGCCAAGCGCGCCTCGTGCGCAAGGCGGGGCGGATCAAGATTCTGGGTGACGGCGAGCTGACCAAGGCGCTCACGGTGAAGGCCGACGCGGTCAGCCAGTCGGCCGCAGCCAAGATTGAACAAGCCGGTGGGAAAGTCGAGGTGATCTAGGTGCTCGACGCCCTGAAAAACGCCTTCCAGATCGCCGATCTCCGGAAGAAGCTGGTCTTCACCGCCCTGATGCTGGTGGTGTACCGCCTGGGGAGCTTCATTCCCGTTCCGGGGGTGGACCCGGAGCAGTTGACGAACCTCTTCCGGCAGGGCGGAAACATCTTCGGCCTCTTGGACCTCTTTGCCGGGGGCAACCTCTCCCGGTTCACGGTCTTCGCCCTCGGTGTGAACCCGTACATCACCGCCTCCATCATCATTCAGCTCCTGACAGTGGTCATTCCCAAGCTGGAAGAGATGGCGAAGGAGGGCGTGGAAGGGCGTAAGAAGCTCGCCCAGTACACCCGCTATGGGACCGTGTTGTTGGCGGTCATTCAGGCGTACGGCACGTACCTCCTGATCAGCCGGACGCAGCTCACGGGCGGCGCCTCGGCGATCATCGATCCCGGCCTTTTGACGACCCTCCTGATCATCACCACGCTGACCGCCGGCTCGATGTTCCTGATGTGGCTGGGCGAGATCATCTCGGAGTTCGGGATCGGCAACGGGATCTCCCTGATCATCTTCTTCGGCATCGTGGCCCGGATCCCGGCCTCCATCATCTCGATCGCCCAGTCGATCGGCGCCGGCGGCCTGAACCCCCTGGCCGTGCTGGGGTTCCTGGTGATCGCGGTGTTCATCATCGCTGGAGTGATCATGATCCAGGAGGGGCAGCGGCGGATCCCGGTGCAGTACGCCAAACGGGTGGTCGGGCGGAGGCTCTACGGGGGCGCCTCGACCAACCTCCCGCTCCGGGTCAACCAGGCAGGGGTCATCCCCGTGATCTTCGCCTCGTCAGTCCTGGCCTTGCCGCTGACGCTCCTGTCGTATTTCCCGGCGGCGGCGCGCTTTGCCCGGGTCTTCGGGTACGGGTCGTTCTGGTACAACTTCATCGAAGTGATCCTGATCATCTTCTTCACCTTCTTCTACACCGCCATCAGCTTCAACCCGCTGCAGGTGGCGGATAACATGAAGAAGTACGGCGGGTTCATCCCGGGGCTGCGACCCGGCCGGCCGACGGCGGAATACCTGGAACGGGTGCTCACCCGCATCACCTTCGTAGGGGCCTTGTTCCTGGCGGCGATTGCCGTCCTGCCGACCATCTTGACCGGCGTCTTCCGGATGCAGGCCTTCTACTTCGGCGGGACCTCGCTCCTGATCATGGTCGGCGTGGCCCTGGACACGATGCGGCAGATCGAGGCGCACCTCTTGATGCGCCACTATGAGGGGTTCATCAAATGAGGCGACTGATGCTGCTCGGCCCCCCTGGGGCGGGCAAGGGGACACAAGCGGCGTACCTGGCGGAACGGTACGGAGTGCGGCACATCTCCACCGGCGACATCCTGCGGGAGGCCAAAGCGGCCGGCACCCCGCTGGGCCTGTTGGCCAAGGGGTACATGGACCGGGGGGAACTCGTGCCGGACGAGGTGGTCATCGGCCTCGTGAAGGAGCGGCTGGCGCAGCCGGACATCCGGGAGCGGGGGTTCCTCCTCGACGGCTTCCCGCGCACGGTGGCCCAGGCGGAGGCGCTCGACCGGTTACTTGAGGAGCTCGGGATGCCGCTCGAGGCCGTGCTCAATCTGCGGGTGGACCCGGAGCTTCTGGCCCGCCGGCTGACGTTGCGGCGCTCCTGTCCGGCCTGCGGGGCGGTGTACCACCTGGAGAACCGTCCGCCCAAGGTGGAAGGGGTGTGCGACATCTGCGGCGGCGCCCTGGTTCAGCGGCCGGATGACGCCGAGGAGACGGTCCGCAACCGCCTGGCGGTGTACAGCCGCCAGACGGAACCGCTGATCGCCTACTACACCGGACGGGGACTTCTCGTCGAGATCGACGGGGAGCAGCCGATCGAGGCGGTCCGGCAGGCGATTGTGGAGGTTTTGGAGCCGGCGGGCCGATGATTGTGTTGAAGTCGGACGACGAGGTGCGGGTGATGCGGCGGGCGGGGCGCGTGGTGGCCGAGGCGCTGCAGCGGCTCGGCGAACGGGTTGCCCCCGGCATCACCACGGGAGAGCTGGACCGGTTCGCGGAGGACTTCTTCCGCCGCCGGGGGGCGATCCCGGCCTTCAAGGGGTACAACGGGTTTCCGGCGTCCATCTGCACCTCCCTCAACGAGCAGGTGGTCCACGGGATTCCCGGCCCCCGCACCTTGAAAGCCGGCGAGATCATCAGCATCGACGTGGGAGCCGTCGTCGACGGGTTCTACGGCGACGCCGCCGCCACCTTCCCGGTGGGGCAGGTCGAGCCGGAGGTGGAGCGCCTCCTGGCGACCACCCGGGAAGCGCTGGCGCGGGGAATCGCCCAGGCGCGGGTGGGTAACCGGCTGTCCGACATCTCCCACGCCATCCAGACGTGGGTGGAGGCGCACGGGTTCTCCGTGGTGCGGGAGTACGTGGGCCACGGGATCGGGCGGGCGATGCACGAAGCGCCGGCCATCCCGAATTACGGTCCGCCCGGCCGGGGGCCGCGGCTCAAGCCGGGGATGACCCTGGCCATCGAACCGATGGTCAACGCCGGCGGGTGCGAGGTTGTGACCAAGGACGACCACTGGACGGTCGTGACGGCGGACGGGGAGTGGTCGGCCCACTTCGAGCACACTGTGGCGGTGACGGCCGACGGGCCCCTCATTCTCACTGCCCTGGAGGAGGAAGCGGCAGGGTGAGCGAGGGTATTGCGGTGGGGCAACTGGTCCGGAGCCGGGCTGGCCGGGACCGGGGACGGGCGTACCTGGTGGTGGAGGTTCTGCCGGGCTCCTTCGTGCGGGTGGCGGATGGCGCCGGCCGCCGGGTGGCCGCAGCGAAACGAAAGAACCTGCGCCATCTCATTGTGCACCGGGCGGTGGCTGCCGAGATCGCGGAACAAGCGGCGCTCGGCAAGCTCTCCGACGAACAGGTGCGCCAGGCGCTGCAGCGACTGCTGGCTGAGGCGGAGAGGGTTTAAGGAGGCCGGATTATGCCCAAAGATGACGTGATCGAGGTCGAGGGAAAGGTCATCGAGCCTTTGCCGAACGCCATGTTCCGGGTGGAATTGGAGAACGGCTACACGGTTCTGGCTCACATCTCGGGCAAGATGCGGATGAACTTCATCCGGATCCTGCCGGGGGACCGTGTGACGGTGGAGCTTTCACCGTACGATCTGACCCGGGGCCGGATCACTTACCGTTACAAGTAGTCGCACCCGCAAGAGGAGGTTGGGGGAATGAAGGTCAGACCGTCGGTGAAGCCGATGTGTGAGAAGTGCAAGGTCATCAAGCGCAAGGGCCGGGTGATGGTCATTTGCGAGAATCCCAAGCACAAGCAGAAGCAGGGGTAAGGGGCTAGGAGGTGTCAGAATGGCAAGAATAGCAGGGGTTGACCTGCCGCGGGAAAAGCGGGTCGAGGTGGCACTGACTTACATCTACGGCGTGGGCCTCTCCACCTCCCGGCAGATTCTCAAGAAAACCGGCGTCAACCCGGATACCCGGGTGCGCGACCTGACCGACGAGGAAGTCACGAAGCTCAGGGAAGTCATCGACAAGGAGTACAAGGTCGAGGGCGACCTGCGGCGGGAAGAGTCCATGAACATCAAGCGGCTGATCGACATCGGCAGCTACCGCGGCTTGCGCCACCGCCGGGGGTTGCCCGTCCGGGGCCAGCGCACCCGGACCAACGCCCGAACCCGGAAGGGACCGCGCAAGACGGTCGGTGTGCGGCGCAAGGCGACCAAGTAGGAAGGGAGGAACGGGAAGTTGGCCAAGCCGAAGAAGGCTGTCCGGACGAGGAAGCGCGAGCGCAAGAACATCGAGAGCGGGGTGGCCCACATCCGGTCCACCTTCAACAATACCATCGTCACCATCACCGATACCGACGGCAACGTGATCTCCTGGTCGTCCGCGGGGAACCAGGGGTTCAAGGGGTCGCGCAAGGGCACCCCCTTTGCGGCCGGCATGGCGGCTGAGGCCGCGGCCAAGGCGGCGATGGAGCACGGCGTGCGGGAGATCGAGGTCTACGTCAAGGGGCCGGGTTCCGGCCGGGAGACGGCGATCCGCAGCCTCCAGGCCGCCGGGCTCAATGTGAACGTGATCAAGGACACTACGCCCATTCCGCACAATGGGTGCCGGCCGCCGAAACGGCGCCGGGTGTAAGTGAAGCGGGAGGTGCGCGACTGAATGGCAAGATACACGGGCGCGGTGTGCCGCCTCTGCCGTCGTGAAGGGGAGAAACTCTTTCTGAAAGGTGACCGGTGCTACACCAACAAGTGTGCTCTCGACCGGCGGGGCTACGCCCCCGGCCAGCACGGCCAGGCCCGGCGGAGCAAGCCCTCCGAGTATTCCCTGCAGCTCCGGGAGAAGCAGAAGCTGCGCCGGATCTACGGGATTCTGGAGACGCCGCTGCGGAACTACTTCGAGCTGGCCGAGCGGAAGAGGGGGGTCACCGGCGAGAACCTGCTCCAGCTCCTGGAGCGGCGGTTGGACAACGTGGTCTACCGGCTGGGCCTGGCCGCGTCGCGGGCGGAGGCCCGGCAGATGGTACGCCACGGCCACTTCACCGTGAACGGGGAGAAGGTCAACATCCCGTCCTTCCTGGTCAAGGCGGGGGACACGATCGCCGTCAAGGAGTCGTCCCGCAAGCTCAACCGGATCCAGGAGATGCTCCAGGCGGCCGGTGCGCGGCCAATCCCGGGGTGGCTCTCCTTCAACCCGGAGGCCTTCTCAGCCACCGTGCTGTCGCTGCCCACCCGGGACCAGATCGAGACGAACATCAAGGAACACCTGATCGTCGAGTTCTACTCCCGGTAAGCGCCTCTACTCGCAGGCAAGGAGGGTAAGCGGATGATTGAGATAGAGAAGCCCAAGATCGAAGCGGTGGAGCTGTCCAAGACCTACGGCAAGTTCGTGGTCGAGCCGCTTGAGCGCGGGTACGGCACCACCCTGGGGAACTCCTTGCGCCGGGTGCTCCTTTCCTCGCTGCCGGGGGCGGCGGTCACCTCCGTGAAGATCGACGGAGTCCTGCACGAGTTCGCTACGATCGAAGGTGTTCGGGAGGACGTCACCGACATCATCCTGAACCTGAAGGCGCTGCTCGTGAAGATGCACACCGACGAGCCGGCCACCCTCCGCCTGGAGGTCGAGCGGGAGGGCCAGGTGACCTCGGCGGACATCGTCTGCCCCGCCGACGTGGAGATCCTGAACGATCCGCCGCAGCACATCGCCACTCTCGAGAAGGGAGCGCGGCTTTTTGCCGAGATCACGGTGGAGAAGGGCCGGGGGTACGTCCCCGCCGAGCGGAACAAGCGGCCCGACCAGCCCATCGGGGTGATCCCCATCGACTCCGTCTTCTCCCCGGTGAGCCGCGTTAACTTCACCGTCGAGAACACCCGCGTCGGCCAGATCACCGACTACGACCGGTTGATCCTGGAGGTCTGGACCAAGGAGGGGATGATCCTCCCCGACGAGGCGACCAGCCTTGCCGCCCGCATCCTCACCGAACATCTCGCGCTCTTCGTCCACCTCACCGAGGCCGCCTCCGACGTGGAGATCATGGTGGAGAAGGAAGAGGAACAGAAGAACCGGTTGATGGAGATGACCATCGAGGAGCTGGACCTGTCCGTGCGGTCCTACAATTGTCTGAAGCGGGCCGGCATCAACACCGTGGAGGAACTGACCCGCAAGACGGAAGAAGACATGATGAAAGTCCGCAACCTCGGCCGCAAATCGCTGGAGGAAGTCAAGCAGAAGCTGGCGGGGTTGGGCCTGTCGCTCCGCGAGTCGGACGAGTAAGGGCCACGGGCGCAGGAGGGTTAGCGCATGAAGAGAGGCAAGTTGGGTCGGCCGTCAGGGGCACGCCAGGCCCTGTTCCGGAGCCTGGTGACGTCCCTGATCCTGAAGGGCCGGGTGGTGACTACGGAGGGCAAGGCCCCGGCGGTCAAGGCCCTGACCGATAAACTGATCACGCTGGGCAAGCGCGGCGACCTGCACGCCCGGCGCCAGGCGGCGGCGTTTCTCCTGGATCCGGAGGCGGTGCAGAAGCTCTTCGACACCCTCGCCCCGCGCTACGCCACCCGGGAAGGAGGCTACACCCGGGAGATCAAGGCTGGTTTCCGGCGGGGTGACGCCGCTCCCACCGTGGTCATCGAGTTTGTCTGATGGAAGTCCTCCTGCGGGCGGAACGCCTGACCCACGTCTATGAGACGCGGGGCGGCGAGCAGCTCCGGGCCTTGGACTGCGTGGACCTGGAAATCGGGGCGGGGGAGTTCGTGGCGATCGTGGGCCGGAACGGTTCCGGCAAGTCCACGCTGGCCAAGCACTTCAACGCCCTGCTCCTTCCGACGGAGGGGCGGGTCTTGGTGGCAGGGCTCGACACCGCCGTGCCGGAGCACTTGTGGACCGTCCGGCAGATGGTCGGGATGGTCTTCCAGAACCCCGACAACCAGATCGTCGCCACCACAGTCGAGGAGGACGTGGCTTTCGGCCCGGAGAATCTCGGCCTTCCCCCGGCGGAGATCGCCGTCCGGGTGGAGGAGGCGCTCCAGGCGGTGGACATGGAGGCCTACCGGAAGCATGCGCCCCATCACCTCTCCGGAGGTCAGAAGCAGCGGGTGGCGATCGCTGGGGTCATCGCCATGCGGCCGCGGTGCATCGTGCTCGATGAGCCCACCGCGATGCTTGACCCGGGCGGGCGGCGGGAGGTCCTCTCCACCATCGGCCGGTTGAACCGCGAGGAAGGGCACACCGTCGTTCTCATCACCCACTTCATGGAGGAGGCGGCTCAGGCCGGCCGGGTGGTGGTCATGGAGGGGGGGCGGATCGTCCTCCAGGGCCCACCGCGCCAGGTCTTCCAAGAGACCGAGCGGCTGCGGGCGCTCCACCTCGACATCCCTCCCGTGACCCAATTGGCCGGGCGCCTGCGGGCGGCCGGCTGGCCTGTTCCCGGGGACGCCCTGACGGTCGAGGAGCTGGTCGAGGCGATCGCCGGCGCCTGGGCGGGGCGCGGCCGGGGAAGAGTCGCGGAGCAGGGTGGGAAGACGGTGGAGCAGGGGAGACTGCTGTGAGCATCGTCGTCTCGAATTTGAGCTACACCTACGCCGGCGGGACCCCCCTGGCGGTCGAGGCGCTGTCCGGGGTGGACCTGACTGTGAGCGACGGGGAGTTCTTGGGTCTCATCGGCCACACCGGCTCGGGAAAGAGCACGCTGATCCAGCATCTGAACGGCCTGATCAAGCCGCCGCCCGGCAAGGTGATCGTGGACGGCATCGACCTGGGCGCCAGGCACACGAACCTCCGGGCCATCCGCCAGAAGGTCGGCCTGGTCTTCCAGTATCCGGAGCACCAAGTCTTCGAGGAGACTGTCTTCGATGACATCGCCTTCGGGCTGCGCAACCTCAACCTCTCCCCCCTGGAGGTGGAGGACCGCGTGGAGGAGGCCATGACGCTGGTCGGCCTCGACTACGCCGCGCTCAAGGACCGCTCCCCCCTGGAGCTCTCGGGGGGGCAACTGCGGCGGGTGGCGATCGCCGGTGTCCTGGCGATGAAGCCGCGCACGCTCATCCTGGACGAGCCGACGGCCGGGCTCGATCCCCGAGGGCGCGACGACATCCTGGGCCGGATCGCCGCCCTCCGCCGGGAACTGGGATTGACGGTCGTCCTCGTCTCCCACCACCTGGAGGAGATCGCGCCGCTCGTCGACCGGCTGGTCGTTCTCGACCGGGGGCGGGTCCTCCTGGCCGGGCCGCCCCGGGAGGTCTTCCGCCAGGCGGACCTGCTGAGGAAGGTCGGCCTGGACGTCCCGGTGATGACCCGGCTGCTCCATGACCTCCGGGCGCGGGGGGTGCCGGTCGAGGGCGAGGCTCTGACGGTGGAGGAGGCCTGCGCGTTGCTTTCGGCTGGGTGGGGTGAGCCATGCTGAACGACCTGACGATCGGCCAGTACCTGCCACTCGACTCGCCGGTCCACCGCCTCGACCCGCGGACGAAGCTCCTGGCGGTGACGCTCCTCGTGGCGCTGCTCTTCTTCGTCCATGGCTTTGCCGGCTATGCGCTGGTGGCCGCCTTTCTCGGGATGGCGGTGGCGCTCTCCCGCATCTCGCTGCGGTATCTCATCCGCGGCCTGCGGCCGCTCTGGCTGATCATCGCCATCACGCTGGCATTGCACCTGTTCATGACAGAGGGGCGCGTCCTGGCCTACCTCGGCCCCCTGAAGATAACCCACGAGGGACTGATCCGGGGACTCCTGATGACTATCCGGCTGGTCCTCCTGATTGCCCTGACGTCGCTTCTGACGCTCTCCACCTCGCCGATCGCCCTGACCGACGGGATCGAGAGCCTGCTCGGGCCTTTCCGGCGGTTCGGGGTGCCGGCGCACGAACTCGCCATGATGATGACCATCGCCCTCCGCTTCATCCCGACCCTGCTGGAGGAGGCGGAGAAGATCATGAAGGCGCAGATGGCCCGGGGGGCCGACTTCGAAAGCGGGCACCTGATGCAGCGGGCGAAGAACCTGGTGCCCCTGTTGGTGCCGCTGTTCGTGGGGGCCTTCCGGCGCGCCGACGAACTGGCTACCGCGATGGAGGCCCGGTGTTACCGGGGAGGCGAAGGGCGGACCAAGTTCCGCCCGCTGGTGATGCGCCGGGTGGACTGGGTAGCCCTGGGGGCGACGGCGGTCTTTGCCGTCGTCGTCGCCTGGCGCTTCTAGGATGGGGATCATGGAGGACGGCCGGCGCAACCTCAAGCTCACGGTCGCCTACGACGGCGGCCAGTTTCATGGCTTCCAGCGGCAGCCGCAACGAGCCGGCCGGACAGTCCAGGGGGTCCTGGAAGAGCGCCTGTTCAAGATCACCGGCGAAACGATCAACCTGCGGGCCGCCGGCCGGACCGACGCCGGGGTCCATGCTCTCGGACAGGTGGTGAGCTTCCTCACCCGTTCACGAATTCCGCTGGATGCCTGGGCCAGGGCGATGAACGCAGGTCTCCCGACGGACGTGCGGGTGGTGGCGGCGGAGGAGGTTCCCCCAGGCTTCCATGCCCGCTACGACGCCAAAGGCAAGGTCTACCGGTACATCATCCAGACTGGTAGCGTCCCGGCGGTGCTGTGGCGGCGCTACGCCTACTATGTGCCGTACCCGCTGGACGTCGAGGCGATGAGGACGGGCGGCGCGGCGCTGGTCGGCTGCCACGACTTCCGCTCCTTCCAGGCGGCGGGGTCGTCGGTGAAGACCACCGTGCGCACGGTGAGGCGCCTGGAGTGGGCGGCGTACCCGCTCGGCCTGGGCGACCTGTTCCCGCCCCTGGAAGCGGCGGAGCCGCCCAGCCTGGGCAAGCGGCGGCCGCCGCCCACGCAGGGCGAAGCGGAGGCCCAACTGCTCGTCCTGACGGTGGAGGCGGACGGGTTTCTCTACCACATGGTGCGGATCATGGTGGGACTGCTGGTGGAGGTGGGCCTGGGCCGCCGGCCGCCGGAGGACGTCGCCCGGGTGCGGGACGCCGCCGAGCGGAACGCCGCGGCGTTGACCGCTCCGCCTCATGGTTTGTGCCTGGTGTCGGTCAAATATTGATGTCAAATATTGATTGACAGGGCTTTTGCGGTGTATTAAAATCTACGTTGGCGATTCTCGCGAAAGCAGCCGCTTTTCTTTTTCTCCATGGCGAAGGAGGAGCAAGGTTGAAGACAACGTACCTGGCCAAGCCGTCCGAGGTTCAGCGCAAGTGGTACGTCGTGGACGCCGAGGGGAAGGCGCTTGGGCGCTTGGCGGCTCAGGTGGCCGCGATCCTGCGCGGCAAGCACAAGCCCACCTTCACCCCGAGTGTGGACACGGGTGACCACGTGGTGGTCATCAACGCTGACAAGGTGCGGCTGACGGGCCGCAAGGCCACGCAGGAGATGGTGTACAGCCATTCGCAGTATCCCGGCGGCCTCAAGGCGGTCCCGATCGGTGAGATGCTGGCCAAGCAGCCAGTGAAGCTCGTCGAGCGGGCGGTGCGCGGGATGCTGCCCCACAACCGGCTGGGCCGGGCGATGTTCAAGAAGCTGAAGGTGTACGCCGGGCCCGACCACCCGCACGCGGCACAGGGTCCGGAACCGCTCGAAGTCAACGGGTGAGGTCCCGGTTCCGTTTGGAAGGCTGGAAGGGAGGCCGTTCTCTTTGGAAGCAGCTAAGCAGCCCAGTGGTACTGGCCGCCGGAAGAGCGCCGTAGCCCGGGTCCGCCTGGTTCCCGGCGACGGGAAGGTAATCATCAACGGGAAGGAAATCAGCGAGTACTTCGGCCGCAAGGTCCTCGATACACTGGTCCGCCAGCCGCTGGTGGTCACCAACACCGAGGGCAAGTACGACGTGATCGCCAATGTGTACGGCGGAGGAACGACCGGACAGGCGGGCGCCGTCCGGCACGGGATTGCCCGGGCGCTGCTCGAGCTGGACGGGGAACTGCGTCCGGCACTCAAGCAGGCGGGCTTCCTCACCCGCGATCCGCGGGTGAAGGAGCGCCGGAAGTACGGCCTCAAGAAGGCCCGCAAGGCGCCGCAGTTTTCCAAGCGGTGAAGACGGGTTCCAGAGCTCAGGTGGACAGGCCTTCTGCCTTATGGGCAGGAGGCTTTCTTGTCTATGCTCAAGTGGGCTTGAGAGGATCATCAGCGACTTGACAAAAGCCCTTCAACACCCGGCGGGCTTCGCTGGCGGTCAGGGGAAGGCTGTCCGTAAACCCGGCAAAGGCGGCGGCCAGGCGGGGGATGGAGAGGCCTGCGCTTTCCATGAGGACAGGGTCGAGCATAAGCTCTCTCCCTCCCTGGGCGCGCACCCGGCCGGCGTCAAGAATAAGGCAGCGGTCGGCCCACTCGGCCGCCAGGTCCACGTCGTGGGTGGCCACGATGATCGTGGTGCCTTCCCGGTGAACTTGGTCGAGCAGGAGAAAGAGTTCCCGGGAGCGGCGGGGGTCGAGGCAGGCGGTGGGTTCATCCAGCACCAGGACGGACGGACGCAGAGCGAGCACCCCGGCGATCGCCGCCAGCTTCTTCTGCCCCAGGCTCAGGTGCTGGGGAAGCTTGCGGGCGAGGTGGGTGAGCCCGACGGCGGCGAGAGCCTCCTCCACCCGGCGGGTGACCTCCCCGGCGGGGAGACCCAGGTTCTCTGGGCCGAAGGCCACGTCCTCCCACACCGTGGGGGCGAAAAGCTGGTCGTCGGGGTCCTGGAAGACCAAGCCGACTACGGCTGCCGCCCAGCGGTGGTCCTGTGCCGTGATCGCCCGGCCGGCCACCCGCACTGTGCCGGTCTGGGGGAGGTGCACCCCGTTCAGGTGGAGCAGCAGAGTCGACTTCCCGGCGCCGTTGGGGCCGAGGACCACAAGGCGCGCCCCGGCCGGGACGGTGAAGGTGAGGCGGTCCAGCGCCTTCGTCCCGTCCGGGTAGGTGTAGCTCAGGTCGTTGACTTCGATGACCGGTTCCAGGGTCGGCATGTCACAGACTCCTGTCCCACAGGATCAAGGCGAACGCCGCCAGGAAGGAAACGGCGAGGAGGGCGGCCTCCCGGCCCGAGGCGACGAGCGAGGGGCGGCGGTCCTGTCCGGGCGAGACCGGGCGGTAGCCGCGCGACAGCATGGCCAGGTACACCCGTTCGCTCCGCTCCTTGGCCCGCACCAGGAGCACCCCCAGCAACTGCCCGTAAGTGACGGCGGCCCGCCGGTCCACCAGGCGCCGGCAGACAGCGAAGCCGCGGGCCCGGCGGGCGACCAGCATCCGGCGGCTCTCCCCGGCCAGCACTTCGGTGTAGCGAAGGGTGAAGCCGAAGAGGCTGACGAAGATGGCGGGGACGCGAAGCCCCCGCACCGCCTCGAGCAGGCCAGTCGTTCCAAAGCGGGCCTTGAGGGCCGTCATCAGGAGCACGGCCGAGATGAGGCGCAGGGCCAGCACCAGCCCCCGGGCCAGGCCGTCAGGGGTGAGAAAAGACAGGACCAGGATGAGCAGGCCGCCGAAGGGGAGCGTCCAGAGCGCCCCCCGCAAGGGCTGCACGCCGCCGGCCAACCCCAGAGCGGTGCCGGTGGCCAGCGCTGCGGCGGCCCCCAACGGCGGTAACGAGCCCAAGGAGACTACCGCCGCCACGAACAGCAGGGTCGCCAACAAGGCGGCGGGGGGGTGGACAGACTGCAGCCCGGCACCGGCCGTCAATTGTTTCCGGGGCCCGCGGCTTCCCGCTTCCCCCGGCTGACCAGGATCGCCGCCCCGTAGCCGGCACCAAAGGTCAAGAGCGTCCCAGCGATCCCGGCCAGGGCGGTGGTCAAGCCGGGGTGGCTAATCCCGGGAACGGTATAATCGGGGAAGAACGCCCTCAGATAGGCCTGGGCTCTGGCGGCAAAGCCGTGGTCCTCCGCCACGCGTTCAAGCCCATCGGGGTTGGAGGAGGCCAGGGGGGAGAGGAAGGCCGCCACGGCCAGCGCCAGAAGCAGCCACACCCAAAGGTCCCTGATCCTCAGCGGCTTAGTGCTCCTACTCGAACCGGTCATGAACATCCCCCCGCAGTCACAGTTTTTCGGCCAAGCCGAGGGCCGGGACGAGGTTGGTCCGGGTAGCGTACTCCACCACTGCCACCGTGATCATGCCTTCACCGAGGCCGATGAAGGCGTGCCAGTAGAGCATGGCTGGCAAGGCGACGGTCAGGGGGAGGGTTCCGGAGAGAGCCAGTTCCGCCGCGGCCGCCAGAGCCGAGACCATCACCGAGACCCAGGCAGCGAAGAAGGTGGCGGCGAGCCTTCCGGTCCGGGTGGGAAAGAGGATACCCAGGAGCCGATAGACGCCATATCCAGCGAACACGCCGATCACGCCCATGTTCAGGACGTTGGCCCCCAGGGCGGTGATGCCGCCGTCCTGGAAGAAGAGGCACTGGACTCCCAGGACGGTCGTCATGATGATCATCGCCGACCACGGGCCCAAGAGCACTGCGGCCAGGACCGCCCCGAGCAGGTGTCCGGAGGTGCCGCCCGCGATGGGGAAGTTGACCATCTGGGCGGCGAAGATGAAGGCGGCCAGCACCCCCAGCGTCGGTATCTGGCGCTCGCCGAGTTCGTCCCTGGTGCGGCGGACGGCGTAGCTCACCGCCGCGGCGGCCAGCGCCGCAGCGCCGGCCCAGGTCTTGGTGTCGAGGAAGCCGTCGGGAATATGCATCTTACAACCCCTTTCCGGTGGAGGTGAGGGTCAGTTTGCCGTGCTTGACCCCCTTGACGCTGATGAGGCGGTCGGCGATCCGCCTCACTTCGCCGGCCTTGCCCTGCAGGACCAGGACCTCCAGGCAGTGATGAGCGTCCAGGTGGACGTGGAGGGTCGAGACGATAGCCTGGTAGAAGTCGTGCTGCAGGTCGTTCAGGAGGTCCGAGAGCCCGATGACGTGATGGTCGTAGATGAGGGTCACCGTGCCGGCCACTTCGCTCTCCTCCTGCTGGCTCTCCTCCTCCACCAGGCTGTTGCGGACGAGGTCTCGGATGGCTTCGGACCGGTTGGTATAGCCCTTTCTCCGGATGAGCCCGTCGAAGCGCTCGAGGAGTTCCGGGGCCATGCTCACCCCGAAGCGCACCAACTCGTGCATGCTGCCACCCCTTGGTGTTACAACCTATGAATTCGTGCTACAAGGTTATTCCCCGGGCTTCCTCATTTTCCTCCCGGCCGGAGAAAAAATCTTGCCGGCCCACCTCGTCCGACTGGCAGGAGTTACCGGCGGGTGGGACAAAAGGATACATTAACTGTACCAAAGGAGGAACGAGCGTGAGCCATCCCGTTACCCTGACCGACGCTACGTTCGCGGCCGAAGTGACCGATTACAAGGAGAGCCCGGTCCTCGTGGATTTCTGGGCTTCCTGGTGCATGCCGTGCCGGGCGATCGCCCCGGTCGTGGAGGAGCTGGCCGCCGAATATCAGGGCAGGATCAAGGTCGGTAAGCTCAACGTGGATGAAAACCCCCAGACGGCGGCGGCCTTCGGCATCATGTCCATCCCCACGCTTCTGCTCTTCCGGGAAGGCGAGGTGGTGGACCGGGTCGTGGGCGCCCAGCCCAAGGCGGTACTCAAGCAGCACCTGGACAAGGCGCTTCGCTAGCGGAGGGTGGAGTGGTGTCCGGGTCGGCGGCAGTCTCGTGGGCCGGAGCGGACGTCCTCGGAGGGCTGCAGACTCTCCGGGCCGTCCAGGCGATTCACGGGCCGCTGCTGGACCGCTTCTTCATCGCCGTCACCATGCTGGGGTCGGAGGAGTTTTATCTCCTTATCATCCCCTTCCTCTACTGGTGTGTGGACCGGGCGTTCGGGCGCCGGCTCGGCCAACTCTTCCTTTTTTCCGCCTTCGTCAACGTCTGGTTGAAAGGGGCGTTTCACACCCTCCGCCCGCCCGCCGGGGAAGTCCGGGTGTTGTTCGGCGAGTCGGGTACGGGCTATGCCTTTCCCAGCGGCCACGCCCAGAGCGCTGCCACTTTCTGGGGGTACCTGGCGCTTCTGCGGCGCCGATGGTGGTCCGCGGCGCTGGCCGGAACGCTGATCCTGCTGGTGGCGGTTTCCCGGCTGTACCTCGGTGTGCACTGGCCGATCGACGTGGTGGGCGGGATGGCGCTCGGTCTTCTCCTGGCCTGGGTCTGGGCGCGCCTCGGCCGGCGGTGGGACGAGGAGCTGGAGGCGATAATCGGCCCCCTCCGGGCGACGGCGAGCTTTCTTCTCCCCCTGCTGCTTCTCCTGGTGGAGCGGAGCCCCGACGCGGTCAAGGCGGTCGGGATCCTCTCCGGGTTCAGCGGTGGGGCCGTCCTGGCGGAGGAGTGGGCTCCGTCCTTCAGAGTGGAGAGGTGGGGACATCAATTGGCCAAGGTCCTGTTGGGCCTGCCCGGCCTCTTCCTGCTGCGGACCGGGTTGAAGGCGCTCTTCCCGGAGACCCTTCTCTTCGACGGGGTGCGCTACGGGCTCGTGGGCTTGTGGGTGGGATTCATCGTGCCGTGGCTGTTCGCCTGGGTCTGGCCGGCGGCGAGCGGAGGGCGGTGAGAGCTGTGGGGGAACACTACTACGCCCAGGACCCGCAGGCCCGACACGACCGGCGCGAGCTGGAGGTGACGGTGGCCGGCGAGCGGCTGACCTTCACCACCGACGCCGGCGTGTTCGGCAAGCGCCGCCTGGACCCGGGCACCCGCCTTCTGCTGGAGAATGTGGAGCTGCCTGAGACCGGGACCATTCTCGATTTGGGCTGCGGGTGGGGGGCGATCGGGACAGCGGTGGCCCGCCGGGCGCCCCGGTGCTGGGTCTATCTCGTGGACATCAACCAGCGCGCCGTCGACCTGGCCCGGGCCAATCTGGCCCGGAACGGGGTAAGGAATGCAGAGGTCCTGGCGGGGGATGGCTTGGCCCCGGTCGGGGGTCTCTGCTTCGACCTGATCCTGACCAACCCGCCGGTGCGGGCAGGAAAGGCGGTGCTCTACCGCCTGATGGCGGAGGCGGCGGCGCATCTCCGACCGGGGGGGCGGTTTGTGGCGGTGATCGGCAACAAGCAGGGGGCCGACAGTTATCGGGCGAAGGTGCAGGAGGTCTTCGGGAACGCCCGGGATATCGGAAAAGGCGGCGGCTACCGGGTGATCCAGGCGGTGAAGGGGGCGGACGAGGAGAAATAGGGCCCCTCACCTCGGCATATCCATGAGAGGGGGATAGCCGGGGGGGTGAGCGGGTGAAGGCGGTGATCTGGCTCTCGTGGTCGTGGCGGCGGCGGCTTGTGACGGCGGCGCTCCTCGGAGCGGCGGCTCTCCTCTTCACCCGGGTCGTGCCGGTTTTCGCCCCGCTTGCGGAACTGCTCTCCGGCCGGACGGTGGTGATCGACCCGGGCCACGGGGGGCCGGACCCCGGCTGTACCCGGGGGGAGCTGGCGGAGAAGGACCTCACGCTGGACATCGCCCAGCGGCTGGCCGAGCGCTTTCGCCGGGCCGCGATGCACGCGGTGTTGACGCGCACCGGCGACGAGGACCTGGGTGACCCGGCCTCGTCCACTCTTCTGCAGCGCAAGCGGGACGACCTGCGGCGCCGGGCTGAGGTAGCCACCCGGCACCGGGCCGACCTCCTGCTCAGCATCCATGCCAACAGCTTCCCCTCGCCGCTCTGGTCGGGGGCGCAGGTGTTCTACCACCCGGACAGCCAGGCCGGGCAACAGTTGGCGCAGACGCTGCAAGACGTGCTGGTGGCCGAGTTGGGGCCGAACCCGCGCCGCGAGAAGGCGGGTGACTTCTACCTCCTGGCCCGCGTGAAGGTCCCGGCGGCCATGGTAGAGGTGGGCTTCCTCTCGAACCCCCGGGAAGCCCAGCTCTTAAGCGAGCCGGGTTACCGAGACCGGGTGGCAGACGCCATCTTCCGGGGCGCGGTCAAATTCCTCGCCGATCGGGTGCGGGGCGCGGAAGGGAGGACACCTGCCCGGGAGACCGGCACCGACGGCTCCCGGCAGGAGGAGCGGCGCCGGCGGTGGCAGGCAGTGGCCGATCGCGGTCCGGACGAGGTAGTCCTCTATTTTGCCGGCCCGACGAACGGCGAGGACTGGTTGACGCCGGAGCTCCGTCTCGTCCGGGGCTTTTCGGCGCTCCCCCGGGCCGAACGCATCGCGGTGGCGGTCCGGGAACTGGCCCGGGGGCCTGGTCCGGGGAGCGCCCTCCTGGGTCTTCTGCCGCCGGGGACCAGGGTGACGAGGGTCTCCCTGGAGCCGGGGCTGGTGACGGTCGATCTATCCCCGGACTTCGGGCGGAGGCCGCCGGGTGGCTATACGGAGACGTTGACCGTCTACTCGATCGTGAACACCATCCATGAATTAGCTCCGGAGTGCGGGGTCCGGTTGACGGTCGGGGGGAAGGCGCTCGACCTGAGCCATCTGGAGTCGCCCGCGGCCTTCATCCCCCGGCCCGAGCTCACGCTCCCCGGGAGAAACGGACCGGGCGCCTCAGCCGGAGCCGGCCGCAGGAGGATGCAGCAGTGGCTGGAGACCTGGTTTTCGAACTGTTCCACACCTTCTTCCTCATCGGTGCCTTCACCTTCGGCGGGGGATGGGCGATGGTCCCGCTCATCCGGCGGGAGGTGGTGGACCGGCGCGGGTGGATGACGGACGAGGAGTTCCTGGACGCCCTGGCGGTGGCTCAGTCGGCGCCCGGCCCCATCGCGGTCAGCACCGCCGTGTTCATCGGCCACCGGGTGGCCGGACCAGCAGGACTCATGGCCGCGGCGGCAGGGGCAACCCTCCCCTCCTTCCTGGCGATCCTCCTGGTGGCCTCCTTCTTTCTCCGGCTTGAAGCAAACCCCTGGGTGGCGCGCTTTTTTGCCGGGGTGCGCCCGGCGGTCCTGGCCCTGATCGCCCTTGCCGCCTGGGAGTTGGCCTCTGCCGCCCTGCGGGACAGGCCGTCGCTGGCCCTGGCCCTGGCCGGGGTGGTCCTGCTGCTCGCCTTCCACGCCCATCCCGCCCTGGCGCTGGTGGGAGGGCTGGCGGCGGGGCTTTTGTTCTTCCGCCGAGCCGCCGGGGAGCGCCCGGCGGAGACGGGTGACGGGGCGGACGGGGCAGGGGAGGGAAGACCATGATCGCTCAGCTCTTCTTCAGCTTCCTGAAGCTCGGCCTCTTCTCCTTCGGTGGGGGCTACGCCATGATTCCGCTGCTCGAACGAGAGCTGGTCAAAAGCCGCGGCTGGCTTTCGCCGCGGCAGTTCGTGGACGCCGTGGCCCTCTCCCAGATGACCCCGGGGCCGATCGCCATCAACGCCGCTACGCTGGTCGGCTTTCGGCAGGCGGGAGTCTGGGGTTCGCTCGCCGCCACGATCGCGGTGATCCTCCCCCCCGTGGTGATCGTCTGGGGCCTGGCCCTGTTCGTGCGCCGTCAGGCCGGTTCTGCCTGGCTCAAGGCCGCGTTCGCCGGTTTGCGCCCGATGGTGGTGGCCCTGGTGACGGTGGCTGCCTTGAGCCTGGCCCGGGAGTCTGTGCCGGACCTGCGCAGCGCGGCGCTGCTTTTGGCCACCGCTGCGGCGGTCGGCCATTGGCGTCTCCATCCGGTGTTGGCGATTCTGGGGGCGGGGTTCCTGGGGATAATGTTCTTCCGAGGATAGACCGGCGAACGGAGGTGCGCGAGATGCACGAGGAGAGTCCGAGGCAGAGTTCAGGCGCCCGATCCGGCGGAGTGAAGCTGGGGCTCGTCGCCCCGCACCCGCCGCTCCTCATTCCGGAGATCGGGCGGGGCCACCTGGAGCGGGTGAAGGCCACGGTCAGGGCCATGGAGGAGGCGGCGGCCGAGATCCGCGAGGCGGCAGTCGAGGCGGTGGTGCTGATCTCACCCCACGGGCCCGTCTTCCGGGACGCGGTGGCGGTGGTGCTGGATCCCTCCCCGGCGGGGGATTTCCGCGGCTTCGGCGCCCGGGCGCGCTTCGCCTTCACCAACGACCTCCCCCTGGCCGAAGCTATCCTGGCCCAACTGGCCGCGGCGGGGATCGGCGCGGTGGGGCTCGATCCGGGCACCGCGGACCGGTACGGCCTGGAGCTGGCGCTGGATCACGGCGCCCTGGTGCCGCTGTACTTTCTCCAGAAGGCGGGGGTTGACGTTCCCGTGGTTCCGCTGGGAATGGCCCTCCTTCCCCCGGCGGAGCTGCGGCGGGTCGGCCAGGCGATCCGCGCCGCCGCCGAAGCGGTCGGGCGTACGATCGCCCTGGTGGCCAGCGGCGACCTCTCGCACCGGCTGACGCCGGACGCCCCGGCCGGGTTCGACCCGGCCGGGAGGGAGTTCGACCGTCGCCTGGTGGCCCTGCTCCGGCGAGGTGACGTGGACGGGATCGCCACCATCGACGAGGGCTTGCGGGAGGCGGCCGGCGAGTGCGGCTACCGATCCTTCCTGATGATGCTCGGTGCCTTCGACGGCGGGCGGGTGGAGACCAAGGTGCTCTCCTACGAGGGACCGTTCGGGGTCGGCTACTGTGTAGCGCTGGTCTACCCACCCACTGCCGCGGCGAAGCCGCCCACGCAGGACGAAGCGGCGGCTTCGGCTTCGGCGGCCTCGGCGGCTTCAGAGGTCGGCGTTCATCCCTTCGTGGCGCTGGCCCGGGAGGCGATCACAGCCTATGTCAAGGAGGGAGCGGTCCTGTCCCCGCCGGACCCGCTGCCGCCGGAGTTCAACCGCCGGGCGGCGGTCTTCGTCTCCCTGCATAAGTTCGGGGAGCTGAGAGGCTGCATCGGGACGACTGCCCCGACCGAGCCGGACCTGGCCCGGCAGATCATCCGCTACGCCATCTGCGCCGCCACCGAAGATCCACGCTTCCCGCCGGTGGAGGAGGCCGAACTGGCGGACCTGGACGTTTCGGTGGACGTCCTGACGCCGCCCGAGCCTGTCCGTGGGCCGGGGGAACTGGACCCCAGGGTGTACGGCGTCATCGTGCGGCGGGGCGCCCGCTCCGGGCTGCTTTTACCGGATCTGGAGGGGGTCGATACGGTGGAGGAGCAGCTCGACATCGCCCGCCGGAAAGCAGGAATCGGCCCCGGCGAGCCGGTGGAGCTCTTCCGGTTCAAGGTGGTGCGCTACCATTGAGCGCCCCGGTGAACGTCCCGCCCGGAGCAGTCGAGGCCCGCCACTACGAGCGGCTGGAGGGGAACGCTGTCCGCTGCCGGCTCTGCCCCCGGGAGTGCCGGCTGGTTGAGGGCGCCGCCGGGGTCTGCCGGACCCGCCGGAACGTCGGCGGGAGGCTGATCTACCTCTACTACGGGGCCTGTTCCTCCGTGGCGCTCGACCCGGTGGAGAAGAAGCCGCTGTATCACTTTTTCCCCGGCCATACCATCCTCTCCCTCGGTTCGATCGGCTGCAACCTCCAGTGCGCCTTCTGCCAGAACTGGCAGATCGCCCAGTCGGAGGCCGAGACGGTCCCCCTCGCGCCGGCGGAGGTGGTGGAACTGGCGCAGGAGCGGGCCGGCGAGGGCTGCATCGGCGTGGCGTACACCTACAACGAGCCGCTGGTGGGGTTCGAGTTCGTCCTCGATGCGGCGCGGGCAGTCAGGGAGGCGGGCTTGAAGAACGTCCTGGTGACCAACGGGGAGATCAACCCTGAGCCGTTTGCGGAACTCCTGCCGTACGTGGACGCCCTGAATATCGACGTCAAAGGATTCACCGAGGACTTCTACCGGGAGCTTTGCCGGGGACGGCTGGCACCGGTGCTGCGCACGGTGGAGACGGCCGCCGCCCGGGCCCACGTCGAGCTTACCAACCTGCTCATTCCCACTAAGAACGATTCTCCGGAGGAGATCCAGGCACTGGTGGAGTGGGTGGCTGAACGCCTCGGCCCGGACGTGCCGCTCCATTTCAGCCGGTACTTCCCCCAATATCGCCTGGACTTGCCGGCGACGCCGCTCGTGACCCTGGAAAAGGCGGCCGAAATCGCCCGCCAGCGCCTGCGCTACGTCTATCTCGGCAACGTGGCGGAGCTGGAGGGCTCCGACACCCGCTGCCCGGAGTGCGGGACGACCGTCATCCGGCGCCGTGGCTACGCGGTCCGCTCGCTCCTGCGAGGGAGGCGCTGCCCGGCCTGCGGCTTTGTCCTGGCTGTGGTCGTGGAATAGTTTCGCTCGCGGCCTGAGACAATACGCCCAGGAGGTGGCGAGATGGCGAAGAAGGAACAGTTCGCCCTGGGGCGGACCACCCGGATGCGGGACCTGATGCGGCGCCACCCGGAGGCCACCTGGCTCCTGAGCGACTACGGCGTGAACCACGAACAACATCCCGAACTGCTCGATCACACCCTCGAGGAAGTCGCCCGGTCACAAGGCCTCGACCCGGACGCTCTGGTGATGGAGCTCAGCGGGCTCTTCGGCTGATTCCACCCTGCTGGCCGCTTCTACCTCCCCGGCCGCTGCCCGAGCCGGCCTCGAGCGGTCTGGGATTTCTCCTCCCGGGCTCTTGCAACTTTATACACCCACGAGTATAATTATAACAATACGTCCGACCCCTGCCGTGCTTGGAAGAGTGTGGCGGCAGGGCGGGCCGGAGCGGAGGGACGACATGGAAGAGGTCCGGGTGGGGATCGTCGGGGCCTCCGGCTACACCGGGGGAGAGTTGCTGCGCCTGCTGGTTGGACACCCGCAGGTTGAGGTGGCGGCGGTCACCTCGCGTTCTCTCGCCGGCCGCCTGGTGGGAGAGGCCTTCCCTTCCCTCGGCGCCTCCTACCCCAGGTTGGCCTTTGCACCGACAGACTCTCCCGAGGCGGTCGCCGGGTGCGACGTGGTCTTCCTCACCGTACCGTCAGGGGTGGCGATGACCCTCGCCCCGCCGCTGCTCGCCGCCGGGGCTCGGGTGATCGACCTCGGGGCCGACTTCCGCTTCCGGGAGGCCGCGGTCTATGCCGCCTGGTACGGACAGCCGCATGCCTGCCCCGACCTCCTGGCCGAGGCGGTCTACGGCCTACCCGAGTTCTTCCGCGAGGAGATCCGCAAGGCCCGCCTGGTTGGAAATCCCGGTTGCTACCCCACCGCCGCGGCACTGGCGGTCTGGCCGGCGCTCGAGGCCGGGTTGGCCGAGCCGGAGGGCCTGATCGTCGACGCCAAGTCGGGGGTTTCGGGCGCGGGGCGCCATCCGGCCCTGGAGTACCACTTTCCCGAGGTGGCGGAGAATCTCCGGGCCTACAAGGTGGCCGGGCACCGGCACACCCCGGAGATCGAGCAGCTGGTGGCGGTGGCCGCCGGGCAACCGGCGGCGGTGACCTTCACACCCCACCTCATCCCGATGAATCGGGGGATGCTGGTCACAGCCTACCTGCGCCTCAGGCCGGGCGTGGAGCCGGCGGAGGTGGCCGAGACCTACCGCCGCCGCTACGCTGGGGAGCCAATGATCTCCTTCCTGGAGGGAGACGCGTTGCCGCAGACCAAGGCGGTGGCCGGCTCCAACCGGGTGGACGTGGCGGTGCGGGTCGACACCCGGACCCGGCGGCTGGTCGCCCTGGCCGCCCTTGACAACCTGGTGAAAGGCGCCGCAGGGCAGGCGGTCCAGAACCTGAACGTCCTCTGCGGCTTCCCCGAGACAACGGGGTTGCCGCTGGCCGGGCTCTGGCCGTGAGGCGGACGAGGAGCGAGGGAGGCAGGCGCGGGATGAAGACGGCGAACAAGAGCATCCCCGGCGGGGTGACCGCCCCGCGGGGTTTCCGGGTGGCGGCGGGGAGCGCCGGCTTGAAGCGGGACCCGTCCCTCCCCGATTTGGCGCTTTTGGTGTCTGAGGCTCCGGCGGCGGCGGCGGCCGTCTTCACCCGGAACAGGGTGCAGGCTGCCCCTCTGCTCGTTTGCCGGGAACACTTGGCCGGCGGACGCCGGGTCCGGGCGGTGGTGGTGAACGCCGGCAACGCCAACGCCTGTACCGGCGGCCAGGGGCTGGCCGACGCCCGGGAGACGGCGGCGGCGGTGGCGCAGGGACTCGGGGTGGCGGCCGAGGAGGTCCTGGTCGCCTCGACCGGGGTGATCGGCGTGCCGCTGCCGATGGCGAAGCTGCGGGCCGGCCTGGCCGGCCTGCCGGCGAAGCTCGAGCAGTCGGTGGGGGCCGACGAGGCGGCGGCCCGGGCGATCATGACGACCGACACTTTTCCCAAGTTCGGCGCGGTGGAAGTGGAGCTGAACGGGGTTCCGGTGCGGGTCGGCGGCATGGCCAAGGGATCGGGGATGATCCACCCCGACCTCGCCACGATGCTGGCCTTCCTCACCACCGACGCCGACCTCCCGCCAGCGGCGCTGGACGCCGCCTTCCGGGAGGTGGTCGACCGCACCTTCAACGCCGTCACGGTGGACGGGGACACCAGCACCAACGACTTCGCCGTCCTCCTCGCCAACGGGCAGGCGAAGAATCCGCCGGTGACGCCGGGGTCGCCGGCCTACGCCGCCTTCGTGGCGGCGCTGGAGGAGGTGGCCGGGAAGCTCGCCCGGGACATCGCCCGGGACGGGGAGGGGGCGACGAAGCTCCTCACGATAGAGGTGGTCCACGCTCCCAGCGACGGGGCGGCGCGGACGATCGCCAAGACAGTGGCCACCTCGTGCCTGGTCAAGACGGCCATGTTCGGGGAAGACCCCAACTGGGGGCGGATCCTGGCGGCTGCCGGGCGGGCTCCGGCCGACTTCGACCCGGCAAAGGCCGACGTGTACCTGGCCGGGAGGCTCGTCGCCCGGGGCGGGGTGGCCCAACCCTTCGACGAGGCCGGTCTCAAGGCCGAGCTGGGGCGGCGGGAGATCGCGGTGCGGCTCGACTTGAACCAGGGAGACGGCGCCGCCACGGTGTGGAGCTGCGACCTGTCGTATGACTACGTCCGCATCAACGGGCGCTACCGGACCTGACGAGGAGTTAGCCGGCGAAGGGCCGGGCTGGGGCTTTTGGGAGAGGAGAGGCGAGCGTGGACCAGTTGATCGCCAAGGCGAGGACGTTGAGCGAGGCGCTGCCGTACATCCGGCGGTTCTACGGGCGCACTTTCGTGGTCAAGTACGGGGGGAGCGCCATGGGTGACCGGACGACCCGGGAATCGGTGATGCGCGACCTGGTCCTCCTGAAGTACATCGGCATCAACCCCGTGGTGGTCCACGGCGGCGGACCGGAGATCACCGCCTTGCTGAAACGGCTGGGCAAGGAGACCAGTTTCGTCAACGGGCGGCGGGTGACCGACGACGAGACGATGGAGGTCGCCCAGATGGTGCTGGTCGGCAAGGTGAACAAAGAGCTGGTGAACTTGATCAACCTCCACGGCGGCCGGGCGATCGGGCTCTCCGGGCTGGACGCCGGGCTGATCAGGGTGAAGCCGGCCGCCGGAGGGACCCTGGGCCGGGTGGGCGAGGTGGTGTCGATCGATCCTGAACCCCTTCACGTCCTCTCCCGGGAGGGGTATCTGCCAGTCATCGCCACCGTCGGGGTGGGGCCGGATGGGGAGAGCTACAACATCAA
>DYFA01000018.1 GCA_020725425.1 Aneurinibacillus sp.
CCACCGCCCGCACCGCCTGGCGGGTGGCGGTGGCGATGCCCGACAGGCGCCCGAGGAAATTGAGGGCCACCCGCTCCGCCCGGAGGATGCCGGCCACGGGGCCGCGCACGGCGGCGACGATGTGTCCGGGCGGAACCTCCTCCCCTTCCGCCGCCGCCGGATCGAAGCTTATACCGGGGTCCGAGAGCCGGAAGGCGCAGGCCGCCACGGGCATTCCGGCCACCACGCCGCCGCTCCGGAAGATAATGTCCCCTTCGCCGGTGAGCGCGGGGGGAATCAGGGCCTCCGTGGTCAGGTCGCCGGTCCCCCAGTCCTCGCGCAGGGCCCGGGCAACCACGTCCTCCAGCAGGAGGGTCTCCATCAGCTCCCGCCTCCCGTGAGTTCCAGCATCCGCTCCAGGGCCCGGCGGGCGGGCCCGGCCACCTCGGGGGGGACCACGACCCGCGGTGACAGGTCGCGCAGAGCCTCGGTGACCTTGTCCAGAGTGGTTTTCTTCATGTCGGGGCACCACAGCGCCGGCGAGAGAAGATGGAAGGACTTGCCCGGGTTCTCCTTCCGCAGGCGGTAAAGCATGCCCGCCTCCGTTCCTATCACGAACTCCTTCGCCGGCCGCTCGCGCGCCTGGCGAACCATCCCCCCGGTCCCCAGGACCAGGTCGGCCCGGGCCGCCACCTCCGGGGGAACCTCAGGGTGGACCATCACGACGGCCCCGGGCGTCTCGGCCCGGGCCCTCTCGACGTCCTTCACCGTCACCGCCCGGTGCGCGGGGCAGTGTCCGCCCGTGGTGATAACCCGCTTGCCCGTTCGTTCGGCGATGTGCCGGCCCAGGTTGGCGTCGGGCAGGAAGATGATCTCGTCCTGGGGCAGGGCGGAAACCACCTCGACGGCGTTGGCCGAGGTCACGCAGACATCGCTTTCCGCCTTCACCGCGGCGGTGGTGTTCACGTAGGAGACCACCGCCGCCCCGGGGTGCGCGGCCCGGAGGGACCTCACGTCAGCGGGGGTGGCGCTCTCGGCCAGGGGGCAGCCGGCCTCCAGGTCAGGCAGGAGCACCACCTTCTCCGGGGACAGAAGGACGGCCGCCTCGGCCATGAAGTGGACCCCGCAGAAGACGATGACCTCTGCCTCGGTCCGGGACGCCAGCAGGCTCAGTTCAAAAGAGTCCCCGACGTGGTCGGCGGCGTCCTGCACCTCGTCGGGCTGGTAGTTGTGGGCGAGGAGGACCGCCGCCCGCCGCGCCTTGAGGTCCTGCAGATCGTCCATATCGTCCATGACGCCTCCCCGAGACGAGCGGCGGAATCCACGGGCGACCCAGCGTCGTGCTTTCCGCCAAGCGGGCGGTTCGCGCTCCGAGGGTCCTGTCCTGCAGGATATGTTCGGTCCGTCCCTGTGGGACGAAGAAGAGCTCCCGCAGCAGACCGGTAAGGGCTTGCCGGTGGAGACGTCGGCACTCTGAGGTCGTTTGACTAGCCGGAAGAAGTAGGAAGGGGCCCGCAGTCGATCGGAGAAGCTGTGAGAGAGAAGTGGAGGATCTAAAGCGATGGCCGAACGGAGCCGCGACTGGATGAGGCAGGCGGAAGCCGACCATAAGCACGCCCGTAGTTGCATCACCCTGGGCCATTACGAATGGGCGTGTTTCCTTTCTCAGCTCATCAGGCGGCAGAGAAGCTGAGCTCTACACCTTCCAGGAGGCGGAGACGGCTGTTACCCTGGCGGGTGAGATCATTGAGTTCCAAGGTCTTCTGGCCCGATAGAGCGTCCGTCAGGGAGGCTCTTGACCGGTTGGCCAGGGCCCTCCTGGCGCGGGAAGAGGTGCTTGGCGTTTACCTCTGTGGATCGTGGGCCAAGGAGACGCACACGGCGGCCAGCGATATCATCGATGTCCTGATCGTGATTTCCGGCGATACGGAGTACGCGCGCCTCCAGCCTCGCGACAGGATCCCGGCCTGCTTGCCGGATCGCTTCCCGACGGGCCTCGACCTCTTCGTCTTCACCGCCGAAGAGGCCGCCAATTCGGCTTTCGCCCGTCACCTTATGGCCCACGCTCTCCCCCTGCCCCACACGTAACACCGGACTCGTATTCATCCATGACACTCTCTTCCCCAGTCGCGTCGTCCCTCCAGGCACGGACCACACGTAACACCGGACTCGTATTCATCCATGACACCGAGGCCTTCGACTGGGGGTAGGGCTTAGCCAGTCCGAATACGACCTTGGTTCCGCTGAGGCCATGCTCGATTCGGGGCGGTACATATACGCAGTGTTCATGTGTCACCTGGCTGTGGAGAGAGCTCTCAAGGGCCTCGTGGTCCGGCGCACCAGGAACGCTCCTCCCAGAACCCATAACACCTGGTTCAGCTCGTCGGATTGGCTCGGCCCGAGCTGACGTCCGACTAGGTCAAGTTCCTCGCCCGGCTGGGGGCGGCCGGTGTATCGACTAGATACCCACAGGAGCTAGGCAAAGCTCTGAAGGACTATCCGACAGATATCGTACAGGATTCCGTCGCGAAAGCGAGGGAGATAGTGGAGTGCCTGAAGAAGCAGGCCATCTGACAACGGTGATCAATGCTGTGAACACTTGGGCTCCTCAGGTTCCGCTAAGTCCCACTCCTCCTCGCCCGGCCTGAAGACACGAACCCCTGCCGAGGCCAAGAACTCGGCCGCGGTCCCAAGGGCCTCCTCCATCGGCCGGTTGGAGGTCGTTGAAGTAGGCACAGTACCCGGCCACGCGCACGACTATGCCGGGGTGGGCCGACGGGTCGCGCTGGGCCGCCCTGAGCGTCTCGGCGTCGAGAACGTTCGCCTGGACCTGCATGCCGCCCGCGTCGAAGTAGGTTCTGAACAGGCTCGCCAGGGCGGCCCTCCCCGCCCCGCCCTGGACCGCCTTGCTGTCGAACTTGAGCTTCAGGGCGTAGCAGTTGGCCCACCTGCGGCTGTCGAGCGAGGCGGCGGACCTGAGCACCGCCGTGGGGCCCGGCCGGTCCGCGCCGTCGGCCAGGCCGGCCTGCAGCTCGGCATCACCCGCCCCAACCCAAGAGAGCCGGCACGGCCATCGAAGTCCTGAGCCGGTAGGCCCGTTCCAGCCAGATGGCGGCCTGCCGGCGCGTCACCGGCTTCCGGGGCTCGAACTCCACGCCCCCGCCGCAGTCGATGACCCCCTGGCAGGCCGCCTCCCACACGTAGGCGGCGGCCCAGGACGGGATGGCCGAGGCGTCGCTGAAGTCGAGTTCGCCCTCCTGTGGCGTGAGCCCGAGCGCCCGGACGATCATGACCACCGCCTCGGCCCGGGTGATGGTGTCACCAGGGCGAATTAGGCCCTGGTCCCCGCGGATGATACGGTCGCGCAGGCACGCACTCATGTAGGGAAGGCTCCACAGCGGAACCGAGGCCGCGTCCTCGTAGCCGGCCGGCAGAGCCGTATCCTGAGGAATCCCCAGCGTGAGAACGGCCATCTTGGCGAACTCGGCCCTGGTGACGAGGGCGTCGGGTCGGAACGACCCATCGGGGAAGCCGTTGACCGCCCCGAGCCTGACGAGTGTGCGTATCTCGTCGTACCCGGCTGCCCAGAGGCGGACATCGGGGAACTCCTGGGGCGGCTCGGGCACCCTGGCCGCCCGCTCAGCGGCGGCCGGGACGTCGGCCCAGAAATCCTCCCAGAGCCGGTCGATAGACACCCCAAGGCCCTGCTGGATGGCTTCAGGAAACGCGGAGCCGCCGGCCAGAGCGTCGATGACGGCCGCGATCCCGGTCGCGCCGTAGGTGTGAAGGATGTAGAGGACCGCGGCGTGGGACACAGCCCGGGCGATGCTGGCGTTGGAGTCCTCGTTGAACATGCGGCTGAGGTCGTCGGGTCCCGGGCGGTCCGGACCTTCCCGCAGCCTTGAGACAGTGAAGTAATCCGGCCGGCGGGCGGACATGAGAGAGTCGGCCAGCCCCTCGTCGAACCACTTCGGCGGGAAGGTGCCGCTGGCGAGTTTCAGGAGGCCGTGGACCAGTTCGTGGCGCATCACGGCAAGGGTTGTGTCCGCGTCCACGGTCCAGAGGACGTAGAGGCGGACTTGCGGCCGCGGTGTGAGGGAGCACACGGCGTAGCCCAGACTCATGCACGGGGCTCCCGAATCGGGGTAGTAGCGCATCGGGTCGGCGTAGAGGGTCAGCGACGAGTCGCTGCCGGAGAACACCAACTTGTCGATGCTGAGGGCGGCGTAGAGGCTGTCAAGGCACTCGCGGAGTCCCCGGGCCAGAGTCGAAGTGCGGTCGGGCCCCAACAGGGGGTCGGCGTAAACCGACAGGCCGTCGAAGTCCCCGGCCACCTCGATCAGGGGTTGGAGGTTACGCAGCGGGTCGTCCGGGCCGGCCGGTCCGGGTCCGGCGGGCTCGGCCACGGCCTCCAGGAGCTGCCGAAGGTCGGCGGCGTGAACGTCGTCGCCGATTCCCGAGAACGTGACAAGGCCGCTCTTGTCCACGACCACCAGGACCGGGACGCCCCAGACCCCGAAGCGGTCGCTCACCAACCCGAACTCGTCGCGGAGGTTCACGAACGGCAGGGGGTTACTCCTCAGCCAGTCCCGGGCAAACGGCAGCCACTCCCAGACGTTGATGGAGACGAACTCAACCCCCCTCGCATAGAACTCCGGATAGAGGGCTTGCAGCCTGAGCAGAACACTCCTGGCAAAGCCGCAGTTTGAGAACCAAAAGACATAACAGGCCGCCTTATGTCCCTTCAAGGAGCTGGTCCGGAACGTCTTGCCCTCGAAGTCGGGCAGGGCGAACTCGGGGAGAGGAGCGCCCACCGGCGGAAGACCGGGCGGAAGGCCCCTCGTGTCTTCCGGGGCCGGGACGGAGAGCAATCTGTTAAGATCGGTTCGTAGGTTCCTTAGGGCTGGGGCAGCCTCCAGGATAAACCCTCGATTGAGAACCCGGACCCGGCCGTCGGCGTCGATTCCGACCCGGGGGACGTTTCTCGCGTCGCCCAGAGTCCGGAAGAAGCCGGTAGTGTCCCAATAGGAAGGGAAGCTGAAAGCCATTCGCCGGAACCAGGCGGCAGCCCGGTCGTGCCATTCTCCGTCGTGGACGGCGACAATGTCTACCCCAAGGGCGCGGTACTCCTCGTCCAGCGCGTCCAGGGCCATGAGCTCCGCCCGGCTCTGCACGTAATCCCACTGCCAGTAGACCACGTAGAGCGCCCGGTCGGGAGCGGGGCGTAGCTGCACCGGCCGGCCGTCCCAGTCGGCCACGGTGACGGCGGGCATGGGCGCGCCGACCTCCAGCCCGCCGCTGGCGCGGGCGACGCCCGGAACACCGGCCAGCAGCAGGGCGATGACGAGCGAGGCGACCAAGCCGTATCTGACCGGACCTTTCCTGTTCACGCACATCTCGGTACACCTCCGGCACTGGGCAGGCTTGGAGAGCACGCGGAACCAGAGTGGAACACGGGTCGGGGGAAAACCGACTCGACCCTCACCAATCTTGTTGCCAAGGGCCAGTTGAAGCTCAAGCCGCCTATTTACTGCTATCCTTATGCTTACGGCACCCTTGAATCCTGCCGGGCTTGGAAATCACGGATCACTTGTAGCGGCGGCCGGGCCGGCCCGTGACAACCTGCCGCTTGGCGACGACAATGGGATGGGAGGCCACCCTGCGCCCCCCCTGCTGGCGGATGTCTTCACCGGCCAGATCCGGACGGGTGCAGCGGGCCGCCTTCCTCCTGGGGGCTGGGCTCCGCGCTCCACCCCCAGGAGGTCTCTCCTTCTACCCGGCTGCCCCTGATATGAACGAGGCCATCAACGCCGAACATCTGTTTGCCCTTTGGGAGGTCCAAGAGCGGACCTTTCGCGACGGTTAGACACTCTGATATGCGCGGGTTGGTTACCGCATGGCATGTAACCGTCGGGGAGCTGCCTCGGACTGGAAGCGCGCGTTCGGCTTAGCCCTAGCACATAGCAGCCTCGAGGATCCTCCCCTTCCCGGGTCACGTCCTTGGACCTCCCGTCGAGCAAGAGACTCGGCCTCACCGGAAAACCTTGGTACCCAAGCCTACTTCAAGATGGACTTCTCTACGCCGCCGCCTCGGCCATTTTGGGTGACTGCTCGACCAAGCAGGCTACCGCCCAGACGAAACCCAACAGCTCCCGGCCCACCGCGGTGACCGCCACCGAGCGGCGCTTGCCCCGCGCTACCAAGCGGCGGAGTTTACGATGCAGACGCTCCTGGGCTTTCCACGATACCGGAGTCACAGGCAGTTGCATCCTAGCCCTTGGCTGTTCACCAGACCGGGGCAACTCCACCCTCGACATCTACTCCCACGTCACCCCCGCCCTGCAGCACGAGGCCGCCGACGCCATTGACGCGGCTATTGGGCACCGATTGGGCACCGATAGCAGAGGGCGGCCGCACTGACTGCGACCGCCCTCACGCTTACCTACGCAACTCTGGTGGGCCATCAGGGACTCGAACCCTAAACCGTCCGATTAAGAGTCGGATGCTCTACCGATTGAGCTAATGGCCCACGATATTCAGTTTCACAAGCAAAATATGTCCTTCAACCTGGTAGCGGCGGCTGGACTCGAACCAGCGACACTACGGGTATGA
>DYFA01000019.1 GCA_020725425.1 Aneurinibacillus sp.
ACATGAACTGGCCGTTCTTGGTCCCCTTCTCGCCGAAGTTGAAGAGATGCTGCCCATCCAGGCTCCAGACAGAGACGCGGTGGGCGTCGATGTCCGCGACGTAAATCGTTCTGTCCTTGACCGCCAGGGACCCCGGGCGGAGGAACTGGGCCTCTCCGTCGCCCTTCTCACCGAACTTGGCGAGGAAGTTGCCGTCCTTGTCGAAGACCTGCACCCGGTAGTTGCCGGTGTCCGACACATAGAGGCGGTTCTGGGCGTCCACCGCCAAGCCGTACGTGTCCCGGAACTGCCCGTCCTTCTTGCCCTTCTTCCCGAAGGAGAAAAGGTGCTTGCCATTCTGGTCGAAGACGTGGACCTTGTCCGAAATGTCGTTGACGATGACCCGCCCCAGACCGTCCACCGTCACGCTCATCGGCCGCTTCAGGGACTCGCCGTTCCCCAGGTCCTTGATCACCAGCACCTGCTCATACTGGAGTTCGTCCTCCTCTGCCGCCACGGGGAGACCGGCCCCACCAACAGTCACTGCCAGTGCTATGAAGAGTAGTCCGAGCGCCGTCTGCCTCTTGGTCACAGCCTTCGCCTCCTCCTCGACCCACCGCCTCGGAGCCTACCGTCAAATCAACTCTTGCGATGCTATTTCTTCCTGCTCCAAGGAATTCCTTCCACTACGACTCCCGGCAGAGCAAGTAGACAGCCAGCGCGTCCAGCCAGGCCCGGGCCGGCGTGTCAGGTAAGCCGGCCAGCGCCGCCTGCGCCTCCTTGACGAACCCCTCAGCGACCCCGTAGGCGTAATCCAGGGAGCCGTAGCGCCGGACTAAGTCCGCGACGTGCTGCACCCGCTTGGGCGTCAGCGCCCGCCGCTCCAGCCAGTCGCGGATCACGCCGCCGCCGGGTTTCCGGAGGGCATGGATCACCGGCAGAGTGAGGTTCCCCTCCAGAAGGTCGCTGCCCACCGGCTTGCCGACGGTCGTCTGGTCGCCCACGTAGTCGAGCAAGTCGTCCACCACCTGGAAAGCCAGTCCGACCGCCATCCCGTAGGCCTTGAGCGCCTCGACCGCCGAGGGCGAAGCGCCGGCCAGCCGGGCCCCCATCTCGCAGGCGCAGGCCATCAGGACGGCCGTCTTTCGGCGAATGCGGGCCAGGTAGTCCTCTTCGGTGGTGTCAGTATCGAAGAGGTGGAAGATCTGCAGAATCTCACCTTCGCCCATAGCCGCAACGGTGGTGGCCATGCTCTCCATCAGGCGAAGGTCGCCGGTGCCCAGGAGCAGCCGGAGGGCTTGCGCCAGGATAAAGTCCCCTCCCAGCACCGCCAGCTTGTTGCCCCACAAGCTGTGGAGGGTCGGCTTACCCCGGCGGGTAGCGGCGTGATCGACCACGTCGTCGTGGAGCAGGCTGGCGGTGTGGATCAACTCCGCCGCGGCCGCGGCGTCGACCGCCGGAGCCGGAGACCCTCCCAGCGCCTCCGCGGCCAAAAGGGCCAGGATCGGCCGGATGCGCTTGCCCCCCTGGCGCAGGCTGCCGGCCAGCAACTGCCTGGTCGGCTCTTCCCCCTCCAGCACCGCCTGGTGCATACGCTCCTCCACCAGTGCCAGGGGTTCCGCCAGGTACTGTTGTACGAGGGCAAGCGTATCCGGAGCCTCTCGGCAACGCCGGGCCGCTTCTCTCACGCGCTTCCTCCCCCTCCGATCGGACAGCACTCACGAGACTGTGCGAATCCGCACGGAATTGGTTCCCCAAGCGAGGCAGCTTCTCCTTCTTTGGCAGGGCCGTCCCTAACTGCAGCTCACCGCCCCCCGGGCGGCCCAGGCCGCACCCACCACGCCGGAAAACGCGCCCAGGGTTGCCTGGACGATCTCCACCCGTTCCCCGGCCGGCGGCAGGACCTCCCGGCGGACCAACTGCCGTACCGGATCGAGAAGCCGCTTCCCCAGGTTGGCCAGCCCGCCGCCGATCACCACCCGGTCCGGGTCGAAGGCCGCTACCAGGTTCGCCACACCGATCCCTAGATAGCTGGCCGTCTCGGCGATCACCTCGGCTGCCAGGGAGTCCCCCCGCGCCGCCGCCTCTCCCACCAGGGCAGCGGTGATCCGCTCCGGGTCCCCGCCGGCCAACTGCTGCAAGAGGGATGGTCGTTCTTGGCGGAGTCGCTCCACCGCCCGGCGGGCCGTGGCCGTGCCGGAGGCCAGCGCCTCGAGGCACCCCTGCCGGCCGCAGCGGCAGAGAGGCCCTCCGGGCTCGATCACCTGATGGCCGAACTCTCCGGCCGCTCCGTGGGCGCCGGTCAGGAGTTCGCCCTGGCGGACGATTCCGCCTCCGATGCCGGTGCTGACGGTCAGGTACAGCATAAGCTCCGCCCCCCGGCCCGCACCAAAGTGGGCTTCGCCCAGCGCCGCGGCGTCGGCGTCGTTGAGCACCACACACGGCCAGGGCAGGCGGGCTGAGAGCAGCTCGCGGACCGGCACCTGGCGCCAGTGCAGGTTGGGGGCGTAACTCACCGTGCCGGTGGCCGGGTCGACCGGTCCGGGGCAGGCGAGCCCCGCCGCTTCGACCTCTCCTACGGCCAGCCCTGCCTGCGCAGCCACTCCCTGCGCCGCCTCCGCCAGCTCCGCCAGGACAGACGGCACTCCTCCCCCGACCGGCGTCGGACGGACGGCACTCACCACCACCCGGCCGTCCGGGGCCACCACCCCGGCGGCGATCTTGGTCCCCCCCAGATCGAGCCCGATGGCGAACATCAGACCTTCGCCAGCTCACCCTTGAGGTAGTCGATGACCTTGACCGGCGTGGGGTCGACACCGTTCAGCAGCGCCAGGTAGTAGCTGGTGAAGTCCCCGTGGTAGATCAGAGAGAAAAGGCGCGCCAGGATGGAGTGGCCCCGCGACCAAACCTCCGTAATCCCGCTTACGTGAGGCCGCATAATGGTGCTGGTTACCTCGAACCGCCGCTGGACCTTGGGGTGGTCCTCCCGGTCGCGCAGGAGGACCACCTCGATCTGGGCGGTGAGCCTCTCCGGGAATTCCCAGCCGACCGTCTCGTTGTGGTTCAGCTCAGGCAGGATGTTGGAATGGGAGAGGTTCTTGGCGTTCTCGTTCACCTGCCCTTTCCACCGGTAGGCCACGGCCGAGCTCCAGGGAGCGGCGCCGTAGATGAAGGGCAGCTTGCCGTAGAGCCGCTCCGCCAGCTGCTTCGCCGGGTTGTCGGCGGCCGGCGTCCCCTGCCCCAGCTCCGCCCGGAGTTCCCGCATCACCTTCACCGCCTCCGCCAAGTCCTCCGCCCGGTCACGGATCAAGCCGAGGCGGGAGAGGACCGCCAGCAGCGGGACAAAGGAATAGCCCAGCGCCGCCCGGGGCGAATAACCCCCCGGAATCCGGCAGAAGGGCACGCCGTCAGCCTGCGCCCGCCGTTCCAGCTCCCCACCGGAGGCGATGGCGAACATCCTGGCTCCCCGTTCCCGGGCTTCTCCATAGGCGGAGAGCGTCTCCTCGGTGTTCCCCGAGTAACTGGAGGCGATGACCAGCGTCTCCCGGCTCACGAAGGCCGGCAGGTGGTAGGTGCGACTGACCAGGAAGGGAATCGCCATCTCCCCCTCGACATAGCCTCGCAGGAGGTCGGCACCGATTGCCGAGCCTCCCATCCCGACCACGACCACCTGCCGCACCCCCGCCGCCTCCGGCAGCGGCGCCTCCTGGCCGAGGCGGAAGGCTTCCTCGCACTGCTCGGGCAGGCCCGCCACCCATTCCCCCATGCCGGCCGGATCGGCGCTCGCCAGATACTCCAAGTTATCCAGTCTGCTCACCCGAAACACCCCTCCACTCAGGCGGGCCGGCCCGCAGGCCGGCCGCCGCTTGCCCGTAGTATGCCCGCGGCGCCTCTGGGAGGGCTGCCGCAGCGCCCTACGGTAGTTCTCCCCCCTGCCGCAGCCTTCCTGCTTAAACGAAAGGAGGCCGTCCCACCTTCGCGGGACAGCCTCTTTCTGCAGTCGGGTAGTTCCGAGTCCGGCGGGCTTTAGAAAACGACCCGCAGGCCGGAAGTGAAGGCAAGATCGCCGTCGGGATGGGCTGCATCCACCAGGTGGCGGATCCCGAAGGTCATGCCGTTCGGCGCCCGGTACCGGGCGTTGGCCTCGAACTCGTCGACCAGCTCGGCCATCCCCTCTGGTTCCTCAAAGACCTTGTACCGGGCGTCCAGGGTCAGGCCCTTGACGGGCTGGAGCAGGTCGAGGGTGGTCGCCGCCCGGACTTCGTGGCTGACGACCTGGTCGGAATACCGTTCACCGGTGTAGGCGCTGCGGACCTTCAGGCCGGCCAGGTCGAAGTCGCGCTCGGCGCCCCATTGGGCCCGGTCGAGGTCGCCCCCGACGTACTTGACCGCGCCGCGGAGCTTAAACCCTGCCAGGGTCGTGTCGGCTGCCATCCGCGCCACATGGTTCGGATCAGTCGAGGTGGTCGCCCAGTCGTAGGAGCCGTTGACGTGGACCCCGGCCACCCGCAAGTCCGCCCCCACCGCAGGGCCAGTCCGATTGTCAAAGGCGGCGAACTTCCGGTTGTTCACCGAGTCGACCCACTCGTCAGTGGTCAGGAAGCCGTCGCCGTTGGCATCGTAGCGGGTCGGGTAGAGCGGGTTGATCTCCTCGTCGGCCTGCCGGTAGGAAGCCGTGAGGGTCAGGTTCGGGTTCACGCCGTAGGCCCCGTTGACCCGCACGACATGCTTCTCGTTGCGGTCGCGGATCACGTACCCGTCGAGCGCCAGGTTGGCCCCGGGTGACCAAGCGGCGGTGAACGCCATTTCCGGCTTCTCCTCGCCGGTGACGACGGAGCGGACGATGTTCGCCCCTAGGCTGAGCCGGGAGAACCGGGCGGTGAGCTGTGTACCCGTCACGGAGTCGACGTTCTTCACCCGGGTCTGCGGGTTTTGGTAGTCCTCGTTAAAATAGAAGGTCCGGGAGAAACCGCCGGCCGGGGCGTAGAAGGCCTCGACTCCGAGCGGGCCGAGTTTTAAGCCCTCAACCTTGATCCCTCGCCGGCTGCCGAGGTCGCCCACGAACGGGCTCTCCATGATGCCAATGGTGCCGATGGTCGTCGTGGCCTCCGGCCCGCCGTTCCAGAAGGCGCCGGTCGTCTGGAGGTACATGGCCCTGATCATGTTGGCGAAGCCCTGCGTGAAGATGCTCCCGCTCTCGAAGGACTCACCGACCGGATTGCCGGGGATCTCCATCGGGTCAGCGAAAGTAACGCGGGTGGCGTTGGACGGGATGAACTCCTCGGTCGTTCCCTTGCTCGGATCGGCCGGGTCCACCCACTTCTGGGTATAGAACGGATCCGGCTTGACCCAGGGCGCCAGGATCACGACGGCCTTCGTTTTCTCCGCTCCGCCCTGCAGACCGGCCTGCAAGGTCAGGAAGGATTCGTTGATGACAGAGCCCTTCCGGGCCGTGAACCTTGTCTCCAGGTCACCCGTGAGGACGACGGCAGGAGCGGCCATGGCCGGGGCGACCGCGGTGAAAGCTAGCGCGAACATTAGTGCGACGGAGATTCCCTTCATTGCTGCATTTCCCCCTTGGTTTCGCTGGTGCGTCCGGTGCAAATCCCCTGGTCCGACTCCTCTGCCAGACAACTTCTGTCCACCGGCCCGGTTTCCTTGCTGACCCCGCCAGCAACTTCCGGCATGCCTGGCGGTATATCCCTGGTCCGGGTTGACTTTCTGGCGTAACCAGCGTTACACTTGTAGCGGGCGTTACATCACTCGGGAGGTGCGCTCGGTGGATTGGCTGCTCCTGGTGTACCGGCTCCCTTCGGAGCCAAGCAAAGGCCGGGTGGCCGTGTGGCGGGAAGTGAAGAAGCTCGGGGCGGCCTACCTCCAGAACGGCGTCTGCCTGCTCCCCGCCGACCCCTCCAGCGAAGCGGCCTTCGCCCAACTGGTCCAGCGGATCGCCGGGCTCGGCGGCGAGGCGATGCTCTTTCGGGCAGTCTCCGCCGACCCGGGGCAGGAAACGGCGATCGTCGCCGAATTTGACCGCCTCCGCGACCAGGAGTACGCCGAACTCTACGAGCAGGGGGCGCATTTCCTGGCGGAGGTGGCCAAGGAGACCCGGGCCGGCAAGTTCACCTTCGGGGAGATGGAAGAGATCGAGGAGGACCTCGAGAAGTTGACCCGCTGGATGGCGAAGGTCACCGCTCGGGACCGGTTCAATGCCCCGGGCCGGGAACGGGCGCTGGCCCGCCTGGCCGAATGCCAGCAGGCCTACGAGGAGTTCGCCCGGCGGGTCTTCGAACAGGGGGAGGAATGAGGACATGTTCAACGTGATCGTGCTGGGCCTGGTCAGCTTCCTGACCGACGCCTCCAGCGAGATGGTCTACCCGCTCATGCCGCTGTACCTGTCCACGATCGGGGCGGGGCCGGCAGTGCTCGGCCTCATCGAGGGGCTGGCCGAATCCACCGCCAGCCTGCTCAAGGTCTTCTCCGGGTACATCGCCGACCGCTTCCGCCGCCGCAAGCCTCTGGCCATCGCCGGGTACGCCGGCAGCCCCCTCGGCAAGCTGTTCATCGCCGCCTCCACGGCCTGGCCGCTGGTCTTCGTGGGACGGCTCATCGACCGGTTCGGCAAGGGAATCCGCAACGCTCCCCGGGACGCCCTCATCGCCGAGTCCTGCGACCCCGGCCGGCGCGGCTTCACCTTCGGGCTGCACCGGGCGATGGATACCGCCGGCGCCGTGCTTGGCACCGGTCTTGCCATCTACCTGCTCAACCACCTCAACCAGGCAGATCCCGCCTCGTTCCGGCGGGTCTTTCTCTGGTCGCTCGTCCCGGCCGCCCTCGGTGTCGCCGCCATCTTCCTGGTCCGGGAGACCCGGCCGGACGGGAAGTCCCTCGCCAAGAAGCTGTCCTTCCAGTGGTCAGCCCTGGACCGGCGGCTGAAGGCGTTCCTCATCATCACCCTCCTCTTCACCCTGGGGAACTCTTCCAACATGTTCCTGCTCCTCCGGGCGAAGGAGGTGCTGGGGGCGCACCACGTCGCCAAACCGGTGGCGGTCACCCTGGCGATGTATCTCGTGTACAATCTGGTCTACGCCACCGTCTCCCTGCCCGCCGGCGCTCTCTCGGACCGCATCGGCCGCAAGGCCCTGCTCGTCACCGGTTACGCCTTCTACGGCTTGGTCTACCTGGGATTCGCCCTGGTCAAGACCCCGGTCACCCTGTGGTGGCTCTTCGCCGCCTACGGGATCTACATCGGGCTGACGGAAGGGGTGGAGAAGGCCTTGGTGGCCGACGTCGCCCCGGAGAACCTACGGGCCACGATGATCGGCCTCCACGCCACGCTGGTGGGGGTCGGCCTCTACCCGGCGAGCCAGTTGGCAGGCCTCCTCTGGAAGTTCTTCGGCGCCCCCGCCCCCTTCTACTTCGGCGGAGCGCTGGGCCTTTTGGCCTCGATCGGCCTGGCATTCGTCATCTAGGCGAATGTGGGGCCTATTCCTGACTGAGCACGAACCGCTCGATGGCCTCGGCGACCCCGAGGCCGTCGTCGGCTTGGGTGACGTAGTCGGCCTCCGCCTGGAGAGAAGCTGGAGCGTGGGGTACGGCGACGCCCAGCCCCGCCCGCCGGATCATCTCCCGGTCGTTGAGGCTGTCTCCGATCGCCATGATCTCCGCCGGGCTCACCTGCAGCCGCTCCGCCACGGCGAGCACCCCCCACCACTTGTCCACGCCCTCCCGCACGATCTCCACAAACCGCGGCCGGGAGCGCATGACGTTCAGCGCCCCGCGGTACAGCTCCGCCAGCCGCCGGGTGACCGCCTCCCCCTCCTCGGGGTCCGTCAGGATGAGGAGCTTCGTGGGATCGGCCGCCTCCTTCCGGAGAAAGGCGACGAGGTCCCCGACCTCATGCGCCGGCAGGCCGGCGATCGCTTCGTAATGCTTCACCGCCGTCGTCCGCCGGGCGACGTACAGCTCGTCTTCCAGGTAGACGTTGAGGTCCAGCTCTTCGGCGGCACACAGGGCGGCGACCCCCTCGGCCTCCGCTCGCGGCACCGGCGTGTGGCTCAGCACTTCACCGGTCCCCGCCGTCTTGACCAGCGCCCCGTTGTAGGTGATCAGCGGCAGGCTGAGGCCGAGCTCCCGGGCGTAGGGCAGGGCGGACCGGTACATGCGCCCGGTGGCGACAACCACCGCCACGCCCCGGGCGAAGGCCTTCCGGAGGGCTTGCCGGCTGGGTTCAGGGATGGTGAGATCGGGGGCGAGAAGAGTGTCGTCCAGGTCGATGGCGATGAGCCGGATCACGCCTGTATCACCAGTTCACCCCGGCGCAGTTGCCCCAGGACGCCGGCCCGGGGAGCCAGAACGCCCACCAGCGCCAGGGCGACGCCGCTCAAGACGATCCATGCCCGAAGGCCGAGCCACGGCAGGCAGAGGGCGGAGAGCCCCACCGAGGCCAGGTAGCCCACTTGAAACACCAGGAACTGCAGGCTGAAGATGCGCCCCAGCACCTCGTTGGGCACCGACTCCTGCAGGTAGGTCCGGGAGGCGACGTAGTAGACGGGGTTGAAGAGGCCGCCGATGAACCCGCCGACTACCGCCACGGGGAGGAGGTGCGCTCCCGCCATGATCACCGTGCCGGCCCCCATTCCGAAGAGGCCGAGTCCGATCATGGCGATGCGGTTCTGGCCCGAGCCGCTCATCGCCACGACCACGCTCCCCACGATGTAGCCGGCCACGATTCCGCCGGACATAGCGGCGTAGGCTTCCGGTCCCATCCCCAGCCCCGACTTGGCGAAGGCCGCCAGCAGGTAGTTGATGGATCCGAGGGCGACCGCCATGAAGAAGTAGACTCCGAAGAGGGCCCGGATGTCCACCCGGCCGTGGGCGTAGAGGAGCCCTTTGCGCAGGTCGGTCACGACCCGGGCCGCCTCCTCCTGCCAGGGGCGCCGCTCGCTCACCGCCACCGTGTGGAAGGTCATGAGGGAGATCGCCACGGCCGAGACCAGGAAGGTGAAGCTGTCGAAGAAGAAGGCGAACCGGTAGCCCAGGGTCTTGACCAGGATTCCCCCGGCCACGAGCCCTACCAGCTCGGCGCAGGACTCGCTGGTGGCGAGGAAGGAGTTGGCCAGGAAGAGTTCCTTGTCCGAGACGACGTTAGGGAGGGACGAGTGGCGGGCCGGCTCGAAGAAGAGCGAGGCGACGGTCACCAGGAAGCTCAGGGCGTACAGCCAGGCGTGCCCTGGGACGAACGGGAGCATCAGCACCAGGGCCGCCCGGGCCAGATCGGAGAAGATCATGACCGTCTTCCGGCTCCAGCGGTCGACGAAGACTCCGGCGAAGGGGCCGACCAGGAGGTGGGCGGAGGCGTGGACCAGCATCAGGAAGAGGAGCGGGAGGTGCTGGTTCTGCTCGGCCACGCCTTCCATCAGGAGAAAGAACAGGCTGATGCGATGAAAAGAGTTTCCGACCCAGGAGACAGTCTGCCCGACCCACAGCGCCACGTAGCTCCGGTTGCCGACCAGGGCTTTGAACTGCGCCAGCCGGCCGCCGGGCTGGCCCTGCTCGTGGTGTGCCACGCTGGTGCCCCTTTCCTGGTATTTCAAGTGGATGTTTCAGGATAACATTTCGGGGTGATTATACCACTTTCCCTCCGGCCAGGACAACCCACGACGGAAGAATCTTCCTTTCAGGGATGGAGGGTTTGCCAGATCTTTTCAGCCAGCGCTCGGCTGATCCCCGGCACGGCGCTCAGCTCCTCGACTCCCGCCCGGCGCAGTCCGGCTACCGAGCCGAACCGGCGAAGCAGCTCCCGCTTCCGCCGGGGGCCGATTCCCGGCACCTCGTCCAGCACCGAGCCGCGGACCTGCTTCTGGCGTAGGTCCCGGTGGTAGGAGACGGCAAAGCGGTGGGCCTCGTCCCGAAGGTGCTGCACCAGGTGGAGGGCGGGCGATCCCGCGGGCAGGATGACCGGTTCGCTCTGCCCCACCCGGAAGAGGTGTTCCTCCTCCTTCGCCAGCCCTACGGTGGGGATATCATCCACCCCGAGGAGCCTCATCTCCTCGCGGACTGCACTGAGCTGCCCCTTTCCGCCGTCGACGACGATCAGGTCCGGTCGCCGGGCAAACCGCTCCCTCCCCGCCGCCGTCTCCTGACGCGCCCTTTGGAAGCGGCGGCGGATGACCTCCCGGAGGCTTCGGCAGTCGTCCGGCCCGTCGACCGAGTGGATCCGGAACCGCCGGTAGTCGCTGGCCTTAGGCCGCCCGTCCTCGAAGACCACCAGCGACCCCACCGTCTCCGCCCCCTGAGTGTGGGAGACGTCGTAGCATTCGATGCGCCTGGGCGGATCGGGCAAGCCCAGCGCTTCGGCCAGCGCCATGGCTGCTCCCGCCCGCAGCGCCTCCTCGCCGGCCAGGCGGGTCAACTCTTCGGACAAGGCGGTCTCAGCGTTCTCCTTCGCCATCGCCAGGAGCTTCCGGGCGTTGCCCCGCCGCGGCACCCGCACCACCACCGGCCCGCCCCGCCGCTCCGACAGGTACTCCGCCAGCAGTTCCGGCTCCGGCAGTTCCTCCCCGACCAGCACCTCCCGGGGCACTGATCCAGCCTCGAGGTAGTGCTGGGCGAGAAAGGCGGCCAGGATTTCCCCCGGCTCCCGCTCCAACCCCTCCTCGAGCAGGAAGTGGGCTCGCCCGGTGAGCTTGCCCCGCCGCACCTGGAAGACCTGGACCACGGCGAGGGCCCTTTTCCCTTCCGCCTGGGCCAGCGCCACCAGGTCCTGCTCCACCGAGGACGGCGCCACCACCGCCTGCCGCTCTGTCGCCCGCTCCAGGACGTTGATCTGGTCGCGCAGGCGGGCCGCCCGCTCGAACTCCAGGGTTGACGCGGCCTCCGCCATCCGCCGGCGCAGCTCGGGCACGAGGCGGTCGTGGCGCCCCTCGAGGAAGAGGCAGGCTTCCTCCACCGCCCGCCGGTACTCCTCCGGGCTCACCTCCCCCGTGCACGGCCCCAGGCACCGCCCGAGGTGGTAGTTGAGGCAGGGGCGCTCGGCCGGTTTGCCGGGCAGGAGCGGCTTCCGGCAGGAGCGAACGGGGAAGAACCGACGGAGGATGGCGAGAGCCTCCCGCATCGCCCCCACGTCGGCGTAGGGACCGAAGTACCGCCCCCCGTCTTTCGCTCGCCGCCGGACCACCTGCAGCCGGGGGAAGGGCTCGTCGAGAGAGACGCGGACGAAGGGGTAGGCCTTGTCGTCCTTGAGCCGGACGTTGTACCGGGGGGTGTGTTCCTTGATCAGGTTCGCCTCGAGGATCAACGCCTCCACGGCGTTGCTGGTCACGATGTACTCGAAGTCGGCGACTTGCCGGAGCATGGCCCGCGTCCGCGGCGTGAGCCGGGCGGGCGCCTGGAAGTACTGGCGCAGCCGGTGGGGCAGGACGGCCGCCTTCCCCACATAGATCACCCGGCCCTGAGCGTCCTTCATCAGGTACACCCCGGGCTTGGCCGGCACCCGGCCGGCGAGGTCCCGTAGGCGCTCCAGGCGCTCCAGGCGCTCCCCGCTCACGGGGCCGCCACCGCCTTCCCCCGCTCCAGCAGAGGCAGCAGAAACTCGCCGGTGTAGGAGGCAGGGTGCATCGCCACCTCCTCCGGCGTACCGGTTGCCACCACCCGCCCGCCTCGCTCCCCTCCCTCAGGACCCAGGTCGATCAGGTAGTCGGCAGTCTTGATGACGTCCAGGTTATGCTCGATCACCAGCACCGTGTCGCCGGCGTCCACCAGGCGTTGCAGCACCTCGAGGAGCTTGTGGATGTCGGCGAAGTGCAGGCCGGTGGTCGGCTCGTCCAGGATGTACAAGGTCCGCCCGTTGGACCGGCGGGAGAGCTCCGTCGCCAGCTTGACGCGCTGCGCCTCGCCGCCCGAAAGCTCGGTGGCGGGCTGGCCCAGCTTGATGTAGCCCAGTCCCACGTCATTCAGGGTCTGCAGTTTCCGCCGGAGTCGGGGGATGTTCTGGAAGAACTCCAGCGCCTCCTCGACCCGCAGGTCGAGGACGTCGGCGATGTTCCTCCCCTTGTAGTGGACCTCCAGGGTTTCCCGGTTGTACCGCTTCCCTCCGCAGACCTCACAGGGCACATACACGTCGGGGAGAAAGTGCATCTCGATCTTGACCACGCCGTCACCCTGGCAGGCCTCGCACCGCCCCCCTTTCACGTTGAAGGAGAAGCGCCCCGGCGTGTAGCCCCGCATCCGCGCCTCCGGGGTCTGGGCGAAGACCTCCCGGACCAGGTCGAAGGCGCCGGTGTAGGTCGCCGGGTTGGAGCGGGGGGTCCTCCCGATCGGCGACTGGTCGATGTCGATCACCTTGTCCAGGTACTCGAGGCCCAGGACAGCGTCATGCTCCCCGGGGCGGGTCGCCGCCCCGTTCAGTTCATGGGCCAGCCGCCGGTAGAGGATCTCGTTGACCAGCGTCGACTTGCCGGACCCGGAGACGCCGGTCACGCAGACGAACATTCCCAGCGGGATACGCACGTCGATCCCCTTCAGATTGTGCTCGCGGGCGCCCTTGACCTCCAGCCACTTGCCGTTGGGCTTCCGGCGGAGGAGGGGAACCGGGATGGAGCGCCGCCCCGACAGGTATTGCCCCGTCACCGAGCGCGGCTCCCGGCAAAGGTCCGCCACCGTGCCGCAGGCCACCACCTCTCCGCCGTGGGTTCCCGCCCCCGGCCCCATGTCGATCAACCAGTCGGCCTCCCGCATGGTCTCCTCGTCGTGCTCCACCACAAGCAGGGTGTTCCCGAGGTTCCGCAGCCCCTTCAGCGTTGCGAGGAGCCGTCGGTTGTCCCGCTGGTGGAGGCCGATGGATGGCTCGTCGAGGATGTAGAGGACCCCCACCAGCCCAGAGCCGATCTGAGTGGCCAGCCGAATACGCTGGGCCTCGCCGCCGGAGAGGGTGCCCGCCTGCCGGTCGAGGGTCAGGTAGTCCAGGCCGACGTTCATGAGGAACCCGAGACGCGCCCGGATCTCCTTCAGGACTTGGTGGGCGATGTACTCCTCCCGCTCGGAGAGGTGCAGGCGGTCCAGCGCCGCCAGCGCCTCTCCGACCGAGAGCCGCGTGAACTCGTGGATGTTCCATTTCCCGACGGTTACCGAGAGGCTCTCCTTGCGCAGCCGGGCCCCGCCGCAGAGTGTGCAGGGACGCTCAGCCATGAACTTTTCGATCTCCCCCCGCACCCACTCGGAGGAGGTCTCCCGGTAGTGCCGGGTCAGCTCGGGGATTACGCCCTCGAAGGGCCGTTCGAACCAGTGCCCTTCGCCCCGGCGGTTTTCGTACCAGAAGCGGACGGTCGCCCCCTTGGTCCCGTACAGCAGCTCCTGCCGGGCTTCCTCCGGCCACTTGCCCACCGGCAGCGCCGGGTCGAGCTTGTGCCGGGCGAGCAACCCCTCGAGCATCCCCCAGTGCCACTGGGAGGAGGTGTCGCTCCAGGGGAGCACCGCCCCGGCCGCCAGAGTCCGCCGCTCATCCAACACCAACGCCGGATCGACCTCGATCCTGACTCCCAGCCCGTCGCAGTTGGGACAGGCTCCGTAGGGGCTGTTGAACGAGAACATGCGGGGCGCCAGGTCCGGCAGGGAGACGCCGCAAACCGGGCAGGCCAGACGCTCCGAGAAAACGAGATCGCCCTCCCCCGCCACGTCCACCATGACCAGGCCGTCGCCCATCCGCAGGGCCGTCTCCAAGGAGTCGGCCAGCCGGGGGCGGATGTCCGGGCGCAGAACCAGCCGGTCCACCACCACTTCAATGGTGTGCTTCTTGTTCTTCTCGAGCTCGATCTCCTCGCTGACCTCGTGGATGACCCCATCGACCCGGACCCGGACGAACCCTTCCCGGCGGATCTCCTCGAGGACCTTTCGGTACTCGCCTTTCCGCCCCTGGACCACCGGCCCCAGTACCTGGATCCGGGTCCCCTCCGGCCGGGCCAGGATCTGGTCCACAATCTGGTCCACCGTCTGGCGGGTCACTGGCCGCCCGCACTCCGGACAGTGGGGCACGCCGATCCGAGCGTACAGGAGCCGCAGGTAATCGTAGATCTCCGTCACCGTCCCCACCGTCGAGCGCGGGTTCTTGCTCGTGCTCTTCTGGTCGATGGCGATAGCCGGGGAGAGCCCCTCGATGAAGTCGACCTCAGGTTTGTCCATCTGGCCCAGAAACTGTCGGGCATAGGCGGACAGCGACTCGACATAGCGCCGCTGCCCCTCGGCGTAGATGGTGTCGAAGGCCAGCGACGACTTGCCCGAGCCCGACAGCCCGGTGATGACCACCAGCTTGTCCCGGGGGATCTCCACGGTGATGTTCTTCAGGTTGTGCTGCCGCGCACCCTTGACGATGATCTTGTCCTTGCTCACCTAAACAGATCGCTCCTAGTCGACCAAAGCCAATTCCTCACGAAGCTCGGCGATCTGGTCCCGCAGCTCGGCCGCCCGCTCGAACTCCAGCCTCCTGGCGGCCTCCTGCATCTCTTTCTCCAGCCGCTTGATGAACGCCGCCAGTTCCTTGGCGTTCATCTTCGCCGCCTGCTCCCGGGCGGTCCGGTACTTCTCCTCCGCCTCCGCCGCCCGGGTGGCCTGCACGATGTCCCGCACCGCCTTGTGGATCGTCTCCGGCGTGATCCCGTGCCGCCGGTTGTACTCCATCTGGATCCGCCGCCGCCGCTCCGTCTCCTCGATCGCCTCCCGCATGGAGAGGGTCTCCTGGTCGGCGTACAGGATCACTTTTCCCCGGACGTTCCGGGCCGCCCGGCCGAAGGTCTGGATGAGGGAGGTGGTTGAGCGGAGGAATCCCTCCTTGTCGGCGTCGAGGATGGCCACCAGCGACACCTCCGGCAGATCGAGTCCCTCCCGCAACAGGTTGATCCCGACGAGGACATCGAATTCGCCGAGCCGCAGCCCGCGCAGGATCTCCACCCGCTCCAGCGCCGCGATCTCCGAGTGCAGGTAGCGCACCCGGATACCCAGGTCCGCCAGGTAGTCGGTGAGATCCTCCGCCATCTTCTTGGTCAGCGTCGTCACGAGCACCCGGTCGCCCAGCGCCACCCGCTCCCGAATCTCGCCGATCAGGTTATCCACCTGCCCCTTGACCGGCCGGACCACCACCTCCGGGTCGACCAGCCCGGTCGGCCGGATGATCTGCTCGACGATCTGCTGGGAGCGCTCCCGCTCGTAGGGCCCGGGCGTCGCTGAGACGTAGATCGCCTGCCTCACCCGGGCCTCGAACTCCGCGAAGGTCAGCGGGCGGTTGTCCAGGGCGGACGGCAGCCGGAACCCGTATTCCACCAGCGTCTCCTTGCGGGAGCGATCCCCGTGGTACATCCCGGCGATCTGGGGGATGGTCTGGTGGGACTCGTCCACAAAGAGCACGTAGTCGTCGGGGAAGTAGTCAAGCAGCGTCGCCGGCGCCTCCCCCGGCCCTCTCCCGGCCAGGTGGCGGGAGTAGTTTTCGATCCCCGAGCAGTACCCGACTTCCTTCAGCATCTCCAGGTCGTACCGGGTCCGCTGCTCCAATCGCTGGGCCTCAAGGAGCTTGCCCTGCCCCCGCAGTTCCTTGAGCCGCTCTTCCAGTTCCTCCTCGATCGCCGCGATGGCCCGCTTCAGCTTTTCCTCCGAGGTGACGTAGTGCGAGGCGGGGTAGATGGTGATGGTCTCCCGGTCCCCCAGGATCTCCCCCGTCACCGGGTCCACCTCGACGATCCGCTCCACCTCGTCGCCGAAGAACTCAACCCGGATCACCATCTCCCCATAGACCGGGATGATCTCCAGCACGTCGCCCCTCACCCGGAAGGTCCCCCGCGTGAAGCCCACGTCGTTCCGCTCGTACTGGATGCCGACCAGCCGCCGCAGCACCTTGTCCCGGTCCCGGAAGTCGCCGTGCTTCAGGGAGAGGGTCATCCCCTGGTAGTCCTCGGGTGAACCCAGCCCGTAGATGCACGACACGCTGGCGACGATGATGACGTCCCGCCTCTCGAACAACGCCGTCGTCGCCGAGTGACGCAACTTGTCGATCTCGTCGTTTATCAGGGAGTCCTTCTCTATATACGTATCCGTCTGGGGAATGTACGCCTCGGGCTGATAGTAATCGTAATAGCTGACGAAGTACTCCACGGCGTTCTCCGGGAAGAACTCCTTGAACTCGGAGCAAAGCTGGGCGGCCAGAGTCTTGTTGTGGGCGATGACCAGCGTCGGGCGCTGGACCGTCTCGATCACTCCCGCCATGGTGAAGGTCTTGCCGCTGCCCGTGACCCCGAGGAGCACCTGGTGTTTCAGGCCCTCTTTTAAGCCCGCCGTCAGTTCCGCGATCGCTTTAGGCTGGTCGCCTTTAGGCTTGAAGTCGCTTATCAACTTGAAACGTGACATGTTCGCCGTCATTCCTTCGTGGGGCGGTCGTCGCTCAACCCGCGTATCTTTCCGTGAGCGCGCGCGCTTCGCAAGTCTCCCGCGCACACCAATCAGTCCCGCGGTCCCCCGGGACGCCCGGGACGACTCAGGTAGGGCCGGTCTGCCAGGGCCAGGAATGTCCGCGACTTCCGAGCCAGGCGGCGCGTCGCCTGTAGCCCGAGCACAAAAGATAGAGCACCAGAGTGTTGACAAAGATGTATGGCAGGACGCTTATCGTTTGGCGCTGGCGGGACCCCTTTCAGGTCGCAGTTCGGCGCGCAGGACTCAGCGGCAGGCCCGGCCTTTGAAGGCGTTCCCCGC
>DYFA01000020.1 GCA_020725425.1 Aneurinibacillus sp.
ACCAGCTCCCGGTGAGTTCTGCCAGGGCGGTGGCGATGGCCTGACGGATCCCTTCTCGGGGGGCTTCGTAGCCCCAACCGATTTCGCGCCCCTGGACGAAGATGCCGCGAGCCCTCTCGTACCGGAGGAGGATGCTCCTGTCGTCCGCACAGTACTCGCGCAGCACCACGGCGTCACCGAATTCGGCTGCCACCTCGCGCACCCTTTGGGCTTCGATGTCACTGGTCTGGCAGAAGGTGTTCCAGAAGAGGTCCACCACCACCTTGCCCGGTATCGGCTCGAACTCGTGGCGGGGCGTGAGCAACCGGGGAGCGCGCGGCGCCGCCCCCGTGGCGGCCGACCGCGCCCCCGTGGCGGCCGGCGGCAGGCCTGCGGCGGCTGGCGGCGCCCCGCTGCCGTCCGGCGCCGCCTCCGCCAAAACCTTCCAGAGGACGGCTTCCTCACCCCGCCTCTCCGCCACGTGGTAGCCCAGCCGCTCGAAGAATGAGGCCGGCATGAACCAGAAGTCCCAATAGTAGGCGATGGTGGCCAGGCCCTTGAAGCCCTGGCGCCGGGCTTCTTCTTCGGCTGCGGCCATCAGGGCCCGGCCCGCGCCCGTTCCCCTTGCCTTTCGCTGGACCACCAGGCAGGGCAGGACAGCCAGCTCCTCTCCCAGGGGGCCCCAGGGCGACACGCCGATGGGCATCACATAGGCGAACCCGGCCAGTTCTCCGTCCACTGTGGCCACCTTGGCTCGCACGCCGGAAGCGTACATCTTCTCCAGCCAGGCCAATCGCCTGCGGGCGCTGGCGTCCATCTCTTCCGACTCGTTCACGTGGGTGCAAGCACCCACATAGTAGGCCGCATCCCCGCCTGTCCCCGGCTCGAGGTCGAACACGGTTACCTCCGCCACGGTCGGTGCCTCCCTCCGGCCTTCGTTTATGGCTCGCCCTCCGGGCGGGCCGGCGCCCGGCCACTACTTCCCCGTGAGCGGCGGGGAATCCTGGTGGGGCACCGGGGACTGTGGGAAGTCCTGGTATGGGGCACCGGGCACCGTAGGGTCCCGGGGCAGCATGCGGTGCGTGGGCAGTGTGGGTGCCCGGGCAGGGTGCCCGGGCGGTGTAGGGTGCCGGGGCACTTCCTCCGGGCACGTAGCGGGCGGGAACTACGTCCTATGGGAAAGGAAGAGGGGGGCGATTGGGATGGTCGGAAGAGGGGCGGTCCGCAGGTACGTCATTCTGTTTGCGGCCATCGTAGTGGCGGCGTCGCTGCTGGCTTCGTGTACTGCGCAGAGGAAGGCTGCCGCCCCGGACAAAGCAGAGTTGACCGTGGCGCCATCCGGGGCACCAGGACCTTTCATGGAGCAGGCTATGGGCAGCGCCCCCGGCGGGGGGGCGCCGCGGTCGGGTGGCGAACTGGGGGACGTCACGGAGCGCCGGGTGATCAAACGGGCTGAGATCACCGTCGATGTGGAAGACGCCGTGGAGGCGTCGGCCCACATAGCTGCACGGGCGGAGGCCCTGGGGGGCTACGTGTCCGGTTCCTCCATCGGCCGTAACCGGGAGGGCCGCAATGAGGCCCGCGTGACCGTGCGGGTACCCGCCGACCAGTTCACCGCACTGGTGGAAGAGATCGAAAAGCTGGGCACGCTCATGTCGCGGCAGATATCCAGCACCGACGTCACCGAGGAGTACGTCGACCTGGACGCGCGGATCTCCAACCTCAAGCACCAGGAGAAGAGGCTCCTGGAGATCGTCTCCCAGGCCAAGACGGTGGAAGACCTGCTCAAGGTGGAGAAGGAAATCGAGCGCGTCCGCGGCGAGATCGAGTCTCTCACCGGTCGCCTCAACCTGCTCAAGAACCAGACCGACTACGCCACCATCAACGTCTACCTGCGCTCCACGCCTTTGGCCGGGGCGGGGATCTCCACCTCCGGGGTGGAGGGCCTGTGGGGACGGGCGGTACGCGCCCTTTACAACAGCCTAACCGTACTCATCGAAGGCGTCGGCCGTGCCGTCGTGGCGCTGTTCGCTGCGCTGCCCTACCTGGCGCTGGTGGCCCTGGCGGGATGGGCAGCCTGGCGCCTGAACCGGCGTCGCCCCTTGCTTCGCCGTGCCTCCGGCCAACCCGCCCCTCGCGGCGACACGCCCGCCGCCTAGCCCCACCCGATGGGCAGACTCCAGCATGAGAGCAGGCAGCCCCCGCTGCTCTGATCCCGGGTTGGCACGGCTGGCGCCGTTCGCGGCCGGGTGCCACCGGCGGGGGGGTGCGGTGCGGGCGGTCGCGGCGATTTTTTCGCCGCTTCTCGAGCGGGAAAGCGGCGAAAAACTCCCCACGTGCGGGTGGCCCACCGCGGCTGAGGCGCGGGGGTAGTGACATAATCAGCAGCTGGGCAACCTTATGTCTACGTCTCTTCATTTTCCACGGTGGCGGGCAGCAGCCAAGAGCGCCTTGATACTGCATCCTGGTCGAAGATCCGGCAAGAACCGCGCCTCTGTGTCCAAACGGCGGGCGCCGATTGTCCACGTGGCGAAAAAATCATCGGTTAGTCCGGCCCGAGGAGATGATTTTTTCCCCGCTCACCGTATCATCGAAGCGTCCGTCTTGAGGTTGGCCGGGACGTAGGTCCTGTCGTGGTCCAGGATGTGGACTACCTGCCAGCCGAGGGCAGCCAGATGCCTGGCGATGAACCGGCGATGGCACCTCCACGGGAACCTCTCGCAGCACATGATGGCGGCCGGTCCTCGTGCCGCCAGCTCCATGGCCTGCTCCAGACCCTGGCGGAACGTTGCCGTCGTGGTGTATGCCTCGTAGCCGCCTCGCCGGTAACCGCCGAGCAGATCGCCGAGGTAGTGGTAGTTGATGCCGGAGGCGGCCAACCAGGAAGCGAGAGACGTGCGGTCGAAATGGGCATACCTGCGGCTGGTGGGAAACCGCCGCACATCCAGCACGGCGCCGATACCGTACGCGCGGAGCAGGTCGAGGAACTCCTCCCGGCTGTGGGTGCTGGTTCCCACCGTGTAGATCACCGGGCTACCTGACTCAAATGCGTTGTTCTCCGGGTCGTCCATCTCTGTCCCCGCCGATCTCGTTTCG
>DYFA01000021.1 GCA_020725425.1 Aneurinibacillus sp.
GGCAGCCCCACAGGGTTTGCCTCGGCTCCAAGGCCGCCCAGTCAACCAGCCGAGACTTACCCTCGCTTGGTCCTACTGAGTTCGGCAACAGCCCCACCACCGAAAAGGGAGCCACCCCGGCCCAAGTGCGACCCTCTCCGAAGATGGACCCCTAGAAGTCGGTCATCGACCAGTGGCCGGCCGAGGACGAGACCCGCCCCGAGGCCGACATCGTCACCCTTCATGTCCCCCTCACCCCCGAAACCCGACACCTCATCGGCCGGCGCGAACTGGCCCTGATGAAGCCGACGGCCGTCCTGGTGAACACCGCCCGCGGGGCGATTGTAGACGAAGCGGCCCTGATCGAGGCTCTGTCCGAGCGGCGCATCTTCGCCGCCGGCCTCGACGTCTACGAGACCGAACCCCTCCCCGCCGGCTCACCCCTCCGCCGTCTGCCCAACGTGGTCCTCCTGCCCCACATCGGGAGCGCGACCGTCCGGACCCGGACCCGGATGGCCCTTCTGGCCGTGGAGAACCTGGTGGCCGCCTTGAGTGGGGAGAGGCCGCCCTGCCTGGTCGACCCCGAGGGGGGGTCTTGACGGCCGGCTGAAACGCCGGACGTGCGCGGCCCGACGCCCGCCGCCCCTGGGAGAGAGGCACCTTGAGGCCGAAGACACCTTCGTCATCCCGTAGGTGGTGAGAGGCGCCGCCGGGAAGCGGCCGCGCTCAGGTGACGATTCTCGCGTACAGCCTCGCCGCCACGGCCACTAGGACCGCCAGGATGCCGAGCTGCACGGCGAAGTCCACACCCAGCCCGAAGGTGGACTGGCCGCCCTGGACCATGAGGGCCCGAAGGAGGTCCACCTGGTAGCTCAGGGGGTTGACTTTCGCGATGACCTGCAGCCAGGAGGGCATGAGGGCCAGCGGGTAGATGGCGTTGGAGGCGAAGAACAGCGGCATGCTCAGCAGCTGGCCGATGCCCATCATGCGCTCGCGCGTTTTCACCAGACAGGCCACTATTAGGGAGAACGTGGAGAAAATGCCGGCCCCCAGCAGAGTGGAGACCAGCACGCCGAGGATCGGCAAGAGGCCGAACTGCGCCTTGATCCCGATGAGCAGGGCGATGGCGTAGATGAAGACGGCCTGCGTCAGCCCCCGCACCCCGGCGGAGAGAGCCTTGCCCAGAACCAGGGCCACACGCGGCGCCGGGCTGACCAGGAACTTTTGAAGGATGCCCATGTCCCGCTCCCAGATGACCGAGATGCCGTAGAAGATAGCGATGAAGAGGACGGACTGGGCCAAGATGCCGGGGGCCATGAAGTCCCGGTAGCTCAGGTTGCCCGTGGGCACGCCCCGCAGGCGGCCCATCACCTGGGCGAAGACCACCAGCCACAGCGTGGGCTGAACGGCCCGGGTGACAAGCTCCGTCGGGTCGTGGCGCAGCTTGCGCACGTCCGCTTCGGCAACGGCGAAAGTCTGACGAATGAAGTCGACGGGGTTAAACCGTCTAGCCCATGCGGCGGGCGACACGGCGGACTCTGGCGGCATCGCGGAAAGTCCCTCCATCTTTGATCGAGCTGCCGGTGTAGTGGGCGAAGGCGTCATCCAGCGTGGCCACGCCCGCGGCCGCCTTGATGGCCGCCGGCGCGCCCACGGTGACGATCTTGCCCTGGTGCATGATGGCGACCTCCTGGCAGAGTTCGTCGGCCTCCTCCATGTAGTGCGTCGTCAGGAGAATGGTCGTCCCGAACTCGTCGCGCAGCCGGAGGATGTGCTCCCAGACGTTTCGCCGGGCCACGGGGTCGAGGCCCACCGTGGGCTCGTCGAGGAAGAGCACCGGCGGCCGGTGGAGCATGGACTGGGCGATCTCCAGGCGGCGGATCATCCCGCCCGAGAACTTGTTCACCAAGGTCCCGGCCGAGTCGGCCAGGCCCATGAAGGCGAGCACCTCCATGATCCGTTTCCGGCGCTGGGGTACGCGGATCCCATAGACCTTGGCGAAGATGAGAAGGTTCTCGTACGCCGAGAGGTTGCCATCGGCGGAGAGCATCTGGGGCACGTAGCCGATCATCCGCCGCACCTCTACCGGCTGCCGGACGATGTCGAACCCGGCCACCCGGCCGGTGCCGGCCGTCGGCGGCAGGAGAGTCGTCAGCATCTTGATGGTCGTGGACTTGCCGGCGCCGTTGGGGCCGAGCAGCCCGAAAATCGTCCCGCTGGGCACACCGAAACTGATGGCGTCCACGGCCGTGAAGTCGCCGAAGCGCCGGGTCAGGCCGACAGTCTCCAGGGCGAATGAGGGGGCGCGCCCCGGGGCACCCGCTGGGCCGGCGGCGGGGCTGGGCCCGGCGCCTGCAGCCAGGTAGGATGCACGGTCATTTGTCGTCAGATTCACGGGCGGCTGCCTCCCGGAAGGCGGAGTGAAGTAGGGACATGGCATCGGCCACGGCCGCCACCTCCCGCGGCGAGAGCTGCGAGAGCGCCTGGACCATCCGCCGGCGAGTGGCTTCCCGGGCCGACTTGAGGAGGCCGGCGCCGGCCTCGGTCAGGGTAAGGACCGACCGCCGCCGCTCGTCCGGAGCGGCCACCCGGTCCACCAGCCCGTTCTGGACCAGCCGGTCTACCATCGTCGAGGCCGTGGCCGGCGTGACCCCCAGGTGGTCGGCCACCTCAGAGAGTGACGCTCCGGCGTGGCGGTTCAGGTAGGTCAGCGTGCGGAACTGGGGCACGGACAGGGCCGGACTGACGTGGCGGCGCATTTGGGTCCGGATGAAGTGCATCGCGAGCGGGACAACCTCCATGATGGCCTGAGCGCACTGTTCCAGGTCGGCAGTTTCGGGCATTCCGGTCACCGTCCTCCGGAGCATGATATGCCAATCGAATAGTTAGGTTAGCTAACGATGTTGTGCCTGTCAAGAATAAACTGCAGCACGGCAGTCCTAGTGAGGCAGACGACGGTTGACCCGGGGGACGTGCCAGAGGCCTTGTGTTGCTAACGCGTTTCGAGGTGTGAGCACCGGCCGTTAAATCCCCAATACCAGCGGTTGAAAGGCTTACAACGAGCAGCGCTTGGACCGGCGCATGCAGCTCTACCGGGCGCCCAAGGTCCTGATTATCGACGAGATGGGCGTCTACTCCCTGGACCAGCTGGGGGCGAGCCTGTTCTTCCAGTTGGTCGCCGCCCGGTACGAGAAGGGTAGCATCATCCTACCTCCAACAACTGGCGTTGAACAGTCAGAGGGCACAATCGGGTACCCCTACCCCGTGAAATCAAGGGATTCCGGTCCCGAGAGGTAGGGAAAACGCGAAATGGCGTAGGCACAACGGTATAGCACGTAGGGCTTGCATGGGGGTCCTGGATATGGTATCATAGAAATACAATGTATCTCCGAACCGTGCGGGTCAAGAAGCAGAACCGGGTCCTCGAATACGTCCAACTGGCCCACAACTACCGGGACAGGGAGACGCGTAAGCCCTTCGTCAAGGTCCTGTACAACTTCGGCCGGGCAGACCAGCTCGATACGGATGCCCTTAGGCGCTTGGTGAGGAGCATCTCGCGTTATCTTGAGCCTTCCGAGGCCCAGGCCATCTCCGAACGGCTGGGCGAGGACTGGCCGTTCGAGTTCCTCGGGTCGAGGCAACTCGGCGGCCCGTGGCTCCTCGACGGCCTGTGGAAGCGGCTCGGCATCGAGAAGGTCTTAAAGGGCCTTCTTTCCGGGCGGGGCTACACGACGCCGGTGGAGCGGCTCATCTTCGCCATGGTGGCCAACCGGGCCCTGGCCCCTTCGTCCAAGCTCGGCATGGAAAGCTGGGTGGCCGAGGAGGCTCTCATCGACGGCCTGCCCGAGGTGGAGGTCCACCAGCTCTACCGGGCCATGGACTTCCTGCTCGAAGCCGGGGAGGAGGTCCAGTTCGGCGTCTTCTCCGCGGTGGCCGACCTGTTCAACCTGGAGGTCGACCTCATCTTCCTGGACACCACGAGCACCTTCTTCGAGATCGAGGGGGAGGACGAGGGCGAAGAAGGCCTCCGCAAGTGGGGTTTCAGCAAGGACAAGCGCTCCGACCTGGCCCAGGTGGTGGTCGGCTTCGCCGTGACCCGGACGGGGATACCGGTGAGGTCCTGGGTCTGGCCGGGGAACACCCCCGACCAGAGCGTGATCGAGGAGGTCAAGAGAGACCTCAACGGCTGGAAGCTCGGCCGGGTGGTGCTGGTGGCCGACACGGGGTTCAACTCGGAGGAGAACCGCCGGGTCCTCCAGGGCGCCGGCGGCCACTACATCCTGGGCGAGAAGCTCCGGCTGGGCGTCAAGGGGCTCCCGGCCGAGGCCCTCAGCCGCGCGGGCAGCTACCGGACCCTCGACAGCGGGCTGGAGATCAAGGAGGTCGTCGTGGGCGGGGATAGCGAGGCCCGCCGCCGCTTCGTGGTCGTCCGGAACCCGGAGGAGGCCGCGAGGGACCGCGCAAAGCGCGAGGACATCGTGGCCGAGGCCCAGCGACGGCTGGACGAGCTGGAGCAACTCGACGGCGAGCCGCACCGCAAGGCGGCCTGCCAACTCAGATCGCACCCGGCCTACGGCCGCTACATCCGCCAGACCCGGACCGGCAAGCTCCGGCTCGACAAGGCGAAGATCCACACGGAAGAGCGTTTCGACGGCAAGTTCCTGGTCTCAAGCTCGGACGACGGCCTCTCCGCCGAGGACATCGTTCTCGGCTACAAGCAGCTCTGGGCCGTGGAGCGCGTCTTCCGGGACCTCAAGCACCGGGTCGATATCCGGCCCGTCTACCACCGCCTGGCCGACCGGATCCGGGCCCACGTCCTTCTCTGCTGGCTGGGGCTTCTGCTCATCCGGGTCGCCGAGAACGCGACCAAGGAGACCTGGCACAACCTCAAGCGGACCCTCGGCTCCCTCCAGATGGGCATCCATCGGACGCGGTCCGGCGAGGTCTGGCAGGCCACCCGGCCCACCGCCGACCAGAACAGCGTCTTCGAAGCCCTTGGCGTGGCGCCTCCGCCCCGCTATTACGCCCTGCCCAGACCCCGCCGGCAGCCCGCGTAGGCACAACGCCCGAAGCGGGTGAGCGGCCCCCAAATCCTTGTCTGGCTTGGCTTTAACCCCTCTTCCTGTGACTACCGGCTGTTCAACGGCAGAACAAGGGCTTCGCCGAATGGGGAGAAGTCCTGGGGGATCCGGTCATCGCCACCGCGGTACTCGACCGGCTGCTGCACCACTCACACATCCTCAACATCAAGGGCGACAGCTACCGGCTCAGGGAGAAGAGACAGGCGGGGCTCCTGCCCAGCCCCCTCGCTCCCTAACAGGCGCCACTACACAGGCGGGGTGGGTGAATTCCAAGTCGGCCCGGGGAGGTACCATCAAGGGATGTGGAAATACGCTGAGGGCGGTGTATCCTTCCTCCTGGCATAAAAGACAGGGCTTGAAGCCCGAGGGAGGAGGCACACCGCCATGGACAAGCATACCAAGGTGGAGTTTCGGTCGTCAGCTCCCACGTGGGAGACGTTGCACGAATGGCTGAGGGGAAAGATCCGAGAGGCGGTGCAGGAGCTGCTTGAGGCGGAGATTACGGAGTTCTTGGGCCGGGCCAAGTATGAGAGAAGGGCCGCCGTCGACGCGGCTGGCTACCGGAACGGGTACGGCAAGCCGCGGAGGCTGACCACTCCTCTGGGCACCATCGAGGTGCGGCGGCCGCGGGTGCGGGGTGTGGAGGAGAGGTTCGAGAGCCGGATCCTGCCCCTCTTCGTCCGCCGCACCAAGGAGGTGGCGGACCTCCTGCCCGAGCTTTACCTGCACGGCTTGGCGGAGGGCGACTTCGACCTGGCCCTGCGGGGTCTGCTCGGGGAGGAGGCGCCTCTTTCGGCTTCGACCGTGGCGCGCCTGAAGGCGAAGTGGGAGGCGGAGTGGGAGGCGTGGCGCAAGCAGCCCCTGGACGGGCTTGAGGTGGTCTATCTCTGGGTGGACGGCGTCTACGTGAAGGCGGGGCTGGAGAAGGAGCGGGCCGCGCTCTTGGTGGCCATCGCCGCCCTGTCGGATGGTCGCAAGGTGGTGGTCGCGGTGGCCCCTGGTTACCGGGAGTCTACCGAGAGCTGGGGCGCCCTGCTGCGGGACCTGCGCGACCGGGGGCTGCGCGCCCCTCGCCTGGTGATCGGGAACGGCAACCTGGGCATCTGGGGGGCGCTCAGGAACGTCTGGCCGGAGACGGACGAGCAGCGCTGCTGGAACCACAAGGTGACGAACGTCCTGGACCAGCTCCCACGGGCCCAACGGGCCGTTGCCAAGGAGATGCTGGGCAAGATCGTCTACGCCAGGAGCCGGGCGGAGGCGGAGCGCAGGCGGAGGGAGTTCGAGGATTGGTGCCGGTCGCGTGGATACACCAAGGCTGCTGAGACCCTGGGGCGGGACTGGGAGCGGATGTTGACCTTTTACCGCTACCCGAAGGAGCATTGGGCCCACATCAGGACGACCAACGTGGTGGAATCGCCCTTCGCCGCTCTGCGACTGCGGACGGACGCCGCCAAGCGATTCAAGAAGGTGGAGCGGGCCACGGCGGTGATCTGGAAGATGCTCATGGTGGCCCAGAAGAGGTTTCGCCGGTTGAACGCGCCCGAGCTGCTGGCCAAGGTCTACACCGGGGTGCAGTATGAGGACGGGGTTGAGGTGGCAAGGGAGGAGGCCGCCGCCTGATGCGTGTTTACACACCTATTGACGAGACCTCGGCCCGGGTGGATGAAAACTATCCCGGCCTTGACAGAGGCGACAGGTCGAACGCTATCGCCGGGAACGCCGGACTCAGAGAGACAGCCAAAAGAGGCAAGGACGGCCACCGTGGCATGACCCGGGCCTCCGCTTTTACGGACAAAATGGGACTTGACCTCATATCTGTGAACGCCTCTTCTTTCTTGGAGAGAGAGCGTACTTTTCCAGAGGCCTCGCTTACGTTGGCTTGACTGGACTTTGACAGCGCCGAATCGGGAATCCTTGCGGTGCAAGGGTTACGGACATCGCAGGGCGGACGTACCACAACAGCCCTTCCACCGGTGGGTCTAGGGGCGCGGCATCTCGGTGACGCGGGCGGGCGGCCGGAGGCCCAGGACCTTGAAGGCGAGGGGAGCGTGGCCGGTCAGTTCGGTGCGGGTCAGGTAGGTGCGGCCGTCGAGCTGGATCTGGACCGCCCTCAGCTCGGTCAGGTGCTGGAGAAGGTCGTCGTACCGGACGTCCGCTTGGACCGCGGCGAGTTTCCGGCGGAGCGCTGTCTCCAGGACCAGGGCCAGGAAGCAGACCATCACGTGGCCCCGGATCCTCTCCTCCGTCCAGTGGTAGATAGGCCTGAGGTCCAGGCCTGACTTCAGTTCTCGGAAGGCCCGTTCGACCTGCCAGAGAC
>DYFA01000022.1 GCA_020725425.1 Aneurinibacillus sp.
CGCTGATGGGGTCGATCATTTCGGCCCAGTTGGCACCCGGCACCACCTGTTCCATTTCGTAGGCCGGTCGCGGGCCGGCCAGGATGATCTCGCGCTCCCAGGGAGACACGTCCGGGTGGCGGAGCAGGGCTTGCAGAACCGCTTCCCGCCATCTCTGCTCTTCGTCCCCGCCCTCGCCTTCATCGCCGCCCGCGGCTTCGCGGCGGCGGCAATCCCCATTGGAGTGCACGGCTCCCCCCACCAGCGGGACCTCCACCTCGCGGACGTTATCTTCCGCGCCGTCCTCCTCGCCGAGCACCTCGTCCAGGTCCGCCGCCACGCCCTCTTCCGCGAGGATTTCGTCCAGGTCCACCGCAAGCCAGTGTTCTTCTAAGGGATCCCAAATGCCTTCGGGGTGCAGGACAAGGGGCGGGAGCCCGAAACGGGCTGCCACCGCGGCCATGTCCACGCGCGCGGCCACCACCCTGCCCGACAGGTAGTGACCCCGCATGTAGCTCCATTCCTTGATGGGCACGACGGTGAGAATCTGACCCTCGGCTTCGTCCCGCACGCCGCCCGCCGGCCGAAAGGTCACGATGCCGCCGTCGGTGAGCCTCCGGCAGCGCACCGCATTGTACTTCACCGCGATCGCCAGCAACTCCACCGCTTCCGGGGTCCCCGGCCCCGTCTCCGACACCGATTGCGTCACAGCGCCACCTCCGAGTTCCCCAGGCCCACCGGACCCCCACCTCCGCCCCGTCCGGGGTCTTCGCGGCAGCCGCCCTGAGCTCCTTCACTCCCGGTGACCCACGGGGGCGACGACCCCACGCGTGGTGGCGACCACCGGGACGGCACTATCCAGACGGAGATGCCTCTCGCAAGCGCCTCAGGTGGGGCGGTCGCACGGCCCGGCGTTGGCCACGGCCTCTGCCACCATGTTGACCTGCGCCGGAGTCAGGATGGCGTCACGGGTCTGCCTGCGCAGGTGCCACGCCAGGGCCGCTCCACTCTCAAAGACCGGCACGCTACTGCCCTCCACGCGGAGCCAGTTGGCGCCGTTCAACAGGATTACGGGGCGGACCCATTCCCCGGCGGGAACCCGGTCCGCGAGGGTAGTCGCCACCCATCGGCGGAAAAGGCGGGCGTGACGGAGACTCTGCGCGGTGGGGCTCTTGCAAGGCACCCACCTGCCACCATCCTTGCGCAGCCACCGGTCCCCGCGGCACAGGAAGGCTCCTTCCCA
>DYFA01000023.1 GCA_020725425.1 Aneurinibacillus sp.
CATTCGACCGGGCGAAGGTGGATTACTGGATGCCGGTGGACCAGTACATCGGCGGGGTGGAGCACGCCATCCTGCACCTTTTGTACGCCCGCTTCTTCCAGATGGTCCTCTCCGACCTGGGCCTGGTCTCGGCCTCTGAGCCCTTCACCAACCTCCTCACCCAGGGGATGGTGCGGCTCGAAGGAGCCAAGATGTCCAAGTCGAAGGGGAACGTGGTGGACCCCGACATCATCGTGAAGAAGTACGGCGCCGACACGGCCCGGTTGTTCCTGCTCTTCGCCGCTCCGCCCGAGCGGGACATGGACTGGAGCGACGCCGGGGTGGAGGGGGCCTTCCGCTTCCTGACCCGGGTCTGGCGGCTGATGGCCGAGGTCCAGCCCCAGCTCGGCCAGGGCCCCTCGGTCCAGGGGGAGAGTGTCGAGGCCGCCCGTGAACTGCGCCGAGTTCTGCACACCACTCTCAAGCGGGTGACCGGCGACATCCGCCGCTTCAGCTTCAACACGGCCGTTGCCGCTCTGATGGAGTTGGTCAACGCCGCCTACCAGTACAAAGACCGGGTCCCGGCGGGCGAACAGGACGGAGCGCTCTGGCGGGAGGTGGGTGAGAACCTGGTGAGAATGCTCTCGCCCTTCGTCCCGCATCTCGCGGAGGAACTCTGGGAGGCGCTCGGACATACCACCAGCGTCCACCTGGAGGCCTGGCCGGCGTACGACCCGGAGGCCCTGAAGGCGGACGAGGTCGAGGTGGTCGTCCAGGTCAACGGGAAGGTGCGCGACCGGATCATGGTGCCGGCCGGAGCGGACCAGGAAGCGCTCCGGGCCGCGGCCCTGGCGGCGCCCCGAATCCGGGAGCATACCGCCGGCAGGATGGTGGCCAACGTGGTGGTCGTCCCAGGAAAGCTCGTAAACGTGGTGGTTCGGTGAGATGAAGAGCAAGGTCTACTTCACCAGTCTCCGGGCGCGCCAGGAGGCGGACAGCCTGCTCCAAAAGGTTGGCCGCCTCTTCGACCGGGCGGGGCTGGCTCAGAGCATCTCCCCGGGGGACCTGGTCGGGATCAAGCTCCACTTCGGTGAACGGGGCAACACGGCCTTCCTCCGCCCCATCTACGTGAGGCAGGTGGTGGAACGGGTCAAGGCCGCCGGCGGCAAGCCGTACCTCGTCGATTCCAACACACTGTACCTCGGCTCCCGGCACAACGCCGTCGATCATCTGAACACCGCCATCCTCAACGGGTTCGCCTACGCCGTGGTCGACGCCCCGCTGATTATCGGCGACGGGCTGCGCGGGAAGGATTACCGGGAGGTCGAGGTAAACCTGAAGCACTGCCGGACGGTGAGGCTGGCCGCGAACGTCATCGGCGCCGACGCCCTGGTGGTGGTCTCCCACGTCAAGGGCCACCTGGTGACCGGGTTAGGCGGGGCGATCAAGAACCTGGCGATGGGCGGGGCGAGCCGCGGCGGCAAACAGCTCATGCACTCTTCCCTCCGCCCGGAGGTGGAGGACGGAAAGTGCCGGGGCTGCGGGAACTGCGCCAAGTGGTGCCCGGCCGGAGCGATCGCCATCGCCGGAGGACGGGCGGTGCTTGACCGGGAGAAGTGTGAGGGATGCGGGGAGTGCCCGGTCAACTGCGCCTTTGGGGCGATCAAAATCCAGTGGGACGAGAAGACGTGGATCGTTCAGGAGCGGATGGCGGAGTTCGTCTACGGCTTTCACCAGGAAATGCCGGGGAAGATCGGATATATGAACTTCGTCATGGACGTCTCCCCAGACTGCGACTGCTACTCCTGGTCAGACGCGCCGGTCGTGCCGGACGTGGGGATTCTCGCCTCCACCGATCCCGTGGCGATCGACCAGGCTTCCCTGGACCTGGTATCAGCCCAGGCCGGCTTCGCCAATTCGGCCCTGAAAGAGAACCATGCTCCGGGGAAGGATAAATTCGCGGGAATCCATCCCGGGGTGGACCCTACCGTCCAGCTGGCCTACGGTGAGCGGCTCGGGCTGGGGAGCCGGGAATACGACCTGATCGAGGTGAAGTAAGCCCATGCTGCACAGGGCGGCGGAGCGCCCGACGCGTCTCCATCACGTCGGCGTGGTGGTGGAAAATCTGGAGCAGGCGGTGCGGTTCTATGTGGAGACGCTGGGGCTCTCGCTGGAGAGCCAGACGGACTTGCCCGAACGGAATCTCAGGTTGGCGTTTCTGAACGGCATCGGCGGACGGGTCGAACTGCTGGAGTACCGAGGGCCGCGCCCCGCCACCGCCCATACGGGGACAGTGGACCACGTTGCCCTGGCCGTCCGGGATCTGGGTCCGGCCATCGCCTCGCTCGAGCAGGCCGGGATCGCTGAGCGGGACGAGGCGCCCCGTCCTGGCCCGGGCGGGAAGCGGATATATTTCTTTCGGGGACCCTCGGGCGAGCGGATCGAACTGGTGGAAGTCGGAGCCTGAGACTCCCAGGAATACGGGAATACGGGTAGGAGGAGATGCGATGAGAATCTTTCTGGACACGGCCAACCTCGAGGAAATCCGGGAGGCGGCCGCGTTGGGAGTGATTTCGGGGGTGACGACCAACCCCTCGCTGGTCGCCAAGGAAGGGCGGGACTTCCGCCAGGTGGTGGAGGAGATCTGCCAGGTGGTGGATGGACCCATCAGCGCCGAGGCGGTCTCGCTGGAGGCAGCCGGGATAATCCGGGAGGCCGAGGAGCTGGCGGGCTGGCACCCGAACATCGTGGTGAAGATCCCGATCACCTGGGAGGGGCTTAAGGCGACGAGCCAGCTGGCGAAGAAGGGGATCAAGACCAACCTGACGCTGTGCTTCACTGCCAACCAGGCTCTGCTGGCGGCCCGGGCGGGGGCGACCTACGTCAGCCCGTTCCTGGGGCGGGTGGACGACGTGAGCTGGGACGGGATGCAGCTCATCCGGGACATCGTGGAGATCTACGAGGTGCACGGCCTGGAGACGGAGGTCATCGCCGCCAGCATCCGGCATCCGCTCCACGTCATCGAGGCGGCTCGGGCCGGCGCACACATCGCCACCGTCCCGTACAAGGTATTGCAGCAGATGGTGAAGCATCCTCTGACTGATCAGGGGATCGAGAAGTTCCTGGCTGACTGGGCGAAAGTGCCGCAGAAGTAGCCGACCCGGGGCGCGCCGGCCGGCCCTTTACGGTGACGAGCTCTCTCCCGTGGTCAGTCCGGAGATGACGAGCAACTGACTCACCGTGACGAAACGGAACCCCTCCGTCTTCAGCCGCTTGATGATGTAGGGAAGCGCCTGGAGCATGTGCTTCCGGTTGCCGCCTTGAGCCGAGAGGATGGCGCCGCTGTCGTGGAAGAGCAGAATGTCCCCGCCCCGCACCGCGCCGAGGACATTGCGGGCGATTAAGCGGGGACTCACCTCCACCCAGTCCCGGGAACTCACCGACCAGAGCACCACGGCGTACCGCCGTTCCGCCAGCACCCGGGAGAGGTTGGCGTCGTACAGACCCCGAGGCGGGCGGAAGAGGCGGGGGCGCTCCCCGGTGATCCGGCGCAGGACTTCTTCGGCCCGGGCCACCTCCCGCTCGATGGCAGGAGGCTGGAGGAGGAAGAGGTTGCGGTGCGAGTAGGTGTGGTTCCCGATCTCGTGCCCCTCCTGCTGGATGCGGCGCACCAGCTCGGGATAGCGGCTGGCGTGCGCTCCGACCAGGAAGAAGGTGGCCGGAACCTCCTCCTGGCGGAGAATTCGCAGCACCTCCGGCGTGTAGCGGGGGTCCGGCCCGTCATCGAAGGTGAGAGCCACATAGGGCAGGTGGGGGTTGCCGTGACGGAAGACGCCGGCCTGGGTGCCAAATCCCTGGTAAACGTACCGGTTGAGCAGCACCAGCGCCGCGACCACCGCCGCCAGCCCGAGAAAGACGACCCGGGCCGTCAGCGTCATCCGGCGGCTCTGCCGGTGGGGAACAGAAAGGCGGGGCGGTTGGAGGTCCGAGGGGAGGAGGCTCGGCTCCTGACCGCGCCGGGTCCGCAGAAGGTAAGGGATCTCCTGGTAGACGGCGATCGTAGCTACCGCCAAGCCGAAGAGCACCCAGAGGTCGTAGCCGGTGACGCGCCAGAGGACGGCTGGGAGGGCGAGGGCGGTCAGGACGGCGCTGATCGGCGAGTAGCGGGTCAAAACGAGGGCGGCCGCCCAGAAGACGGCCAGGGCGGCCGCCGCCGCCGGGGCGGTGATTGCCAGCACCCCCACGGCCACGACCAGGGAGCGGTCAAGTTTCACCGTAACTCGGCCGAGGCGCAGGTAGTGGAAGGGGACCCGTTGCAGACGCCCAAAGGCCGGCCATTGGCTCCCGACCACGGCAGCCAGCCCGCCGAGCGCCACGCCGACAGCTGAGCCGGTGATCACCAGCGCCAGCAGGCCCACCGCCGCGCCCTGGAGCAATTCGCCCATAAGCAGGATCAGCGCCACCTGACGGTCGCTGAAGGGCCGGGTGGGGCGGGCTCGCCAGAAGCCCGGCGGGCGCAGACGGCTCCGGAGGGTCCGGGCCACGTCCAGCCAGGGCAGCGAGCCGAGCAGGAAACCGGCGATCACGATGAAGGCAAAAGCCTGGTAGAAGCCGGTCACGTGGGCAGTTCGCCTCCTCAGACCAATAATTTGTTCTCCGGCGAGGGTTTCCTCCTGTCTTTGCCTGGGTCAGCAGGGCGGCAGGCAGAGGCGAAAAACACTCCTCGGGGAGGGGAGTCCTTCGCCTGGGCCGTGTTTGCCCCGTCCGGCCGGCGGTGATAGTCTGAGATCGGGAGCCAGTCCGGTGTCACCAGGTGTGGCTGTCGAGCGAGGGGGCGCCGGGTGGCATGCGTTGGCCGGAGCTTGAAGAGATGAGTCCAGGGAGGGGGAGGCGGATCGACCGCAAACTGGCCGGGCTGCTTCTCCTTCTGGTGGTGGGGTGCCTCAGCCTGGCGGTGGAAAGGCGCCGGGCCCGGCTGGTCTGGTCGGAGTTGCCCGGTGCAGCGGTGGCTGCTCAGACCGCTGGTGTCCCGTCGCAAGGCGCCGGGAAGCGCCAGGCTGGGGAGGGGGCGTGTCTGGAGCCGGAAAGCGGGGGCAGTCCCGCCGGAGGGCGGCCAAGCGCCGCACCGGGAGGGGAGGGGGCGGAGGCGGCGGAAGGCCGGAAAGGCAGCGCTGTCGGTGGAGAGGTACTTGATCTGAACCGGGCGACCGCCCGGGAGTTGGAGGCGCTTCCCGGCATCGGGCCGGCGCTGGCCCGCCGGATACTGGCCTACCGGGAAAGCCACGGGCCCTTCCGGAGGGTGGAAGACCTCCAGAAGGTCTCCGGCATCGGCCCGGCCCGGCTGGCCCGGCTGGCGGGGTTGGTCGGCGTGAGGGAGGAGACGGGTGTCGCTCCCTAGCCCGGTCGAACTGGCGCTGCCTTACCTCGGCGGGCTGGCCCTCGGAGCGGTGCTGCGCAAGGGGTATCCGGCGGACTCCGGGGCCGGGCTTGCGGTGGCGGGGAGCCTGGCGCTCGGCTCTGTCCTGGTGACCTGGGCGCCGCGGAGGCCGGGAAGCCGGCGGCGAGGCGGCACTGAGCGCTCGTGGTACATGACCCAGCCGGGGCGGCACGCGGGGGAGTCGTTTTGGCGACCCTCGCCCGTCCGCCGACGCTTCACCCGGGGGGCGCTCCTTTTGGCCTTGTGGCTTGCCGGTGCCGGACGGATGTGGTTGTCGCTCGGACCACCGCCTCCACCTCTGGAGGAATTGGCCCGGCAGTTCCCGGAGGTGCCCGGGCGCCGGGAGGTGGTGGTGTGCGGCACCGTGGTCGCCGCGCCGGAGCCGGGGAGCCGCGGTTGGCAAGTGCTTCTGCGGCCGGAGGGGAGCGCTGGCCGGAGCGGCCTGATCCGGCTTACGGTGGGAGGAAGCCGGTCGGCAACGGATTACTCCCGGCTGTTCCAGGTGGGCCCCGGCGCCCGGCTGACCGCCCCGGTCAAGCTTTACCGGCCGGTTCCTGCCAACCCGGGAGAGCTGCCTTTCGGGGGAACGTGCACCTACGGCCGCCTGGTGGCGCTAGGGTGGGTCCCCGTGTACCGCGTACAACTTGAGGCGGGCTCCCGCGGGGCAGGGGCGATTGCAGACGGGCTGCGGCAGCGGCTGGTGGCATTTCTGGGGCGGGGGGCGCACCCGCCGGGACGGGGAATACTGCGGGCGCTCCTGCTCGGTGACGGATCGGAGCTGCCGGACGATGTCGCAGAGGATTTCGCCCGGGCCGGGGCGATGCATCTCCTGGTCGTCTCCGGGCTGCACCTTTCAGTGGCGGCCGCTTTCCTGGGTGAGGCCGCCAGCCGGCTGGGCTTTGGCCGGCGAGGCCGGGCCGCCCTCGCGGCCGCCGGCGCTCTGGGTTATGCCTCGCTGACCGGCTGGGACCCGCCGGTCACCCGGGCGGCGCTGATGGCCGTGGTGGCCCAGGGGGCAGCCTGGTGCGGGCGGCAGCCGGACACCGGGCGGGCGCTCTGGCTGACGGTTCTGGCCATGCTGGTTCACCGGCCCCTGCTCTTCTTCGACGCCGGTTTCCGTCTGACAGTGGCGGCCACCTGGGGCGTGGCGGCGTTAGGGCCTCTGCTTGTCGAACGGCTCGGGGCCACCGGCGCCGTGGCCCGGGGGTGGTGCACCGCCTTGGGCGCCCAGGTCACGACCCTCCCGCTGGTCCTCCAGTATTTTGGGCGGGCGCCGCTTGTGGCGACAGCCGCAAGTCCCGTGCTGGTGGAGGCGGGAGCGGTCGTCGTGGAGGCCGGTTGTGCGGCCGGGGCGCTCGGCTTGGCTCTCCCTCCTCTGGCCGCGCCGCTCTCGGCGGGCCTGGGCGTCGCAGCCAGTGTCCTGTGGTGGATGGCGAGGCTGGTCGGGAGGATTCCCTGGGCGACAGTCAACCTGCCTGGCCCGCCGGAGTGGGTGGCGGTGCTGTACTATGCCGCTCTGGGGGCGGGGTGGCGAGCCTTGAGGGCGGGCGATCTTTCTTGGCCCTTCGCCGCCTCCCCCGCCCGTCTCCTCGTAGCGGCGGCCGCGGGGGTCGTCTGGGCCGCCTGCGCCGGTGGCCTTTCGCCCTGGCTCCAGTGCACCTTCCTCTCTGTCGGAGAGGGGGATGCCCTGCACCTGCGCCTTCCCGGCGGTCCGCTCGGCCCCCACCTGGTAGTCGACACCGGGTCTTCGCCCGGCCGTCTCCTGGCTTACCTCAGGCGGTCCGCTGTCCAGTCGCTGGAGACAGTGGTGGTGACCCATGCCCACCGGGATCACTCCGGCGGGCTGGCGGGAGTGCGGCGCTCTCTGCCCGTGGGGCGGGTCATCGCACCAGGAGCGGGCGGGGGCCGGGCGGAGACAGCCGCCGGCGCGCGGGTGCTGGTCACGCCGGCCGTGGGGCGGGGGGACGAGAACGAGAACTCACGGCGGGTAGTGGTGCGGTATGGCCGGTTCTGCCTGCTTATAACGGGGGACGCTCCGCTCACCGCGGACGATCCGGCCCTCGCCGGCTTGCCTCCACGGGGCACGCCCGACGGAAGCCGCCTCTTCCTGGTGGTGAAGATCCCTCACCATGGAGCCCGCCGCGCCGTGGCCCCGGAGTTTCTGGACGCCTACCAGCCTGATCTGGCGGTGGTGTCGGTGGGGCCCAACGGCTACGGTCATCCGGACCCGGACCTGCTGGCGCTGTTGGGGCGGAAGAGGATTCCCGTCTGGCGCACCGATGAGAAGGGGGCGATCCGGGTGGAATCGGACGGGGAGCGGGTCAGGCTCCGCGCCTTCGGGTCGGGGGCGGCGCCTACTGCAGGTACCGCATCACGTCGGAGAGTTCGATGTTCGGGTGCAGGGCGGCGTTGAGTCCTCCGGCCAGAACCTTAGCGACGTCGTCAATGAACAGGTCGATCTGGCGGGGAGTGATGATCAGGCTGCCCGTCTCGGGCCCCAAGAGCTCCGCCAGTTCTTCCGGGCGGTGGGGCGGGGCGGAGAGCCCCGGGCTGGAGTGGGCGGCGGCCTGAGCTTCCTGAGTGCCGGCGCCGGCTTCTGCGCTCTCTCCGGCTGAGACTCCGAGGAACCGGCCGATAGTGGCAAAGGGTTGCTGGCCTTGCTGCCCCTCGCCAGCCCCGGCTTCAGCCGACGGCGAAGGAGCCGCCGGGGCGGGGGCCGTCCGTGTCCGGAGCGCCTCGAGAGCATCGGCGATCAGCGTCACGGCGTGGACCACTGTCGGCACGCCGACTGCCAGCACGGGAACTCCCAGTGAATCAGGGGTGATGCCCATGCGCCGGTTGCCTACGCCTGACCCCGGGTGCACCCCCGAGTCGGAGATCTGGATGGTGGTGCAGAGCCGGTCGGTGGACCGGGAAGCCAGAGCGTCGATGGCGATGACCATCGCCGGGCGAACCTGCTTGACCAGGGAGAAGACGATTTCGGCCGTCTCGATCCCGGTGATCCCGAGCACCCCCGGAGCGATGGCGGCCACCGGGCGGAGACCCTGCCGCAACTCGGGCGGCGACATGGCGAAGAGGTGGCGGGTGACCAGGAGTTGGTCGACCACCTTGGGGCCGAGGGCATCCGGCGTGGCGTTCCAGTTGCCCAGCCCCACCACCATCACCAGCGCCTCGGGGGCGACCCGGGTGAGGAAGCGGCTGACCTCCTTGGCGAAGATCTGGCTCACTTCTTCCTGGAGCACGCGGTCCCGGTTGCGCAGGCCCGGCGATTCGATAGTGCAGTAGTGCCCCGGCAGTTTGCCGAGCGTACGGGCAGCCTGGGCGGAGTAGATCGACATCCGGGTCACCCTGGCGTATTCCGTCTCCTCCTCCCCGATCTGGGCTCCCGGCACATCCCGACCGGTCCGGGCCCGCACGACTTCGGTCGCCTCCAACGCCAGGTCGGTCCGCACGTTGTACTGGTCGAACAGCGGGTCGTCGATCCTGGCCTCCTCCAGCTCGCGGCGGCGGATCTCCTGGGAGAGGGCGTTGAACTGATTCTCCATGCTTCTTCCTCCATCGTTCGTGCTGGAGGTAATGTACCCTGACTGCGCGGTCCTCACACGTCTGCGGGACTCTTGCATAGAGTGAGGGGAGAATGCAGAAAGGGTGGGGAAGATGGTGCACAGGGAGATGGATTACCGGGAGGTGGATCGCCGGGAGACCGGTCCGCGGTGCCACGTTGGCGGCGAGGAGCTCGGGGAGGCGGCGCTCACCGCTGATCCGGACCTTCTGGCGTTGCGCAGCGCTGCCATGCGGGAGAAGGAAGCCTTCCTGACGTACCGGCACTACGGCCTGACCATCGCCGACCGCCGGCTGTCCGAGTTCTTCCACCACGAAGCGATGGACGAGGCCGGCCACTTCATCGAGCTCAACCGGATGCTGGCGCGCCTCGACCCGGTCCAGGCCGAGGAGTTCCGCCACCACGACCTGGACTTCCTGGTCGACGGGGCGATGGGTGACCCGCGGTTGAGCCGGTGGTCCAGCGAGGCCAAGGTCAGGGATCCGGAGAAGTGGCTGGACGCCCTGAAGGAGTCCATCGACCTGGAGTACTACGCACTCAACATCTACCAGGAAGATGCCGCCCGGGCGGTGCACCCCGAGGTGAAGGAACTGCTAACCCGGATCATGAACCACGAGAAGGACGATCTCGCCGCCTTTATTCACGAACTGTACCGGTTGCTCCACCGGCGCTAGCGGTTCAGGGCGCGCCGCAACAGCGGGACCGGGAGTGCCAGGGCGGCCAGAGTCAGGAGGAGCAGCCACCCCAGGTGGATGAGATCGCCGGCGGAGGCTCCGCCCAGCACCAGGGAACGGGCCAGCTCCACCACATGGTAGAGCGGCAGGGCTTTGACGACCCGCGGCAGCGGCCCGGGCATCCGCTCGACCGGGAAGAAGACCCCGGAGAACATGAACATCGGCGTGATAGCCAGGGTGAAGTAGAAGAAGAGGTGTTCGTGGAGGGCTAAGACCCAGGCGGAGCGCACCAGACCGAAGAGCGCCAGGACGCTGAGGAAGATAAGGCCGTAGAGGACACTGCGGGTAGCCTCCCAGAGCAGCTCTCCTCCGACGATCTCCCCGACCGAGAGGGGCGAGGTGGCCATGGCGTCGTAGACCCCCGTGGTGCGCAGGGAAGCATTCCCCCGGCTGAACTTCAAAGTCGGTGCCCTTGACTGCCAGGAAGGTTCCGTAAGCCCGTGTCAAACCCTTCCCGATGACCACCGGCGAGTTCACGCGTTTCTCTTTCCTTGCATACGGGACAATTCTTCGGCGGACCCGCCCAAAATCCTTTGTCGTCCTGGCGGGGCCAGTCGGCCGGACTGGTGAGGTAGCGAGCGACATTCTCCAGAGTGACCAGATGGGCGCGCTCTTCGTCCCGGAGGACGGTGAAGAAGGCCCTCTCCCCGTCGTCCCGGCTGTGCGCGATGAGCGCCTCGTACCTGGCCAATCCCTGCTCTTCGCTCTCCATGGCCACTTCGAGGGCTCGGGCGTCGTCCGCCCCCAGGGGGGTCTCTTTCAGGCAGGCGGGGTCCAGGTCGGAGAAGAAGTCGCGGAAAACCTTCCCCAGGCTTGAATCCCCCCTGGTCCCCGGTTCCCACCACCACCGGTTGACCAGCCCCTCGAGCGCGACTTCCAGCCGCAGCCGGTGCTCGATCTCCTCGATTGCCAGAGAGGCGAAGACCTTGGCCGCGAGAGGGTGGGTGGCCTTGGCGGCCGCGGCCGTATAGAACTTCCGCCCCTCTTCTTCGAGGGCGATGGCTTGTCGAAACCCTTCGTAGGCCATCGGCCGCCCCTCCGCTCGCACCCTTTCCGATCTAGGGTGTCCGGGCGGCCGCCCGAGTAGTAGGCGGTGGGCGAGTAGATCACCGGACCCACGGCCAGAAGGTCGACTTTGCCGTATCCGGGGTCGGGGATCCGCTTCTCGTCCACCTGGATGTTGCGAACCTCACCGAAAAACACCGTCCCGTTGCCGACCTCCATGGTCCGAATGACTTGGCACTCGAAGACCCACGGCGATTCTACCAACACCGGCACCTCCAGAGCCGCTCCGCGTTGCCAGGCCAGCCCGGTCTCGCCGGGCTTGTGCACCTGGTACCCCGAGGTGTTGCCGCAGTAGTCGGCCTGCTGCAGCAGGGGTACGGTGACCAGGTTGGCCGAGAAGACGCCGGTCTCCTTGAGCCGCGTGGCAGTCCGCTTGCGCCCGGCGTTCCCCGCGGCGAAGAGCAGAACGGGGGGGCGCGGTGGAACAGAAGGTGACCCAGGTCACCAGGGTGAAGTTGGGCCGGCCGTTCTCCAAGAAGCACCCAACGAGGTAGGCAGGCTGGGGGAAGAAGCCGCGCTGGGGCGGGATGGAGCGCTTGGCCTCGGCCGCAGATCGGTCTGGCCGTCACACCGGTGGGTGTGGAGCGCCAGGAAGAGACGCGCCTCTGCGCCGGTCTCCACGGTGTAGAGGTGGAAGTGGCCGTGGTCTGCGTCGTCCGGCCACTCAGCCCGTGGGGTAGACTCGCGATACAGGCCCTTGTAGCGCACGTCTCAGGGGGCGGGCAGTCCACTAGAAGTCCCCGTGTTCGATCCGCTGCAGCGAGGCGTCGGGTCCGACTGCGATCAGGATATCTCCAGGCTGGATGACGTCAGCGGCCCCGGGGGCTGCTTTGACTTGGTCCCCCCGGCGTATGGCCACCACATTCACGCCGAAGCGGGCCCCCCAGTTCAGCTCCTTGAGGCTCTTGCCGTGGCTTTCCTCGGGAGCCGCGATTTCCACCGCGCTGTAACCGGGCGCGAAGGCGATGTAATCCATGAGGTTGGCGTTGGTCAACGAGAGGGCGACTCGCTGCCCCATCTCCGCCTCGGGAAGGACTACGCGGTCGGCTCCGACCTTTTCGAGGACGCGGGCATGAAGGTCGGTCGCCGCTTTGGCAACGATGAAGGGGACGCCCAGGTCTTTCAGTATGAGGGTAGTCAAGATGCTGGCCTGGAGATCAGAGCCGATAGCGACGATCACCACCTCGCAGTTGCGCAAGCCAAGCTCAGCCAGGGCCGCCTCGTCCGTTATGTCAGCCTGCACGGCGTGGGTGACCTCTCCGGCGATGGCCTGCACCCGGTGTCCCTCCTTGTCCACCGCCAGCACTTCCGCTCCGGCTGCAGCCAGGCTGCGGGCCACGCTCGTTCCGAACCGACCCAAGCCGAGGACGGCAAAGGTCTTACTCCGTAAAGGCATTCTTCTCACCCCCGCATCCCCTGAATCACGGCGCCTCCGGAAAGCTGCAGGTAGCCCCGGTGTTGAACAGACTACCACGACCGGAGGGACGAATCCTCCTGCGCAAGAAAAGGCTGAAGCGCCCAAGCCGTCGAACGCCGGCGGGTGGGGGGAAGGGGGACCCCTCCTACGCCTGGCGGTCGCCGCTGCGGTCGTGCTCCGCGACGGCTTGGTGCTGTTGTCCCGACGCCTGCCGGCCGGCGACCGCGCCGGGTTGTGGGAGTTCCCGGGAGGTAAGGTGGAAGCAGGGGTCGCCCGCCTCTTCGGTTTACAGCCGTAAGAGAATGTGTTACAATACGGCTGTCTTTGTGGGCGAGGAGGTGAAGGAAGGATGCCAAACATCAAGTCGGCGGAGAAGCGGGTCCGCACCTCGGAGAAGCGTCGGGTCCGGAATCAGAGCGTGAAGTCCTCCTTGCGCACGGCGGTCAAGAAGGTGAAGGCCGCGGCCGAGGCCAAGGCCCCGGCAGCGGTGGAGACGTACCAGGCGGCGACGAGCGCCCTGGACAAGGCGGCGGCCAAGGGGGTCATCCACCCCAACAAGGCGGCCCGCTTGAAGTCGCGCTTGGCCAAACGGGTGGCGGCCGCCCAGCAATAGACAGGGCCGGAGGATGTCCGGCGGGAAGAGTTGACACGCAGGCGCCCAGACGGGCGCCTTTGCCATCGTTCGACCCCGGCGTCAGAGCTCGGCTTGCAGCGTCAGGCCCGGCAGAGCTCGGCCGCCAGCACCTCCAGCTCCACCTCGGGGATCAGGCCCCGGCGGCGCTTGAGCCGGTAGTCGGTCCGGAGGATGAGAGCCAGGGCCTGTTCCGCCTGGTCCAGAGACATTGCCCGGGCCTGGTCCCGCACCTTCTCGGCCGCCCAGGCCGACCCCAGCTCCAGCGGTTTCAGCAGTTTAACCCCGGGCCACCCTTCCGCCTGCAACGCCTTGACCAGCACAACCCGCCGGAACTGCGCCGCCAGCTGGGCCAGGATCGCCTGGGGGGTCTCTCCGGCGGAGAAAAGATCCTGGAGCACTGCCAGCGCCCCGCTGGTGTTCCTGGCCAGGACGGCGTCGACGAAGGCGAAGGAGTTCTCCAGGGCAGTCCGCCCCACGACGGCTGCCACGTCCGCCGCCTCGATCCGCGCCGCCCCCGGCCCCAGGTACACGGCGATCTTCTCCAGCTCGTTCACGAGCAGCGTCAGATCAGTCCCCACCTTGGCCTGCAGCGCGTCCAGCGCTCCGGGGGACACCGCCAGGCCCAGCCGCTTCGCCGCCGCCTGGAGGTGGGGCGCCACTTGCCGCTTGCGCAGGGCAGGAAAGTCGTACCGGCGGCCCTCCGGCCCTGCCGCCTGGAGCACCGCGGCCGGCGCCTCGCCTCCCGGACTGCTGACCAGGATCAGGGTGGTCGACTCCGGGAGGTCCGGCAGGTAGCGGGGGAGGAGCGGAAGCCAGGGCGCCTCCTCGCACCGGCGCACGACCACCACCCGGCGCCCGGCAAAGAGCGGCGGGGCGAAGGCGGCGGCGAAGAACGCCTCCTGGTCGGCCGCGGCGCCGTCGAACTGGCTGAGGTTGAAGTCGTCCGCCTTCTCACCGAGCAGGTGCCGGACCAGGCTCTCCAGCGCCTGCTCCTTCAGGTGAGTCTCCTCGCCGGTGAGCGCCACCACCCGCGGCAGCCGGTTCGCCTCCAGATCCCGCCGGAATTCCTCCCAACCAACTGTCTCCTGCTTCGCCATGTCTTCCTCCCCCGGGCCGGTTCTCCGTCCGCCCTTCTCTCAGCTAATTCGCCGGTGGGCGGCATATTCCCCCTGACCAGGACATAGCCATAGGGAGAACACCCGGAACCCATGGACAAGGGCCGGGTCGCAGGGGCAGGGGAGAAACGATCATGCGCTGGACAAGACGGTGGCGGCGGGTCTGGCGGGCCTGGCAGGGGAGGTGGCGGCGCCCGACACAGCCGGCCGCGGCGTTTCCAACCCAGCCGGCGCCGGCGCGCTGGCGCGGGTGGCGGCGGCTTCTGGCTTTGTACGTTCTTTTAGGCCTCTTGACCGGCGGGATGATCGCCTTCGTCTCGACTCCCGGCCCCGCCCTGCGCTCGGCCGCCCAGCGCCTGGGGACGTGGACCTTGCGGGCAGTGGCTGAGGTGGTGCCGGCAGCCCGGTTCCTCTTTGCCACCGACCAGGAGCTGGCCCGCACCATCGTGCGGAGCAGCCTACCCCTGCCGCCGCCCCCCGGCGGCCCCGGCCGCCGGGGGTGGCTGGACCGGCTGGTGGAGGGGGTCACCGGGCTGGATCCCGGTTCGCCAGAGAGTTTCCTGCACCAGACGATGATCGCCCGGGGCGGCGGGCGGGACCAGGGCGGGCGGATGAACCAGCTCGAACCGGAACCCGAGCCGATGCTTGATCCGTCCCTGCGGGCCGATGGCGCCGCTCCGGGTCCGCCACTCCCCCCTACCGGCCCGGCGGAGCGGGGTCCCGCGGTGGCGGTGCCGCCCATCCCCCGGCGGGCCGAACCGGAGCTGCGCCGGTTCCCCTGGGGGACGGCGCCGCTCATCGGCATCTACCATACTCACTCCTCGGAAACCTACCACGGACCCAAGGGCCATACCAAGGGCCGCTCGTACTCTGCCGACGATTACGCCTGGGGAAAGACTACCGGGATGATCTCGATCGGCGACGAACTGGCCCGCGTCCTGACGGAGGATTACCGGATTCCGGTGGTGCACTCGCGCAACATCCACGACTACCCGGTCTACCGGGACGCCTACACCAACTCGGCCGTCACCGTCCGCGAGATGCTCCGCCGGTACCCCACGCTCCGGCTGCTTTTGGATGTGCACCGGGACGGGCTGGCCGAGGTGGACCGGGACTTCATCACGACGGTCATGGGCGGCGAGCGCCTGGCCCGCGTCTTGCTCATCGTCGGGCGGGGCCAACCCGGACTGCCCAATCCCCACTGGGAGCAGAACCTGGTCCTGGCCGAGCGGTTGCATGCCAAGATGGAGGAGATGTACCCGGGGTTGTCCCGGGGGGTCACTGTGCGCAACTGGCCTTACAACCAGGAGCTGAGCGACCGGGTGCTCCTTCTGGAACTCGGCGACCATTACAACACCAAGGAGGAGGCGATGAAGTCGGCGGTGCTTTTGGCTGACTGCCTGGCGGCGCTGCTGGCGGACCAGTCGGCCGGCGCGCATCAGCCGGGCCAGGAGGGGGGACGGTAGGAGGGAGACTGTTCCCTCGCGGGCAGGAGCTACGGCTGAAGCCCCGAATTGATGCTCTTAGTCCTGCGCCGTGAAGGGCGAGGATTCAAGGAGAGGGCGCATGGAGCGGGCTTCAGCAGCCAACCGCAACCCCAACCCGGCCTGGTCGGCCACCCTGGTCATGGCCGGCATCCTCGTCAGCCGGATTCTCGGGTTCGTGCGGGAGCGAGCCGTGGCCGACCTCTTCGGCCGGACCCCCGCCACCGACGCCTACTGGGCCGCGTTCGCCATCCCCGACCTGATGTACTACCTGCTCATCGGGGGAGCGCTGGGGTCCGCCTTCATTCCCGTCTTCACCGAGTATCTGGCCAAGGAGAAGGAGCAGGAAGCCTGGTACGTCGCCTCCAGCTTCATCAACGGGGTCGTGGTGATCATGCTCGGCTTCGTGGCGCTGGGCATGGTCTTCGCCCCCCTGCTCGCACCGCTCGTGGCGTACGAGTTCAAGGGCGAGCAGTTCAGGCTCCTCGTCTTCCTGATGCGGATGATGTTCCCCGCCGTCTTCTTCACCGCCCTGTCGGGCGTCGGCGCAGCCATCCTCAACTCCTACCGCCGCTTCGGCATTCCCGCCTTCGGCCCGATCGCCTATAACCTGTGCATCATCGCGGCGGCCTACCTCCTAGGGCCGAAGTACGACATCCCCGGCATGGCCGTCGGGGTGGTCATCGGCGCCCTCGTCAATTTCAGCCTCGAAGCCTGGTTCGCCGGGCGCCACAATGCCGGCTACCGGCTGGTCATCGACCTGCACCACCCCGGCCCCCGGAAGATGCTCCGCCTTTTTCTCCCGACGCTGCTTGGCCTCTCCATCGCCCAGATCAACCTGCTGGTCAACCAGAACCTGGCTTCCGGGCTCTCCGGCGGCATCACGGCGCTCAGGCTGGCCAACCGGCTGATGCAACTGCCGCTGGGGCTGTTCGCCACGGCGATCTCCACGGTCATCTTCCCGACCATGACCCGCCAGGCCGCCCTGAACCAAATGGATGACTTCCGGCGCTCGGTCGCCACCGGACTCCAGGTGATCTACTTCATCACGGTTCCGGCCAGCGTAGGGCTGATCGTTCTGGCTGAGCCGATCGTCCGGCTGCTGTACCAGACCGGGCGGTTCACCGCCGCCGACACCGCCGCCACAGCGATCGCCCTTGTCTATTACTCGCTGGGTCTTTTCACCCAGTCCGCCGTGCAGCACCTCACCCGCGTCTACTACTCGCTCCAGGACACCACCACGCCGGTCCGCGTCGGCCTCCTGACGGTCGCCGCCAACATCGCCATGAGCGCCTGGTTCGTCAAGGTGGCGCGCCTCGGTCACGGCGGGGTGGCCCTGGCCTTCGCCCTGACGAGTCTTTTGGACATGGTCTTCCTCCTCTGGCTGCTCCGGTCGAAGCTGCATCATCTTCACGGGCGGGCAGTGCTCACCTCCTTCCTCAAGAGTGCGGTGGCCTCGCTGATCATGGGGGCGGTGGTCTGGGAAGCGGTGCGCCTGGTAGACGGGCGGGTGAACCTGGCGACCAACCTGGGCCGGTTGATCGAGGTGGGGACGGGTGTGGCCACAGGGGCGGTGGTGTACCTGCTGGCGGCACTGCTCCTGCGCATGGAGGAGGTCCCGCTGATCCTGCGCCTCTTCCGCCGCCGGGCAGCGACTGCCTGAGAGAGGCAAAGAGAGAGGGGAAAACCCATGTACTTCACGACGCATCTTTTGGCCGGCACCGCTCTGGGGGAGGCGGCCGCTGCAGCCGGAGCACCCCCCTGGACGGCCTTCCTGGCTGGGCTGGCCAGTCACGCCGCCCTGGATATGGTGCCTCACCACGACTACCACAAGGCGCGCCACGCCCTGCTCGACATCGCCATCGGACTGGCGCTGGCGGCGCTGTTCTTCCGGGGGCCCTTCGCCGCGGAGCGGTTCTGGGGCGGGCTGGGGGGCTCGCTGCCCGACCTGGAGGTGGCGATCGGGCACCTCATCCTCAGTTCGGGCCGGCCGTGGCGGGACTTCTTCCCGTCCCACACCGGCGCCCTGCCGCATCCCCACTGGCCGCTGCTGCAGGGCCTCTTGACCCAGCTCGTCCCGGCGGTCCTGGCAGTCTGCCTGCTGGCCTCCTAGCCGGCTCCCAGTCTCCCCCGGACTACTCGCCCACCGGGAGAAAGGTTCCGCAGTTGGTGTCCTGGCACTCGTCGGCGTTCTCCCCGGTCACCCGGATCTCCCCGGCCTGGCAGAGGTTGCCCTCCTCCCAGTACTTGCAGGTGTCCACCACGCAGGTCACGCTGGGCGTCACCTGCTGGCCGGGGGTGAGGACCTCGGAGACCAGGCCGCCCCAGTTGACGTTGTCCATCGATCCCAGGTAGCTCGTGACCCCGCTCTTCTTGTAGAAGGTCTTGCACTCGGTCTGCTCGGAGTTCTCCGACATGCGCCCTTCCTCTTCGTTCAAGATGTCGATGTTGGCGGCGCCGCACCGCTCGCCGGGGAGCCAGTGGGTGCAGGTGTTCACCTCACAGCGGACAAACGGCCCTTCCACGACTTTACCCCCTTCGTACTCGGCCATATTATCGCTCACATCGGCTTAGTCTCTCTCAGTCCGACGGCAGGGATGCGGGGGAGCGGTTCAGAGCGGGACGACCAGCGGCACGTCGTTAAGCCTGGTGATGGTCACCGGGACACCGTAGACCTGCGCCACGTTGGCCGGGGTGACGACCTCCGGGCCGCCGCAGGCAAAGACCGTCCCGCCCGTGAGGAACAGGAACTTATTGGCGAAGCGCAGGGCAAGGTTGAGGTCGTGCATGACTGCCACCACGGCGACACCCTCTTCGGCGGCGGCGCGCTTGACCGTCTGCAGGACATCCAACTGGTTCTTCAGGTCAAGGTTGCTGGTGGGCTCATCCAACAGCAACACTCTGGGTTCCTGGGCCAGAGCCCGGGCGAGCATTGCTTTCTGGAGTTCACCCCCGCTCAACTCGTCCAGATAGCGCAGGGCGAAGTCTTCGAGGCCCAGGCGGATGAGGACCCGGTGGACGATCGCCAGGTCCGTCGGTGAGGGTTCCCACTTGATGTACGGCTTCCGGCCCAGGAGGACGGCATCGAAGACCGTCATTCGGCCGCCTTCGGGTCGCTGGGCCAAGTACCCCAGCCGCCGGGCCACCTGCGGCCGGGTGAGGCGGCGGAGGTCGACCGCTTCCATCAGAATGGTTCCCCGCTGGGGGCTGAGGATCCGGTTCAGGCACTTCAACAGGGTTGACTTGCCGGCGCCGTTGTTTCCCAGGATGGCAAGGAACTGGCCTCGCTGCACTTCGAACCTCACCTTTTTCAATACGGCGTGACTGCGGTAGCTGAAGTCCACGCCGTCCACCGACAGGATCATCTCCGGTGATTCCCCCCGACCAAAAGATAGAGAAAGAGGGGCGCCCCCAGGAAGGACGTGATGACCCCCACCGGCAGCACGACCGGGGCGATGACCGTCCGCGCCAGGGTGTCGGCGGCGAGCAGCAGGAGCGCTCCGGCTGCGCCCGAGGCGGGCAAAAGGAACCGGTAGTCGCCGCCCAGCACCCTTCGCGTCAGGTGGGGCCCCACCAGACCGATGAAACCGATGATGCCCAGGAAAGCCACGATCGTCGCCGTGACGAGGGAGGCGAGGAACATGCCGGTCAGCCTCACCCGCTCCACCTCCACTCCCAGTCCCCGGGCCGTCTCCTCCCCGCTCTCCAGAGCGTTGTAATCCCACCGGCGGGCGAGGAAGTAGAGCGAAGCGGCGCCGGTCACCGCCGCCATCATCCCCAGATCCCGCCAAGAGGCCCGGCCGAGGTTGCCGAAGGTCCAGAAAACTATGGACGCCACCTGGACCTCGTTGGCGAAGTACTGCAGCACCACGGTGGCCGCCGAAAACAGGGAGCCCAGGGCAACGCCGGCCAGCACCATCGCCTCCGGTGAGACCTCCCGGTACTTGGCGAGCAGGAACACGACCAGGGTGGCCGCCATCGCCCCCAGGAAGGCGCAGCCCGTCACGGACCAGGGGTGGCTGACGATCACCGCGTCCACGCTGGCGCTGTGGGTGCTGCCGGCGTCCAGGGCGACGATGGCCAGCGCCGCCCCAAACGCCGCCCCTTGCGAAACACCGAGGGTGAAGGGGGAGGCCAGGGGGTTCCGCAGGATGTTCTGCATCACGCAACCTGCCAGAGACAGCCCCACTCCGGCCATCACCGCCGCCAGGACCCTGGGCAGCCTGATATTCCAGATGATGACGCCGGAATTGCCTTCAGCCTTCCCGAGCAGCGTTTGGAGAACCTGGGCCGCTGACAGGTCGGCCGACCCGGCCTGCACTGCGTACACGCCCACGAGGCCCGTCGCCAGGAGCAGGAGGACGACGAGCGCAGCCTTGCGCCGCGTGTAGGCGAGGTACCTGCCCGGCGTTCCTTCCAGTGTCACGGCTTTCACGACCCTCACTTCAGGGTTCGTCGAGCTTCAGCGGCCCGAAACCTCCGCCGTAGGCCTTCGTCACAGCCGCGTACAACGGCCGGCCCAAGAAGAAGCAGTAGAGCTCATCGGCTTTGGCGGCCGGGTCGACGTCGGCAAAGCGCTCCGGGAAAATTGCTTTTCCAGCGAAGTAGCTGTCGGCCAGGGCGGTTTCGATGTTGGTGGTGTAGTTGTTGTAGGGGATCTGAGCGTAGACCCGCCCTTCCCGTACGGCCCGGAGCGATCGGTAGAACTGGGGGTTACGCCGGTAGTCCTCCCGCACGATGGCATAGCCTCCCCGATCGAGGAAGATGAGATCGGGGTCCCATTCCAGAAGTTTCTCCCGCTCGATCATCATGCTTCCCGGTCGGCCGGTCTCGTCGGCCACGTTCCTGGCCCCGATGGCGACGAAGGGCGGGTAGTGGGCCTGGGTGCTCTCGATGCCGTGGACCCCCTTCATCCCCAGAGCTCCCACGTAGACCCTGGGCTTTGCTTCCCGAGGCAGACCTGCGGTCCGAGCGGCCAGATCTTTCTGGACCCCTTGCAGGTACGCCACCACCTCCCGAGCCCGCCGCTCCTCGCCGATAACCCGGCCGATCAACTCCAGCGACCGGTAGACGTCGGCGTCGAAGGGGCCGAGCCGTCCGTAACTCAGCACCATCACCGGGACGCCGGTCTTGGCCTGGAGCTCATCGGCTTGGGCCCGGTCTACCAGGTAGGCAGCGAAGATGACGTCCGGCCGGACGCCCAGAAGCCGCTCCGCGTCGGGGGTGGAATCCGGCCCTCCGGGACCGATGACTGGCAGTTCCGCCAGGCCGGGGTTGGCCATTAGGTACGGCCGGAGGCGAGGCAGGCGCCGTTCGAGGTCCTCCACGCCCACCACCCGGTCGGCACCGCCGACGTAACAGACCAGTCGCAGGGCGCCCGGGCCGATGGCCACCACCCGACGGGCGGGGACGGTCACCGTCACCTGCCGACCAGCCAGGTCGATCAGCTTCACCCGGGAGGACGAACCGGCTCCCGACCGGCCTTCGGCCTGGACGAGGCCGGCCGGCGCCAGGACCAGCAGCATGAGAGCCAGAAGGAGGATCGTTCCTTTCCTTGACACGCTCATCTCTCCTTTCGCGGTGCGCCCCGGCGGTGCACTAGACGTTGATCTCCCAACCTCTTCCATGCTTGACGGCACACGGGATGCAGGTCGGTTTGCCATCCCGCAGCCGGGCCCGGGGCTCCATGACCGCCTCGCCGCAAAAGGCGCACTGCACGGACGGCAAGATGCGGGCCTTGGGCGGCGGCTCCACCTCCACCTGCCGCACCGTGGCGAACTGCTCCTCAGGCAAGTCGAGGAGTTGCAGGGCCTGCTCCAGATGGAGCCGGCGGAACTCTTCCCGTTCCTCCGGCGTGGCCAACCCGGCCATGACCCGCTGCCGGAGTTCGGCATAGGCCGGGTTCGGCGGGAGGGCGCCGTACTTCATGGCCACCCGGATCCCCCGGCCGTCGGCCCGTCGGACCAAGGTGAAGACCTGCTTGCCGTAATCCTTGAAAACGAGGTTGCCCCGGCCGATGGTGCAGCCGGTGATCACCTGAAAGGCGTCGCTCCCGCAGGCGTCGGTTTCCACGAGGCCAAACAACTCCTCGTCTGTGCCCCGGGCCACCCTCAACCGCTCCATGGCGATCTTGGAGGCCCGGTAGCCGATGGTCAGCCCGGGGCAGAGATGCCCGTGGAAGTCGACGGCCTTCTGGAAGTCGGGGGGCAGCCGCTGCAACACCGCCGGATCCAGCCGCGCCGAGGCCGTTTCGTCCCGACGTTCCTCCGCGTCATGGCGCTCACTCACCGTGTCATTCCTCCCCTTCCCACTCTCTTCTAGTAACACGAATTAGACATTCGTGTTACACAATTCTCCGGGAAGGTCCCGTTTCCTGCTTATGGTGCGATTTTTTAAAGCGGGGGCGGCCCGGCAAACTGACCCCATGTCAGACTGCTGTCGTTGCGTCTGCTCCGCTCCTTCTGCTATAATACAGGCGTCAGCCGGGTGCCGGAGAGGTTCCCGGCCTGTTTTGAACCTGGAAGGGGGTGGACGCCACGCCGGAGCAGGAGCGGATCCGCAACTTCAGCATCATCGCCCACATCGACCACGGCAAGTCCACCCTGGCCGATCGGCTGCTCGAGTTCACCCACGCCGTCTCCGAGCGGGAGATGGTCGACCAGGTGCTCGACCAGATGGAGCTGGAGCGGGAGCGCGGCATCACCATCAAGGCTCAGGCGGTCCGCCTGGCCTACCAGGCCAAGGACGGCGAGGAGTACGAACTGAACCTGATCGACACCCCGGGCCACGTGGACTTCAACTACGAGGTGAGCCGGGCCCTGGCGGCCTGCGAGGGAGCATTACTCGTCGTCGACGCCTCCCAGGGGGTGGAGGCGCAGACGCTGGCCAACCTCTACCTGGCTCTGGACCACGACCTGACGATCATTCCGGTGATCAACAAGATCGACCTGCCCTCGGCCGACCCGGAGCGAGTCAAGCACGAGCTGGCCGAGATCGGGCTGGACCCGGCCGAAGCCATTCTGGCCTCGGCCAAGACCGGGTTCGGGACGGAGGAAATCCTGGAGGCGATCGTCCGGCGCATCCCACCGCCGAAGGGAGACCGGCAGGCGCCTTTACGGGCTCTCATCTTCGACTCGCACTACGACTCTTACCGGGGGGTCATCGCCTACGTGCGGGTGATGGAGGGGGCCATCCGGGTCGGCGACCGCTTCCGCATGATGTCCACCGGCCACGACTTCGACGCCCTGGAGCTGGCCTGTTTCCGGCCAGCGGTGGAGCCGGTGGAGGAGCTGGCGGCGGGCGAGGTGGGATGCGTGATCTCCAACATCAAGGAGGTCAAGGAGAGCCGGGTGGGCGACACGATCACTAGCGCCGAGCGGCCGGCGAAGGAACCCCTGCCCGGGTTCCGGAAAGCCACGCCGATGGTCTTCTGCGGCCTCTACCCGACGGACAACGACGACTACGACGACCTGCGGGACGCCCTGGAGAAACTCCAGCTCAACGACGCCGCCCTGTCGTACGAGCCGGAGACCTCGGCGGCCCTCGGCTTCGGCTTCCGCTGCGGTTTCCTCGGGCTGCTGCACATGGAGATCATTCAGGAGCGGCTGGAGCGGGAGTACAAGCTGAACCTGATCACCACCGCCCCGAGCGTGCGGTTCAAGGTCACGAAGACCGGCGGAACGGTGGTCGAGGTGGACAACCCGGCGAAGCTGCCGCCTCCGACGGAGATCGAGTCCATCGCCGAACCGTTCGTGCGGGGGACGATCATCGTGCCGACCGAGTTCGTGGGGCCGGTGATGGAGCTCTGCCGGGAGAAGCGGGGGGTCTACCGGGCCATGGAGTACCTGGACGCCGCCCGGGTGATGCTGACCTACTCTCTGCCCCTGGTCGAGATCCTTTTGGACTTCTTCGACAAGCTGAAGTCGCGGACGAAAGGGTACGCCTCTTTCGACTACGACTACGAGGGACACGTCGAGGGGGACTTGGTCAAGCTCGACATCCTGGTGAGCGAAAAGCCGGTGGACGCCCTCTCCTGCATCGTGCACCGGGAGAAGGCCTACAACCGGGGGCGGCAGCTCGCCGAGAAGCTGCGGCAGATCATCCCCCGGCAGCTCTTCGAGATCCCCATCCAGGCGGCGATCGGCGGCCGGGTCATCGCCCGGGAGACGATCAAGGCCATGCGGAAGGACGTGCTGGCCAAGTGCTACGGGGGCGACGTCACCCGCAAGCGCAAACTCCTGGAGAAGCAGAAGGAGGGCAAGAAGCGCATGAAGGCGCTGGGGAACGTGGAGATCCCCCAGGAGGCCTTCATGGCGGTGCTCCAGGTGGAGGATTGACCGGCGCTCCAGACCGGCGGGCGGGGCGGCCGCCCCACCTCTACGTCCACGTCCCGTTTTGTGCGCGCAAGTGCGCCTACTGCGACTTCGTCTCCTACCCCCGGGCGGCGGCGGGGGGCGGGCCGGCCGTCCGCCGCTACCTGGAAACTCTGGCCCGAGAAGCCGGGTGGTACGCCGGGCGTCTCGCTCCAACCCCCATAAGCACGGTCTACGTCGGGGGAGGCACCCCCAGCGTCCTCACCTCCTCTGAGCTGCGGGCGCTGTTGGCTGTCCTCTCCGATACCTGCGGGCCTTGGGCGGAGGGGGCGGAGGTCACGGCCGAGGTCAACCCCGGGACAGCCGACGCCGGGAAGCTGGCGGTCCTGCGGGAAGCGGGGGTGAACCGCCTCTCCGTCGGGGTCCAGTCGTTCGATGAGGCGCTGCTGCGCCGGGTCGGGCGCTTCGTCAAACCCGACGAGGTTTACACTACGGTGCAAGCCGCCCGAGAGGCCGGTTTCGCCAACCTCTCCCTGGACCTCATCTTCGGTCTTCCCGGGCAGACGCTGGAGGGGCTGGAGGAGGACCTGCGCCGGGCGGTCGACCTGGAGCCGGAGCACCTCTCCGTCTACGCCCTGACGCTGGAGGAGGGGACGCCGCTGGCGGAGGAGGTGGCCGCAGGGCGGGCGGTTCTGCCCGGTGAGGCGGTGGAGGCGGAGATGTTCGCCCTCGCGAGCGCCGTCCTGCGACAGGCCGGGTACCGCCACTACGAGCTCTCGAATTTCGCCCAGCCAGGGCGGGAGGCCCGGCACAACCTGGCCTACTGGCACAACGAAGACTACCTGGCCCTGGGGCCAGCGGCCAGCGGCCACGCCGGGCTGCTCCGCTACCGCAACGCCCCGGGGCTCGGCGAGTACGAGCGGCTCCTGGCGGAGGGCAGGAGAAAGCCTGGTCAGGCCGGAGCCGGCGGGGAGGGGTTCCCTCTCTCCCCGGCGGCGGTGGAGGTCGAACGGCTCTCCCTCCGGCAGGCGATGGGGGAGACGGCCTTCCTGGCCCTGCGCCTGGTGGAGGAAGGGCTCGACCGGGAGGCGTTCCGCCGACGCTTCGGCCGTGATCCGCTGGATGTCTGGGGCGGGGAGCTCGCCCGCCTGGAGCGGGAGGGGTTGGTCGAGGTGGCGCCGACGGCAGTGCGGTTGACCGCAAAGGCCCTTCCCGTGGCCAATCTGGTCTTTTCCGCCTTTGTCTGACGTTTCTTGACAAGGCAGAGGCTGCGTGCTATGGTGGTGATAGCGGCTTAGCACTCTCGGCACGAGAGTGCTAAGGAGAGGGAGGGGGGCCGAGTGACGCTCGATCCGCGGAAGCAGAAGGTGCTGCGGGCGGTGACGGTCGACTACATCTACTCGGCCGAGCCCGTGGCTTCCCAGACTATCGCCCGCAAGTACAACCTCGGCGTAAGCCCGGCGACCATCCGCAACGACATGGCTGACCTGGAGACCGAGGGCTACCTGCGGCAGCCTCACACCTCCGCGGGGCGCATCCCCTCGGACAAGGGCTACCGGTTCTACGTCGACGTGCTGATGGAGCCGGAAGAGGTGCCGGAGGCGACGGCGCGCCAGGTCCGGACGGCGCTGCAGAGCCAGACTGGCGGTCTGGAAGTGGCCTTCCGCCAGGCCTTGCGCTTTCTTTCTCTGCTCACCGAATACACGGCGATCGTCTTCGCTCCCCACCTGAAGGGGCGGCAGGTCAAAAACCTCCACCTGGTCCCGCTGGACTCGCGGAACGTCGTGGTCATGCTGGTGACGGATCCGGGCTTCGTGCAGAGCCGGGTGGTCGAGCTCGCCAGCCCGCTGGTGGAGGGTGCGGCGGAAGCGCTGTCCCGCGCCTTGACGCAGCTTTTGCGCGGCACCACCGTCGGCTGCGCCGGGCGGAGCCTCCGGGAGGACCTGGAGGAGGTGGTCAGCGACCCCGCCCTCCGGCGCCAGCTCCTGGAGATGCTGGGGGCAGGGGAGGAAGGAGCGGCCGGCGGTGGTATGCAGGCCGAAGGCGCCACCAACCTGTTCAAGCATCCGGAATTCCGCGACGTGGAGCGGATCCGCGAGTTTCTCTCCCTCCTGGAAGGGAAGGCTACCTTGGTGGAACTGCTGGCCAAAATCGCCAACGCCGGCGGCGTGACGGTGCGCATCGGCGGGGAGAACCACTCGGCGGACCTCTATCCGTACTCGCTCGTCCTGGCGCCGCTCGCTTGCCAGGGGAGGCCGGTGGGGACGGTCGGGGTGATCGGGCCGACGCGGATGGTGTACAGCCGGTCGATCAGCACTGTCCAGTTGGTGGCGGAGTGCCTGGCGGACCTGCTCGAACGCTTCGGAAGATAACGAAGGAGGAACCCTGGGTGCCAGTCAAGGATGTGACCCGCGGGAGCGAGGTGGACGAACGCCTCGCTGCCTTGCTTAACAACGCTCAGGCGCTGAAGGCGGTCCAGTCGGCGGTCGAGGGGACGATCGGGCCGAAGGGGCTCGACGTGATGCTGGTGGACCGCTTCGGAGGGGTCACGGTGACCAACGACGGGGTCTCCATCCTCTCGCTGATGGAAGTGAACCACCCGGCCGCCCGCATGCTGGTCAACGCGGCGCGGGCCCAGGAGGAGGAGGTCGGCGACGGCACCACCACCGCGGCCATCATGGCCGGCACGATCGTGGAGGAAGCGGTGGGACTGATCGGGCGGGGGGTGCCGGTGGCCCGGATCCTCGCCGGACTGCGGGCCGGCCGGGAACGTGCGCTCGCGGAGTTGCAGCGCCTGAGCCGGCCGGTGAGTGGGAGCGACGACCAGCAGCTACTGGCGGTCGCGCTGGTAGCGGGGCGGGGCCAGGCCGACGTCGCCCGGGCGGTGATCGCCGCGGTGCGTCTGGTGGGGGCTGAGGAACTGGTAAAGCCCGGCCGGAAGCTGGCCGACGCCGTGACGAGTTGCCAGGGGACCGAGTGCGAGGCCGTGGCGGGGGTCCTCCTGGAGCAGGAGCGGCTCAACCGGCTGATGCCAGAAGAGGTGCAGAAGCCGCGGATCCTCTGTCTGGACGATGCCCTCGAGCCGGAGGAGGTGGAACCCGAGGCGCTGCGCACTGAGGCCGGATTCGCCCGGCAGGCCCAGTTGCTCGAGGAATTTGAGGCCAGCCTCCGGCGGCTGGTTCAGCTCGGGGTCGGCGCGATCTTTGCCCACCGCGGGGTGGATGGCCGGGCCGAGGAGTATCTGACCGAGGCCGGGGTGCTGGTCATCCCGCGTCTCCCCTTCCGCCGGCTGGAGCGGGTGGCGGAGGCGGTCGGAGCGAGGCTGGTGAAGCGGGGCAGCCTGCGCAAGCCCCCGGAGGAGCTGAGCGCGGCGCTGGGGCGGGCGGAGGCGGTCGTGGTCCAGCCCGACCGGAAGCTGGTGCGAATTGTCGGCGGTGGTGGCCGGCCGGCGGCTTCCATCCTGGTCGGAGCAACCACCGAAGAGGTGGCGGCCGAGCGGGAACGGGAGGCGAAGGATGCGGCCGCGGCGGCTCAGGCAGCGCTCCGGGAGGGGGTCGTCCCCGGCGGCGGCGCCACCGAGCTGGCGCTGGCCCGGGTGCTGGAGGCGGAACGGGCGAAGGTCGCCGGGATGGAAGGCTACGGGCTGGACTGCCTGATCGCCGCCCTGCGCAAGCCGCTCGCCCAGATTGTGCAGAACGCGGGGTTCAACCCCCTGGAGAAGATGGCTCTGGCTGCCTCCGCCCAGGCCGAGCAGGGTTCGGCGGAGTGGGGGATCGACTGCGACTCCGGCGAGGTGGTAAACCTCGTCGAGCGGGGGATTCTCGACCCGGCGGCAGTCAAGCGCCAGGCCATCTCGACCGCGGTGGAGCTCGCCGAGGCGATCCTGCGGGTCAATCTCATCATCCGCAAGCGCGACGGGGCGGGTTCCGCTGACGGCAGCGATCAGGCGGGCGGAGGCGGCAAGAAGGAGGGGCAGCTGTGACGGAACACCCGAAGAAGCAGGAAAGGCGGCCGGCCGGCCCCGAGGAGCCAGCTGGCGCCGGGGCGGCCGAGGCGACGATCCCCGGACCACCGGAGGCCGCCGGACCGGCGGAGGTGGGTGACCTGAGCCAGGAGGTGGCACGGCTCGAGGCGGAAGTGGCCAGCCTCCGGGAGGAGGTGGCCCGGCTCTCCCACGAGCGGGAGGAGCTGGCCGACCTGGCCCGGCGCCTCCAGACCGATTTCGACAACTTCCGGCGGCGGACACGGGAAGAGGCGCTCGAGCTGCGCCGCACCGCCGCGGCCGACCTGATCCGCGAGCTCCTGCCGGCCCTGGACAACCTGGAGCGGGCGCTGGCCGCAGCGGAGGCTGGCGGGGAGGGCGAGGCGCTCCGCCAGGGGGTGGCCCTCACCCGGGACCAACTGTTCGCCGCTCTGGCCGGGGCGGGGCTGGAGCCGATCCGGGCGGTGGGGCAGCGGTTCGATCCGGAACTCCACGAGGCGCTGGAGCGGGTGGAGGTCCAGCCGGAAGAAGCGGCAGCCGCCGGAGGCGAGCCCGGAACCGATAGCGACTTGGAGGTCGTCGCCGAGTTCCGCCGCGGGTATCTGGTGCGCGGCAAGTTATTGCGCCCCAGTCTGGTCAAAGTTGCGTCAAGGGTACGGAGGGATTAGAGGATGGGTAAGATTATCGGCATCGACCTCGGAACGACCAACTCGTGCGTGGCGGTGATGGAGGGCGGCGAGCCGGTCGTCATCCCCAACGCCGAAGGGGGGCGGACCACCCCCTCGGTGGTCACGATCATGCCCAACGGCGAGCGGGTGGTCGGCCAGGTGGCGAAGCGCCAGGCCGTCTCCAACGCCGACCGGACGATCCGCTCGATCAAGCGTCACATGGGCACCGACCACAAGGTGACCATCGACGGCAAGAGCTACACCCCGCAGGAGATCTCGGCGATGATTCTCGCCAAGCTGAAGGTGGACGCCGAGGCTTATCTGGGGGAGAAGGTGACGCAGGCCGTCATCACCGTACCCGCCTACTTCCGCGACTCCCAGCGCCAGGCGACGAAGGACGCCGGGACCATCGCGGGGCTCGAGGTCCTGCGGATCATCAACGAGCCGACCGCCGCAGCCCTCGCCTACGGCCTGGATAAGCAGGCGGAGCAGACGGTGCTCGTCTTCGACCTGGGCGGCGGGACGTTCGACGTCTCCATCCTCGAGATCGGGGAGGGCGTCTTTGAGGTCAAAGCGACCAGCGGCAACAACCGCCTGGGCGGGGACGACTTCGACGACCGGATCATCAAGTGGCTGGTCGACAACTTCAAGAGGGAGAACGGGATCGACCTTTCCCTCGACAAGATGGCGATGCAGCGGCTGAAGGAGGAAGCGGAGCGGGTCAAAATCGAGCTGTCACAGCTCCAGACGGCTGCGGTCAACCTGCCGTTCATCACCGCCGACGCCACCGGGCCGAAGCACCTGAACGCCACCCTCACCCGGGCCAAGTTCAACGAGTTGACGGCGGACCTGGTAGAGGCTACGATGGGCCCGACCCGGCAGGCGCTGGCCGACGCCGGCCTGAAGCCGTCCGACATCGATAAGGTCATCCTGGTCGGCGGTTCGACCCGCATCCCGGCGGTGCAGGAGGCTATCCGCAACTTCATCGGGAAAGAGCCGCACAAGGGCGTCAACCCGGATGAGGTCGTGGCCGTCGGGGCGGCGATCCAGGCGGGGGTCCTGGGCGGCGAGGTCAAGGACATCGTCCTGGTCGACGTCACCCCGCTCACGCTGGGCCTGGAGACACTGGGCGGCGTGATGACCCCGCTCATCCAGCGGAACACGCGCATCCCGACCAGCGCCAAGCAGATCTTCACCACGGCGGCCGACTTCCAGACCGGCGTGGATATCCACGTCCTGCAGGGCGAGCGGACTATGGCCAAGGACAACGTCACCTTGGGCCGGTTCCACCTCGACGGCATCCCGCCGGCGCCGCGCGGAGTGCCGCAGATCGAGGTCACCTTCGACATCGACGTGAACGGAATAGTCCAGGTCAAGGCGAAAGACCTGGCGACCGGGAAGGAGAACTCGATCACCATCACCGCCCGGAGCGGCGGCCTGACCAAGCAGGACATCGAGCGGATGGTCAAGGACGCCGAGGCTCACGCCGAGGAGGACCGGAAGCGCCGGGAGGAGGCCGAGACCCGCAACGAGGCGGACACCCTGGTCTACCAGACGAACAAGGTGCTGAAGGACTTGGAGGGCAAGTACTCGCCCGAGCTCAAGGCGAAGGTCGAGAAGGCCCGGGACGATCTCTCGCAGGCCTTGTCCTCCGGGGACCTCGAACGCATCAAGGCAGCGGTCAGTCCGCTGCGCGAGGCCCTCGGCGAGCTCTCGGCCGAGGCCTACAAGCAGGCCGGGGCTCAGGCTGGAGCTCCCGGCGGCCAGACAGGAACGGGCGGGTTCAATCCGGGCGGTTCGGCGCCGGGCGGGCCGGGCCAGCCGGGTGACGGCGGAGACGTGACCGACGCCGACTTCAAGGTCAAGGAAGGGTAACGCTTGGCCAAGCGCGACTACTACGAGGTGCTTGGGGTCCCCCGGAACGCCTCGGAGGAAGAGATCAAGAAGGCCTACCGCCGGTTGACGCGCAAGCTCCATCCGGACGTGAACAAGGACGACCCGCAGGCTGAAGCGAAGTTCAAGGAGTTGAACGAGGCCTACGGGGTCCTGTCCAACCCGGAGCTGCGAGCCCGCTACGACCAGCTGGGTCACGCCGGCTTCGAGCCGGGGCCCAATGGTGAGGGGGGCTTCGACTTCGGGGGCTTCGGCGGCTTCGACTTCGGCGACCTGGGGAGCATCTTCGAGGCCTTCTTCGGCGGCTCCCCCCGGGCACGCCGCAAGGGCCCCGAGCGCGGGGCCGACCTGCGGGTGGAGCTCACGTTGACCCTGAAGGAGGTGGCGACGGGGGTCGTCCGGGAGGTGGAGGTGCAGCGCCACGAGGCCTGCGTCCGCTGCCACGGCACTGGCGCCGAGCCGGGGACCGAGGTCCGGACCTGCCCCAAGTGCGGCGGGACCGGCCAGGTGCAGCAGGTGAGGGGTGGCGGCTTCGCCCGCCTGGTGACGGTGGTCACCTGCGACCAGTGCCGCGGCGAGGGACGGGTGGTCGACCGCCCCTGCGCCGAGTGCCGGGGAAGCGGGTCGGTGGCCCGCCGGCGCCGGATCGAGGTGCGCATCCCGCCGGGGGTGGAGTCGGGCGACGGGCTGCGCCTGGCCGGGCAGGGCGAGGCGGGGCGGCGCGGCGGCCCCCCCGGCGACCTTCTGGTATTTCTCCACGTCCAGCCCCATCCCATCTTCGAGCGGCGCGGGACTGAGCTCTTCTGCGAGGTGCCGATCAGTATCGTCGAGGCGGCCCTGGGGGCGGAAATCGAAGTGCCGACGCTGGAGGGCCAGGAGAAAGTCAGCGTGGCGCCGGGGACCCAGACCGGCACGGCCAAGGTCCTCTCCGGACGAGGCTTGCCGCACAAGCGGGGCTACGGACGGGGCGACCTGCACCTCGCCTTCCGGGTGGTGACCCCGACCCGCCTCACCGCCAAGCAGAAGGAGCTGCTCAAGGCCTTCGCCGCGGCCGGCGAGGGGAGCGAGGGCGAACAGGAGCGCTCCAGCCTCTTCGACCGCGTCCGGGACGCCTTCCGGGGCCGCTCCCCGAAGGCGGACTCCCGGTAAGCCATGGAGTGGCTGGAGGTGGCCGTGACGACGACGGCCGAGGCGGTCGAGGCGGTGGCGGCGGAATTGGAAGCACTGGGCAGTGCGGGGGTCGTCCTCGAGGACCCGGCCCGGGTCATCGCCTACTGGCCGGCCGGGGCCGAAGCCGACGAGCGTCTCCGGCGCCTCCGCCGGTTCCTCGCTGGGCTGCCGGTGTGCGGCCTGGATCCGGGGCCAGCCCGGGTCGAGGCGGTGCGCCGGGACGACGCCGAGTGGGCGGAGAGCTGGAAGCGCTTCTATCACACGCGGAGGATCGGGCGGCTGGTCGTCCGACCGAGCTGGGAGGAGTACCAGCCGGGGCCGGAGGAGGTCGTCGTAACCCTGGACCCGGGGATGGCCTTCGGCACCGGCACCCACCCGACCACCGCCCTCTGCCTGGAGGCCTTGGAGGAGGAGCTCTCCGGCGGGGAATCCGTGGTCGACGCCGGGACGGGCTCGGGGATCCTGGCGATCGCCGCGGCGAAGCTCGGCGCGGCGCGGGTGGTGGCCTGCGACGCGGACCCGGTGGCCTGCCAGGTGGCGGAGGAGAACCTCGCCCGCAATGGGGTGACGGACCGGGTGGTCGTGCGCTGCGCGGACGCCGGCGAGGCGCTGCGCTCCCTCGACTGGCCTGCCGACCTCATCCTGGCGAACCTCACGGCGGAGGCCATCGTCTCCCTCGCACCGGTTTTTGCCGGGGCTGCCGCGCCGGGCGGGCGCCTCCTGGCCTCGGGGATCGTCGCCGAGCGCCGGGCGGAGGTCGTCGGGGCGCTGGCCGCAGCGGGACTTGAGGTGGATACCGTGCGGGAGCGGGAGGGCTGGGCATTGCTGAGGGCGGCGAGAGCGGAGTGAGAGTGCCGCGCTTTTTTTGTGCCCCTGAGGATCGTTCCGGCGACTGGGTGACGCTTCCCGCCGCTGAAGCCCGCCACGCCCTGAAGGTGCTGCGCCTCGGACGGGGCGACCGGATCGCCGTCCTCGACGGCTCCGGCACGGAGTACGAGGCCGTCATTGAACAGGCCGGCATGGCAGCCGGGGGGGAGGAGACCCTCCGGGCCCGCATCGTGACGGCCCGGTCCCGGGCGACGGAGCCCTCCCTCGATCTCATCCTGCTCCAGGGCTTGCCCAAAGGGGACAGGATGGACCTGATCGTACAGAAGGCGACCGAGCTGGGGGTCAGCCGCATCATCCCCGTCTTGACGGAGCGGAGCGTCGCGCGGCCGGCGGTGGGGAAGGGCGAGGCAAAGGCGGCCCGGTGGCAACGCGTCGCCCAGGAAGCGGCGAAGCAGGCCGGGCGGGCGGTTGTTCCCCGGGTCGAACCTCCCCAGAGCCTGGGCGCAGCCCTCCGCTCCCTGCCTGCCGGCTGCGCGCTGATCGTGCCCTGGGAGGGAGAGCGCCGCCGGACTCTGGCCGAGGCGGTGAGGCGGCTGGCCGGCGGACCGGTGGCAGTGCTCATCGGCCCCGAAGGCGGGCTGTCGGAGGCGGAACAGGCGCAAGCCGCAGAAGCCGGGGGCCTTGCGGTCACCCTCGGTCCCCGCATCCTGCGCACTGAGACGGCCGGCCTGGTCACACTGACCTGCCTGCTCTACGCCACCGGCAACCTGGAGTAGGAGGAACCGCGGAGTCAGCCGACGAGGGACAGGTCCCGGTGCTGGCGAAGGTCGATGAGGCTATTGCCCACCGCGACGATCGGCCTTCCCGGTTCCTGCGCGTTGACCAGAACCACGCGGCCGAGCTGGCCGTTGCTCAGCCGGACGAGGCGCCCGAGCGTCCGATAGACCAGGCGCTCGACGAACGCCCGCGTCACCCGCGGGTCGAGCTGGGAGAAGCCGCTCTCCCGCAGGTGGGCCAGAACCGCATACTCCGGCTGGCCGCGTTGATAAACCCGGTCGGAGGTCATGGCGTCGTAGACGTCGGCCACCGCTACGATACGGGAGGCGAGAAGAGCCTCCCGCCCCTGCAGGCCCCGGGGATAGCCCCGGCCGTCCATCCGTTCGTGGTGCTCCAGGGCGACCCGGGGCGGAAGGGCGTCCGGTCCGTATTCGGCGGCCAGAAGGTCGTAGCCGGCGGTGGAGTGAGCCTTGGCGGCCTCGAATTCCTCCGGGGTCAGGCGGCCCGGCTTGCTCAGGATCTCCGGCGGCACCAGGGCTTTGCCCGCGTCGTGCAGCACCGCGGCCACCGCCACCTCCACCTGGTCGGTGAAGGCCAGGCCCAGCCACTTCGCCAGGAGTGCGGCCAGGACCCCCACTTTGACGGAGTGCTCGAAGGTGTAATCCTCTCCGCAGTGCAGCCGGTGCAGGTACTCCAGTATGCCCGGTTCGAAGGCGACTGTCATCGCCAGCTCGCCGGACTCCTCGCCGAGTCTCCGCCAGGACACCGGCCGGCCCTGGCGCAGCTCCCCCATGCCCTTGGCGACCAGGGACACCGCCCGGCTGTAAGCGAGGCGCACGGGCTCCGGCCCGGCGGTCCCCTTCGGAACAGCCGCGGCCTTCGTGTGCCCACTCCGCTCGTCCTCGACGCAGATTTCCGTGACCCCCCACTCGGTCAGAACCGGCCGGAGGCGTTCGGTCAGCCTGGTTCCCTCGGGGAGAAGCAGTTCCCCTGACGGGGTGTAGACCGAACGCGCCAGCACTTTGCCGGGGGAAAAGTCAGACGTCGGGATCCGGTGCATCAGGGCGTCCTCCATATCCTGGAAAGGGTTTTTCGTGGTAGTTTCGGTGTCGGTTGCGCCTTTCCTTCCGCGGGCGGGCGATTCGAGGGGGGTGGCGACTCTTCCCTCTTGCGCGAATGCCCGGCGCCTGGTACAATCATGGCCAAATCAGGCAAAGGCGTCGAACGGGAAAAGTAGCGCAGCGGGGCCGAACAGAGAGCCGGCGGGTGGTGCGAGCCGGACGGCGGACGGTGCGGCGAAGTTCTCCCGGGAGCTGTGCGGCGGAAAGCGCGAGCGAGTAGGCCGCACCGGAGACCTCCACCGTTAGGCGGAGGAGGGTATCGGAGGCGCTGTCCGCCCTCAGGCGGCGACTCTCCCGTACCCGGACGAGCGGGCCGGGCAGCCGGCCAAGAAGGGTGGTACCGCGGAAGGTTTACCTCTCGCCCCTTACCAGGGCGGGAGGTTTTGTTTTTCGGCTGACGAGGAGGGAGAGAGATGCTGGTCACGATGGAACAGGGGTGTCCGGGAGAGGCGGTGCAGGAGGTCGAACGGTGGGCGGAGGAGCTGGGGTTCCGCCCGCGGGTGCTCCGCGGAGAGCAGGCGACCGCGATCGTCCTGATCGGAGAGGGGGACGCCGAGGGAGCTCGCTCCCTGGAGTTTCTCCCCGGCGTGGTCAAGGTAAGCCAGCTCTTCTCCCCGTTCAAGCTGGCGGGGCGCGAGTCGAAGCCGGAGACGACGCGCTTCCGGGTGGGGGCGGTCGACCTGGGGGGGGCGGAGATCGTGCTGATTTCCGGTCCTTGCGCGGTGGAGGGGCGGGAGGCGATTCTCGAGGCGGCACAGGCAGTGAAGGAGGCAGGAGCCCACCTTCTCCGCGGGGGCGCCTACAAGCCGCGCACCTCGCCCTATTCCTTTCAGGGCTTGGCCGAGGAGGGGCTGGAGATGCTGGCCGAGGCTGGGCGGAGAGTGGGGCTGCCGGTGGTCACGGAGGTCGTGGCGCCGGAGGACGTTCCCCTGGTGGCCCGCTACGCCGACATGCTCCAGATCGGGGCGCGGAACATGCAGAACTTCGCCCTGCTCACGGCGGCGGGCGAGGCGGGGC
>DYFA01000024.1 GCA_020725425.1 Aneurinibacillus sp.
ATCTGAACATGGACGCCTATTGGGAGTGGAAGCAAGCGCAGGAGAACGCCGTGACCTCAGACATGCGCCGGAAGGAGGAGGCTGCCTAACTTACCCGAACGCCGTTGGAGGAGCATTTTACACCACATTCCGGACTTGACCCGGAATCCGCAGAATCCGCACAAGACACCAAGTTGCCGTTTGCCCGCGGGGCTGACCTCGTTCGCCCGCATGACAGGAGAATCCTCAAGCATTCCCGAATTCCGTTTGAAACAGTTTTCGGAGAAGGGGGTCTTTATGCCTAGCAGTGACTGCCGGCAAATCCCCGTGATCATGGATATCATCAATGTCCTTAAGCCGAAGACCGTGCTGGATGTGGGAATAGGCCGCGGAAAATACGGGTTCCTTTGTCGCGAATACTTCCCAAACATTGACGTGATTGACGGCGTCGAGGCCTGGGCGGATTACGTGACTCCAGTTCAGCGACATGTTTACTCGAACATCTTCACTGGGACTATTCAAGAGTGGGTGGACAAATTGCCTGCCTATGACCTAGCGCTACTAATCGACGTAAGCGAACACCTGCCTCTCGATGAAGTGTACTCTGTTATCGAAGTCCTTCAATCCAAGTGTAGTGCGATAGTGCTGGCCACTCCGGCAACCTTCCTGCCTCAGGGGGCCGCCAACGGGAATGTTTTCGAGCGCCATTTGAGCTTCATTTCTCCCAGAGATCTCAAGAAAATGGGATTCGGGTGGACAACCCGGGTTAGCGAACAGAGGGTCGCCCTTTGGACCAAAGGGCGATCACCCGGACTCACTCGGTTTAGGACTAGGCGACTCATTCACAGTCTGGCTCCGCCTATTCTCTTGCCGCTGCTCCGCGCTGTCATGCTAGCCGTCAGGAACCTTCGCCCCCCTCGCTGCCGAATGCCCTGACTGAGTTAGGTAGGCCGCGCCTTTTCCCACGAAGGCGTGAGCGCTGTAAAGAGGAAACGCAAAAATCCCAGCAACAGAGCGTAGTTCATTGCCGTAAGGTAGTAGGCATAATAGGCGGGCGCTGGAACACGCCGTCCTGCCCTTTCTGCAAGAGCCGCTGCTCCGGCGACCGCGTAAACGAAGGTCTGGAGCAACGCAACTGCTCTCGGAACTGCTTGTCTAGCCATGGCGATCGAGCTGGCGTAGAAGGCAATGAGAAAAAAGGGGGACATCCACCGTAGCGCCTTGTGTGAGAAAAATGCGAAGAAGGCTCCTGGATTCCGCATCAAGCAAGAAGGCTTTATTCTAGACAGAATCTGGAAGTCGCCGGCGGCAATCCTTTTTTTGCGCCGGAATTCCTCTGAAACGAATCCGGACGTTTTCTCCCATGCGAGGGCCTCCGGTTCATACACTGCTTTGTACCCTTGAAATAATACGTTTAGCGTTACGGCAAAGTCGTCCACAATCGTGTTGGTTGGAGGAGGCATATAAAGAGTTCGTCTCATGGCATACACTCCCCCATTCGCTCCTGCCAGCCATCCCATTCGCCCTTCATGCCTCTTAAGAAACTGTTCATATCTCCAGTACGCGCCCTCGCCGTTTGGCTTTCCGTCCTCCCCTAGCAGGCGTAGTTCACCACATACTAATCCCACCCGGGGATCCACAAAATGCCCTACCAGTCTGCGAACACAGAGCGGATCAAAGACGGTGTTAGCGTCGGTAAGAACGAGAATAGACCCCGTGGCTTTACCGACCAGAGCGTTGATGACCCCCATCTTCCCCGTGCGTTTGTCCATACGCAAGAAACCGATCCCCTGGTCGGCATACCTGGCGATTATGTCATCAGTGCGGTCAGTAGAAGCATCGGAGCCAATCAGAATTTCCAGCCGCTCCTTCGGATAGTCCAGATCCAGACAGTTTCTGATCCTGTCTTCGATACAGGTCTCCTCGTTATAGGCAGAGATGAGAATAGTCACCCTTGGCATCTCGACGTCGACAACAGACTGATTTGCTGGACGCTTCAGGCACGACACGAACCAGATGATCAGGGGATAAAGGAGGTACGTGTATGTCAACATGAGGCCCGTCACAACAAATAGCCATCTGAAGGCCATCAGCGACCTCACCTCTTCCCAGAATCGAAGACCTCGTCTAGAGCTCGAAAGAGCCGATCAGCGCAGCAAGACCACGTATACCTGTCGACAACGAGATTTCGCCCTGCGCTTCCTAGCGCCCTTCTAAGCTCAGGGTTTCGAATGAGATCGACAGTCTTGCAGGCAAATTCCTCTGGATCATCCGCGACGAGCAGGTGCTCACCGTCTACCGTGTCGAGTCCTTCACAACCCAGCGACGTCGAGATGACGGCGCTGCCCATAGCCAAGGCCTCCAGAATCTTGAGCCGAGTGCCGCCTCCAATGCGGAGGGGAACAACGAATACCTTGCTTCGGCGTACGTATTCTCGAACGTCCGGAACAGCACCGGTAAAATGAACTGGTAGTCTCCTGCCAAGCTTGAGGAGTTTAGGGGAGGGGTTGCGTCCAACCACAAGCAGCTTGGTCAAAGGCGCTCGGGCCATTATTCTGGGCAGGATTTGGTTGGCAAAGTAGAAGATCGCATCTTCGTTCGGTAGCCAATCCATGCTTCCCGTGAACACCAGATCCCACTCGGCTTCGCGGGGCGCCTCGATGGAGAAGAACTCCGTATCCACTCCATTGGGAACAACCTGTATCCTGGCCTCCGGTGACAGACTGCCGAGTGCCCTTCGATCCACTTCCGAAACGGTCGTAACCAAGTCAAAACGCTTGGTTACCTGAGCCTCGTAGGCTCTCATCTTCTTGGCTTGGGACTCGAGAACCCATCGCTTAGGCCCCCAGGAGTATTCGGCCGCTCGGGCGAGAACAATTGACTCAACGTTGTGTTCATCCAGGACCGTCTTGATTCCGGGCGCAACGCATTCCCTGTACTGGGCAACGTGAAGATGGTCAAAATAGACTAAGTCGAAGCCATGCTTTGACTGCAGTCGGTGAATCCTTTCAGCCATCTTTACGGAACGGTACTTGGCAATGCTTAGCGGGCGATCCCCAAACGCAGCGGTCGCCAGTTGGTTGAGCCGCCCCTCCATGGGCACGAGGTGTACCTGACACCTTAAAGACAACTCGGGTGCGGTCGTCACCGACTCTTTCCTGCGCGAATAAAACGTCAACAGGTGAACCTCGCCGCAGCGACTCGTTTCTTTCAGCAGGTTGAACGTTCTTAATTTGCCACCCGTATCAGGGGGGCAGGGAAAGAGCGTTGAAATGAACAGAGCCTTCATGTCTATCCCCTTTTCTCAACTACGCGCTGACGGCTTGAGTAGGCCACGGTCCCCGCCAAGAAACCGAGAAAGAGCATGGCATTGCGCTGCAAGAACAAGGGGGAAGAGACCGAGGTTACTGCCATGCCAACCACGAGCATAAACGTGCCCTGAGCGACCCCTCGAAGCCCAATAGAGCTGGCGGCCTTGCTCTGTCTCCAGGCAGTTCGCAAAACGGCAAGCGCCCAGTAGGCAAATGCGAGAGTCCCAATCAGGCCGACCTTGAACAGGAGATAGAGGTAGAAGTCGTGAGCCCATCGGACTTCAACGTAACCGGTAGTGCCGTACGTGAAGGGATTCAGGGAGTAGAAGAAGAAGCTCGATCCAAACCCATGACCCCAAACCGGGCTTCGCAGGATCTCTTGGATAATCCAGCGGCTTTCGGATAACCGATCCACCACTGACAGGTCTTTGAGAGCAACCAGCACCGACATACTCCGGGCAAACAAGTAGTTCCCAGTCAAGTGGTTCAATCCTACCACAAGTAGGACGAGGCAAGCGGTCATCCAGAAAGCTCTCCTTCTTGGAGTTCCTGAACCCCTCAGGTTTGCCACAAGCGTGGACCCGACCCCTACGATAAGACCCGCCAGCGTTCCTGCCCAGAACCCCCTGGTGCCCGACAGAAGTACGTTGACGCCCAAGTAGGCCAGCAACACGACGATTCGCCGGTCGCCCGAGATCAGGAATCTACCCAGCCAAACCAAGAAGAGTCCCTCGTGGAATACCGCGGTCCCGGGAAACCGGATGAACCTGTGATCTTTTAGCAGCGCACTGAATTGAAGCCAGACCTCGGGCCCGTTCTGAATTAGTCCAACGACGGTAAAGAAGGTCAAGAACAGCAGTTGATGCTGCTCATCTCCAGACAACCACGCAACGGCCATTCCTACCACTACCCACAGGAACACTGTGAACTCTCGCATCCCCATCCAGACTGAGGCTCCATAGTACTGGCCGTATAACATGGAGAAGACGGCCCACAGACAGAACAGGAAGTACGAGGACTCTAATCCGGTTAGACAGTCCTCCCTCTGCTCCACTCGCATGATCAGCATGAGCCCGACAAGGAGAGTGCCCCACACGAGGTAGGCAATCTCCGTCCACACCACGTCCGTGGACCGCTGGAAGGCCAGTAGCTGAGAGAACACGAACGACCCCAGTACCAGCACACTTAGGCTACCTGTATTGCGGCCCATCTTCACCCTCCGAGGACCCTGCTATAAGCCATAAACAAGCTACCGGCCAATGATTCCCAGGAGAACCTTTCGCGGGTCCAACTCTGCGCCGCGACTATCTGCTGTTCCAGCTGTTCTGGAGGCGTATGTCTTGCCGCATGAATCGCGTCGGCGAGGCCCCGAGAATCCTTCGGAGCCACTACGGCGCCGCATGCCCTTATGACCTCCGGGATTCCACCGCTGGCCGTGCCGATTACCGGTACTCCGCACGACATGGCCTCTACCAAGACTCGCCCGAAAAACTCCTCCCACAACGGAGTACTATAAGAGGGGAGAACCATGACGTTCATGGCGCTGTACAAATCGACCAACTCTCTTTGTTTAACAACGGGATGGAATACCAGGCGCTCCAAAATGCCTAACTGGGCGGCCCTTTCCTCCAGGGTCGGCCGATATGGCCCCGTACCGACCAAGAGAAGTCTCGCATCCGGCATATTCAACTGAGCCAGAGCGTCAATCAGGTACTGAATACCCTTTTCGGGCACGAAACGGCCCACGTACCCGATGACGTAGGCCCCTTGTAGGCCGAGTTTCTTCCTAACATCCGTGCCCTGACGAGGAGAAAAGACGGATGGGTCTACCCCATTAGGGTGATAGAACATGGAAACCTGCCGGCCCACCCTGTCCTGCAATCGCTTCAATGCTCCGGAGTACAAGTAAAAGAAGCCGTCAGCCTCGTTTAAGGAGACCCTCTCGGCAAGGCTGGCCAACCAGTGCAGCTTCATCCTTCGGAAGATGCCGCCAGTCGATGTCCTAATCAGCAGCCTGGCGTTTGGTGCGAATAGCCTCTTTAACAGGACAACCTGCAAGGCTACCAAGCTGAATGGTTCCTGTTCCAGATGGATTATATCAGGCTTGAATGTCCTCAATTGCCTCGCCAAACCCCATAGGTAGAAGTGTCGTTCACCATACCCAGGGAAGGTGTTGGGAAGCCTTATCACCGAGACCTTCTCGTCCGGGTCTGTGTCTTCGAAGATGTATTCGTAATTCTCCAACCATCTCTGGGGGACAACAATCCTGATTACGAATTCAGGGTGACCCGCTGCCAAGATGTTGAACTTGGATCGCCAGCTTCTTCGAACGCAGGCGTGAGATATTACTAGCACTCTCACGGGTGTTCACCGACCTCCCCCTGAAGACCTGCTCGGACTCCGTCCAGCGCCGCTGCCAAAGGCCGGTAGTCCCTGGCCAGCAACGCCTTGATGGATTCCCGCAACAGGTCCACAGTCAAACGCAGGTAGAAGCGGGCGGTCAGCTTCTGTGTCATCCGTCGTACAAAGAGAACTCGATTGCGGTAGAAGTAGTAGTAGAACTTTTCGCTGCGACTTCCGACAGTTCTAGATATTTTGTGAACAACCACTGCATCGGGCACGTACAACACCTTGAAGCCCGCTCGCAAAGCTCTCGTGCACCATTCAGTCTCTTCGTAGTAAAGGAAGTAGTCCTCCGGCATCAAGCCAACTGCATCGACGACTTCACGGCTCACGAGCAGCGCACACCCGGAGACATAGTCGACGTCAACCGGCAGTTGCAAAGCTTTGTCACTTGTGTAATGCCAGGTCTTTCCGGTCTCTTCGTCAACCCGACCCCCGGCAAACCACACCTGCTCGGTCCCGTGGTAGAGAATCTTCGGTCCCACAACTCCTGCACGCGGAGATGCTTCCGCCACTCTGAGCAGTCTTCTGAGCACGCCAGGCTGGCACTCGGCATCGTTGTTCAAAAGGAAGAAGTAGCGGTATCCGTTCTCCATCCCCCATCTAATTCCGAGGTTATTGGCCCCTGCGTATCCCAGGTTCTTGGGGGACTGGATGAAGACGATGCGGTCGCCGAATTCCTGGGCAATTCTCGTACCCGATCCGTCCGAGGAGCCGTTGTCTACCAAGACCACGGTTCTTTCAGGCTCCGGGTCACTCAGGACGGACTCGAGACAAGCCCGAGTATCAGGCTCGTTGTTCCAGTTCACCACAATGACCACTATCGCAGGTGAACCTGCGAATGACACTATCTATTCAGCTCCTTGATGCGCCTTATGGTGAGTTCCCCAACAACACGACGCTCGCGCAATATTTGTGGCATCTTGATCCCTGCGTCCAACACGGCAGCAAGCCATGTGAACAAGCCGCAATGACGAACTGATACAGCCAGAGTTCGAACCAAGACTAAGCCCGTCTTGACAACTGCCAACGGACATGGGAAGTACTTCCAGGGAATCCACAAGTTGTTCCGCACGTTGAAATAGGCAATTTGTCGACTGTAAGCTTTTCTGCCGAACTCTTTGTGAAGAGCTAGCACCTGCGGGTAGTACACGATCCTGTATCCGGCGTCTACCATCCGAATAGCCAAGTCCAGACCTTCAGCCTGCCGGAAAAAGTTGCCCGGATACAGTCCAGTATGGGCCAGTGCTTCCTTCCGGAAAGCCGTCACTCCTTCAGGAAATGCCAGGATGTCGAACTCCTTGTTGGCATATTCTGAAGGAGCCTTTCGAGGCGAGGGCCAATTGCAGATTTGCCCTGTCTCGGCGTTTCGTACGTGGCAGACCAAGACTCCGATCGAGTCGTCACCCCGCAGCCGTGAGACGATTCTGGAGAGCGCCGAATCGTCGGCAAGAAGGGCGTCGTCATCTAGAAAGAAGAGAAACTCGCCATTAGCGTTGACTATCCCTATGTTCCTGCCCAAGGCAGGTCCCAGGTTCTCGGGCAACCTTAAGAGGCGCGCTTCGGGGAATTCACTGGATACCATCTGCGCAGTCCCGTCGGTAGAGCCGTTGTCAATGACAATGATCTCCTTGGACACCCCGCCTTGTCCGGCTACACTGACTAGGACCTCTCGAAGGCTGTCGCAGCGATTGTAGGTGACGATGACGACCGAGATTTCAGGCTTCGGTGAATTGCTTATGTTTCCGGACGGAACCAAGATGACTGGCCGAATACCTGTCATCGTGCATGCCCCCAGCTTCTCGGACCAGGAAAGCGAGTATTCTTGCACAATTGAGCATAACCTAAACCTGGCTGGCACGTTTCTTGCCAAACGTGATGTTGGTCGATACCTCATCGCCATCTCCAGCCCCTTGCCGACCAATGCCGCTGTACCGGAATCCAAGCGCTTCAAGAGATGCCCGGGCTAGCGCATTTCTCCCATCAAAAACGACAAAGGGAGGGGCCATCAGTCTCTTCACTTTCGTCCAGTCCATGCCTGTAAAATCATCCCATTCGGTTGCCAAGAGCACGGCATTGCTGTTACGCACGGCATCATAAGGGTCTTGAAAAAGCTCTACGCTGTCCGGAAGAACGGTCCGCGCATTGGCCACAGCAACTGGGTCGCACGCAGATACAGCGGCACCTTCATCAACAAGATAGCTGATGATCTCTATAGCCGGAGACTCACGAACATCGTCGGTTCCTGGTTTGAAGGCTAGACCAAGTACCGCTACTCGCTTGTCGAGCAAACCGCCCAGCGCCGCCCGGAGCTTACGAACGGCCGATATCCTCTGCCGGCGGTTTACTTCAATGACAGCCTTCAACAAGGCAAAATCATACCCGTTTAGTGACGACAACTGCTCAAGCCCTTTGGTGTCTTTTGGGAAACAGGAGCCTCCGTACCCAATACCTGCTCGTAAAAATTGAGAACCTATACGGACATCCATCCCTAGAGCCGGGGCAACCTCAGTCACATCAGCTCCGACTAGTTCGCAAATGGTCGCGATCTCATTAATGAAGGAAATCTTGGTCGCGAGAAAGGCGTTGGCCGCATACTTGATCATTTCTGCGCTGACAACACTCGTTCTTATCTTTGGGGCTTGGATTCCAGCGTACAAAGCTAGGACCCTTGTAGCTACGTCTTGATCGTCGCTTCCGACAACGATCCTGTCAGGAGAGAACCAATCCTTTACGGCTTGACCTTCCCGCAAAAACTCTGGGTTGGATGCATATCGGATCCGAGTCGCGCTCTTGGAGAAAAAGCGCTCTGTTAGCGCCCTGCCCGTACCCGGTGGCACAGTGCTCTTCATCACCACAGTTATCGGATGTACGGCGTTACGAACTATCTGTTCGGAAACGCGGTAAAGCGCGCTCAGATCAACTCGGCCATCCAAACGAGCCGGAGTGCCCACGGCGACAAGCGCGAAATCCGCTCCGGCTAGTCCCTCCTCAATTCTGTCCGTGAAACACAGCTGCTTGCTCTCGGCATGCGCCCGGACCAGCTCGTCTAGTCCAGGCTCGTGAATGGGCACCTCTCCCTGATAGAGAAGCCTCAATTTGGCCGGATCACTCTCCACCCCAACGACCTTTCTGTCTGGCCCAGCTAGCCCGGCAGCAGCAACTAGGCCAACATAACCCATTCCAATGACGCAAATCTTCATGTCTCTGCTCCTCGACAGTCATTTGTCTCATAACGTTTCCTAAAATGCAGCGGAGGCCTCGTCCAACTATGACTGCTCAGGCTCGAGTGCGCGTTGACCTCCGGTCGGTCCGGACTTCCAGTTCTGTCCACCGCTATTGGACGCCGCCTTGACCAATTCGCCGCCGGCTCTTCCTCTCAGGCCCGAGGCTGCGTCTGGCCTTAGAACGACCCAGAGGGTCTGAAAGATAATCCGCAGGTCAAGCAGGAGCGACCAGTTCCGGATGTAGTACAGGTCGTACCGAAGCTTGTCAGCGGCTTCGGTGCTGTAGTTCCCTCTCACCTGCGCCAACCCGGTGATACCTGGCTTGACCTTGAACCGATAGACGTAGGCCGGGATGGCCTGCATAAACCGCTCCACGAACTCCGGCCGTTCGGGTCGCGGACCCACGAAGCTCATCTCACCCTTGAGGACGTTCAAAACCTGGGGGACCTCGTCCAACCGGGTGGCGCGCAGGAAACGCCCGACCGGTGTGATACGCGGGTCGTTCTCGGACGCGAGGATTGCACCCGTCCGTCTCTCGGCACCGTCGACCATCGTCCGGAACTTGTAGATGTAGAACCGGCGCCCATCCCGGCCCACCCGCTCCTGGCGGTAGAAGACCGGGCCCGGCGAGGTCAGCTTGATGGCGAGGGCGATGAAGGGCGTCACCACGACGGCGCCCGCCGCCAAGATGGCAGCCAGAAGCAGGTCCTCGGCCCGCTTTGCCAGGCGCTGCCCGGGGGAGAGGCTGAGACCTTCGATGTAGAACAGCGGTTGGTCCCCCAAATGCGTCTTGACTGCGCCCTGCAGCATGATGTCGTACGTGTTCGGCACAAGGTAGATCGTCTTGTCGTGGGCGAGGCACCAGGACATGATCTTCCCTTGACGCTCCGAAGGGTCGGCCGCGGCGAAATACACCGCGTCTGCCTGCGCCAAGTCGTCCTCCGCCTCTTCAAAATCGTCGTCGCCCTTGTATGCGCCAACCAACCTGACCGGCCCGCCGTAGTTCTCCTTGACCCGGTCCAGGATGGTGGAAACGTCGGCTTCGCCGACCACGACCAGCTTCAACGCCCCGCCGGTCTTGACCTGGATCGCCTGCCGGAGCGACCGCCACGATAGAAGAACTACGACCTGAATCACCGCGGCGAGCAGGAACACGGTGCGGGGGATGGCAAAGTCTCGCAGCCAATAAGTCAGAGCCATGTTTCCCGCGTTCGCTAGAGTGACCGCCAGGATGACGGTGGTCAGACAGTCGCGCAGCCTTTGCCAGCCGTAGAGATACGGTTCATACGCCCAAAAGACGCCCATGGTGAGCAGAGTGCTGTACGGCAAGACGTGCAGGAACGGCGAAAGGTTCTGTGGTGGGACCCGGTGCGGAAACCGCAGCCAAAAGGCGATGAAGTAGCCCAGCTCAAACAGCGCCACATCGGCCAGGAAGCCTAATGCAACCCACTGCCGCCGACCGGACTGCACCCCTCATGCCTCCTTGCGCGCGCCAACGCTCCGGCGCTCTGGTTCGATGAGGACCCCTTGGACCACGGCCGCCGGTGCATCGCACAGCAGCCGCTGCGCCGTCCGTCTATCCGTGACCCTCGCCAGGGCCTGCCTGGCCGCCCGGAACTCCGGGGGCCGCCGGGCGGAATGGGCATCGCTCGCCACCAGATGGCCCAGGCCGCTCTGAAGGAGGCTTGAGGCAAAGTCGGCGACGCGGCTCCCCCAACGCCCGGCCAGGCTTGAGGCGTCGAGTTGCAGGAGGACGCCTTGTCGCACCAGGTCCGACGGCAACTCGGCGTCAGCCCTGATCTGGTCGTTCAGCTCCGGATGGGCGAGAATCGGGCGGTAGCCGGAGCGCTGCAGTCGCTCAAGCGCCTCAAAGCCCCAGAAGGGTACTTCCCGGCGGGGGAATTCCACCAGGACGTACCGGCTGTCACCCAGAGTCGGAAGACGCCCCTGCTCGGCTAACTGGACTACTTCCGGCGAGAGGTAGTTTTCGGCCCCGCCGATCACTTCGATCTCGAGCGCGGCGGCCGCGGCGGCCTGTCTCAGCTCAGCCAGCTTGTCCTCCATCCTCGCCGGGTCGTAGGGCCAGAAGAAGCCTGGCGCCACGTGGGGGGTGGCCACCACTGTCCCGACCCCGTCCCTCTCCAGGAGCTTCAGGAGTTCCACGGCTTCCTCCAGCCGCCCGGGGCCGTCGTCCAGCCCGGGCAGAACGTGCGCATGCAGGTCGATTATTTGGTCCTTTCTATGTACCATGGCCGCCGTGGACATCCTCGTTTCCAGTCCATCATAAATCAGGGCCGCGACACACCTTGTCAGTCAGCCGTCTTGGTCGGAGCCGCTCCCTCCCTCTTCTGGTCAGATGGAAACTTCGCCACCTGAGCGGGCAAACCCTTCCCGGGACTCAGGCCTCCCCGGCCGCGCCTTCCCGGTCGGCGTAGTAATGGTAATAGTGCTGGTAGGTGTGGTCCCGCGGCGCCACCTGGTTGAGGACCACGCCGATCACCCGGGCGTCGGCCGCCTCCAGCGCCTGCTTGCCGCGGCGGATGGCCTCGCGGGGTGTCCTGCCCGCCCGAACCACCAGGATCGTCCCGTCGGCTTTCGGGGCAAGGAGCGCCGCGTCGGTGACGGGCAGGAGCGGTGGCGTGTCCACGATGACGAAGTCGCATTGCGTGCGCAGTGCGTCGAGAAGCGAGACCATCGCCTCGCTCTCCAGGAGTTCGGCCGGGTTCGGCGGTATGGGGCCGCTCGGCAGGAGCTTGAGCCCCTCGATACCCGTCTCCTTCAGCGCCTCTTCGAGCGACATGGACCCCATCAGGACGTTGGTGAGCCCCACCCGGCCGCTCAGGTCAAAGATCCTCGCCTGCACCGGCTTGCGCAGGTCGGCGTCGACCAAAACGCCGCGGGCGCCGCTCGACAGCGCCATGACCGAGGCCAGGTTCGCCGCCACGCTGGACTTGCCCTCGCCCGGAACCGTGCTCGTCACCTCGATCACCTTGAGGGGCGCCTTTATCCCCGCAAACTGGATGTTGGTCCGGAGGCTCCGGAACGCCTCCACCACCGGGGAGTTCGAGCCCAGGCTCCGGATGAGCAGCTTCCGGGCGTTCGCCTCGTCCTCGTCGGCGGTCGGTCTACGCCACCAGACGTTCATGCCCTGCCCCCCCTGGTCATCTGTTTCAGGTGAACCGGCTGGTACGACGGGATCTGCCCCAGCACCGGCAGACCGAGGACCTCCTCCAGCTCCTCCGGGGTCCGGATCGTCGTGTCGAGGTACTCGAGGAGGAAGGCCAGCCCCACCCCGGTAAAGAGGCTGAGGAAAGCGGCGATGGCCACGTTGAGCGCCTTGCGCGGCCGGACCGGCTCGGCGGGGGTCACCGCCTCGTCGACGATCCGCACGTTGCCGCTCTTCATCGCCTCGGTGATGCGCAGCTCCTCGTACTTCTGTTTGAGCATCAGATAGGTCTGTTCGCTCACCTTGGCGTTCCGGGTGAGGCTGACGAGCTGCAGCTCCTTGTCCGGCAACTGGGTGAAGAGCTTTTCCTCCTCGGCGACGAGCCGCTCAAGGGTCTCCCGGCGCACGTCGAGCGCCAGCCGCTCCACCTCGAGCTGCGTGGCCTTGAGCAGCAGCTCCTGGTACACCGGGTTGGCCGTCTCGGTCTCCGAGGCCACGATGCGCTCCGCCGCCTGCCGCATCTGGCCCTTGACTTCCTCGACCTGCGAGCGGAGCGCCACCACCGCGGGGTGCTTGTCCGTGTACTTCTCGCGCGCCCCGGACAATTCCACTTCGAGGCTCGAGAGCTGTCCCTTCAGTTGCTGGACGAGCGGGTTGGCGGCGATGGTCGTCGCCGAGACGACTCTCTGCTGCTCTCTGCCCAACTGGCGGTTGATCTGGGCCAGTCTGGTTCCGGCCTCGTTCAGGGCCACGGCGGTCTCGGCCCTCATCACTTCCAGCTTGGCCACCCTGTCCAGGACGGCCTTGACCTCTTCCGCCGGGGCGAAGACCTTGTTCTCCTTCTTATACCGCCGCAGCGCCTCCTCGGCCTCGGCCAGCTCCCGGCTCACGATCCGGATCTGCTCGCCGACGAAGGCCCGGGCCCCCCGGGCGGCCGTGGTGTCCTCCCGCTGGTTCTGGGCGATGAACTCCTGGACCAGGTCGTTCGCCACGTCCCGGGCCACCTCCGGCATGGGAGATTCGACCGAGATGCGGATCACGTTCGTGCCGACGACCGGCTGGATCGTGATCGCTCTCCGCAAGGCTTCCATCTCCGGCGAGTCGATGGACGGGACCAGGTTGTGGCGGCGGGCGACCGCATATTGCAGCGTCTTGCTCTTCAGCACCTCCACAAAGTCGGCCACCTGCGTCTTGCCCATCCCGCCCAGGGCCTCCAGGAACGGGTTGGCCAGGGACTTTTCATCCTTGATGAGGATGGTGGTGGTCGCCTGGTAGATGGGGGTCAGGAGGAACGAGGCGACCAGGCTGGCGGCCACCGCGCTCAAAAGTAAGCTGAGGATCATCCAGCGATGTTTGGCGATGACCGCCAGGTACTGCCTGAGTTCCATCGACGCCTCCCGCTTATTCGAACAGATCCTTGAGCAGGTTGAGACCGGTGAGGAAAGCGATCACCTTCGCCCAGTCGATCCGTTTCGTCTCGGGAACGAAGATCACGTCGCCGGGCTTCAAAAGGGGGCTCTCCTTGACGCTCCCCTCGAACAGCAGGTTGTCCCGCCCCATCACCACCGCTTCGGGGCTGTCGGTCCGGCCGCCGCGATAAATCCGGACTCCCTCCAGCGCCGCCCGCTCCGTCGGCCCGCCGGCTGCCCCGAGGGCGTCGAGCAGGCGGGTGTCTTCCGCAATGGCGTACGATCCGGGGTTTTTCACCTGCCCCAGCACCGTCACCCGGTGCACCATCCTCGCCACGATGAGCTGGTCGCCGTCGGCCACTTCGGCGTTGTTGGCCTGGTCTCCCCGGAGGAACAGGCCCTCCAGGTCGAGCAGGCGCGGCCCTTCGGACTGGGAGACGAGGCTCACCCTGGTCGGGTCGGCGTCCGGACCCAGCCCCCCGGCGGCCGCCAGGGCATCTGCGACTCGCGCCCCCGGGCGGAGGCGATAGAGGCCGGGGTTTTTCACCTGGCCCGCCACCTGAACCGCCAGAGTGCGGAACTGCTTTACCGCCACAGTCACTACGGGGTTTTGGACGTACTCCGAAAGCTTCCTGGTGAGGAGTTCCGCCACCTGGAGGGGTGTCTGGCCGGCCACGACGAGCTCCCCCACCAGGGGGAAGCTGAGCTTGCCGTCAGGGCGCACCTCGACCACCTGCGTCAGGTCCTCGTGCCCCCAAACGGTCACCTGAATGACGTCACCGGCGCCCAGAAGATAAGTCCCGGACTGTTGGGCCGCCGCCCCCTGCGGCAGCGTTCCCAGCAAGGCCAGGACGAGCACGAGCAACCCCACCCGCTTCACGCTTCACTCTCCTCTGCCCAAACAGCCGTACCTGAGAAGACCATGTGTAATTCGATTTTCCTGAAGAGGATTCCTGCTACAGCCTCTCCACCTCTGCCAGCACCTCGTCCAGGTCGGTGACCAGCCGGTCCACGTCGTCCCGGTCGATCACGAGCGGCGGCTGGAAGGCCAGGACGTTGCGGGAGAAGCCGTTCTTCCCGATGAGGATTCCCCGGTCCTTCAGCCGCTCGAGCACCGCGTCGGTCGCCTCGGGCGCCGGTTCCCTGGCCGGGTTGTCCTTGTCCTTCACCAGCTCCACGCCCTGCATCAGGCCGATCCCCCGGACGTCGCCGGTCAGGCGGTGGCGGGAGGCGACCTGCTCCAGCCGTTCCCGCAGGTAGGGGCCGAGGCGGGCGGCGTTGCCCACGAGGTCGTACTTCTCGAGCACGTCCAGCGTGGCGAGGGCGGTCGTAGCGGTGACCGGGTTGCCGCCCAGGGTCGAGGCGCCGGGCCGGGTGTAGGCCATGGCGACCTCCTCGGTGGCGATCACCGCCCCCACCGGCTGCCCGTTGGCCAGCGCCTTGGCCATCGTCATGATGTCCGGCTGAACCCCCCAGTGCTCGATGGCGAACCACCTGCCGGTCCGCCCGAAGCCGGTCTGGACCTCGTCGATGATGAGCAGGATGCCGAACTTGTCGAGGATCTCCCGCACCCGGGGGAAGTACTCCGGCGGCGGGGTGATGATGCCCCCGTTGCCCTGGATCGGCTCGGCGATGAGCGCCGCCACCTGGCCGGAGGTGGAGGTCCGGATGACGTTCTCGACCTCCCGGGCGCAAGCCACATCGCAGTTGGGATAGGTCTTGCCGAACGCGCAGCGGTAGCAGTAGGCCGACGGCACGAAGGTGATCCCGCCCACCGGGGTCGGGTCGGTCCGCCAGAAGGCCATGCCGGTCAGGGACATCGTGAGCTGGGTCCGCCCATGGAGGCCGTTGCGCAGGGAGAGGAACTCCGACTTGCCGGTGGCGAGCTTCGACAGGAGCACCGCCGTCTCGTTGGCCTCTGTCCCCGAGGAGCAGAAGAAGCTGCGCTTGAGGTTCCCGGGGGTGAGCTGGGCCAGCCGCTCCGCCAGGTCCATCATGGGCTGGGTGAGGTAGACGGTGGTGGTGTGCTGAAGCGTCCGGGCCTGTTCGCAGAGGGCCTCCACGATCTCCGGGTGGCAGTGGCCGCAGTTGACCACCGACACCCCGGCAAAGAAGTCCAGGTACTCGCGGCCGTCGGAGTCGTAGAGGTGCTTCCCGGCCCCCCGGACGATCTGCGGCGGGTTCTGGTAGAAGTGGTAGACGCAGGGGATGAGGTACTCCTTCTTCTTGGCCAGGAGTCTCTCCGGGCCCAGGTAGGCCTTTTCTCCCGGCGAGGTTCCGGCCTTGTCCACGGCCATCAGCTATTCCCCCTTCGGTATCAGCCGGCCGCGCCCCGCCGATAGGCCCCGAGCCCCAGCGGGCGGGGCGAGGCGGCCAAGAGGCTCTCCCACTCCCCGGCGGACAGGCGGCAGCCCTGTGGGTCCGCTATGGCCCGGTCGAGGTGGCGGCGGTACAGCTCCACCAGCCGGGCAAGCGTGGAGTCGTCGTAGAGCTGGCCCTCGATCCGCAGTCCGGAGAACCCGGCCCGGACGAAGTCGCCGAGGTACGGCAGGACACACAGGTCGTTGGCCAGGTAGAGGTGGTTCCGGCAGTGCTGGTCCACCCGGAGCGGCCGGCGTTGCCCCAGGTTGTCGAGCAGGGCGAGCCGCCGGTCCCGGCAGTAGCCGGGGCAGGGCTGCTGCGCCGTCTGGTCGCCCAGCAAGGCGGCGGGGAGGCAGTGCTCCATGACCATCGCGGGCAGCGGGCCGTGGACCACCACTTCGAGCGGCAGAGGCGACTCGCCGGCCAGCTCGGCCAGGTGGCCGAAGGAGGCCTCCAGTTGCCCGGTGACCAGGACGACTCCCCGTTTGGCGAGGAGGGCGGCTGAAGCGGAATTCATGACGTTGAACCCGTAGTCGGCCAGGAGCGGCAGACCGGTCGCCCGGGCCAGGCGGAGGACGCCGAGATTGGCCGCCATGATCCCGGCGGCGCCAGTCGCCGGAAGCCCGGCCAGGAACGCCTGGAGGTCCACCAGTTCCCGCCGCATGGTGATCCGGGGGGTGGCCACGACCACCGGCACGCCGCCGGCAGCCTCCACCGCCTGTTGTACCGCCGCCAGGGTCCAGGCGGTCGCCTGAGGGTGAACCTCCTCGCCGCCCACGTAAATCAGGTCCGCTCCCCGCTCGGCGGCCGCTTTCACTCCGGCCAGGGTGCCGACTCTCACGGCCAGATGGGGCCGGCCCGGCCGTCCCAGGGGCAACGGGCCGTCCGGGAGAGGGCGGACCCGCGGCGCCGGCGCCTCAACGCCGGCGAAGGGCGAGGTCTCCAGGTCGGAGACCGTCAAGGCCGGCTCCCGCGCCGCGGTGGAGAAGAACGCCGGCTCCCGCTCGCCGGAGTAGCCGATCCCCCCCCTCCCGGGGTGGGACAGGGCGTAACAAGTCGAAAGGTCGCGTATCCGGTTGGCCCACCGCTCGCGCCAGAGCTCCGGGTCCAGCCGGTACCCGCCCGGATCGGCCAGGTAGGCGTCGATCGCCCGCCGGTACGCCGCCACCAGCGGGCCCAGGTACTCCCCGGGCCGCATCCGGCCTTCGATCTTGAAAGAGTAGATCCCCGCCTGGATGAGTTCGGGGAGGTGGCCGAGCAGACACATGTCCTTGAGCGCCAGAAGATACCGGCCGGCTACCGGCGGGGAGGCCTCCAGCTCCTCGCCCGACTCCTCGTCGACCAGGCGGTACTCCCAGCGGCACGGCTTCATGCAGCGCCCGCGGTTGGAACTCTCCCCGAAGAGCAGGCCGCTGGCGTAGCACTGACCGGACTGGGCCAGGCACATGTCCCCGTGGACGAAGTACTCCAGCTCCATCCCGGTTTCCGCCCCGAGGCGCGCCGCCTCGGCCAGCGAGACCTCCCGCCCCAGCACCACCCGGGAGAGGCCGAGCTCCGCCAGGGCCTCGATCATGGGAGCGTTGTGGGCGTTCATCATGACGCTGGCGTGGAGCGGAAGGGCGATCCCTTCCCGCCGCAAGAGGGCGATGACGCCCAGGTCCTGGACGATGAGGGCGTCCGGGCCGAGGGTGGTCAGAAAGCGCGCCCACTCCAGGACGTCGGCCAGTTCGCGGTCCCGCTGGAGGTTGTTCAGGGTGACATACACCCGGACCCCCCGGGCGTGGGCGTACTCGATCGCCCCGGCCAGCGCCTCCCCGTCGAAGTTCAGGTCGGCGCGGAACATGCGCATGTTGTACTTCTTGCCCCCGAGGTAGACGGCGTCCGCCCCGGCCTCCACCACCGCCTCGAGGGCCTCGCGGTTGCCGGCGGGGGCCAGGAGTTCCACCGGTGGAGAGGTTGTGTTCAAGACCGTCAGACCCCTCTTTCCGCTGGCACCACTTCGTCCGGTTGGACGCTCCCGGGCAACCGGTACCCCACGGCCTCGGCCACGCCGGCGTTGAGCACCAGCCGGGCCTCCTCCGCGTACTCCACCGGAATCCGGGCGGGATCGGCACCGTTGAGGATGCGCTGGGCGATCGCGGCGGCGCGCCGGCCGAGATGGGCGGGGTCGGCCTCCAGGGCGACCAGCGCCCCCCGCCGCACGCCGGCGGCGTTATGAGCCACCAGGGGTTTCCGGGCCTCCCGCGCCGCCGCGGCGATCCGCTCCAGCTCCCCGTCGGTCAGCCGGTCCAGCGAAAGCAGGATCACCTGCGCCTCCGCCATCACTTTCGGCAGGGCAGCCTCCAGGGCGGCGACGTCGGTCACCTCCGCCCGTCTCACGGCGATCCCCCGCTTCTCCCCGGCCGCTTCCAGGCTTGCCGCCTCGACCGGCGAGTTGGGGTCCTGAGGGTTGAAGAGAACCGTCACCTCAGACAGGCCGGGGAAGAGCTCGCTCAACTGAGCGAGCTTCCGGTCGCCGGGGATCATCCCGCTGACCCCCGTCACGGGGCGGCCGGGCTGGTCCGCCCGCTCCACCAGGCCCGCTCCCACCGGATCGAAGACCGGCGCGAAGACTACCGGCCGGGAACCCTGGGCGGCCGCTTTCGCCGCCGGGGTGCCGCAGGCCAGGATGAGGTCCACCTGCTGGCCGAGCGACTCCACCGCCGCCGGCAACTGGTCCACCCGGCCCTCTACGCTGCGTTGCACATACTCCACGTCCCGCCCCTCCTGGAAGCCCAGCCCTTCCAGGCCCCGCCGGAACCCGTCGACCACCGGCCCCAGCGCCGGCACGAACAGCAAGACGCCAACCCGTCGCACAAGCCTCCCCCTTTACTTCCTCTTTTGCCAAACCGCGGAAGCCGGATTAATTATAGCACCCGTCCCCTCCGCTATCAAATGCAACCGGCGGAGGGGGTCCAATCTCTGCGCAATCGGGCGATAACTTACGAAATTCTGGGGTGATGTAAGATGACGTTACTTTAGGGCAAATTGTGGGGTTGCAATTTCTGCCAAAATTTAGTACACTTTACCTGACTTGGTGCGGAAAGGAGCAGAATACACAATGATGAAATCAACCGGCATTGTTCGCAAAGTTGATGAGCTCGGTCGGGTCGTCATTCCGATCGAACTCCGCCGGACCCTCTCCATTGCCGAAAAGGACGCTCTTGAGATCTACGTCGACGGCGAGCGGATCGTCCTTCGCAAGTACGAGCCGGCCTGCATCTTCTGCGGCAACGCCGAAGGTGTCCGGTCTTTCAAGGGCAAGAACGTCTGCCCCGAGTGCATGGAGGCCATGAAGCAGGTCAGCTAGTCCGGCGGCAAGCAGCGGCGGGGCGGAGAGGTCTCCGCCCTCCTTTTTATGGTATTTTCTCGCTTAGTTCCCTTTTTCTCCCCTTCCCCGGACCGGCAGGTCAGCGCCAGGCGATACACGGCGTTGCGGGAAAGGCCGCGGGCCGTCGCCACCCGTCGGGCCGCCTCCCGCAACGGGAGCCCCTCGCGCTGCGCCAGCGACGCCGCTTCCTCCCCCGCGCCCTGCTCCGCTCCGGCCGCCCCGCCCTCCGGCTCCGCGGGGCTTCCGGCCGCGGCCGCTCCCCCCACGACTAGAGTGAACTCTCCCCGCCGCTCTCCCGTCGCGAAGTGGGCCAGGGCGGTGGAGAGCGTTCCCCGGTACACCTCTTCGAACTGCTTGGTCAATTCCCTGGCCACGGCTACCGGGCGCTCCCCCAGGCTCCCCGCCAGGTCCTCCAGCGTGCGCAGGAGCCGGTGGGGCGCCTCGTAGAGCACGATCGTCCGCCGCTCTCCCGCAAGCTCAGCCAGCCGGCGCCGGCGCTCCCCGCCCCGGGTGGGTAGGAAGCCCTCGAAGACGAAGCGGGCGGCGGGCAGCCCCGCCACGGACAGGGCGGCGATCACCGCGCTCGGCCCCGGCACCGCCTCCACCCGGATCCCGGCGGCCAGCGCCGCCTCCACCAGGGGCAGTCCGGGGTCGGAGACGCCCGGCGTCCCGGCTTCCGAGACCAGCGCCACCCGGCCCCCCGCGGCCAACCGTTCGAGCAGCCTCTGGACCGTCTCCGGCCCGGAGTGGGCGTGGTAGCTCACCAGGGGCGTCGAGATCCGGTACCGGCTCAGCAGCTTCCGGGTCGTCCGGGTGTCTTCGGCCGCCACCACGTCCACCTCGCCGAGCACCCGCAAAAGGCGAAGGGATACGTCCTCCAGGTTACCGATGGGTGTGGCGCAGACGTAGAGAATCCCTTGGCCCACAGTGGTGGTCCTCCCTCCCCGGGCATCCGGGTGGCCTCTGCCCCGGCCCGGGATAGGACTGTACGGTCCGGGGAATACTCCCCGTTTACGAGGAGGTCTATGCGTGAACCTGCGCCACCTGATCGAGCTGCTCCGGCACCAGGGCACCGATGTGGAAGTGGCGGGGGACCTCGGAGCACTGGACCAGGAGGTTCTCGCCGTCACGAGCCGGGTGGCGGAGGCCGGGCCCCGGGTGGTGCTGGTCGTCGAGCCGGTCGCCGACCCCTTGGCAGTCCGTGAGGCGCTGCGCCGCGGGGTGGCCGCGGTAGTGACCGAGGAGCCGCTCGTCTCCCCGGTGCCTGTCCTGCGGGTGCGCCGCGCTCGGGAGGCGTTCCGCCACCTCCTCGCCGCCTTCTACGGCACGCCAACCCAACAGTTGCTGCTATGGGGCGTCACCGGCCCCGGGCAAACGAGCGTGGCCTTCCTTCTCCACCGCTGCCTCGCCGCCCACGGGCTTCGCTCCGGCCTGTGGGCGGACGTCCTCGGAGCGGGCACGCGGTGCGGCGCCGGCCGCGGCACCGGCTTTCCCGCCAGCCTCCTGCTCTTCCTCCGCAACCTCACTGAACGGGGCGGGCAGGCAGCCGTCCTCAGTCTTTGTCGGGAGGATCTGACCGCCTGCGCCGCCTCCGGTCTCGCCCTGCAGGGCCTGATCGCCCTCGGGCGCCCCTCCTCCCGCCTGCCGGCGCGCCTTGTCGCGGCGCGCTCTTTGCTCGTCCCGGCGGGGTGGCGGCCACCCCCCGGCGCGGGCCCGTTCTTCACCTTCGGCCCGGGGCCGGAGGCCGATCTCCGCTACCGCCGCCCGGCCGGACGACCAGCCCCTCCGGAGGGGCACCCCTCCCGGCCGCGGCCCCTCCCCTGGTTCCAGGAGCTCGAGTTCGCCGCAGGCTCACACCTGGTTCCGCCGGGGGCGGAGCCTCGCCCGCTCCCCGCCACCTTCAGGGCGCGGCTCGCGACGCCGGGCCCGGCGGCCCGGCGGGCCGCCGCCGCGGCCGCGGCCGCCGCGCTGCTCGCCGGCGTTCCCCCGGCCACGGTGGCCGCCGCCCTGGAGGCCTTTCCCGGCGTCTATCGCCGGTTCCAGCTCGTCCACCGCGGGACGTTCACCGTGGTCGACGACGTAGCGCAGACCCCGCAGGAGGTCGCCGCCACTCTGGCCGCCCTCGCCGAACTGGAGAGCGCCGCCCGGCGGGAGGGTTCCGTCCCTCCTTACCGGCTTCTCCACCCCGTCTGCGCCGTGGCCGGCGGACGAGGGGCCGCGCACAACGCGGCGCTCGGCCGCTCCCTGGCCCGCCTTCTCCCCCGCCGCCGGGCCGAACGGCTGGTGGTCACCGAGTGCCTTTATCACACTCCGGCGGAGTTCCGGGCCGCCCCGGAAGAGCGCGTCGCCCTGGCCGCCGCCTGCCACCAGGGCGGGCTCACGTTCGAGTACTACCCGGACCTGGGGGATGCTTTGAGGGCCGCCGTCGGGGCAGCGGGCGAGGGCGACCTGCTGCTCCTCCTGGGTGGGCCGCAGATGGCTCAGGCCCAGGCGGTGCTGGGGGAGATCCTGACCGACCGGGGCCTGGCGCTGCAGGAGCCCTACGACGACTGGGCGCCGGGGCCGCTCCTGCGCCCGTTGAGCCTTGCCGAACTCACTCGGAGGGAGAACCTCCCTGGTTCGAGGGGTTCTCTCCGGACCCCCCGGCCTTAGAGCGCCTCGACCGGCGCCGGCGGCCCGGCCGGCCGGCGGAGCGGTTGGCCGGCGGAGACGCCGGGCGCGCCGGCTGCTCGGCCGGCGGCTCCGGAGGGGACCCGGGCTCGCCGGCGCTGCCGGCCTGTCCCGCGCCCGGGCGCCGCCGTCGCCGCCGCTTTCCGCCGCCCCGGCGCTCCACCGCCGCGCCCGGAGCGGCCGCGCCGCTCTCCGGCGCCACATCGGCCGACCCCTCAGCGCCGGGCGCCTCCGGAGCCTCCGGGGCCGGGCTGGCCGCCTCGGCTTCTTCAGCCTGGGCGGCTTTCGCGGCTTTCCTGGCCTCGCGGTACGCCTCGGACTCGAAGTTCAAGCAGCACATCAAGCGGCCGCAGATACCCGAAATCTTGGTGGGGTTGAGCGAGAGGTTCTGTTCCTTGGCCATGCGGATCGAGACCGGGACGAAGTCCCCGAGGAACGCTTGGCAGCAGAGCTGGCGCCCGCACGGCCCGAGCCCTCCCAGGAGCTTCGCCTCGTCCCGCACTCCGATCTGGCGCAGCTCGATCCGGGTGCGGAAGGTGGAGGCCAGATCCTTGACCAACTCCCGGAAGTCGACGCGGTTCTCCGCCGTGAAATAGAAGATGATCTTGGAGCCGTCGAGGGTGTACTCGACGTGGACCAGCTTCATCGGAAGCCCGTGGGCGGCGATCTTCTGCTGTCCGACGCTGAACGCCCGCCGGGCCTTCTCCTCGTTTTCCCGGCGGCGGGCGAAGTCCTCCGGCCCTGCCTTGCGCAGCACTCTCTTCAGGGGCGCCTTGACTTCCTCGTCGGGGACCTCCTTCGGCCACGAGGCCACCATCCCCAGCTCGATCCCGCGCGCCGTCTCGACGACCGCCCCGTCCCCAGGCTCCAGCGGGAGCCCGCCGGGGTCGAAGTAGTAGACCTTGCCCGCCGTCTTGAAGCGGATTCCCACCACCTGTGCCATCGCGTTCCTCCGTCCTCGTCTAAGCCGGCTCCTCGGCCAACCCCGGCAGAGAGTCGCCTCCGGTGTGACACCGGGCGATCTCAAGAAACAGAACCTCCAGGAGCAGCCGTCGGTGGGCGTTGGCCGACAGCGCCCGCTGCGCCCACATGACCGCTTCCAAAACCGTCCGGGCGCCGGCCAGGGAGAGCCCCCCGCCATCCTCCGCCGGTCCCAGCACCCGCCGCCACACGCCGGGCGGGCTCCCCCCCGCCTCAAGCAACAGTTGCCGGTAGAGCGCCTCGAGCAGCTCCAGCCGCTCCTGCGCCTCCTCCCGGCTCTTGGACCAGGCGGCCGCCCGGTTGAGCAGCGCCACCCGGTCGCCCCGGCAGGCGGCGGCGTAGAACTCCCGCGCCTCCTCCCGCAGGGTCTCCCAGCGGCCGGCCACCTCCCGGGCCCGGCCGAGCGAACCCCCGGCGAGCGCGGCGGCGGCTCTTGCCTGCTCCTCCGGCCGTCCCTCTTCCATCAGCGCCCGGGCGATCAGCGCCTCCGGGAGGCTCGCCATCTTCAGGATCGAGCAGCGCGAGGCGATGGTCGGCAAGATCCGGGCCGGGTAGGCCGTAAGCAGCAGGAAGACCGCCGGCCCCGGCGGTTCCTCCAAGGGCTGGAGCAGACAGTTGGCCGCCTCGTCGGTCATCGCCTCGGCCCGATCGACGATGAACACCTTGTAGCGGGCCTCGTAGGGCCGCCGGGCGTTCTCGCGCCGGAGTTCCTGCATCTGTTCGAGCTTGAGGTGGGCTCCCTCCGGGGCGATCACCTGTACGTCGGGGTGGTTCCCGTGGGCCACCTTCCGGCAGGACCGGCACTCCCCGCATGGTTCGCCGTCCCACTCCGGCCCGCGGGCCTCGCAGTCCAAGGCGGCGGCGAACACCTCCGCCATACTCCTCTTGCCCGAGCCGGGGGGGCCTGTCAGCAGGTAGGCGTGGGCCACGCGGTCCCGCACCAAGGCCGCCTTCAACAGGCGAACGTTCCTCTCCTGGCCGAGCAGGTCGGCAAAACGCATGCGCGCTGATCCCCACTTCTCAAGTGTAGAGGTCGACGAGCAGCCCCCGGATTTCGCCGAGCTTCTCGAGGAGCAGAAGCGGGTCGGCGTGGCGCGAGAGCGTCAACTGGGCCAGCTCCTCCAGCGCCTGGTTCACCCGCTGGACCAGGACGTAGACCCGGCGCCGCCCCTTCCGGTCGAACCCCGTCTGCTGTTGCACCGCGTAAGCCTGGTGGAGCACGGTGTCGAGGAACGACTGCACCAGCTCCCGGTACTTGCGCAGCACCGCCAGGCTGCGCTTATCCCGCAGCTCCTCGGCGGTCCGGTCGAGCTCCGCCAGAAGCTCGTCCAGCGTGCAGTGGATCGCCTCGACGCGAGCCACCCCCAGCGTCCGGGCGAACTCCGGCTTGGCCGCCGGCTTGACCGCCCTGGGGCTCCGGCGCCGTCGCGGCCCTTCGAGGCTCTCGCCGCGGGAATCCCCTGCCTCCCGGATGCGCATCGCCTGCTACACCTTGACGAAACGCTCGACGTCCACCACGAAGACCGTGGCCCCGCCGACCGGGACCTCCACCGGCTCCGTGAAGTAGGGAGTATCCACCCGGCCGAGGGAGGCCAGCGGGGTGATGAGCTGCCGGCGGGAGCGGCAGGTCTTTCTCACCAGGTCCAGCACCGCCTCCACCCGGTCCTCCTCCACGCCCACCAGGACGGTAGTGTTCCCTTCCCGCAGGAAGCCCCCGGTGGAGGCCAGTTTGGTGGCCTGGAAGCCGGCGTTGGACAAGGTCGAGAGGAGGTTCGCCTCGTCCTGGTCCTGCACCACCGCTACTACAAGCTTCATCCTGCTCACCTCACCCTTCGCCCCATTCCCTGCCGAACCGGTCCGGAAAGCGACGCGCAAGGCAGGCCAAAAGCTCGCGCTCGACCTCAGCCGGTGTCCGGCCGTCGGTCGGAATCACCCGGATCCGTCCGGCTTCCTCCTCCGCCAGTCGAAGATAATACTCCCGCACCTTGCGGTGGTAGTCGAGCTGGCGCTGCTCGATCCGGTCGCCGGCCCCCTCGCTCCGCGCCCCGGCTCTGGCCAGCCCCACCTCCGGCGTCACGTCCAAGAGCAGCGTCAGGTCGGGGACCAGACCCCCGGTGGCGAAGGCGTTCACCTGGCGCACCGCCTCGACCCCCCGCCCCAGGGCGTATCCCTGGTAGGCCAGGCTCGAGTCGACGAACCGCTCAGCCAGGACCACTTTCCCCTCCGCCAGGGCCGGCCGGATCACCCGTTCCACGTTCTGAGCGCGGCTGGCGGCGTAGAGCAGGACCTCAGCCTCACCGACCAGGTCGCTCGCCGGGTCGAGGATGATCTTCCGCAGCGCCTCGCCGACCGGCGTCCCGCCGGGCTCCCGGGTGAAGACTACCGGCACCCCGAGCGCCTGCAGCCTTGCGGTGAGACGCGCCGCCTGGGTGGACTTGCCGCCGCCGTCGGGTCCTTCGAGGGTGATGAAGAGTCCCCGTTCACTCCTTCGTGCCACCAGCGCGTCCTCCTCCGGCCGTGGGCCCGATCCCGCCCGCCCGCTCAGCGGCGCCCGGAACCGTGAGGATAAATCGTGACCCGGCGGTTCGGCTCCTCCCCCACCGAGCGGGAGTGGAGCTGGTATTTCTCGGCCAGCTCGTGCTGGAGGCGCCGGATAGCCGAGGATTGGGGCGCCAGCTCCACCGGCTGCAATGACTGGATTACCCGCTGGATCGCCTGTTCCGCCTCGGCCAGGGGGTTCATTCCCGGAGAGTCCACCAGCTCCTTGAGGAAGGACTCCATCTGGGCCATGGTGTTGCTGCGGATGACGTAGATCGGCAGCCCCCGTTCCTCCGCCATACGCAGTCTCTTCGGCATCTTGCGGTACTGTCCCTTTAAGGTCAGGATCAAATCGGCCTTTTCCGGTTCGTCAGCCAGGTGGACCGGCATGCGCAGCTCACTCACGACGCGGGCCAGCCGGTTGCGGCTGACGGCGTAAGGGAAGATTTTGACGATCCCCGCCTTCCTTTGCCCCGGCCGGGCGGGCGGGACCGCTTCCCGGGCGGCGAGCCGGCTTCCCGGCTCCGGGCGTTGGACCACCTCGATCGTGCCCTCGCTCGACCGCTCGCGGATCTCCGGGCGCGGCTCGATCCCCCGCAGGAGGTCGTCGACCACCGCCGCCACGTCGTGATGGATAGCGAACCGGTCCTTCTCCTGGATCTCCACCAGGATCTCGAAGGTCGGGGGCGCCTTGCGCTCCAGCACAGTCTTCTGCGTGCCGCGCCTTTTGGCCTCCTCGTCGCCGAGGGTCACGGCGTGGATGCCCCCGATGAGATCGGAGAGGGTGGGGTTGAGCACCAGGTTCTCCAGGGTGTTCCCGTGGGCTGTCCCGATGAGCTGGACTCCCCGCTCGGCGATGGTCCTGGCCGCCGCCGCCTCCGCCTCCGTCCCGATCTCGTCGATCACCACCACTTCCGGCATGTGGTTCTCCACCGCCTCGATCATGACGGCCGCCTGCTGATCCACCCGGGGCACCTGCATCCGGCGGGCGTGCCCTATGGCTGGGTGGGGGATGTCGCCGTCGCCGGCGATCTCGTTGGAGGTGTCGACGACGATGACTCTCTTCTGGAACTGGTCCGCCAGGACCCGGGCCACCTCCCGGAGCATGGTCGTCTTGCCGACCCCCGGCCGCCCGAGGAAGAGGATCGACTTGCCCTTCTCCACCACGTCCCGGATGATGTCGACGGTGCCGTACAGCGCCCGGCCGATCCGGCAGGTGGCGCCGATGATGTCGCCCTCCCGGTTGCGGATGGCGGAAATGCGGTGGAGGGTGGCCTCGATTCCCGCCCGGTTGTCCTGGCCGAACGTCCCGACCCTCCGGACGAGGTGCTCCAGGTCCTGCCGGGTTACCGGGTGGTCGGAGAGGTAGACGAACCGGTCCGGGTAGCGGGCCTCCGGCTGTCGGCCCAGATCCAGCACGATCTCGATCAGGGTGTCGGTCTCGGGCAGCGCCTTCACCGCCTCCGCCACCTTGGGCGGCAAGACAGCCAGGAGTTGTTCCAGGTTGTCGGTGACCCGTCGTTGACCGGTCATCCGCCTCGCCTCCGCTTCCACGTCGCTGATCACGCCTGGCATCAATCCGGGGGAAGAAGCCAGGCTCCTCTAACCCGGCGCAAGCCCCGGGACTTCAGCGCCAGGAATTCCTCCCTCTCTTGTTCGAACCATGCCTCGCCCAGGAGCGGGACCCCTTTATGATAGGCCTCCAGGGCTGTCACATGGCCCTCCCGCAACATGCGCCGGAACTCGTCCGGTGTGTAGCCCATCACTTCCAGCGGAACGCCGGGCGGGCGAAGCCTGGCCAGCACTTCCAGCCGGCTGAAGAAATCCGCCGGCAGAGCTGACCCGATCACGAGCAGATCCAGGTCGCTGCCCTCGCAGTAAGTCCCGTCAGCCGCAGATCCCACCAGGATGACGCACTCCGGCTCCAGTTTTTGCTGAACGGCCAGGCAGAAATCGGCCAGGCCGCTCCGCCAGGCCGCGGGCAGGTTCGGCCCGAAGCCGTCTTTCATCCCTGAAGCTGAGTCTTGGCGAACTCCACCAGCTTCCTGGCGCAACTCAGCGCATCCTCCCCCATTGTCCGGGTGTAATGTCCGGAAGGCGTGCCGGAAGGGAGCGCGTCCGGATAACGTGACGGTATGTAGTGCAGGTCCAACTGACGGGCATCGTCCACTAGCGGGAGCGGGACGGCGAGGCCGCGGGCCGCCACCCGGTCGAGCAGTTCGCTGACCGAATGTCCCCAGGGTGCCTCGTGAAGGAAGAACAGAAGCGCCTTCACGGCTTTCTCCGCTGCTTGCTGAGCATAGAAGGCGCAGGCATTGTACTTCATTCCCGTCAGCAGAACCTGTGCGGCTTCCAGGTCAGCCTCCGCTTCGGCCAGCCACGCTTCAGCCCGGCTCACGGCACCGCCCCCTTTCCCTCTTCTCTCATGCCAATTATAGCATAGCGTTGGACGGCAGCGGCGAAAAGCCGTTCGTGCGCCAGCCCTGAGGCCCGGCCGAAACGGTCCGGGGCGAAGTGCCTACCAATTGGACTCCCACCACCCGGCGTGGGGCAACTTCCGCTCCCTGGCGAGCGACAGCACTCTCTCCAAGTCGAACGGGACTTGACGCAGCTCCACGCTCGCCCGCCGGGGCCCGCAGGAAAGGATCGCGTACTCGGCCATGGGGCGGGGCTCACCGGAAGAAGTTGAGGGAAGCCCTACTGACCCAGGGTTTAGCAGAATCGCCTCGTTGAAGCGGCGGAACAACTGCCTATGCGTATGGCCACCGACCAGATACTCTTGGGTCCAGCCGCGGAACATCGGCTCCAGCTCGGCGTCCGGGGTAGTGGCTAGGATGGTGTCCCTCGCCGACCGGGGGGACCCGTGAAAGCAGAGCAAGGAGCGCCCGTGGTCGAGCTGCAGCACAGCCGTGGAGGGAAGCGCCGCCAGGTAGTCCCGGTCGGCAGGCGACAGCTGCTCCCTACACCAGAGGAAGATTTCCCCGATCTGACGCATCGGTCCGTGCAGGCCCTTGACCTCGGCTTCCAGACCGGGCTCCAGTAAAGAGGCGTCCGTGTTGCCCCTGACCGTGATGCAGCCGAGCGCTTTCACTTGTTCGACGACTTCGTGGGGTGCAGGTCCTTTGGCTGCCAAGTCACCGAGGCAGACGGTCTGGTCGACGCCTTCCCGCGCAAGATCGGCAAGCACGGCCTCCAGGGCCGTGAGGTTGCCGTGAATGTCCGCCAGCAACGCTACTCTCATGTGGTCCGACCCCCTTGATCGGCTTACGCAATCCCGGCCGCCAGGTCACCCTTCGACCACTTCAACCCTGTCCTCTCCGGCCAGTCCGTCCACCCGCAGCCTGCCCGCGATGAGGCGTCCGAGCAGTTCCACGTGGGCCGCCGTGACCACCTCGCCCGGGGCGACCACCGGGATACCTGGCGGGTAGATCCCCACTGCCCTGGCCGCCACCCGGCCGGCGGCCTGTCCCAGGGGAACCGCCTCGGACGGCCGGAGCAGCGCCTCGCGGGGAGAGAGCGCCCGCTCCGGGGGAAGCGCCATCACCTCGCCGAGCAGGGCGGCCGTCTCCTCCGGCGGCGGCGCTCCCGTTGGGCGCCTGGCGGTCAGGCGGGCCCGGTCGGCCGGACGGCCCGCCGCCTTGGCCAGCGCCGCCAGGGCCGCCACCAGGGCGGAGGTGGTCTCGGGGGTGTCGGCCGGGCTCAGGAGGAAGAGCACGTTCAACGGGTCGGCCAGCTCGGCGCGGATCCCCCGCCAGCGAAGGAAGGCCTCGGCCTCCGGGCCGGACAGCCCAAGGTCCCGCACCGAAACGGTGAGCTTCGCCGGGTCGAGGGCCACGTACCCCAGCCGGAGCGCCTCCGGCCCGTCCAGGCAGCGCAGCCCCGGAAGGGCGGCGATGGCCGCCCGGGTCTCCAGGGCCAGCCCGGCCAGGCGCCGGTAGGCTTCCTGCCCTTCGGCCGCCGCCCAGCGCCGGGTGGCGTCCAGGGAAGCGAGGAGGAGGAAGGAGGGGCTGGTGGTGGTGAGGGCAGACAGCGCCGCCTCGACCCGCGCCGGGTCGACCGCCGCCCGGCCCGTCGGCCGCTCGCCGGCCAAGTGAAGCCAAGCGCTCTGCACGAGCGACCCCAGGAGCTTATGGGGGCTCTGCACCACGGCGTCCGCTCCCAGCTCCAAAGCCGGGCGGGGGAGAGGGGTTTCGGGCGAACTGCAGCCGGGCAGGAAGGGGAGGTGGGGGCCGTGGGCCTCGTCCACTAGGAAGGGAATCGGCCCGGCAGCCGTCGGCTGGGCGTGCCTGGTGCCGCCCGTGAGGGCGTCCCGCCACCCGGCCAGGTCACAGGCGAGGCCGTAGTAGTCGGGATAGACCGCGAGGACCCCCTGTACTGCGGGGAAGCGCGGCGGGGAAGGCAGGCGGGGCGCCAAGGGAAGCCCCCAGAAGGGATCGATCGCCCCGGGAAGGTACACCGGCTCGGCGTCGGCCAGGGCCAGCGCCCCGAAGACCGACCGGTGGGCGTGGCGGGGCAGGAGCAACGAGCCCCCCGCGACTGTCGCCAGAAGGAGCGCCTGCAGACCCACGGTCGCCCCGTTGACCAGGAAGAAGCTCCTTCGGGCCCCGTATAGCCCGGCCAGGAGCTCCTCTGCCGCTTTGACAGCCGCGGCAGGCGCCACAGCGGTTTCCGGGGCGGCCGGCGAAGGCAGCGCCGGCGGGTCGATGTCCAGCGAGAGCGCCCCCTTGAGGAGGTCCCGCCACCGGGGGTCACCGGCGCGCCCCTTCTTGTGCCCGGGGGTATGGAAGACTTGTCCACCAGCTGTCGCTTGGCGCAGGACGGCCTCCAGAAAAGGCGCCGACCGCTGTCCCCGCCCCACGGCGTCTCCCCCTTCGCCGTCCCCGCCGGGCTTACCGGAACTCCGGCCAGACTTTCCGCAATCCGGCGACGAAGTGGTCATACTCGGGGTCGTTCACCCCCGTGGTCAGAAGGCGCTCTTCGCACGCCCGGCAGAGGAAAACCCGGCGGATGACGGTTCCCCGCACCCGGTACCGGCCGCAGGCCAGGCACCGGCGTTTGACCGAACGGCCCTTCGTTCCGCCCGCCATCGCGCTCCCCCCTGCCGGTCCGGCCCTCCCCGGCCGCCCCGGTCACTCCTGTCGTCGGGCCGTACCAGAGTATGCGGCGCGCCCTTTTCCGGTCAGCTTCCGGGACTGCCCCCCGGCGGCTCGGCCAGCGCCGGCCCGGCAATGCGCACCTCCGCCACCCGCCGGGTCCAGCGCATCCGGTCGCAATACTCCAGCAGAGGGATGGCGAACTTGCGGCTCAGGCCCAGTCTATCCTTGAACGCTGGCGGCTCGAGCGTCTTCTCCGCGGCGAAGTAGTCCCGCAGGACCTCCCTCACCCGGCCCAGAGCCTCGGGGCTGAAGTACAGCTCCTCCGAGACCTTGACCAGCCGCCCCTCTTTGACCAGCCGGGCGGAAAGCTCTTCCGCCATGCCCGGCGCGAGCCCCCAACGCTCTTGAAGTTCGCCGAGGGTCGGCGGGGTCACCCCGCCCTCCGCAATGGCCTTTTCGATCGCCTTCAGCCGCCGCTCCTGCTCGGCGGAGACCGCCGGGTCGTGGCCGGCCAGCGCGACCTCGCGGCCCGCCGCCTTCACCTGCCCCGCCCCCTGCCAGGTTTCCAGGAGCAGCCCGAACTCCTTGCTCTCCCACCGCGGCGCCACCCGGCTGCGGAGCTCCTCCTTCGGCATGCCGGGGCGCAGAGGAAACCGCTCGTGGAACTCGGCCAGCGCCTCCTTGGCCGCGGCGGTCACGGCTTTAAAGGCCTGGGCGTCGAGATAGTGGCCCTCCCCCAGCGCCGCGGCGGTCCCGGCGCGGCAGGCCTTCTCCAGCTCGGCCTGAGTCCGGCCCGGGTCGAGCATGGCCGTCCGGGCGAGGCGCTCCACCGTCAGCGGGCGGCCGCCGCTCCGGGCCAGCGCCAGCGCCACGAGGTCCGCCGGGTCGCCGCGCTCCTCCCGGGCCAGCTCCACCACCGTAACGGCCCGCATCCGCCGGTGGCGCGGCGGGTGGGCGTCGATGATCCGGCCGCCGCCCAGCGTCCGGGCGGGGGAGTAGGACCGCACCACGAACAGGTCATCCCGGACTGCCACAAGCGGCTCCGCGAGATGGAGCTGGGCCCAGGCCGACTCCCCCGGCTGGACCTCGTCCCGGTCGAGGAACCTCACCCGGGCCAGGACCTCGCTCGTCCCGACGTGCAGCCGCACCTGGTCCCCGTGAGCCACCCCGCGCGGGGCGCGCTCCAGGATGGCCAGCTTCACATCTAGCAGGCGGGTCGGGGTCAGTTCCCCCGGCGCCGTGACGACCTCGCCCCGGGCGATTTCCTCCTTCTCCACGCCGCCCAGGTTCAGCGCCACCCGCTGCCCGGCCTCGGCCGCCTCCACCGGCGACCCGTGCACCTGCACCTGGCGCACCCGGGCTGCCTTCCCCGAGGGCAGGATGGCGACGGCGTCCCCCGGCCGGATCTTCCCGCCCCACAGCGTGCCGGTGACGACGGTCCCGTGTCCCTGGAGGGCGAAGACCCGGTCGATCGGCAGCCGCAGGACGGCGGACTTCGCCCGGTACTTCTCAGCGGTCAACTCGTCGATCAGAGCGACGAGGCGGTCCACCCCCTCCCCCGTGGCGGCCGAGACCGGGGTGATCGGCGCCTCCGCCAGAGCGGTCCCCTTGACCTTCTCCCGGATCTCCTCTGACACCAGCTCCCGCCACTCCGGTTCCACCAGGTCGATCTTATTCAGGACGATGATTCCCCGCTGGACCTGCAAAAGAGTGAGGATGTCGAGATGCTCGACGGTCTGGGGCATGACCCCCTCGTCGGCCGCCACGACGAGCAGCACCAGGTCGATCCCGGCCGCTCCCGCCAGCATGTGGTGGATGAACCGCTCGTGCCCCGGAACGTCGACGATCGCCGCCTGTCGCCCGCTGGGAAGCTTGAAGGGCGCGAACCCCAGTTCGATGGTGAGGCCCCGCTCCTGCTCCTCCTTGAGCCGGTCGGTGTTGACGCCCGTCAGCCGCTTGACCAGCGTGGTCTTGCCGTGGTCCACGTGCCCCGCCGTGCCGATCACTACGTGCCGCATGGCTCTACTGCCTCCAGGCCGCCAGGGCGGCCAGGATCAGGTCCTCCTCGCCGGGCAGGACGGTGCGCAGGTTGAGGAGGAGCCGGCCCTGGGCGACATGGGCGATCACCGGCGGGTCGGCTGACCGCAGCCGGGCCAGGCACTCCTCGAGTGACCCCACTTCCGGTCCGGGGGTAATCCCCACCGCCCAGCTCGGCACTTCTGCCCCCGGGAGCGATCCGCCCCCGGCTTCCGTCGGGTCGGGCACCACCTCGACCCCGGCTCGCTGGCCCAGGACCTCCCGGGCCCGGGCCGCCAGGCGCTCCGCCGCTTCCTTGACTTCCTCCGCCGGCCGGGTCAGCATGGCCAGGGTCGGCACCTCCCGCAGCGCCAGCTCCGGGTTGCGGTAGAGCCGCAACGTCGCTTCGAGCGCCGCCAGGGTCAGCTTGTCGACCCGCAGCGCCCGCATCAGCGGGTTCCGGGCCAGGCGCCCGACCAGCTCCGCCCGCCCGACGATGACTCCCGCCTGCGCCGCCCCGAGCAGCTTGTCGCCGGAGAAGGTGACCAGGTCCGCCCCGGCCGCCACGCTCTGCTGCACCGCCGGCTCGGCCGGCAGCCCATAGCGGCTCAGGTCCACCAGAACTCCGCTTCCCAGGTCCTCGACGACCGGCAGGCCCCGTTTCCGTCCCAGACTCACCAGCTCGGCCAGCGGGACCTCCGCGGTAAACCCGATCACCCGGAAGTTGCTGGTGTGGACCTTCAGGAGGAGCGCCGTCTCCGCCGTGATCGCCCGCTCGTAGTCGGCCAGCCGGGTCTTGTTGGTCGTCCCCACCTCGACGAGGCGCGCCCCGCTCCGCGCCAGGACCTCGGGGATGCGGAAGGCGCCGCCGATCTCCACGAGCTGCCCCCGGGAGACGATGACCTCCTTCCCGGAGGCCAGGGTATCCAGGATGAGAAGGACCGCCGCGGCGTTGTTATTCACCACGAGGCCCGCCTCGGCGCCGGTGATCTCGGAAAGCAGGCCCGCCACGTGGGCGTGGCGCGAGCCCCGTTCCCCGGTGCGCAAGTCGAATTCCAGGTTGCTGTAGCCCTCGCCGACCTCCGCCAGCAACTGGCGGGCCGCCCGGGCCAGCACCGCCCGTCCCAGGTTGGTATGGAGGATGATGCCGGTAGCGTTGACCACCCGGCGCAGATTGCGGGCGCTCAGCCGGCTTTCCAGGCGGCTCAGGAGCAACTCGTCCCAGGCCTCCAAGCTTCCGGGAGGCTTCCCGCCAGCCGCCACCTTCTCCCGCTCCTCGGCGGCGAGCTCCCGCAGGGCGAGGACCACTTCCTCCCGCGACCAGCGTTCCGCCGCCGCCCGGGCCGCCGGCCGCTCCAGGAGCCGGTTCATCGCCGGGATCCGGGTGAGCCCGTCGTCCTCCATCCGCCACACTCCTCCCCCGGCGGCGCCCTGCCGTCGGGCCTCGCTTCCCGGGCGCCGCAAAAGGCGCCCCTAGACTACCACCACGCCCTGCTCGCCGCGCTCCCGGACCTCGCCGACCAGCGCCGCCGCCTCCCCGCCCGGGGCCTGCCGGACAGCCGCCAGGAGCTCCTCCGCCCGGCCGGCCGGCACGGCGATGAGCAGGCCGCCGGAGGTTTCGGGCCCGCAGAAGATCAGTTCATCCAGCTTCCCGCCGGCGACGCCCGCCCGGCGCAGGGTGTACTCCCGGTTGTTGTGGGCTCCGGCGGGGATCAGTCCCTGCCCGGCCATCTCCCGGACCCCCGGCAGGAGCGGCACCGCCCCGCCCTCGATCACCAGCGTCACCCGGCTGGCCTCAGCCATCTCCAGGGCGTGCCCCACCAGGCCGAACCCGGTGATGTCGGTGGCTGCGTTGACGCCGACCTTAACCATGGCCCGGGAGGCGTCCCGGTTGAGGGCGCTCATCACCCGGATGGCCTCCGCCACCACCCCCGCCTCCGCCACCCCGCCTTTGATGGCCGTGGAGATGATGCCGGTACCCAGCGGCTTGGTCAGGATCAACCGGTCCCCCGGCCGGGCAGCGGCGTTCGTCACCAGTTTCTCCGGCTCGATCAGCCCTGTCACCGCCAGGCCGTACTTCGGTTCCTCGTCCTGCACGGTGTGGCCCCCGACCAGGACCGCCCCCGCCTCGGCGACCTTCTCCGCTCCGCCCCGCAGAATCTCCCGCAGGAGGTCCAGGTCGCCGCGGCAGGGGAAGCAGACGATGTTCAGGCAGGTCAAGGGCTCCCCACCCATGGCGTAGACGTCGGACAGGGCGTTGGCCGCGGCGATGGCCCCGAAGGCGTACGGGTCGTCGACGATGGGCGTGAAGAAGTCCAGCGTCTGGATGAGCGCCTGGCGCTCGCCGATGACGAACACCCCCGCGTCGTCCGCCGTGTTGAACCCGACCAGAAGCCGTGGATCGGCCGCCTGCGTCAGCCCGGCCAGGATCTGCGCCAGGTCCCCTGGCGCGTACTTGGCCGCTCACCCGCTCTTGGTCGCCATCTCCGTCAAGCGCAGCTTGCGCCGGTTATCCGCCCCGGCTACCTGGAAATCCCTCATGCGGTTATCTTTCCACACTCCGACCGCCCACCCCTTCCCGGCCGCCATCCGCCAGAGAGAAACCTCCGCCGCTTCTCCCGAGGCGGCGGAGGCTGGCCAAACCGACTTTGGCGGGGGTAGGTGGGGATTGAACCCACCCCGGACAGGATCACTGCCCGACACTGGTTTTGAAGACCAGGAGGCCCACCAGGACC
>DYFA01000025.1 GCA_020725425.1 Aneurinibacillus sp.
CCGACGGCCTGCGCGAACAGCAGCATCTCCTCCGGGGCGTCGAGCCGCACGGCACCCGCCCAAGCCACCAAGCCCCGGCCCCGAAACTGGATCAGTTTTTGCCGGGGCTCGCCGACGAACCGGAACCCGATCCGCCCGCTCCACGGCAAGCCAAGCAAGTGCTCCCACCGCCGGGCCAGAGCCCCCGCCACGGCCCGGGCGAACCCCTCGTGCTGCGGCGGCAGGAATGCCCAAGGACCCTCCCCCTCGCGGGCGAAGACCAGGATCGGCTGCGCCCGGAAGATCCGCCGCCTTGCGGCCAGCGGCTCCCGCCGCGCGCCGAGCAGCTCCGCCCGCGGCCCCAGCAACGCCAAGAGCGCCGAGGCCCCGGGCCACGCCGGGTGAGCCATAGTCGCCTCCGCGACCTCAAGGGCCTCCCGGTGCCCCGAGGCGAAGCGGAACGTCCACCGCCCGCAGGCCGACCTCAGCCCCGCCGCCCCGAAGATCGGCTCGCGGGGTAGCAGGCTGAATGTGAACAGCCCGTACCGCGCCCCGTGCACCGCGTCGCCCGCCCGATCCATGAGCAGATAAGCCGCCGCTTGGCCGGCGTCCCGCCAGCCCCAAGGCAGCGTCGCCCCCGGGGGAGCCAGGATTTCAACCGCCAGCCGGTGCCGCGGGAGGGCCCGGAGGGCCGCCTCCGAGGCCGCCCGCGCCGCCTCGTCCCTCACGGCCGTCTCGTCCATCCCGCATCCCCCCGTCTCGGGTGAAATTCCGCCGCTCCGTATGCGGCATTCAAAACCGCCCTTAGACCCCCCGAAACCCCTTCCGTATGCGGCGTAACGAAGGCTTCAACGCCGCATACGGCGCAATAGGCGGCGTCAGGAGAGGGCGCCAGAAGCGGGCATATACCAGGAACCGGCCCCCCGGCGGTGTGAAGTTCTTAGGGGGGCCCTACCACGGTAGCGACCCCCCCAAAAACTTCACACAGAAATCCTTGTCCTCCAAGGGTTTTAGGGGCGCCTAATGCGTGACTTTTGGGCGGGGTCGGCCCCGCGGGGGTTCCCGCCCGGCCCCGCCCACGCTAGCCCGCCGCCGCGCGCCTGCGCCGCATGCTTTCCCGTTGCCACTCGCGCTGCTTCTCGGCTTGGCAAGCGGGGCAATACTTCTGACGGGGGCTGGCCGGCGCGAACTGTTCCCCGCACACCGCGCAGGCGCGCGTCCTCTCCACTTCCTCCAAGCCCAAAGCAAGGCCCGCCCCCGCCGCGATCCCCTTCTCCCACGGGAACACGGGGGTGCCCTTCACCCGCCCCGACCGGACGACCACCCGCTCGAATGCGGCCATCGGGCCGTCTTGGAACAGCCCGTTGAACTTCCGCACCCAGAAGTCCCGGTTCGATATCCCGCACCCCGCGCACCGCGCGGCCTCCACCGCCGCGTCCCACCCGAACTCTTGGATCCTCCCGCAGTACGGGCACCACGCCGCGCCGCGCTTCACCACTCCCTTCGGGTCAAACCCCTCGGGCGGGGGCACAATCTGCTGCCTCATGCGGTCGCCCCCTTCCGCCTCTCTCGCCGCCGCCTGGCCCTCTCGGCCGCTTTCGCTCTATAGGCCACAGCCTTGCAGTCGGGGCAGTACCTCTGGCGGTTGCTGGCGCAGTCGAACCACTCCCCGCACACGGCGCACCGCTTCCGCGTCCGGCACGCGCCTCGCACCGCAACCCCCCCTTCAGCCGATGTGAAGTTTTTAGGGGGGCCCTACCACGGTAACGACCCCCCCCACAAACTTCACACAGAAATCCTTGTCCTCCAAGGGTTTGAGGGGCGCCTAATGCGTGACTTTTGGGCGGGGTCGGCCCCGCGGGGGTTCCCCTTGGCGACCGCCCCCCCAGGCCCCACCCGCTTACCTGCCCGCGGCCCGGGCGCACAGCCTCCTCGCCGCGGCCTTGGCGGACTCCAGCGCCCCCGGATCCGCCTGCGCCCGCTCCAGCCAAGCCGCCAGTGCCGCCAAGTCCAGCCCCAAGGCCCACGCCAGGTCGGCGGCCCACCCCGAGCGCAGGAACTTCAGCGCCGAATCTTTGTCCTCTTGGCATATGGGCCTCCAGTCGGCGCCCAAAGCGTCGCGGGCCGCCCGCATGAACACCGCCGCCACCAGGGCCCGAAAACCGGGCGGCCACGGGTGCGCCGCCCGGCCCCAGGCCCTGCGGCCCCGCAGGCCAACCCGCCAAGCCGGGAAGGGCTCCGCCTTCACGGCCGCCGCCCTCCCCAGCCAAGCCCGAGGCGGCGGGGCACTTCCGCCCGCTCCCCCGTCGCGGACGCCGCGGCACCGTTACCGGCGACCGGGACCTCGATCCTCACCGAAAGGCCGCAGTTGGGGCACACACTGTACCACACTGCCGCCCGGGCATCGAAGCGCAGGATTACCTCTTCGCCGCAAACCCGGCAACAGTAACCCACCGTGAATCCCTCCACCCCGCTAGCTCTGAGCCACGGCGGCCCGCTCCCTCGCCGCCCAGGTCGCCGCCGCCTTGAACCCGAACGCCGAATGTGCACCGCACTGCCGTTGCCCCCTCGCGACCCGCCAAACCGGCCCGGCGCAGGCTTAGGCGCGCCCGCCCGCCTGCACCCGCCGCGACCACCGGTCCCGTGACTCCGCCACCCGCCGCCGGGCCTCCTCCAGCATCCACTCCCGCCTCGCCGCGGGGTCGCCCGGCCCACGGCCCGCCAAGCTCGTCGGCAGACCGCGCCGCTCCCAGTAGTCCGCGAGTTCCTCCGCCGTCATCACGCCCTCCCGACCCCCCGGCAGGGGCCGCACCGGATCCAAGTTCAAATCCGGCCCCTCCGGCGGGCCGCAGGTCCAAGGGTCGTCGTCCGAACCCAGCCGCCGCAACCGCTCGCGCTCCCACCGCTCGTGCTCGCGGTCAATCACCCGCATGTGCTGTCACCCCCTCCCCTTCGGGAATCATCAGGGCCGCCCGGCGGGCGGCCCTGATGTGCTTGCAGTCTCTATGCCTGTACTCGTGGTCGGGACAGGAGCACCACGCGAGGCCGCCCGGCCCGAGGGCCACGTCGTACCAGACATCCGGGAATGTCTCCGACCGCACCCGGAACAGCCCGCCCCCCAGAGGCGCGACCTCCAGCGGGCGCGCCCGTCCTGCCGGCTGAACCAGCACAGCCACGCGCACCCCTCCCCCGGTCAAGAGGGGGCGACCGCCCGGGCCGCCCCCTCCAGGTCTTGGTGCCTCACGAGGTCGTCCTCCGTGGCCGCCGCCCGCTCCAGCGCGCCCTCTTCCGCCAACACGATCAGCCTCTCCCGCGCCCGGGTGATCGTGGTGTAGATGAGATTCCGCCGGAGCAACATGTAGCTGTCCCACCCGACCGCCAGCACCACCGCGGGGAACTCGCACCCCTGCGACTTGTGCACGGTGGCGGCGTACGCCAAGGCCACTTCCCCCGCCTCGTCGCGGCCGTACCGAACATCCGCGGGGCCTTCCCCCGTTTCAAACCGCACCACGAACCCCGCGGGCTCGCGCTCCCCGGGGCGGGGCGGCAGGATCTCCGCCACTTCCCCGATCTCGCCGTTGAACACCAGCTTGCTGTAGTCGTTGACCAACTGCATCACCCTGTCGCCGACCCACAGCTCCCGCCCGCCGGGCAGCCGGAAGACGCCCCGTTCCCGGCCCCGCGGGTTCAGCACCCCGCGCAGCCGCTCGTTCAGCTCCCGCGCCCCGATGGGGCCGCGCTTGATCGGCACGAGCACCTGGATGTCCCCGGGCGCCCGGCCCTCCCGCAACAGGGCGGAGACGGCTTCCACAACATCGGAGGCCATCTTCTCCCGCGTCTCCCGCGCCAGCGCTTCCCGCCGTTGCTCCGGCAGGCCTTGGGGCGGCCGCGGGTAGAGCCGCTGGGAGTACCCTGGATCCCCGGGGATCGGCCTGGGCGGCCGGCCGGCGTTGACCTCGCCGGCGTTGACGGCGATGGCCGAGCCTTCCCCCTGACGGTACACCCGCTCCAGCCTCGCCACCGGCAGGAGCCTCTTCCGGGCAACCTCGTGGAACGGGCACCCCGGGCCGACGGGCGGGAGCTGGTCGGCGTCGCCCACCAGGAGAACGAAGCACCAGTCCGGCACGCGGGTGAGCAGTTCCGCCATCAGCGGCAGGTCGACCATGCTGCACTCGTCAACAATCAAGAAACGGGCCCCCAAGCGCTCGACCCGGAATTCCTCCAAGGAAGGGCTGTATTCCAGAAGGCGGTGGATCGTCTTCGCCCCCAGCCCCGCGGCCTCGGCCAGTCGCCGCGCCGCCCGGCCCGTCGGCGCCGCAAGGGCCACTTCCACCAGATCCAGCCCCTCCGCGAGGGCGGCCACCACGGCCTGCGTGCACGTCGTCTTGCCCGTGCCGGGGCCGCCGGTCAGCACGCTGGCCGCCGACGAAAGGGCTTGCGCCACCGCCGCGGCCTGCGCGTCGTCCAGCCGCCCCCGGAACCTCTCGGCCAGGGCGCGGGCCTCCTCCGGGCCGACCAGGCCCAGGGCCCCCCGCCTCTTGGCGAGCCACTCCGCCACGGCCGCTTCGGCCCAGCGCAGCCTGGGCAGGTAGACCCTCAGCTCCCCCGGCGGGCCGGCGGCCACCACGACCTTCCCCGCCGTCCGCAGGGCGTCGAGCGCGGGCCCCAGGCCCTCCCGGCACTCCACCCCGCGCCCGCGTCCGTACCCGGTCTTCAAGCCCGTCTCCCTGAGAAGCATGAACGCACGCTCCAGGAGGTCGCCCTCGGGCAGGTACGCGTGGCCCTCTTCCCACGTCGCTTGGCTCAAGCCGTGGCGCAGCGCGGCACGCAGCCTGGCCGGGGACGCGGGGTCGACCCCCAGGGCGCGGGCGACCGAGTCCGCGGTCAGGAAGCCGAACCGCTCCAGCTCCGCCAGCGCCCACGGGTCGTCCCGCAGCACCTCTTGCGCCCTTTCGCCAAACCTGCGCCACACCGCTTCCGCCTGCGCGGGGCCAAGGCCGACCTGGTGGCAGAAGACCAAGACTTCCTCGCGCTCGCGGTTCTTCCGGAACGCCCTCGCCGCGGCCAGCACGGCCTCCCGCTGGGGGCGGGCCAGGCCCAGCGCGTCCAAGCACGAAGGGTCCTCCAGCGCGCCCTCCAGAGCCCCAGCCCCAAGAGCCGCGACGACCTTCTGCGCCGTCGCCGGCCCGATGCCCTGCTGGTGCGACAGCCACCGGGCCAGGCCGCGCGCGTCGCGAGGCGCCGCCGGGCGCACGGACTCCGCGCGGAACTGGCGCCCGTACTGGGGGTGCTCCACCCACCTGCCGGCCAGGATCACTTCGTCGCCCTCGGAGCCCCACGCCGCGGCCTCCAGCTCGGCCACGGCCCGAAACTCCTGGGATGCCCCGCCTTCCCCGGCCGCCACGGCCCACACGGAGAACGGGCGCCGGCCGTTCCCATCGCCAGGGGACGAGAAGAGGGGCCGCAGGAGGGTGGCCGACAGGACTTCTGCTGGCATGGAAGGATCACCCCCGCTCGGTGCACGCCAACGGAGCTACCATACCTGCAGGTTTTCCAGAAGGCGATTCAACTGGCCAGCAAACGGCAACAAGGACCGTCGCCTGATGGAAAAATAGCAGCGGCGCCGGATGGCCGCTTCGGGCGACTCGCCTTGCGGCGGGACAATCCGGCACCCAAATTGGGTGCCCGGCCACTTCGGAACCAACAGACACCCCAAGTTCCTGGCTCTGCAGAGTGCCCAGGCGAGATTGGTACTCACCTGTGCCGCCGCTTGGATTATCAGCTCGTCCCATAACGGGGTTTGCTGGCATCCTGCAGCCGTGGAAAAGGCAACCTTTTCTTTCCGAACCAACCCGGCACCTGCCCCAGCCGGGTTAAGGTGCCCCGCGCGAGCAAGCGCAGCAAATGCTCGCCAGTTGCGGACCGACCGCAAACTCCGCCGCCCGCGCACCCAGATCGATCCGCTGTCCGGTAGTGCGCGAACCGAAACTTCAACGCACTCTCTGGGCACGCCCCTGGGTGATTTCCCAAATTCAATCTTGGCCGCCAACTGAACAACCTGCGAGTCATCCTCCCAGGCCACCCCGTTGAGAGAATCCAGTATGGCTTTGACATAATTATCCAAGTCCCCACGTTGGCTTGCCGGATCCAGGTAGATCCGGATGTCAACAGCAACAGGATCCGCCAGCCTTGACTTGAACATCGCCTTCGCGATCTCAATCACCTTCAAGCGATACTCGAGATCCCCGCTATAGGGTTCTGGCCGGCCGGGGATGACCATCCACATCTACACCACCTCCCACCGCCCCAACTCTCCGCCGACACAGTGCCTTCCCTCCACGTTTTGCTCAGTGGACCGCCTCCGACGGGAGATGACCCCATGTGCCCACAAGGGCCGGCCACGCCCCCCACGGTTCCGCCTAGACGCACAGGCAAGGGGTCTGTCCGCCGCCTATTTCCAGCAGTTTCCTGTGTCCGCATGTGCCCAAGACGCGCTCCCGGTCGGAAGCGGCAAACCCCGTACAGTCACGTCACGAGCTCTCGAGATCTCATCGTGATCGTGATCTATCGGGCTCTTATTTCCAGCAGTTTCCTGTGCCCGGATGTGCCCAAAATGTGCCCGGTTTCAAAATTGCTTTCTGCCCTTGTCGCGCACGGGATCTTCGTGATTTCCTGTTTCTGCATGTGCCCACGGTGTACCGAGCCGCAAACCCTTGGCGCCGTAGGGTTTTCCCCTATTTCGCTTCCAATGTGCCCGGTTCTTCGGTGCTCTTTTATACGCGCGTGGTACTTTCTCCTAACCTGACACGTGTCTGTCGTCGAGTCAACGTATTGTTTTTTCCTTTTTCCGGCCACACTGGGGCGGGGGGTATCCATAATTCCTTGTCTCCCAGGGGCTCCGCGCCCCTAACCCGCGGACACATGGTAGGCACTTCCAGTATGCGCGCCCCCACCTCGAGCGCGTCAGCCCTTGGGCCGCAACGAATGGCGTAGTGACGCCCGCGCCCGCGACCTGGGCACACGCCGGGCACACGGCCGGATACCCCCCCGCGGTATAGCGACCGCCTGGCTAGAAGTTGAGGTCCTCGCCGTCTTCGCTTTGAGCGCGCCGCCGGAGCACATACGCCCTCACCCAGCTGTCACCCATTCTGACTTTGCGTTTCATGCCCTTGGCGTGCTCCTTGTCCGTTTCAGGCGGAGGAATCAGCATCCCGGCATCGCGCCAAGCCTTAGTCACCGCCTCCACGTTATAGCCCCCGGAATCCGCCAGGGCCTGCGCCAGGGCCGTCGGCGTGAAGGCGATGCAATCATCGGCAACACCGCGCGGACTATACTGCCACACGCCCAACCAGCCGTCTGCAGGCGGTCGAGCGCCGGGGTCGCCGCCGTAGAACAGGTGCTGGCGCGCCGCCGCCCACGTCATCACTTCTTCGTACGCTTCCTCGTGCTCGTGCCGCGGAGACTCGCGCTCCAGAGTGTCCACTAGCACGCCACCTACGAGATCGAAGAGTTCGTCCTTGCCGACCTGCCCGAGCCATGTCCCCTTTCCCGCCCGGCCGTGAAACACTTCCGCCGCGAGGAGGATCGCGGCGAACGGCCCGACATACCGTCCCGACAGGTCGTCGACCCTTCTCCGCCTGCCTGCAGCCGCCCGGAGCCGCTCCGCCAGTTCGGCGTGGCGGGCCTTGAGCTCCGCCCAGTTCATCCCGCCTAGGGTCTGCACAAAGCGGGGGCCGGCGTGGCCGTAGTGGCTGCCGACCAGTGCTCGGACCTCCTCGGCGCTTCCGCCATCCGCGAAGGGCGGTGCCCACACGTCCACCGCGCGGACCTGCAGGCCTCCCCGCTTGCAGGAGGCGCGGAGGGGCACCTCGCCCGTCGAGATCGCCAGGAGCTGCCATGTCGCGGTGTGCCGCGAGCCGCGGGGCGCTCCGCGCAGCTTCCCGACCCCGTCGGCGACCATGTATGCCAGCTCGGCAATCTCCTTGCCCGCGCGCTTCTCGTCCAAGACCGCGGCCTCGAGCCCGTCAAAGAAGGCAGGGAGGTGGCGAAGGAACCCGCACGTCTGCTCCCTGCCCACCCGCGTGGCCACCCAGCCCAGCAGCAGCCGGGCCGCGCCGGGGAGCCCCACGCCACCCGGATACCCCCAGCACGACGCGCTCAGCTGGACCGCCGTGGTCTTGCCCCTGCTCGTTACGTTGCACAGGTGGACTATGACGCCGCCCAGCCCGAGCGGGGCGAACAGCACGGACGCCAGCGAAGCGTACACCGCGGTCGCCGCGACCGGGTGGTTGAACGCAATGCGGAACGCATCAAGCCACCCCTCCCAGCTTCCGCCGGCGCGCATGGCGTCCAGAAGCTGCGCCTCGCCCGGGCCCGGCGGATCCACCACTACCGGCGGCGCGGCGGCGCCCGCTGCGGCTATCACTTCCCGCCCCCAGACAAAGAACACGGGGGCGCTGGAAGGCGGCCCGCCGCGCCACCCGAGCGCCGATACCCCCCGCACGAGGGGGAGCCGGTCGTAGTTCTCCTGCTCGAACGCGGGCAGGTATCGCGTCAGCTCCTTCGCCAGGTCGGAGGACGCCACCAAGTCGGCCTCTCGTGCCAGCTTGGGGATGAGCTTGGAGTCCTGCATGGTCTGCCGATCCGTCACCGCGACCGACCACCCCGCAGCCGGGGTGCGCCGGAACGCGAGCTCCACCTTGATCTCGCCCGTGTCCTCGTCCCGGAGCCGGCGCGTGATGAGCAGCGGGCACGGCGAGACCTCGTGCGTCACTTCCTCGCCGCGGCTCCCCGTGCCGATGCGGAAGATCTGGCCTGCGCCGCTTGCGTGGTACCCCCGCGGGAGCACGAGCCCGTCGGGGCAGGGGGCGTCCGGGAACGCGGCCCGCACCAGGACGCGGCCCTGCTCGTCCAGGCCCCGCCCGGGGTCCCCGGCGGCCTCCTCGGCCTCCGCCGGCGCGGCCCGGGCGTCCATGGCCCGGCGGGTGTCCTCGACCCACCGCCTCACGTCCGACCTGCTCAGGCCCGTGCGCCGAGCCAAGGCTTGGATCAGGCGCGCCCGCGTGATCTCGTCCTGCTCCGCGATGCCGTTCAGGATCCCCTGCAGCCGCTCGGTCGGGGGGACCTCGCCCCGCGGCAGGGACTCGATTTCCTCAAGCAGCGCGTCCGGGCTCGGGGCGGCCTCGGCCAGGCGATCCGCGGCGGCCTCCAGCCCCCGCTCCACTTCCGCGGGGCCGACGCCGAAGCGGGCGGCGACCTCCGCCGCCAGCCGCTCCTTGGCTGCCGTGCGCTCCTCTTCCCCCAGCCCCTCCAGCACCCGCGCAAGTTGGGCGAGCGTGGTGTTCCATAGCGTCCCGCGGGGAGGCGAGCCTTCAGGCACCCGCGCCAGCCGGGCGAGGAAGTCCTCCTGCGTCCGCAGGCTTTCCGGCATCCTTTGGCGCCCTCCTTTCCGCGGCGTCCACGGCCGCGCGGAGCACGCGCTGGGGCAGGTGACCGCAGTGGTACGCGAGGGCCAGCCTGACGGCGGCCCTCCGCGCCCCCTGCGAAAGCCACTCCCGCGCCACGCACGAGAGCTTGTCCATCGCCCGCTCAGGATCGTCGGGCGGGCCGAGGAGCGCCGTCCGAAGGTGCGGCGGCAAGTCGTCCGCCGCGAGGGAGCTGGCCCACGCGAAGTCGCCCGCCGAGAGATCCTCGGCCTGCGCGCGCAGCCAGGCCCGCGCGTTTGCTATGCTGCGGAGCAGGTAGCGGTCCCCGTCCCGCCCCTTTTCCCTGTACTTGGCCCCAATGCCCCAGGCGGGGTTGCGGAAGACCGCCCGGATCTCTTCGTGGGTGGCGCCCCGCGCAAGGAGGCACGTGATCACCCGCTGGTCGGCCTCGCTGCGCTGGCCGACCGGGGCGCCTTCGCGGATGAGTTGGAGTATGGAGGGGGGCAGTTGCAACCGCGCCAGCACGACCTCGGGATCTGGCTCCAGGCCCTGGCCCGCCGCGCCCGCTTCCCCCGCCCGGGCGGGCCGCGAGCGGCCCCGCAGCGCAAACTCGCAGAAGGCTGCGGGTGGGTAGCGGCGCGACGGCTCCCACACCAACACCTCACACAAGGCCCCCGGGGGCGGGTAGCAGGGCTTCACATTGAGCGTCCCCGGCACCCGGAGCACCCGGCCGAGGTCGTGCACAGTGTTCTTCTCGCGGGGCACGCCGAGCGCGTCGGCAACCCCCCAGAGGCAATCTTGCACCTGCCGGTGGCGGTCCCCCGGCTCGGCACCGAGCACGCGGTCGAGGAGCCAGTACGCGTGCCGGCCCCCGCCGCTCGCCACCACGGCGGACGGGGGCGGGTTGAAGGCGGCCAGGCGGGCGTCGATTTCACCCGCGCCGCCAGGGAAGTGATCCGCGTCGAGGTCTACGTAGAGGAGTTGCACCTGCCGCACCGCGGAGGCCCCCTTACCGCCTTCTCCTGAGCGCGGGTAGACGCCGAAGAAGACGTGTTCCCGGCCAGACTGTGCTGAGGCGAACCGCGCCGCCTGCTCGATCCCGCTTGGCAAAGGGAAGAACTGGCTCCGCCGAGAAGGGATGAGCCGGATCTCAAGCCAGCCGCCGCAGCCCCGGAGGAGCTCAGAGAAGAATTCAGCCGTCGTGGGCATGGCCTGCTCACCTTTCCCTGCCGAAAGGACGGGATGAGGGCCCGGCGAACCCGCCGGGCCCTCACACAGGGGTGTGGGGGAGATGGGGAGATGGCGTTAGAAGTTCAGTTGATCTTGCTGGTTCTGATTCCGGCCGCCGGCCGCGCCGGCGGCGTCTTCCCCGGCCTCGTCCGGGAACAGATCCTCTCCCTCGTGCTCGATGGCGTCCGGCCTGGCCGCGAGGGTCCCGGTCACCAAGCGCGCGACGTCGGCGTACCGGGGCCAGTCCTCCTGCCTGGTCGTCCCGCTGATGCTGAAGGTCGCGATGTAGAACACCCCGCGGTCGTTCTCCTGGCGGGCCGTGCGGAGCTTCAGCACGGCTCGCCACGGGGGCTGCACCAGCGCCAGGACGGAGTTGAGCTTCTTGGCGAGCTTGGTGCCGGACTTGGCGAACTGCAGCGCGGCCGGCAGCGGGAACTCGGCCGCGGGGCCGGAGGCGGGCAGGACGATGAAGTTGTACGTGAGCGAGCACGCCGGCGGCGTGCCGTCGAACCCCCAGTCCTTCAGCGCGCAGAGCTCGCATGTCCCCCCAGGGTCGCCGCGGCCCGTCACGAAGTCAGGGCTCACGCATCGCAGGGCGCGGTCCGTAAAGCGTGCCCTGGTTTTGCGGGCTGCGAGTGGGATCACGTCGATTTCCGGCCCGAGGTCGCCCAGGAGGCTGTGGTAGAACCTGCCAGCCACCACCTCGCCCCGGGCCACCTCGGCCGAGACCGGCTGGAGCAGCCGGATCCGCGGGAACGAGAAGTCGCTCTGGTCGTAGCCTTCCAGCACCGGCACATCGGTGGCCGGCGCTGGCACGGACACCACCGCTGCCATTTTCCAACTCTCCTTTCACGCCTTTGATCCTTTTGCCTTTGTCTCGCGTGTGTCTTGCGTTGTGTTACGCCTCTTGCGGGCAGCCCGAAGGCTGCGCCCACCACCCCCTTTCCCCCGTCGGGATGCTCGAGTGCTCACATTGTGACGGGCACGACTGGTCGCCCGCGCCCGGAACGGGCGGCGGCCACGGCGGCGCGGATCTCCTCGCGGCCCTGAGTGGCCGTGGCGTCCAGGAGTTCGGACACGGACACAAACCCGGTGGCCGTAGCCGGGTAGTCCAGCGCGTCCAGCTCCTCCGCAAGGCCTTCGTACCGCGCTTCCAGCCCCAAGTCTCGGATCGCAGCAGCCACATTCTCTGCCAGCCGCAAGAGGACATCGCGGTTGAGGCACCCCCACTCGGCCGCCCCAAAATCGCTCATCACCACCTGGCGCAGGCTCATCCCCGCCCGACCGCTCGCACGCGCCATGATGGCGTCAAACAGCATCGGGAGGGCATCCCTGGCAAGTTGGAGGATCCGAACCTGCTCGCGGTAGGTGTCAAGTCCATCATGTTGGGGAGGAGCCAGGTGCAATCGGTAGCGGTTGTGGACAATGTACATGATCCTCTCGCGGAGCTCGCGCCACGTTGCCGTCCTCAAGGCCTCGGTCGCCGCCGCGGCCGCCAGCCTGCGGCACTCTTCCACTTCCTCACGCGCTTGCTCCCGTAGCCGCCGAGCCTCCGCTTCAGCCTCCTCGAGGATCTCCGCAGCGCGATCCTCCGCAGCTTCCACGCAATCCCGCGCGCGCTCCAGCAGCCGGGCAACCTCCCAGTCCGCCAGCCCTCCTGCCTCTCCTGCCAAGAGGGAGACCAGCCGGATCAGCGCGCCATCCGCCGCTTCCGGGTCGTCGGCCCGCGCCGCCCTGCTGGCGCGGACGAGGGCCGACAGCGCTTCCGCAGCCCTCACTTCACACTCCCGCAGCACTGCCACCGCCGGGGGGATAACGCGTAATCCCTGACAAGCAGTTTCTGGCGTACAATCCTCCTCTTGGAAATCACCAGGGATAGCGCGTGATCCCTGACAAGCAGATCCTTCCTCTGCTGCCATCTTTCGTAATGCCACGGGGGTAACGCGTAATCCCTGACAAGCACCTTCTTCCACAAACGCCACTTCCTGGCCCTTCCGTGCGGCCAGCTCGGCGACAATTCTCGCCGGCCTGCCCCTGTTCGCCATGAACACCCGGAACCCCAGCTGGCTTGCGGCGGCCTGTGGATCGAATGCCGCCGGCGCGTTGGGCTCGCCGCTGCCGCCTACAGCTTCCCAGACTTCCCTGGGAGTCAGCCCGAGCGCAGCCGCGCAGACATGCGGGAACGCCCTCACTGTCGCCGCAGCAGCCCTCAGGTTTTTCTCTAACACCTGGCGGTCCTGCGTGCCGTCGTCAAGCAGGGCTAGCGCACGTTCCCACACCCCCACCTCCGCCCGCCTCGTCCAAGCTTGGGCTACCACAAGCGCCTTGGCCCAGGCCATGCGCGTGTTTGCCTCACGCCGGCGGAACGCACCCAACATGAAGGGGTCGAAACGCTCTGCCACACGATCCAGCCACGCTTCCGCCGCCTCGCCAGGATAGGCCAAGATCCACCGCGCATCCCCGTCCATCCGCACCACCCCCGGTACTACGCTCTCTACCGGGTATGGCGCTACATCTCGCGTAGCATTGCTACGCGCCGCGTAGCGGGCCACGGAGGCCGGGAAAACACCCCATCCATGCCCACCACCCCCGGATCTGACCCTATCACCGGGTATGGCCCTACATCTCGCGTAGCATTGCTACACGGGCCGTAGCAAATCACAGAGCCCGGGGCAAGCTACCCCGGGCTCCCTCCCGACCAAAGCCACGATCAGCCGCTCATACCACCCACTGCGTCTCTGAGTCCGGCCAGTACGAAACCGTCAGGCCCGTCTTGATCGAGTTCTTGAGGTGCATGTGCAACTCGGGATGCTCCGCAGCTATCGCATTCAAAGCACGCTTAATGGCACTGTACACCTTCTTACGGGCTCGCTCCAGCTTCCCGCCCGCCGCCCGGATGCGGCCGCCAAAACCCAGCGCCGACCTCAGGAAATCCTCGATCTGCTGCTGCTCTTCCTTCGCCCTGGCCGCAGCCTCGATGTCCCCCATGGCCTCCGCCTCCTCGGCTTCCTCCTTCAGCCTCTCCCTCTCCTCCTTCAACTGGGCCACCGTCTCCCTGTCAACCACCGGCATCCCGTCAGAACCAGCAGCAGCCACACCCCACTCCGGCACCAGCTCAAGAACCGGGATCTCGCGCCCGGGGTGCTGCAAGAGATACGCTATGTAACGCAGGCCCACCTGGTCACGGAGATGGATCGTCCTGCCCCTGTAACGAATCGTCCAGAAAGCCCCTTCCTTCCTGAAAATGCTGCCTCCCGCTTCCCGGGCGCAAGCACAGGCCATAGCTTCCGCGTCCACATAAATGCCGGCGTCGCCCGCATGCACAAGGCCAACCAAGGGGACCACGGTCCCCCCCGGCGGGAGCTGGCCCAAGGGGGGAACCTGCCTCGGTACCAGCACGAGCGGCGAACGCGCATTTCCAAGCTGCGGCACCCGCCAGACCTGTTCCTCAGCATCACGCCAACTCAGCCCTCTTGCCAGGAACACGTCACGTTGCCCGCCGCCCACTTCGGCCTTCCCCAGGTACCAAAGCCGCGATGCCCGCAACTCTCGGGCCGCGCCCCGTGCCCCCAGCGCGGTAGCGAGCAACCGGGCCCAGCCACCCGGGTCAGCCCGCCAGCGCCTCAGCCTGGCCTCGTCCACGGGCACCATGGCAATGTCTTCCCTCTGCTCGCACAGCACGTACCGCACCACGCGCCCCGCGGGCTCCCGCAGGGTCTCCACCGGCACAAAGCACCCCTGCTCACAGCCGTCGCACTCCACCGTCGACGAGGGTGCGATCTGCCGCAGTAGTCCGGAGGAGCAAAGCAGCTCCAAAAGACCCTCTGGCCAGGAGGCCACCTCGTCCCCCGTGAACTCATCCACCGATGCCACCGGAAGATCCAGCCGCTCTAGGATGTGCTCGAGAACCTCATCCGCGCTATCCACGGTCGATCCCGGATGCCACCAGTACCCGGCGCGCCACAAGGTGCCTGCCCTCGTACTTGAGCGGGCACGAGTTGGGGTAAGTGATGTCAAAGGTCAGGGTGTTCCGGCCCCTCTTCCCCCCGGGGGCAAAGTAGAACCGCAACGTAACCTGCGTCACGTTCACGATGGAAAGCGGAATGTTGTCCGTCCGCAGTGCCTCATCCATGAGGTCGTACACCGCGTGCGGGTTCTTGTCCGGGTCGGCCTCCAGGGTTATGCGCTTCTGGCCCCCCAGCACAGAAAGCCGCAGCTTTTTCACCCGGATGCCCTCGATACCATCGGCGGGCTCGTACACGAACTGAAAGTTCCTGTCCTTGAAGCCGTTGAGCTCATAGACCTTTTCCGCCTTGAGCTCGGGCCCCAGCTCCACGCCCAGCACCGTGCGAGCAAAGATCCTCTGCAGGTCCTGCACGGTCCCCTTGGGGCCCTCGGCGTACACGTCCAGACTTCCTTCCTCCCTGGAGTACACGAAGATCAGCTCGAAGGCGGGCCTCAGGGCCCGCCGGGCAAACTGGCCCGCCCGGTACTCTATCACCGTGGTCGCGTAGTCCTCCGGGTAAACAAAGAAGTACTTGCGGTCACCCCGATCATACACCTCGGCCCGGCAGGAATGGCCCCGCCCTTCCTTCTGCCGGTAGTAAGCGCTCACCGCAGCCTCAAACTCCCCCAGGCTCGCCGCATCCACCCGCGGCTCCACCCTGGGTACGCCGCGCCGCTTCCGCCAGTACCGGGCATACAGGCTGTCGACATGGCAGAACCTGGACGCGGCCTCGAAGACCTCCGGACGCTCCAGGAAGGCCCAGAACGCCTTGTGGTGAAACCCTTCCAGCCCGGACAGCAGGGGCTCCAGGTCCTCACCCGAGGCGCGCCCACACTCCAGGATCACCTTGACCCCCGACTCGCAGGCAAGGGCGTGGGTCTCCTGGAAGTCACTTTCCACCCGCGCCCGCTCATCCTCAGGCAACGCTTCCCAGGCCAGGTAAATGGGCTCAACCTCAGTCTCCCCCAGGCGCCCAAAGTCCACGTCAAGCAGCAGCCCGCGGCCGTGGAAGTAGCGGGCCAGCAATTCATTGGGAACCTGCCTGAGGAAGCTCCTGGGCGAGTACTGCTGCGACATACCGACCACGCCCCTCGCCACCCCGAGCGGGGAAGTTCTGGCAGCATCCACCTCCCCTTTTCGACACGAACAGCCATTCTCCTCTCGCCGCCCCCTGGTCGGCGCGCCTCTGACACCCCGCACGCCGGGCGGCGCCGAGCCGGGCATGAGCCCTCCGAGGTCACCGGGCCAGGCTGGCTCATGGAGGGAAGTGGCGCCCGAACTCGCCTCGGTCGCGCGCCGCATGATGGCGCTGCCGCGTGCGGGTAGGAGGCGGCCCGCCGGCCAGAGCCCGGCCCGCCCCAGGAGCCTGCATCAGGCGGGCCAGCCGCACCGCGTACCTGACCACCCGGGCGGCCAGAGCCGCCGCTTCCTCCCTCACCTTCTCGGGCGGCAGCCGCGCGGCCTCCACCTCGCGCAGGGCCGCCTCCAGGCGCGCCGTGAGCTCCGCGCTCCTCAGCTCCTCGGGGCACACGCCTATCAGGAACTCGCCCTTCGGCGTGGGTGCGAGGGCCTTCCCCCGCCTCTCCGCGTAGCCGACCTGCAGCAGCCGCTCGATGACGGCCGCCCGCGTGGCGGGGGTGCCCAGCCCGGCCCGCTCGATCGCCCGGATCAAGCTCGCGTCCGTGTGCCGCGGCGGCGGCTGGGTCTGCTTCCCGGCCGCGTCGACCGCGGACACCCGGACCTCTTCGCCCGGGCAGAGGCGCGGGAGGCCCGGCCTACCATACCCGGCGGCCTGGCCCCAGCACCGCCGCCAGCCGGGCTCGAGAAGCACGCGGGACGAGGACGCGAAGGCTTCGCCCTCCACGACCGTGACCGCTTCCCTCGCCTGCCACCTGGCGGGCGGGAAGAACGCCGCGACCAAGCGCCGGGCCACCAGGCGGTACACGGCCGCCTGCTCCGGCGGCAGGCTGCGGCCCGGGCGGTCCGTCGGGACGATGGCGTGGTGGTCGGGCACCTTGGAGTCGTCCACGCAG
>DYFA01000026.1 GCA_020725425.1 Aneurinibacillus sp.
GCCGCAGCCGAAATCCAGGACCCGCCCTCCTTCCGGCAGCATGGCCAGGAAAGTGCGACAGGCCTGCCGGGGCCCTTCGAACACCGACGGTCGGGCCGGTCCGCTGGCGTGTGCCGCCCTGCGCACAGACTCGTCCCAATAGTCCCTTGGTGTCCTCAATTCTGACCCTCCCCGGCACCCGGACCTGCCGAATCCTCGTCCTCTGACGCCCGGACGACGGAGCGCGCCTCACGTCCCAGCACGCGGGGCAGGGCACAACAGACCGCCCGCAGGGTGGTCGCCAGCCGCTTGGTCCGGAAGCCCTCCATCCAGCTCTCGCCGAAGAGTTCGTCGGTAATGAGGAGCACGGCGGCAAACTCAACGCCCCGGTACGTGGCGATGGACATCAGGGCAGTGCATTCCATCTCCGCCGCCAGTACGCCCTCCCGTGCGTACCGCTCCACCGTGTCCCCGGTCTCACGAAAGGGGGCGTCGATCGTCCAGACCCCGCCTTCCACCGGCCCGACCGCACCCACGGCCGCTCTGACCTCCGCCAGCAGTGCGGGCGACGGCCGGCAGGGTGCACCGGAAGGCAGGTAGTGGTAGGACGTCCCCTCCTCCCGCACACCCGACGTCGGAAGGACCACGTCACCTATCCTGCACTGCGGGCTGAGCGAGCCGGCCTGCCCCACCATGATTACGCGTCCCACCCCCGACGCGATCAGCGCCTCCGTCAGCATCCCCGCTGCCGGCGCGCCAAAGGAGGAACGGTACACGGCGACCTCCCCGTCCATCCTCCCTTCGAGGGCACCCGGCAGCAGGGGGGCCGCTCTACCGTCCGCCAGCCCGAATGCCTCCAGCAAGGACAGGTAAGTTCCTCTCGCGAAAGACAGCACGGCAAGCCCCACGCCCAACTCCTTCGCGAATGTCCTCGGCTCTATCACCGCCGGCGCGGCGGACAACCACATCGCCCCAACGTTGTCCATGGGGGACCACGCTCCCGTGCTCTCCTCAAGATCGCGGATTCTTGCTGGCAGCGCGTGCCTCCTTCTTCAACCAGGTTAGACGCGGCGCTCCGGACGCGCGTTAAGTCCTTTTTTGCTGCCCTCTGATCCGGGAGGTTTACCATCCGCGGTGCAGGGCAACTGGACGGGAGTCTTCACCCCAATTTTGCGATCAACCACTCTACAGCGTCGAGGAGGTCGGCGGCAACGTAGTCCGGTTCCACATCAGCCCATGTGTGACGGAATTCGTTCAGGGATCCTTCGCCCAGACCAGTTCGCACCAAGATCTTGATAGCGCCAACCGCATCTGCTGCA
>DYFA01000027.1 GCA_020725425.1 Aneurinibacillus sp.
CTGGTACAATGAAAGTCGCATCAAGATGTCCCTTGGCGCAAGGAGTCCGATGGAGTACAGGAGAAGCCTTGGGATTGCATGACCAAGTCCAGAAAAACGTCCGCACCCCCACTGCTGCATTTCCAGATGGCCATTTCCAGCTGAGTAATTCGCTCAAGGAGACCTTCCACTCGCACGAGGAGCGGGCAGTGTCGGATCACTCGGCTTTGGTGGTCCGATTGGCGGAGCGTCTTGTCCGACTTCCGGGGCCCCGAGCGTCCCGTCAACTCCCGGACAGAGCCCGCCAACCTCCCACTACAACGCTTACTACAACCGGGGCGGAAACCAAGCGATCAAACCGGAACCAGGCGGGAGGTAGAAGTCCCGCGCAGCCGATTGGATGGGCCTTTTCGGGACAGGCTGGAATCGAGCAGCAAGCTCTTCCCAAATCTCTTAATCAGCGGGTCCGGGGTTCGAGTCCCTGATGGCGCACCAGATTCCGATCGAGTCCCACAGCCACCTTGAGGCTTTGGGACTTTTCACTTTGGAGGCTTATCGAGAGCTCACCATTGGGTTGAATCCCATCTTCCGCGCCCTAGCGCTGCTTTTAACAAGGGTTTCAGCCTCCGGTGCAACTCGCCCTGCAGCGCCTTGGGGCAGGCCTCCAACACGTTGCGGAGCAGATGCGTCTGGCACCTCTGCCACATCGCCCCCTGGAAGTGCACCTCGATCGCCTTCACCCAGCCCCCGGTGATCGTCTGAGACCACGAGCTCCACGCCTTTCAGCCCACGCTGTTTGAGCCAGGAGAAGAACCCAGACCAGCTATCGAAGGACTCGCTGTCCCCCAGCCTCAGCCCGACCACCTCACGGTACCCATCCCGGTTGATCGCCACCGCCAAAAGAGCACTAATGCCGGACCTTGCGGGGCCAGGAGCAACGCCTGCTCGCTGCGTTGGTAGCGAGAAAACAGCTCCGTTGAGAAGGTCCCGTTGCGCACTCTGGGCACCGCAAGTTCGAGCTTTCCCACCCGGGTCTTAAGCTCCCGCTCTCGGAAGCCGTTGCGGTACCCTTGGCGGTCTGGTGTACGCTCACAAGGCGCAGCCTGGAGTTGCTCGGCCACCTGCGCTTCAAGAACCTGGTTCAGGACGCACTCTGCGAGCTTGGCCAGACCGTCATCCCGCTGAAAAAGTCCTCGCACAATCTCGTCATCTACGGTAACATGGAACTGGGCCATCGTTTCACTCCTCCCTGGTGTTGGCCTGCAACTTCACCATTTTGGAGGAGCGGTGGCCCTTTCCTTCTTGGCCTGTCCCTAGTACACCACTATACGGACGCTGCTCAAGACTTTCGCAAGACTGTCGCAGGTTTATCCCTCACACCGGGGAAAGAAGACACAAGGGAAGTGGTATGGGAAATGAGGCTGCGGGATCCGGTCAGTGCGGGAACCCATTGGGCCGGGGCACTGCTGTCGGTGGCCGGGCTGGTGTTGCTAGTCGTCGTCGCCGCCCGGAGAGCAACGCCCTGGCACGTCGTCGCCTTCGCCATCTACGGGGCCAGTCTTATCCTGCTCTACACCGCCAGCACCCTGTACCATGCCTTACCGGCACCCAAGAGCGGGATCGGCCTTCTGCGGCGATTCGATCATATGATGATCTACGTCCTGATCGCCGGGACGTGTACGCCCCTCTGTCTTCTCGCCCTTCACGGCGCTTGGCGCTGGGGGCTGCTGGCAACCGTCTGGGTTCTCGCCGTCGCAGGCGTCGTGGTGACCGGGAAATGGTTCAAGGGGGTTCGCTGGCTCTCCAGCGGTCTTTACCTGGCCATGGGGTGGCTGGTGATCATCGCCACCGGCCCCCTGTGGCACGCCATCCCCGGCGCCGGCTTCGGCTCGCTGGTGGCGGGAGGAGTCTTCTATACCCTCGGCGCCCTGATCTACGGCTTCAAGTGGCCCAACCTGGCCCCTGTCTTCGGCTTCCACGAACTGTTCCACGTCTTTGTGCTTCTTGGCAGCCTGTGCCATTTCTGGCTGATGTTCCGCTACCTCATGACCTTGTGAGGACGGACATCCCCACGCCGCGCCGCGCTGTGCCCCGGGGGTCGGTGACCACAGCCGGGGTCGTCCCATGGCGCCGCAGACTCCGGGGCAACCTAGTGGGCGAGTTCGGCGTGAGGGGCAATCATGAAGGCTTCACTCAGACAGGTGAAACGCTACCGGCAGATCGCCGAAATTCTGGCCCGGCACGGTTTCGGGTTTCTCTTGGACTATCTGGGAGTCACCGGCATGCTCGCCCTGCCGGCGAGGATCCTGCGGAGGGCCGAAGCTTCCGACCGGCTGACGGCCCCTTCCCGTCATCCGAGTGGACCTGGAGATCCTGGCGGAAGTCGCCGGGATGCTGGAGCGGCGCTCTCCCTGGGCGGCACTCTACGACTTCTCCGGCGCCGTCGAGGAGTTTGCGAGGATACTCCAAGAGGAACTCGACTTCCTGCTCGAAGCGCAGAACGCCGACCACTTCCGTCACAACTTCGACGAGCAACCCGGGGTGAGATTCCCCCGCGTCTATCACGAGTACACGACCAAACGGGTACTCGTCCTGGAATTCATCGAAGGGACGAAGATCACCGAGATCGAGCGCTTGCAGCAGAGGGGCTTACGTCGCCGGGCGATTGCCGAGTCCCTCATCCAGGCCTTACTCAAGCAAATCTTCGTCGACGGCTTCTTTCACGGCGATCCGCATCCCGGCAACCTCCTGGTCGATGAGGAAGGACGAGTCGTCTTCCTCGATCTGGGCATGGTGGGTCAACTCCCAGAATCGTGGCCGCCATGGCGTCTCTGGGGGTCGTGGAGCCCGCCAAAGCCCTGACCACCGTGGAAGGCATCGCCCGCCGCCTCGATCCGACTCTGAGCATCGTGGAAGTGGCCGAACCTTTCGGACGGACTCTGGCCCGGCAGCGCCTTTCCTGGAGACAGGTGAAGGACTGGTACGAGAACGAGCTGGCAGACTACGGCAGGACGGTGCTAAACCTTCCGGTCAGACTCGGCCAGGTTCTGGAGAAACTCGGTCGGGGCCGTCGGGACATCGCTTCTCGAGCGCACCGCGGGGGGGAACGAGGTCTTCGGGGTGCCGCTGGGAAGGATCGGCTTCTTCGCGGCTCTGGTCCTCGGGTTGTGGCTCCTCTTTTCCATTCTGAGGTCCGGGCGGGTATAGGGCAAACGGTCGCGCCTCAAGGGTCAGGAGGCGGTCTCCGACGCCAGAAGGACGTCTTTCACGAAATCGAGCAGGAGACGCCTTTCCTGTCTCGACATTTGCTCCAGTTTCTGTTGGAACTTTCCCACGAGGTTGAGCAGGGTGTCTTCCATCCCAAGGGGCTCGACCGCCGTGATGAGCAGGCCCAGGAGTGTCCCGGCGAAGCCGGCCAGGCCGAGTTCGGGCCGCGTGAATCGGAAAAGCATCGCCTTAAGCCACGCCACCCGGCGTGAGGCCCGCGTCCGGGCGAAGGTCACCAAGAGGCCGGCCACATAGGCGCAGAAGACCAAAGGGGTCTCAATGTTGGGCACCCGCAGGATCCGGTCGAGAAGCTCCTGCGGCTTCAAGCCGCCGACGGCCTGGAAGAACTGCATCACCCGCTCCTTCGTCTCGCACCAGTCCGCAGGGCAGCCTGCCTCTGCGGCCGGCTCCTCCTGCAAGGACTTCTCGGTAGGTGCGAACAACACCTGGGATCGCCCGCCGCTCTTGCCCCGGGAAGCGCTCAACGAGTATTCCGAGCGCAAGTAGCCCTTTTCCTGCAAGGCCTTCAGCATGTCGTAGGCGGTCCAGCGGCTGACGCCCAGAAGCTTTCCCACGGTAGTGTAGTGAATTGGCTCCTGTGTCTCCGCATACAGTTTCTTGACCTTCTCCAAGAACTCCCTGCTCCGGTCCGTCAGCACCCTCTGTTCACCCCCTTCGACATCCTACCTTTTATGTTACCCGGGGGCCGCTTGTCCGTCAATTCAGAAGCTCAGCTTGAGCTTGGCATAGGCCTGGCTGGGCATCTGTTTCAAGAGCGGAATCGCCGCCCCCACTGCCGTCACCACCACAGAACGCACTGCCACACCCCTATCCCAGCCTTGCGAGTCTCCCGTGATTCTCCACCAGGAGAAGGGGGAGTGAGTCCCGGGCCGCCGCCCGACCGGCGGCGACCAGTTCCGCCGCCCGGTAGAACTGGTGCCCATGCACCTGCTCGACGCGGGGACGGATGATGATGTCCGCACTCTGCTCCGGACCCGTCGAACGCAGGCGCGCTTCGGTGATGTCGAACGCCGTCAGGACGGTCCGGACCATCCCCCACCCCGGCCTGCCACTCTCCGGAAACGTAGTCTCCGGTTCCGGCAGGGGCAACGGCCAAAGCCACCTCGCCGCTGTCGCCACCCGCCGGCATTCGCGCTGCAAACCCCGGACTGAGCGCCTGGCCCGAGTCGCCGCCCTGGTCCATACGTCGCGGTGGCTGGATACGTCCACCGCTGCGACCCGGGATGCGCCAAGCAGCCTTGCAGTTCCCACCGGGACGATTTCGACCAATCCACCGTCCACCAGGGTCCTCCCCTCCACCGTGGCCGGCGTCAGAAGCCCCGGCACCGACATGCTGGCGCGGACCGCCTCGGCGATGGATCCCCGGTGCAGGACCACCCTGGACTTCGTCTCCAAATCTGTCGCCACCACGGCGAAGGGCCGGGGAAGATCCTCAAAGTGCAGCCCACGGGTGAGCCGGCGCAGCTCGGCCAGCAATACTTGTCCCCCGACCACGCCCCCGGAGAAGACCAGGTCGCAGTAGTGCACCAAGTCAGTCCGGTTCAGGTGCAGGAAGAAATCCTCCACCTCGGCCAGCGTGCCGCAGGCGTACGCAGCGGCGATTAAGGACCCAAAACTACAACCGGCCAGGCAGGAAATCCTAATGCCTGCCTCCTCCAACTCCCGTAGAACCCCGAGGTGCGCTAGTCCCCTGGCCGCCCCGCCGCCTAGAGCCAGACCGATCTCTGTCATGCCTGTGCCGTTCCCTGCTTCAACCCAGCGTCCCCAGGCGTCCGATCGTTCTCCCGCACCAGACCGTCCGCTTGCCGCCCCCATTCCTCAGCGTAGGGATGAAGCTGCCGCGCCAACTCCCCCGGCTCCGCCAGGTGCAGTTGCGTCGGGTGGGCCCCGGAAGTTCTGACCATTTCCGGCAAGGCATCAGGGTTATCGAGCAGCGGACAAGGCCGCAAATGGTTTTGGTTGAATGGCTGACGCGCCCGGTAAGCCTGGAAGAGAGGGGAGGCGAGCGCCTCTTCGAGGGTGCAGTTCCGGATGTTGTGCGTCGCATAGTGGATGAAGGCGCAGGGCTCCACCTCTCCGGCCGCGTTGATGTGCAAGTATCTCCGGCCACCGGCGATGCAGCCTTGTACCGCCTCCCCGTCGTTCCAGAAGTCGGCCAGGAAAATCGGCTTGGTCTGCCGGAAACGGCGCACCGCCCGGTACATCTCCGCCCGCTGGGCCGGAGTGGCCATGAGGTCCAAGTCCACGTCACTCCCGACCGGCAGATAGGTGAAGAACCAGCCGAAACAGCAGCCCTGCTCGACCATAGCGTCGATGAAGGCATCGCTGCTGAGTTCGGGGACATTGTGACGGGTGTAGGTGGCAGAGAAGCCGAAAGGCACACCCACTTCCCGCAGTAGGGCCATGGCCTCAAGGACTTTGTCGTACACCCCGCGGCCCCGCCGGGCGTCGGTGTTCTGTGCCAACCCCTCCACGCTGAAGGCGAACATCAAGTTGCCGGCCTCCGCCGCTCCGGCGGCGAACTCCCGGTCCAGCAGAGTACCATTGGTGAACACGTGAAACACAAAGTCCGGGTATTCCCGGGCCCAGGTCAGCAGGTCCCCCTTCCTGACGAGCGGCTCCCCGCCGGAGACCACGATCAGATGAACGCCGAGCGGCCGGGCCTCGTCGAGAATCCGGCGCAAAAGATCGAGTTCAAGATCGTCGGTCCGCCGGTAGTCGCCAGCCCAGCAGCCGGTGCAGCGCAAGTTGCACCGGGAGGTGGGGTCTATCAGGAGGGCTGCCGGAACGTTGGCGTCCAAGCGCTTCTCGGCCGCCTGCTGGCGAGGAACGCCGAGAAAGAAACTCCGGACAAAAAGGTTGACCGCCAGACGTTCCAGGACCTCGGGTTTGGTCTGCTTCAGCAAAGCGAGGGTCAGCCGGCGCCAGTTGCCTTCCGGTTCCTCCAAGGCGCGCCGGACCGCTCGCACCGCTTCTTTTTGCGTAGATCCGGAGGCCAATCGCTCGCCCCAGGCCAGCAAGGTAGGCAGGTTCTGCTCCGGGTTGCGGGCCGCATAGCGCAAAGTCCTCCGTACGATTTCCTCGCCTGCGAATTCCATCACCGCGCTCATTGCATGATCCTCCCCATTTAGAATTTTCCGGTCAGCGCCGTCCAGGCGTATGCCCATGCCAATGCCCAGACCAGATCATTCAAGAACAAAGAGCCCAAGAGCATGGCAGGTAACACCTGCATGGTACCTAGCAGCCAGAACACTTGGCTGTAGCCGGTGCCCAACCAGCGCAGCCCAAGCAGCGGCAGCCAGGAACGTCCCTGCGCAAGGAGGTGCCGGACCCGCTGGGTCGGGCGCCGTAACGCCGGGGTTCGTTCCGTCAACCGGGTCAGCAAGGGCTGCCCCAAGATGGTGAAAACGGCATAGCTTAGCAGATGCCCACAAGCGACGCTCACTCCAGCCACCCCGCCAGAGATCCACCAAGGGACCCTGGTATGCTCCCCCAGGGCAGCCAACGCCGGGAACAGGAGCACAGAGGGCACCGGCGCCCCGGCCGCCTGTAGGGCAAACCCCAACCCCACTCCGATCCAGCCGCCGACTCCCGTGAGCCATTCCAGGGTCATGCTCCTCTCTCCAAGGCTGCCGGCCGGGCCGCCTTCAACGCACGATACAGCTCAACCGCCTGGTCCAGGCACCGGGCCGCGTCGTGTTCAGCGCTCAGCGCCGCTCCTCGTGCTCCCAACCGGCGGCGCAACTTGACGTCACTGGCCAGCTTCAGCAGGGCTTCCGCCAGAGCCCGGGGATTGCCGGGCGGCACGATCAACCCACTCTCGCCGTGGACGACCGTCTCCGGCAAGGCTCCAGCGTTTACCCCGACGACCGGCAGCCCCGCCGCCATGGCCTCGAGAGCCGCCAGACCCTGGGTTTCATGAGGAGATGGCAGGACGAGCAAATCGGCCCGGGCGTACTCCTCCGCCATCCGCTCCCAGGGAACGAAACCTGCCATTGTGACGCGTCCCGCCGACAACTCACCCCTCAGCTCCCGTTCGACCGTTCCCCGTAGCGGCCCGTCTCCCGCGAAGCGTACGCTCAACCTCGGTTCTTCCGCCAAAGCGAACTGCAATGCCCGAAGCAGAGTACCGATCCCCTTCTCCGGGCTCAGGCGACCGGCATAGAGGACGGTCACCGGCCGGGACTCCGTGAATGCAGAGGTCCCACGCCGACGATCGGCCACCCGCAAGCGCGCCGCGGCAAACCGCTCCCGCTCCACGCCATTCGAAATCACTGCGATGGGGCTCCGCACTCCGAGCGCCCGCAAGCTGGCCGCCGCGAAGCGCGTGGGGGCGATGACGACGGAACAGCGACCGTAAAGGCTTCGCGCCAAGACGCCGGCTGCGGCGCTCAACGCCCGCCCGGCAGGCAGGCTGGCGGCGGCTTCGAGATCGGCATGGTGGGTGGCGACGACCGGCAAGTTCAGGGAACGGGCGGCCCACAGCCCCAGCCAACTGACCGGCCAGGGAGTGTGCAGGTGGACCACGTCAGGCCGCCAGGTCACCAGTTCCCTCCGCACGACGGCGTATCCCCAAGCGAGCTTGGAGTCGGGGGCAAAGTCCACGACCACGGGCAAAGACACTGCAGGCACCTCAAACACATCCCCGGCGTGCAGCGAACCTTCCGTCTGCTTCAGACAGAAAACCCGCACAGAGTGTCCGGCCGCCGCCAACCGGTCATACCATTGAATCGTCGCGCGAGTCAGCCCCCCCAGGTTCTCCCGGAAAGAATCCGTGAAGAAGGCAATCCTCATTCGGCTTCGCCCTTTCCCTTGCTTCAACCCGAGCACCGTCCCGGGGTACGCCCTTCTCCCAAAAGACCAAAGAACTGTTTAGATTATACCGCTTGGGAGAAAGACTGTCTACAGGTCTCAACCAGTCAACGCGACAAGCAGCCCCGGACGCCATCAGGTATCCGAGGCTTCGTCCCGAGCTAATTGCCTTGTCCTGCGGTGAAGACTACTTATACGCCGGGTTGCTGCCGTGTGTCAAACGGCATGCCCCACGGGTGCCCACGGGTGCGATAAGTGGCGACCGTTTTTTGCTTCGGGGAGAGCGGTGCCTCACGTTCTTCAACGAGTACGAAGAAGTTTGGCCGCACTGGCTCCCACCCACCGCCCACAATTGTGTCGTGGGGTGCCTCCTTTGCCAGAAAGCCTGTCCCCATAACGCAGGCCTCTTGCGGTTGGAGAGGGCCAAGGTGGAGTTCACGTCAGACGAGACGGCCGCTCTCTTGGACGGCGGCAGTGGCGACGAGCCCATCCGGCACAGGGCAGTCGAGAAGCTGAAACGCATCGGGCTGGAGGGATACGAGTCGGTGCTGGGACGGAATCTGAAAGCGGTTCTAATCGCCCAGAGTCTCGACAAGCCTTGACAAAACCTTTCTCGCCCTCACCTGTGATACGGTTCGGCGTATCGGGTGGAACCGCGAAAACGCCACAGCGTTTCGCGGTCGGTTGGCTTATGCCATCGACTGGAAGGGCGCGCCTGTTCTCTCCCCGAATAGTAGTGCGGAGGAGGTGCCACCTGGTGCGAAAAATGAGTGGGCTGCTCTCCGTCCTGCTGGCATTAGCAATGCTCCTGGCGGGATCCCTTGTCGCTCTGGGGAGTCCCTTTGCGGAGATCGAGCCGGCGGAGTTGCGTCTGGTATACCAGGGCTGTCCCAGCGCCGGGCAGAAGCTGGTCCGCTACGTGGACACCATGGTCCGCTTCCCGGATCGGCAACTGGACCGTTCCGTCAGGCTCGACGGTGAAGCTTTTGACTGCAACACGCTGAATCACCTGTTGCGGGCCTTCCCTTTCGCCCGGCGGGAGCGGATTGAAGTTCCCGCTGGTACGTTTGACAGCTACAGGCTCGAGATGGGCGTGGCCGGTCTCATCGGCCTATTTGCGGAGCGGTACAAGTACTACTTCTGGTACACTGCCGCCGAGCCTCACTATCTCCTGCAGTACCAGGACAGAGACGGGGGCGCGGTGACGGAGTTGCTGGAAGTAGGGCAGGGGGAGAAACTGCCTTGAGCCACGAGAACCAAGCTGATAACGACCGATACGATGCAATCATCGTCGGTGCAGGGATGGGCGGATTAACGACCGCGGCATTCCTGGCCGTTGAGGGCCAGAAAGTCCTGGTCCTCGAGAAACACGACAAGCCGGGCGGCTACCTCACGTCTTTCTCCCGGGGCGGGTACCGCTTCGATGCCGGCCTCTTCCACCTGAACGAATTGGGGCCGGACGAGACGATCTCACAGTTCATGCGCTACTGGGGCGAGGAGGTCCCGGCGCAACGGGTTGAGTACCAGTTCCGCTGGTTTCTGGGGGAACGCGAGTTTCACCTCGACAGCCGGGAGATCGAGCAGTCATTTGGCGCCAGTTTTCCCGCCGAGCAAGCAACGATTCGGCGGTTTTTCGACCTTTGCCACACCATGCTCCAAGAGATACGGCGAATGGGACCGCCCAAGCCTCCCTACGATATGAGCCTTGCGGAGAAGCTCGCCTTTGGGGTAAGGAGCCTGATCGCGATGCCTACCTTCCTCCGCTTCGGCCGCAAGGACGGAGTTCGTGTGTTGCGGCGCCTTTGCCGGGATCAAGCCCTCGCCAGCCTGCTCTTCGGGTACTACCCCGTTCCCGGCCTCATTTTCCAGGGCCACGCCTGGGGCTGGGAGGCTATCAAGGAAGGGCGGAACTACTACCCAGTCGGCGGGATGCAGAAGATTCCCGACGCGGTCGTGCGGGCAATCGAGCGGCACGGCGGCCGGGTCCTATTGGGGACAGAAGCGCGACGGATAGTCGTAGAGGGGGGACAGGCCAAAAGCGTGGAGTGTACCGACGGGCGGCAGTTCGTCGCGGACGTGGTTGTGTCGAACGCCTCCCTCCACCATACGCTGGACGTTCTGCTGGAGGACGTTCCCGGCCTGGAACGCTTGCGCAAAACGGTCATGCGCCGGAAGATATTTCCCTCCGCAATGCTCGTCTTCCTCGGAATGGCGGAAGGGTACGATTTTGGTGGAATCAACCATCTCCTGCTCCTCGACAACCGTGCCCTGGAACTTCGCCAGGAGGACTTGACGCCCGACAACTGCCCAGTGGCGCTGGTCGTTCCCCCGAAACCCGAAGGTCAGGCGGGGCATTCGGCCTTGGTGGTGGCCTTCTTGCCCTACGAGTACCGAGACTGCTGGGCAACGGGCGGTTCGGGAGTCAGAGGTGAAAGATACCGCTCGCTGAAGGCAGAGGTCGAGAACATCCTGCTGGGAAGGATCGGCCGGAGACTAGGCTCAGGCTTCCGGGAAGCGATCAGACTCTTGATCGCCGCGACGCCGCTCACGCTTGAGCGGTATACCCACAGCACTCGAGGCTCCTTCATGGGGTGGAGTATGGATGAACGGAGCACGGGACACTTCATTCCCCAGCGTTCACCCATCACGAACCTGTATTTGGTAGGACAATGGGTGTTCCCGGCAGCCGGGGTGCCCGGCGTGATGGCCGGTGGGTACTACTTGGCCCGTGAGATCCTCCAGCGCGAAGGCATCAACCTCGAGGGAAAGCTCACCGCCCGTCTCCAAGTCGGGCAGGACCGAGACGAGCGCCCCGGTGAAGCGCCTCCGGGGGAGCGTGTCAAGTAGACCGTCCAGGTGGCAGGAACCTTCCGACGAGACTTCTGTCCGTCGCTGTCGGTCGAAGAGGCGCCCGCTGAGCTTTCGGCAGGGTCCGTCAGGCAAGCGGGTGCGGAGGTCGATAAGGGAGTGAAGCCAGCTGACCAGATAATCGGGACCCCAGTGGAACACCTCTCCACCAGGAGGTCAACCTGTTGTTCGATCGTGGTGGGAGGCTTGAGGGCCTTCGCTGAACCGCCGCCGTTGTCGCCCATGGCTTCCCTCGGGAAAAGAAAAGTCCCACCCTGGTACGCTTTCAATGAAGAGGCGTGGTGGGCTCTGTCAATTGCATTGTACGGCGGGCCGGACGCGTTGTCATGGTTTCTGAAGGTCCCGACAAGACCCCTGTTCGCCGTTATCTGTGATACGGTTCTCCGTATTGTCAACGGCGGTCGAAAGCTCCCCACTTTTGGCGGTGGTGGAATTTTCCCCACCCTGGCGTTAGGCTGAGGCAGGCGGGACAGTGATGAAGCCCGCCTTGCGCTTCTCTTTGAGCCGATAGCTTTCTCCCTTGATGTTCACGGTGGTCGAGTGGTGCAGGAGTCGGTCGAGGATAGCCGTAGCAATCACCGGGTCTCCGAACACACCACCCCGCTCCCCATAAGACTTTGTCAAGGACGGCGCGGAATTGACCCACTTCGGCCGGTTGAGAATTGACCCGCCCTCCCCCAAAGTGGCGCTGTCGCCGGCCGAAATCTCCGCCACCCGGCCGGTCGAAGAATGGATCACCTCCTGTGTCAGCGTTCAGCGGTCTGACTGGTATTCGAGTAGGGGCTGGCGAGATGCCGGCCCGTTTCTTCTTTTTGAGCCGGTAGCTCTCGCTCCGGATGTTTACGATGTGTGAGTGGTGCAGGAGCCTGTCCAGGATGGCCGTGGCGATCACCGGGTCGCCGAAGATCTCCCCCCACTGGGCGAATCCCTTATTCGAGGTCAGGATGATCGAGCCTTCTCCCGCTCGACGAACCGAAACGCGGCTGTCGGTTCCGGCCGGTCTCCCTGGCAAAGAAGGCCGCGGCCCTTTTTGGAATCTCGCGCTCCTCACGCAGGATCCGGTTCTCCCGTCGCAGACGGTTAAGCTCTTCCCGTTCAGAGGTGGTCAGGCCTCCGCGCTCTCCGGCGTCGATCTGAGCCTGTCTGGTCCAGTTGCGCAGTGACTCTACTGACACACCAAGGTCTGCTGCGATCTGCGACATGGACTTCCCACTCTCGCAGGTCTTTTTCGCGAAGTAGGTGGTAATCCAGCGAAGGGGGTTGCCACATGCCTGCGGTGTTCTCGTTCCCCGGGCTTAACATCGAGGCCAGGCCGGCCGGAGCCACCGGGCTGATCGCCGCCTACCTGCGGCGCCTGGGCATTGTCGAGACGGTTAACCGGATGGTCCGCTGGACGAGGACCATCGTCCGGGCCTTGGACAGGCTGGCTGAGGCGGGGGCGGCGCAGTTGCTCACCCGGGTGGCGGCCCGGGCGATGGCGACCTTTGACGTGAAAGTAACCACCCTGCATGCTGATACCACCTCGGGGTCGGAGCTTAACCGCCTTGGCCTCCTACAGTCAAGACAGCGAGATTCAAGTGCTCAATAGAGACTGTTTGAGTCCCAACTCCTCCAGCCTCATCTCCGTCGCCTGCCGGGGCACCCCCTTGTCGCTACGAGGCCTCCTTTTCGCCGACGTACCGCCGAGCAGCAGCCGTCAACTCAGCTTCATACTTGAAGATGTCTTCAACATCACTAAGCGGAATGCGGTTCTCTGACTTATCCTCCGTGGCCACGGCGAGGTACCTTTTGGGGCCGTTGAAGTACAGGCGGCAAATCCACTTGCGGTCGCTGCCGTCCAGGAACACGGTCAGGTAACGGATATTGTCTCTATAGGTGATGCGCTTCGGGGAGACAATACCCCGGAGCAGGGACTTGACAATGAAGAACCCTTCAAGCTCTTCAGCCGTGGTGACAATCTGATCTCTTTCCTCGCTTTCCTGAGCCGCGGGAGAAGCTTGTTCCGTTTGGACGGACGGCGTAGGTTCCGGAGCGCTGGTGCCGGTCAGGGCGCTCTTCAGACGGTCGTTAAGGGTCTCAGTGATGAACTGCGAGAGCGCCTTCTTGATAAGCGGCTGGAACCGTTCAACCAGGCTCTGCCGAATCATCTTGCCCGCCTGTATCTCCTTGAGGAAGAAGCGGCAGAAGTCGGGTGACGGCTCGTTGAGTTCGCGGCTGATAATGGCCTGAACCTGGGTGACATACTTTAGGTTGACAGCTGTCGAGAACAGGGTTTCGGAATCGAAAGACTCCTTGTGAAACTTCTTCAGTTCGGCTACCAGAGGCTCTTTGAGATTAAGCAGGTCTATCTCGAGGAATGGAACTGTATCCATCTTGTTCGGTTCCTCCAGGTCGGAGTAAAATCGGTAGCGGATGCCGTTCGTGAGGATGGCAAACTTGGCCGGAGTGGTCGTGAAGTAACGAAAGAGTTGGCTTTCATGAGAAGCTAGGGGGTCGTCTATGTCCTTGGCCTCGATGAGGATTGCCGGCTGGCCCCCCCGCATAATGGCGTAGTCGACCTTTTCACCCTTCTTGGTGCCGACGTCGGCAGTAAACTCAGGCACCACCTCGGTCGGGTCGAATATGTCATACCCTAGCAGCTGGATAAATGGCAGGACCAGCGAGGTCTTGGCGGCCTCTTCGGTCTTGATGTGCGGAGACAACGTCTCAATCTTTCGGGCGAATTGACGCAGTTCGTCCGCAAAATCCATCCAAGCTCCCTCCCGGCGAATATCTTTGGCGGTTAGCGGCCTCTTGCCGCTCGACAACAAGAGCTCTGCCAAGCCCCGGTTCCTCCAACCTTATCTCCATCGTCTGCCGACTCACTAGAGGCGCTTGCTCGCGCCGGACTCGTGATAGACGCCGTCCGGGTGGCACCAGGAGTGGATCAGTTCATGGGCCATGCTGAGGGCGTTACGCAGCGGCTGCAGCTTGTCCAGTATTACAGTGGCCAACAGGTTGCCCTTGATGAGCAGCGCACCGCCAACGTTCGCGCCCGGCATTCGATTTGGAGGCTTTCTTCTGCTGCGATCTTGAATGGGTTGACTCGAGATCCGCCGGGGAGTAATAGTCATGATCTGAGAGCTTCTGGTGTACCAGGCGGACGATCTCTGTGCGACGCCAGGTTCTCCCCGGTGTAGTTCCTGCTGGCTTCGTCTGCGAGGCCCAATTTCTTCCGCAGTTCCTCTTCCCGGCGGCGGTGATCCTGGCAAAGCCGCCCACCGGTGGGGCCCCCAAAGGAGAAAGCGGTGGCACCTGGTAGAGAGGATGAGGATGGGGGGGAGTTGATGGTAGAGAGGGTAGAACGAGGTACCACCGCTGTCTGTCCAGCGCTATGATACCATGATTGAGCAGCCGAAACAACTCGGGAAGCCCTTATCAACAAAGGGCCGACGCAAAAGACGCCTTATAGCTGCAGCGTAGACGACTGCACACGGCTGCCTCGGTTCCAGACGCTCCAGAATCGCCAGGAATGCCAGGGAGGGGGCGCCGGTTTTCCGGCGTCCCCCTCTTTGTCGTCTTAGCGCGGCCAGAGCAGGTGGCCCAGCCAGAAAACGCCGACGATAGCGATGATGTGAAGCACCCACCAGCCAGTCTGAAGAAACTCCCATGTGGTTCCGTTGAGTAAGTTACGATCCTTGACTTCGCCCAAGCGCGATCCCTCCACCAGGGAATCATGCGCTATCTGATGAGCTACTATTCAGGCGGGGAGGTGAGGGCCGGCCCAGACGCACCGATCCGGCCGCGGAGGATTCTCCATGACTCGCCTCCGCTGGACCCGCGAGGCCGTCCTCGCCGCCATCCGCCGGCGCCATGCCGACGGCTGGCCGATCAACTACGCAGCCGTGGTGGCCGATGACGAGAAACTCACCGGCGCCGCCCGGCGGCTCTTCGGCTCCTGGTCCGCTACCCTGAACCTCGGCGGCTCACCCGCCTCCCACAATGACCCACAGTATCTGCTTCAGATGGTACAACGTCCACTCCCACCACGTAGGAAGGCGCCACATCGATTTCTCCCGCCCCTATGCCGTCGTTGGCTGTGACTGATACCTGAACTCGCCTACCCGGCGGCCTTGATGTACTCCACCCACTTCAACAACTTTGATCTCCTTTTCGCCATGATACTTAAGAATCCTGCAGCTAAAAGCTACAGACGAGGCAGTTCGCTTGATCACCCGAGTTCGCACGTTTCGATTGCGCCTTCATCTGGGCAGACGACAATCTGACCTCGGCGCGAGCCCCGGACGATGACTACGTGCGTCTGGGTGCGAGTGGCGTTGACGACTTCGCCCACCTCACCGCTGGTCAGGCGGACGAGGCTGCCAATTGGATAGGGAGCCACAAAACTCGTGACAACCTGCACACACTGAGTATCGTACTTGGCGGGAGCTTCAGCTAACAGAACGGCGGCGGCCCGTTCCGGTAGCATTGCCCTTGAGTATACCCGGTCTGAGGTCATGGCATCAAGCGAGTCAGCTACGGCAGTGATCTTCGCAAATAAGGTGATGGCGTCTTCTTTAAGGCCACGAGGGTATCCGGTGCCGTCACAGCGTTCATGGTGCTGATACGCCACATGGGCAGCCAAAGGTGGCACTTCGTTGCGCAGCAGGTTGAAGCCGCGCTCACAATGCTCTTTCACCCGCGCGAATTCCTCGGCGGTCAATGATGAGGGTTTGTTGAGGATCTCGGTGGGCACGAAGAGCTTGCCCAGGTCGTGAAGTAACGTTCCCAGACCAAGAGAGATTAGCTCGCTGCGGCTCAAGCCAAGCAAAACGCCGGCCATGAGGGAGAGAACGCAGGTGTTGACCGAGTGACCATAGGTGTAGCTGTCGAACGAGCGGATTTCGAGTATGTTGATGAGGAGTTGTTTGCTCGACAGGATATCATCCAGCAAATCTCTGACCACTTCCCTGGTGGCATCAAAGCTCCCAGGAGATACGCCCTTAATTAAGAGGTCGGCAGCGATCTTCTGCAATGTGGACTGGGCCCGGAACCGGGTGGCGGCGCGAACGGGTTCGACGATGTCCAGGTCCCCCACATCATGCGGTGAGCGAATGTAGAGGGCAGGATAGCCGAGCTCCTTCAGCCGGGAAAGGTACGCGGAGGTGAGCGTGGTTCCGGCGGTCAGCAGAGCGTTGCCGAAAGAATCATAGACTGTGCGCCCGAGGATCATACCTGCTGTGACGTTTGAGATGGCAATGTACCTCACGATCATCCTCCGTAACTTGCTGCAACAACTGGCGTGAAGCTGTGAGACTTTTCTTCGACGTCAACTGCCGCGGTCCTTCTGGCGATAGCCCGAGTGTCACCTCACAGCGACCCGGGGGGTAGACCCCCTGCCCACCTGGTTTGGGGCCTGCCCCCTAGTCTGCGCCTTGTGTCGGGGACCGACGAAAAGAAAAAAGCGGTGGCACCGAAGGAGTCGGGAAAGTGGTGAAGAGGACGGTGCCACCGCATGGGGCCTTTGTGATCGGCTTCACTAACATAATACCACGGTATGCCACGCGAAACAACGCCTGGATTGGTTATGGTACTGAGCGAAACCCAAAGGAAAGCTTATGGTTGTGAGAGTGGTCCCCTTATCTCCCGGTTGCCGGCGGGTCTGAAAAATCCCAGGGCCAGGGAGGATTTGCCTTCCCTGCCCGGAAACGGTTTCCGGGGGGAGAGGCAAAGTGGCTGACAACACGGCTGTAGACGTGGAAGTCGGCGTGGCCCGGGTGAAGAGCCCGCTGGCCAGGAGCGAGAACCAGTTCGCCCACTTTCTGCTCCGGAGCGCCGTGGTCGGCGTGGCCGCCGGGCTGGTCGCCGTGGCCTTCCGCCTGACGGTGACGTGTGGCGACGCCTGGCGGGAGTGGGTCCTCAGGTGGGCACCCAGTTTCCCTGGTTTCGCTTGGCTCGTCCTGCCGGTGGCGGGGGCGGTCGCGGCGGGGCTGGCCGGGTGGCTCACAGACCTGGCGCCGGAGACGGCGGGGGGAGGGATCCCCCAGGTTGAGGCGGTCCTCGGGAGCGAGGGGGGGCTGAATTGGTGGCGGGTCCTCCCGGTCAAGTTCCTGGGCGGGACGCTCACCTTGAGTTCCGGGCTTTCCCTCGGACCTGAAGGCCCGGCAGTGCAGCTGGGTGCGGCGGCCGGCCAGGCGGTGAGCCAGGGGATGCGCCGGTCGAAGGCGGAGGAGTTGCATCTCATCGCCTGCGGTGCCGGGGCCGGGCTGGCGGCGGCTTTCAACGCACCGCTGGCCGGGGTCGTCTTCGTGGTCGAGGAGCTCCGGCGCAACTTCTCGCCCTACGCCCTGGGCGGGGCCCTGGCGGCGAGCGTGACGGCGGACATCGTCTCCCTGGCGATCGTCGGCCCGCTCCCGGCGTTCCGGGTGGCTCAACTGCAGCCGTTTGTCCTGGGTTCGCTGCCCTTCTTCCTCTACCTGGGCGCGGCCACGGGCATCCTGGGCGCCGCCTTCAACTGGGGCATCACCACCACCCTCAGCGCGGCGGACCGGCTGGCGGGCGTCCCCCGGTGGGTGCGGGCGGCAACCGTGGGATTCTCGGTGTGCCTTGTGGGGTACTTCCTGCCGCAACTCCTGGGTGGGGGGCACGCCCTGGTGATGCGGGTCCTCGGTAACCCGGCCGGCTACACCCTGGGCTGGTTGCTCCTCCTCTTCTGGCTCAAGTTCGGCCTGATCCTTTTGAGCTACGGCGCCGGGGTCCCCGGAGGAATCCTCCTACCCTTGCTTACCCTGGGAGCGCTCTCCGGCGCTATCGTGGCTCGGGGAGGGGCCTTCCTCTTCCCGGTCCTCGAGGACTTGGCGCCTTCCTTTGTCATCATCGGCATGGCGGCTTTCTTCGTGGCGGTGGTCCGCTCGCCCCTCACTGGCATCGTGCTGCTCACCGAGATGACCGGGCGGTACCAGTATATGCTTCCTCTGCTCCTCACCTGTATCGTGGCGTACATGGTGGCCGAGGCCTGCGGCAGCCTCCCTCTCTACGAGGCGCTCCTCCAGCGCTACCTGCACAAGGAGGAGCAGGGCGGCCGGACTGTCTCCGTATGGGGAGGCATCGCCGTCGTGGAGCTGGTGGTGGAGAGCGGCTCAGAAGCCAGCGGCCGTCTGGTGAAGGACCTCCAATTGCCCTCCGACTGCCTCCTGGTCGCTGTGGTCCGGGGCACCCGGGAGGAGATACCCCGGGGCGGCACGCCCCTCCACGAGGGCGACGTTCTGCGGGTGATCGCGCCCGAGAAGCGGCTGGCTGCGGTGAAGCGGGACCTCCTGAGACTGACCTCTTGCCCTCACTGAGTCCTCAGGGTTGGGTCGAACTGGCGCCAGTGGGTGGTGAAGCGCTTCAGGCCGATCACGAACTGGCCGTGGGCGGAGAAGACCCGCCGCAACACGTCCTGGCGGGGCTTCCGGTGATCGTCGCTCAACTGGGCGAGCACCTGCAGGATCTGGAAGGACATCTCGCTCAAGGCCAGCACGTCCTTGGATCGGTGGACCACCTCGCCGAGATTGACCTGGCAGGTCGACCAGAGCCCGCACTTCTCCACGGCCTGGATCAGCATGGCGATCTCGACACCGTAGTTCACGGGAATCCTCATCTGGTGCAAGAGGTCGCGGTGGATCGCCACCGTGCCGGCCAGGGGCTGGATGTACCCGGACAGCTCGGGCCGGAAGGTGTTCAGCCACGGCCGGGCGAGGATCTCGGTCACCCGGCCGCCGCCGAGCTCCAGACCGTCCGCTTCGACCCGGATCGGCCGGGCGAAATACCCCTTGACGAAGCGGATGTCGGGGTGGGTGAGTATCGGGCCGAACAAGCCGTAGAAGAAGCGTGGAGCGATGCTGGCGATGTCCGTGTCGACCCAGGCGATGATCTCGGCCTCCGTGACGAAGGTGCTCTTGAACATCGCTTCGCCCTTGCCGTGGAAACTGCCGAGATCGGGCCGGATGTCCCGGTGGAGGTGGACCGGAATCCCGTAGGAGCGGGCCACCTCCACCGTGCGGTCCACGGAGCCCGAGTCGATCAGGATCACCTCGTCGATCAGGCCGACCCCCTTGACCTCGAGCGCCGACTTGATCACCTCGCCCACGGTGTTTTCCTCGTTCAGGCTGGGCAGTATCACGGCGATCTTCGCCCCCAGCTTCCTCTTCTGGCGCAGCAACACCGCTGGAAGGGCGAAGTCGTGGGCATCAAAGGTGCGTTCCCGCACCCACTTGTAGATCTCGTCGCCCTCGGCGAACTCCACCTCGCTGAGCGGTCCCCGGACGATCGTGACACTGCCTGGGTAGACCTCCTTCAGGCGGCGGTAGAAAGGGCCGACCTCCGAGGCGGCCAGGGGGGCGCCGAAGAAGAGCATCCGGTACTGGTCCCCGATACTCCGGACCAAGTCGTAGATGGAGGGTTCGTGGCGCCAGCAGATGGTGACGTTGTCGAACAGGTCGTGGGCGCGGGAGACGACGGAGGAGAGGAAGACACTTTCCAGCTCGGGAATCCGCTCCTCAAGGTGGTAAATGGTGAGGTCGGTGACCCCCGCCCCGTGCAGCACCTCCAGGACCGCCTGGGCGTTGAGGCCGCCGCGCAGGACCGCGGCGGCCGGACCCCCGGTCCATCCCTCGGTCATTACAACGGTTTGGTGCGGCGCCGCCTCGAGCTCTTCCGGGTTGTCAAGGCCGGCTATGACCAGGGAGGCTTCCTGGTCGTCCCGGAAGCCTTGCTGCGGCCAGACTGGAGCCTTTGAGCTTGTCATAACGCCACCCGCTTTCTTTCGCCGGGTTGTCCACCTGCTATCACTCTACCACGGGAAGTTCTGTTTTTCCTTGCGGAAACGAAAGCAGTGGAAGAAGGAGGCACAGGTGGCTGCGGTGCCTGTGCCTCCTTGAGAACGCCGAGGGCAGGAATAAGCGGGACCGGGCGGAATGTTGTTTGGTGGAATGGGGAGGGGAAGCGAGATGGCGAGAATGCCGGCGAGTCGTTGCGTAAAGTGGGCGCTGGCCGAGTTCGACCGCGGTTACTGTTGTGCCGAGGCGGTGCTCATGGCTGGAGCCAAGGGGCTGGGCCTTACGAGCAAGCTCATTCCCAAGGTGGCGAGCGGTTTTTGTGGCGGAGTGTCCCGGACCAGGTCCGTCTGCGGAGCGGTCTCCGGGGCGGTGATAGTACTGGGGCTCAAGTATGGGCGGACCTCGCTGGAGGATGACCGAAGCGCCCTGATCAGCAAGGTTCAGGCGCTGATGGCGGAGTTCCGGAAGGAGTTCGGGAGTGAGAACTGTTTCGACCTGACCGGGCTGGACTTCAACACACCCGAGGGGCGGGAGAAGTACAGGCAAGAGGTCCACACTCAGTGCCGCCGTTACGTGGAGTTCTGCCTCCGGCGAGCGTTGGAACTGAGCGAGAACTGAAGGACCGGAAGAAAGAGCCCAGAGCCGGCAGCTCTGGACTCAGAGCGGTTTTGAGCGGAGGCCGAGTCAGTCTTTAGCTTGTGGTAGTGGTCCCCGGTCGGCAGGCGGTGCGGCGGGCCGGTGACCCCGCTCATGGCGTGGTCGTGGTCCTGGACGAAGGACACCCTTCCCCCCGGGACGAATGTCCTCACCCCGGGGCTGGGACATTCTACGCACGCCGCCGGCGGCTGGTGCCGGGGACCGGGCCGCCCGCTAGCCGATCGCCCCGCCGGTCCGGCCGCGGTAGGGGTGGGTGTGGCGATGGTCGACCGTGGTCAGCCCGGCGTAGCCGTGGGTGTGCGGCACGCCGGAGGCGGCGAGGCCGGTGGGCGTGGCGTAGCGGTGGATGTGCCCCTGGTTGTAGCTCGTCGGGCCGGACATCAGGTGATAGTGAAGTCCACCCGGCCCGTAAGCCGCCGGCCCGGTGTGCCCGGCGATCCGGTGGTCGTGGCCCTGGACGAAGGCGACGCGACTGGCGTAACGATGGACATGGCGGTCAACAGGGAAAGCCACAGGCGCCCTCCTTTCGCGGGACGTGCGCTGCCCCGCAGGTTGCTGGTACATCCTACGCCGGGCGGGAGGGGCTGTGTAGGAGGCTTGTCTGATTTTAAGGCCGCGAGCCTGGTCCGGTGCGGCCCGGTAACCTGAAGGACGCCATCTGCTTCAGGTGGTCCAGTCCTTCAATGAGGACGAAGTAGAGGTGGGCGGCCGTCGTGGCGACGAAGAACCAGGCGGTGAGGAAGTGGACGGCCCGGACGGTGTTGAGGTTCAGGAGCCACCAGTGGAGCCAGAGGGGCTGCAGGCGGTTGGGGTCGTAGAGGATGAAGCCGGTGAGCGCCTGGAAGGCCAGGGTCCAGGGCCAGAGGCTGTAGAGCACTTTCTGGCCCGGATTGTACTTGCCGAAGCGGGGCGGCGTCCGGTCAAGAAAAAGGTAGTACCGGCCGAGCTTCGGGAGGTCGCGGAGGTCGTTCCGGGTGAGGTGGAACTCCCGCCAGGTGCCGGTGGCGTAAAGGAAGTACAGCCGGGCGACGAGCGTCCAGAGGAGGATCCACATGGCGTAGAAATGCCACTGGCGGGCGGCGCGCATGGTGGGGAAGAGGAAGGCCCGGTGGGCGTAGGTGATGAAGAAACCGCTGAAGATCAGGATCAGCATGGCGACCAGGTGAAGCCAGTGCAACACCTTGGCCCAGAGCGGGTGACGTTCGGCGGTCATGTTGAGACCTCCTGCCCTAGATCACGAACTGGCGGACGCGCTCGTCTGGGGTTATCACCTGGACGGCGCAGTCATTGCACGGGTCGAAGGAGTGAACCACCCGGGCGATCTCGACGGGCCGGTCGGGGTTCTCGATCGGCGCCCCGAGGAGGGCCTCCTCGATGGCCCCCCGCTGCCCTTTGGCGTCTCGGGGTGAGCCGTTCCAGGTGGTCGGGGTGATCACTTGGTAACGGTCGATCTTATAGCCCTCGATGGTGACCCAATGGCCTAACCCGCCCCGGACGGCGTCAACCAGGCCGACTCCTCTGGCGCTGTCGGGCACCTCCCACCGGGCGATGTGGGGACCGGTCGGGTCGATTTCCTTGACCCACTCCAACGCCAGTTCAGCCATCTTCTTCGTCTCGAGGACCCGGGCGGTGAGCCGGTCCATGGTAGAAGGACCCTTCTGGTACTCGCCCATCACCCACATCCGGGCCAACGGCCCATGTTCGTAAGCTTCTCCATTCCAGCGGGGCGCCTTCGCCCAGGAGTAGGCCCGACCCTTGGGGCGCTGAGGGACGGTGCGCTCGTCATGCGGTTTTTGGGGTTCCCGCTGTTCATACCAGGAGTAGTCCACCGCCTCGGTCACCCCGTTGGAGAGTTCCTCCAAGGTCAGGAAGGAGACCTTCCCATCCACGACCCGCCCCGGCCGGAAGATCCGGTCCTCCGCCCGGTCGCTCTTTTGGTAGAGCCCGAAGGACAAGAACCGCCCGAGGCCTTTCCCGATCCGGAAGTAGTCCGGATAGTACTTGGCGATGGTCTCCATGTCGGGAATCATCCGCGTCTCGATGAACTTCAGCAGTTCAGCGGCGTGGGCCTGGTAGCGGAGGACTCGGTCGGCGGTCGGCGGCTGAGACGCCCCGCCGGGGAAGACCCCATGGAGGTGAGGAGACTTTCCGCTGAAGACGGCCACCATCGTGTCGGCGCGCCGCTGCTGGTCCAAGGCTTCCAGGTAATGCTCCACGAGGACCGCGTTCTCCTTGGCTGGGAGGCGGAAATCGTCGGTGCCGTAGGGGACGAACGGGGCCACCTCTGGCAGCTTCACGAAGTCGGGGAAGACCAGGAAATAGAAGTGGCGGAGGTGGTCCATCAGGTAATCGGCGGCCAGCATCATGTTTCGGACGAGTTGTCCGTTCTTCGGTACGTCCACCGGGTTCGTAGCCCAGAGGGCATAGGCCGAGGCGATGGCGTGGGACCCGGGGCAGAAACCGCAGATGCGCTGGGTAAGATAGACGGCGTCCCGGGGATCCCGCCCCTGCAGGATGATCTCCACCCCGCGGAAGAGGAGGCTGGACACCCAGGCATCGGTCACCTTCCCACCGTCTACCTGGACCTCGACCCGCATGTGCCCCTCGACCCGAGTCAAGGGGTCCACGACGATCCGCTGAGGCATCACTGCCCACCATCCTTCCGGTCGCCCGGTTTATCCTTGTGGGAGCCGCCGAAGCCGCGGCCGCTCTTGATCTGGCCGATCGCATGGGCGCCGATGGCTGCCGCCGTCACCGCCCCGGCGGCCACTCCGAGGGTGTTGGCGTTGACGTAGAGGTTGGGCGCCTTAACGCTCGGCAGGTGGGCGAAGAAGGGGGAAGAGGCGTCGGGGAAGCCGGGGTTGGCGCACCCTATGCAGGGGGTGTTGTCCTCCACCGGCCAGTTGACGTACTCGTTCCACTTGCGGCGGGGGCAATCGGCGTAGGTGATCGGGCCCTTGCACCCGATCTGGTACATGCAGCCGAAATCGCCAGGGTACTTGGCGTAGAGGCCGTTTTCGAAGTAGCTCCGCCGGGTGCAGAGGTCGTGGACCGTCTGACCGTAAAAGACCCGGGGGCGGTTGATGTGGTCCAGGTCCGGCGGCTCACCGTAAAGGAGGAGGCTGGAGAGGGTGCCCACGAACCAGTCGGGGTGGCAGGGACAGCCGGGGCAGTTGATCACCGGACGTTTGAGAAGTTTGGAAACGCCGATGCAGCCGGTCGGGTTGGGATAGGCGGCGAAGGGTCCGCCGTGGGTGGCGCAGACCCCGATGGCGACGACGGCCTTGGCCCGCTCACCGACCTCCTTGACGACCTGCATCATGGTGACGGGTTTCCCGTTCCGCTCCCCGATCGTGCCGAACAGCCCGTTCAGACCGGTGGGGATGGCTCCTTCCACCACCACCACGTACTCCGGCGCCTTCGCGATGGCCTCCTCGATCTGGCGCATCGCCGCGTCGCCCATCACGCCGCTCAGGTTGGGATGATAGCGCAGGTCCACCAGGTCGAGGAGGACCCGGGAGAGATAGGGGTTCACGGTGTTCGTGAAGGACAGAGTGTTGCCGGTGCAGGCCGAGGCCTGGAGCCAGATGACCTTGGGTTTGACGGGACCGGTGGCCGCCTTGACCAGCTCCTCAAAGAGCACGTCCGTCAGCGTCCAGGTGACGGCGGTGCTGACGCAGAGCTTCAGGAACTCCCGCCGGGTGAGCACGCCTGTTGCCCCCTTCCCTCGGAAGTACCGAATCGTAATGGAAGTATTTACAGTCTTTGAAGAGGATAAGCGCCCTTGCCCGAAACAAGTTCGGGGAGCAGACCAAAGGGGCGCTGCTCACCCTGCTGTCGACCCTCTTCCGGCGGGGGGACGTGGTCTGCCCGTGGGATTCTCGGTGGTGCCTCGTGCAACTGACGGGGATCGAGCAGAAAGCCGTCTCGGTCGTCAAGCGCCGCCTGGAACGGGCTCTCAAGGGGCTGCCCTTCGTTCCTCCCACCCTCACCGTCCGGGTCGTCGAGCCGTCGGCCGAACCGGCTTCCCTGGAAAACCTTCTCTCCTAGACTCGAACGCCCCCTCTCTTTGAGATTCCTCTGAGAGTCAACAAGAGCCCCCCAAGTTACCGGGGCGAAAAGCTGCAGTGAGGGGCAGTTCACCCTGGGCCGAGGAGTGGGAGAAATGTGAGACCGCTTTGAGAGTCGTCTGGCATAGTGTAGCTACCAGGCCTCACAGGCCTTCCCGGAAGATGAATAAGTTGCCACCTGAGGTATTACACTAGAACCACTGCACTCGGATCGCTGTGCACCAAGCCGAGGGCTGACCGGGGCGCCGTTCCGGTGGGCAAGGACAAAGAGGTGGAAGAATGTGACCGGGTGGTGGGGGCGCCTCGTGAGAGCTTCAGCCGGGTCCCTGGCGACCTGGTTGATTTTCGCCCTGCTCCACGCCACCCCCGTTCAGGCCGGGGACCTCGGTCGCATCTTCCAGCGTGATCCGGTCACGGGCGCGTGGGTCCGGCTCCCGTCCGTCAACGACCTGGCCGTTCTCACAAGCACCGGCGCTCCGGCCGGTGGCGCCTGCAATAATCAGAATCGGCCGACGCTCTTCACGAACCGAGTCAAGGTGGAAATGTCCGTGTCGAAGCTCAGCGTCCCGACGCTCGCTTCCCCCGACGAGCTGGGGGCCAGGCCTGTGGACCTGACCTCGCCGGAACTGGGCACGACCAGCTCGGAGGTCACCTTCGTCGAGGACTTCCAGCCGCGGTCGCCGGCGATCAGTCTGCAGCCGGCCCAGTACGGCTACCTCGCCGGCTTCCGGGTCCCGGAGGACCTCCGGGTGGAATGGCAGGTGGTTCTGACAGTCAAGAACAACCTGGACGGGGAAATCACGGGCCTCACGGTGACTGAACACCTCAACGCGGAACTGGACTACCACCCGGACACGGTCAGCGTCACTTCGGGACTCCCAGCCCCGGTTTTCGAACGGAGCGGGAACTTGAAAGTGACTTGGACGATCCCTGGCCTGGGGCCGGGCGCCGAGGCCCGGCTGAGCTTCACCATCTACAGCCGGCTCAGGAACGCTCACCAGCAGTACAGCGAGCCCACGCCGCCGGAGGGGCCGCCCTACTTCCTGAACTCCGGAGCCACCTTAAAGTATTACCGCCTGGGCGTGAAAAGCAGCTTGGAGTTGCCGGCGATCCCCGTCTGGGTCGAGGAGGGCGGATACCTCCGAGTGAGCCTGAGCGCCACCCGCTACGACTGGCAAGTCCGCAAGCCGGGTACCTTCGCCGCAGATCCGGTGGAGATCGGCGTGTACTCGAACAGAAAGGTGTCGGTGATCTTCAGCGGGTTTGCCGATTTAGCCGCTGTTTCGCCGGGTCATACGGGGGCCATACCCACCTTCTACGGGTTCGGGAACACGCTGGACGAGGTCGAGAACACGGGGTGGATACGTGCGCAGGACCTGAACGTCCGGCGGCTTGAGACTGCTGCTGCGGAAAGCGGGACGACTGCGGTGTGGAAGCTGTGGCCGAAACTGAAGGTCAGCGGGCGGGAGCGCGCCGGGGAATACGAGGATGTAGGCTGCCTGACCTTCATTCTTTGCGAGACCTCGGCTTACATAGAGACCCAGGATACCCTGCTTCGGACTTCACTGCTTGAGGGGGTGAACCTGCCTGATCCAGACCGACTTTGACTCCTGATGCATGATCAAACCTTCTCGGAGGCTTTGGGAAGGGCCGCCGGAGGAGGGCACTAGGTGCAAGGGTAACAAGAAAAGGAGTGTTGAGAGGAATGAAGAAGGCCATTTTTGGGGCGATCTTGCTGGCATGCCTGCTTTCCGTGTCCACCGTCGCGCTGGCTGCTCTTCCTGGCCAGGTCACAGTCTATGTGCCTTCCGAAAACGGCTGGGCCGCGCTGAGCAAAGAGGATCCGGCCTCACTGGCGAGAGCGTTCACCTCCATCCCGGCCCTCAATAGGTCATGCGATAAGGCGACTTGGACAGAAACGTTCACCAACCATGCCTCAGTCACGCAATGGCTCAATTACTCGTTTGCCGGAACCCGGTGGGACTGGCAGGTCCGGAAGCCGGGGATTTTCGCAGCGGACTGCATCTCGTTCACCATCCAGAGCAACGACGATGTAGTGGTGACCTTCGCTGATTTTGCTGACCTCGAGCCGCAGGTTCATGAGGGGGCGGCCCCGATTCCGGTCGCCTACAGCTTCGGCGACACCGTTGAGGATGCTACGGCCAACGGCTGGGTACCGGCAGCAGAGCTCAACGAGAAGGAGATCACCTTGCCCTACGAAGTGGTCGCGGGCGGCGTGAATTACAAGCTGTGGAACAAGATCGTGGTCGACCAGACCACCCGCGCCTGCGACTACGAGGACAGCGGGACCATCACTATCGCGCTGACCGACGTCAAGCCGTTTGTCGATCCTGCGGACGGCGAATACTGGGACCTCATCTACTAGTGTCCCGGCTTCCCTTGTCCGGCGGCCCTTCCCAAGGCCTTTGAGACTGGAGTGACTTGGAGTGGAGGAGGATATCAGAGGGTGACTTCAACCCGGCTATCGCGATGGATGCGTGCACTGTCAGTGTTGGCAATCATGTTGCTTACCACGTCGTCAGGGTTAGGGGCCGGCTTGAACCTGCAAATCAGTCCACCGATGGCGGAGTTGTTTCTTGAACCAGGCGGGGAGAGGTCTCTTGACGTAGCGATCGAGAACGCGAGCGAGAGCGAAGCGGCCAGCATCCGGACCCGGCTCTTGCCTGTCGTCCAAGAACGCAAAGGGAACTATCGGGTGGCGTCCGAGCAAGAGATTCCGCCAGGAACGGCATTATCCTGGTTCCAGTTCTCATCTGAACAGTTCACCCTTCCCCCACGGAGCGCCGAGTCGGTGAACGTGAAGGTCAAGCTCCCCCGAAACGCCAGCGGAAGCCAGGCGGCTGCGCTGGTCTTCGAAGTCCTGCCGGGGACTGGGCAGGGACGTTCGGAAGGGGCCGTAGGAGGCAGCACGACGTTTGTGCACCAACTCACTTCGATTGTCAAAGTCACCGCGAACAGCAGGGCCAACCGGAAAGCCGCCTCCATCTCCGGTCTAGCTGTGGTCAATGGGGCATCCGACCAACGTTTCCGGTCTTACGGCGAAGAAGCGCTCGCAGTGATCTGCTCCATCGCCAACGAGGGCAACGTCTTTGTCTCGAGCCAGGGACGCTTGCTCATCAGGAACGCCGCCGGGCGACGCATCAAAGATCTTCCCCTCAGTGATGGACGGGGTGTCATATTGCCTGGTTCGACAGTGGACCTGGTGACGATTATTCCGAAGGGGCTGCCGGAGGGCGACTATACTGCCGAAGTCTCTGTCCGCTACGGAGGACTCCGGCCGCTTCAGGCGAGGATGCCCTTTCACGTGGCTGGCAGGAAGGCCGCGGTTGGGGAGCCGCAGGTGGCCTCGACGGTCCGGCTATTGGTTGCTCCGGAGGAAGTTGGTACCCAGCTTCCTCAGGGGGCTTTCCGGGGTTTCACGTTCAGCCTGGCAAACCTGGACAAGAGCCCCGTACAGGTATGCGGGGCCATCAAAGGGTTGGAATCGGACGAGAATGGCGGACTCATACCGGTTGACGAGCCTTCGGGGCGGTGGTCGGCAGCAAGCTGGATCAGCCTGGAACAGCACGTCATCCGCCTGGGGCCGGGAGAGAAGAAAAACTTGCGCCTGACGGCCAGCGTTCCTAAGGAAGCAACCGACGGAACCCGTTATGCCATGCTGGTTTTGGAAGCGACGCTGGAACAGCAGGGAGAATCCGGCACGGTGACCACCATCAGCACTCCGATTGTCATCACCACTGGCAAGAATCTGACCAGGAAGGCTGAACTCACAGACACCAGGATTGCCGTGATCGAAGAATCGGGATTGCTATTGGTCGGTGCTACTCTGAAGAACCAAGGCAACACCCACTTGGCGCCTTCCGGCAAGGTCGTCCTGCGGCGGCGGGGAGTCACCCCTGCCCTTTCGGGAGGGATCGAGTATCTCGGTGAAGCCAAATTCGAAGACGTAGCGACCATCCCGTTGCAGGAGACATCAGGCTGGCTCCTTCCCGACCATGCGCGACCGGTCGCGGCGGTGTATGATAAGCCCCTCGAACTGGGCGAGTACCAGGGGGAGATTATTGTCGATATCGGAGACAAGCTTCCGCTGAGGGCAACGGTAACGTTCATGGTCGCCCCCCAAGGGACGGACATGAGGAAGTCCCCGGGTTCCGCCAACTAGCCAGAAAGGGTGAAAACAGAGTGAGAACTCATCGGGTTCACGCCGTATGGTGGATCTCCATCCTACTGATCGGGCTGGCGGCGGTGAGTGTAGGTGTCCGGGCGGAGCCCCCGGTGACAAACGTTTTCGACAACACGTTCTTGGTTGACGCGCTGCGCGATATTTCCGCCCAGACCGGCGTTCCGATCGTCGCCGACTCAACGGTTCAGGGTCAGGTGACCATGACGCTGGAGAATGTCCCCTTGGAAGAGGCGCTCAACCGAGTGTTGGCCCCGGCAGGCTTGGTGTACCGCCGGATAAACGACTACTATCTGGTCGGTGCCCCAGATCCCAAGAACCCGTCTTTCCTTCTGCTTAGCCGCACGGAGACGGTGAAGATGCGCTACACCAAAGCGGGAAGTGCCGCCAGGCTTATATCGGACGCGGTCAGCCAGTATGTCAAAGTAGATGTCGACAACAACGCTCTCGTTCTGACTGCTCCTGATCCCATTCTGACCCGGATCAAGGCAGACCTGGCAGTGATCGACCGGCCCATCCCGCAGATCATGATCGAAGCCCTGGTGGTGGACGTCTCAAACGAGGGACGCAAGAACCTCGGGCTCGATTGGGGATGGGAGCACAAGGGGATGGTACGTACCGACACTCCCCGGTCGGGTACGGCGGTCATGGAAGCATTGGCGGCGAGCATCGGATACATTCCCGCCGGGGGATTGAACGAGTTTGTCGTAAAGCTCAAGGCGACGTGTGAAAAGGGCCAGGCCAAGATTGAGGCCAACCCCCGGGTGGCGACGCTGGACGGCCAGACGGCGGAGATCTTCGTCGGGCGAGACCGGTACTACAACCTGACGACCGGCATCGAGACCAATATGACGGCCCGGCTCGAGTCGATCAAGACCGGGATCACGCTGAAGCTCCTCCCCCAGGTGGGCGACAACGGCGAGATCACCGTGCGGATCGAGCCGGAGGTCAGCGATGTGGTGGGCGACAGCACGACCAACGGGACCTACCCCGTGATCAGCCGCCGCAAGGTCAGCACGACGGTGCGGGTCAAGACGGGCGAGAGCATCGTGCTCGGCGGGCTATTGCAGAGAACGGAACACAAGGTTGTCACCCGGGTGCCGATCCTCGGTTACATCCCGGTCCTTAACCTCCTGTTCAGTTCGACCAAGACGGTTCAGGAGGAAGGAGAGGTGCTCATCGTCATCACGCCGTATCTGGTGGGCGGCCCGGATACGCCGTCGGGCCGGGTGCCGGTGCTCATGACCCCGTCAACCACCAATTAGCCTCGCTCGAGATTGAGAGGATGGCGTCACCGGCGGGTGGCGGCGTCCTTTGTATCAATAACTTTACTCAAACTTTACACGCAAAGCAGGAAACGGGGTGGCTCCGGCAAATACTCCGGTAATGCGGGCGGTGGAGGTGGGTGTGGTGGACGCCCCGGCGGTAGTCACTTTTTTGGTCGGGTGGCTTAAGCAGCAAGTCGAGGCGAGCAAGACGGAGGGAGTCGTCTTCGGTCTGTCCGGCGGAATTGACTCGGCGGTGGTGGGCGCTCTGTGTAAGCAGGCGGTCCCGGAACGCTGCCAGGGGCTGATCATGCCGTGCCACTCCGACCCCCGCGACCGGGAGGACGCGCTGGCGGTCGCCCGGCTCTTCGGCATCCCCGTCCAGACGGTGGACCTGAGCCCGGTCTACGACCTGCACCTGGCGGCGCTGCGCCAGAGCCTGGCGGCGGCAGAACAGGAGCAGGGGCCGGGGCTCGCGGTGGACAGGCGGGCCAGCCTCGCTGAGGCCAACCTGAAGCCGCGCTTACGGATGGCGACTCTCTACTTTTTCGCCAACAGCTTAAACTACCTGGTGGTAGGCACGGGGAACCGGAGCGAGCTGACCGTCGGGTACTTCACCAAGTACGGCGACGGCGGGGTGGACCTCCTGCCTCTCGGCAGCCTGGTCAAAACCCAGGTGCGCCAGCTGGCGGAGCATCTCGGCCTCCCGCGACGGGTGATCGACAAGCCTCCCTCAGCCGGCCTGTGGGAGGGGCAGACGGATGAGGGGGAGATGGGCACCTCCTACGCCGAGTTGGACCGGTACATCCTGGAGGGCGTGGCCGCTGGAGCAGTGCGGGCCAAGGTCGAGCGCATGAGCCGGGCGGCCGCGCACAAGCTGACCCTGCCGCTGATTCCGGAACTGCCCGAGGAATTCTTGTAAAGTGAAGAAAGGGTTCATCTTCCCTATCCTCTCCGCGACTCTCTGGGGTTTCACCGGGACAGTTGCCAAGCTGCTCTTCCGAGGCACCACCAGCCCGTTGGCGCTGGTCGAAGTGAGGCTGACCCTCTCCGCCGCGCTGCTCGGGCTGTTCCTCGGTGTGGTGCAGCGCCGGCTGCTCCTTCTTTCGGCCCGGGACATCCCCTACTTCATAGTGTTGGGCGTGGCCGGCATGGCTGGCGTGCAGTTCACCTACCTCTTCACCATCAGTCAGACCACGGTGGCCACGGCGGTGTTCCTCCAGTCCCTCGCTCCCTCACTGATCTTCCTGCATGCCGCGCTCTTCAAGGGTGAACGGCTGACGGCGGGCAAGTTCACCGCGCTGGCCCTCACCCTCTGCGGGAGCATCCTGATGATCCAGGGCCGGGGCGGGGGGCGGGGGCTCTATCCCTGGGGGCTGGCCTCCGGCCTGGCGTCAGCCTTCTTTGCCGCCTTCTACACGATTTACAGCAAGCGCGCCCTGGCCCGCTACCATCCCCTGACGGTGAACTTCTGGGCGCTGGCGTTCGGGGCGGTGCCCTGGTGGTTCATCCTCCCGCCGGGACGCCTCCTGAGCGCGGGGTTCACCACCAACGACCTGTTCTTCTTCCTCTACATCGCCGTTTTCTCCACGGTGGTCCCCTTCACCCTCTACTTTCAGGGCCTGCGGGATCTGACGCCGGGGCAGGCAGGCATCATCTCCACCCTCGAGCCGGTGGTAGCCACTGCCACCGCCTATCTGGTGTTGGGGGAGCGACTGAGCCTGGCCCGGGGCACCGGCGGGGCCCTCGTCCTGCTTGGCATCTTGCTCCTCCGATTGCTTCCCTCAACAGAAGAGCTGCCCGCCGGGACGAGGCAGCGATTGAACAAGGAAGCCGGACTGACTGGCGGTCGGGCGATCAGGCGGGGAGAGAGGCGGCTGTAGTGAAGTCGAGGACTTTCTCCAGATCGAGCACGATGACGAGGCGCTCATCGATCTTGGCGACACCCTTGATGAAGGCCGCGTCCACGCCGGAGGCGCTCTCCGGAGGGAGGTCGATCGCCGCCTCGTCCAGGCGCAGGACTTCGGTAACTGCATCCACCACGAAGCCCGCGATTTCTCCCTTGAGCTCACTCACCACGATGCGGGTTGCGTCATCGTTGGTCTCTTTGGGAAAGCCGAACCGCTGGCGCAGGCTGATGACGGGGATGATCTTGCCCCGCAGGTTGATAATCCCCAGGACGCTGGGCGGGGCCTTCGGGATAGCGGTGATGGGCACAAGGCGGATGATCTCCCGCACCTGGGCGATGGGCACCCCGAAGTCTTCCCCTGCCAGGTTGAACACGACGAGCTGAATCTCCATGACGGCCCCCCCCCTTACTTGAGGGAGATTAAACGGCCACAGGCAAAATCCTGCGCGGCGGTGACCCGTTCTAGCCCTGCTGCTCCCTGCCAACGGAGGGCCAATCTACCGGCAGGAGGCCGTTGGCGGGAGCGCCAATAAAGAAAGGGAGAGGAGTTGCAGCCATGAGTCGCAGCATCGTTCACCGCTTTCTCCTCGCCTCCGCGGTGTTGCTCTGTCTCGCCTTTCCGGCCACTCCGGCCGCGGCCGCCCCGGAGACCCCGGAGGTCCGCCGCGGTCACGGCGTCCTCGCCTTTACTGCCTTCACCCAGTCCGGCGAGGTCTTTCCCGAGCCCAGCCTGGAATTCGGCCCAGCCGTGGAGTATGGCCTGACCGATCGGGCAGCCGTGCGGGCCTTCTGGCACGAGCAAAGGTACAACGATCCGCGCTCCCGGGACAGCCGCCTGGCTGATCTCGGGCTCAAGTACGAAGTCACTCCGGACCTCGCCGTGGAGGGCTTCGTCGAATCCAACTGGGACGATCGCAACTCCGCGACCGTCTATGGCTTCGGGTTGTTTGCCGGAAAGCAGTTCGGGCGGGCGTACGGATCAGTTCGGTGGCAGGCTCTCGCGCTTCCCTACCTGGGAGAATACTACTGGTACGACCAGCTCGCGGCCACCGGGAGCTACGCCCTGACTCCCCAGCTCAACTTCCTCGGCGGTGTCACGGCCACCCTCGACGTGGGGATCGACTGGCGCGGTTCGTACGGCCTGGAGTGGCAGCCCGATTCAAACTGGGCAATATGCGTGAGCCGCTTCACCGACCGCCGCGACCTCACCCAGCTTGGGGTGGAGTACCGCTTCTAGTCCCGCCGGCGCCCAGTCCTGGACGATCAAGGACTCTACGCCACTGGCACCCGGACCACGAGCCGCGCCGGCCCCTGCTGCTCGGTGCGGGCCGCCTCCGGACGGACCCGGGCCGGCAGGGGGACAGTCCGGTAGAAAGTCCGGTAGCACTGGGTGTGGTCCTGCCGGGTCTCCGCTTCGCCCCGGACAGTCAGGTAGTCGGCTGAGACGCTGACTTCCAGGCTGTCCGGCCGCGCCCCGGGGATTTCCACGGTGGCGACGACCTCCTGCCCCCTTCGTTCCGCCTCGATCCGGGGGAAGAACTCGTTCAGCTTCAGGGGGGCCCCGGCGCTCTCGGCCGCTCTGACGACCGCCGCCATGGTCTGGGAGAACAGCCGGTCGAGCTCCTGCCAGAGGCGGGTGAAGCCCAGGTCCAGGGGGTCCGGGTTCTGCGGACCCTTGGCGAGTTCGCCCATCTGACTCACCTCCCCGCTCGCTAGCATCTTATGCCCCGGTAGTGAGCCGGTTCTAGGAGGCAGGCCGGGCTTCGTGCTTGTCACCCTTCTGGCGCCTCTCATATCATGAGACGAAAAGGGGAGGGAGTGCCGTGAGCGTCAGGGTCTTTCTCGGCGGCAGTGAGCTCCTGGGACTCCGGCATCCGAGCTACGCCGACCCGCTTATCGCCGTCTGCCAGGCCGCGGGACTGGACTTCACCTACCGGCCGGACCTGGAGTGCCTCTTTATCGCCTCGCCGGTGGCCGGCGCCCTTGTGGCGTTGAAGGTGGAGGAGCCCTCCTCCGGGACCCTGCGGCGCCGGTTAACCGCTTTGTTGCGCGGGGCGGGCGCTCAGGTGGTCTCGGAAGTCGGGCTGATCGGCCGGCGCTACGGTGACGTGGCGTTGCGTCTGGTGGTGGAGGAGGGCCGGCGGGTGACCGAGATCCGTTATCCTCTGGGGAGTGCCTTATCCCGCATCCTGGCTTGTGGGGTGGCCAGGGCACTCGACCAAGCCGGCCTGCCGGTCGAGGCGCCCCGGGGCGAGTTCGCCGGCTTCGGCCGACGGGTGCCGTTGGCCCGCGTAAGGGTGGCAGAAGCGGCACCGCCCGTTGCGGCGGACCTGTACGCCCAGGGCCTGTTCCTCGGCATAACCCGCTTTCTGTGGTGGCGATCGTTGGCGCGATGCCGGGAGCGGCAGGCCGAGGCCGTACAGAGGGGGGTGAACGCCCCCCTGTCGTAGCGCGGCGAAGGAAACCATGGGCTCCCGTGGAAGTATTCGCGGCAAAGCTGCGCAAGCGAGGCAGTCGATGGGAGGTACGAGGGTGAGACGGTGGAGAGAGTGGAGCGCGAGAGTAGCAGCGGCTCTTCTGCTGCTCTCGATGCTGGTCCCGACGGCGCTGGCGGGAGACACGGGGCTCAGCGTGGCGGTCATGGACTTTGAGGACGCGTGGAGCGGACCCGGCTCGAGCAGATCATGAAGGAGCAGAACTTCCAAGCGGGCACTGCGGTGGATGAGTCCACCGCGGTGCAGCTCGGAAGGGTGTTGGGCGTGCGGCTCATGGTCCTGGGCGCCGTGACGGAGTTCAACGTGAGAGGGATCAGCGGGCTGTCGGTCGGCAACATTGGACTGGGTGTGCAGACCGCCTCGGCCAAGGTGTCGGCTCGCTTGGTGGACGTCCAGACTGGAGAGATCCTTGCCGCGGTGAAAGGTGAAGGCAACGCCTCCGGCGGGGCGGGCGCCATCAAGGTGGTGAGTGTGGATCCGGCGGCCTCCGTGGCCACCGTTTCAGAGTCCCAGGATGAGATCCAGGTAGGGGATGTGGTCGAGACTGAGTAACCGGTCCCTGCCCTGGCGGGGCGTTGGGTCGGGTAGGAGACCGGGCGGTCAGCGCAGGTACGGGGTGAAAAGAAGCCAGGTGAGCGGGAGATCCACTGCCGCGACCGCCAGAATCCCGGCGTAGGAAGAGGAGAGGCGCCGGTCCTGCCGCAAGGAGACGGCGGCCCAAACCCCGAGGGCAAAGAAAGCGGTCGAGATGAGCCAGCCCACGGGTAGGGGAGCGAGCCAAGCCGGCAGGAGCGAGCGGACGGTGACCTCGTAGAAGGTGCGTCTCAGAAGCAGCGTTTTGCCGATCAGATAGGAAGCGAGGCCCAGGTTCATCACTGCCCGATCGTGGTGTTCTACCCAGGTCAGAGCTACCGCGGAGATGACAGTCACGACCGCCACGGTCAAGAGCACTGTAGCTGGGATGTAGTACAGCGCCAGGAAGAAGGAGAAGAGACCCAAGGCAGTGCCGGTCAGCGCTTCCCACAGATCCGCCGGAGCGAGGCGGTTATAGCGGCGGAAGGCGGTCCCGGTACCGGTGACCGAGATCCGGTAGCGGCCGAACCCGGCGCTCTCCGTGAAGCACAGGATCCGCTCTCCCTCCGTTCCGGCCAGGGTGGGTTGGAGAACCGCCCCGGTGGCCCGGGAGGCGAAGGCCGGCGCGGTCAATCCGTCAGGCCGCAGCGTTGCGGTGAAGGCTTGAAAGCTCACCCCGTGGCGGCCGGAGACTTTCCCTGTGCCGGCGGCCTCGAGGTGTTCGCCGCCGGACGGTGGCCAGCTCCTGAGTGGCCAGGAGAAGGCTGGTCACTCTGGGCTTGTGCTGCTGCCAGAGAGTAAGGCAGTACAGGTTGGTCCGGTCGAACCCCACCTGAAGGCTGGCCAGTGACCGGCCCAGCGTGGTGAGGGACCCGAGGGAGTCGAGCTTGACCCCGCCGGGGGCGCTTTCGGGAAACAGGACGGCGTGCCAGAGCGCCAGCTCTCCGGACCGGTCGGGCACAGCGAGCGCCAGGTGAAGCTCGCCGGCGGCCGCCACTGCCACCGTCCCGGCCGGGAGGCTGTACTGGGTGACCACCCGGCCAGACGGATCGAGCACGGCTCCGCCCGCTCCTCCGGGACTCACCCAGAAGAAGGCGCCGCTCCCGGCACCCCCGACCACTTCTCCGGCGGGGCTGGCGCCCTCGATGAACCCCTGGCGGAGGACCCGCCCGTCGGGCGCGAGCCGGGCGAAGCGCACGGAATCTCCGGCCGCCCAGGCGAGGAGATAACCTTCACCCCTCAGGGTCTCCACTGCCACTGGCGTGTTGAGATCCGTCTCCCCCACGCGTACCGATCGGCTCCAGGCAGGCGACGGGGGAGAGACCACCCGCTGCAGTTCCTCGCTGAAGTGAAGGCCAGTGACTGCCAGGACCGTCAACCCCACCACCGCGACCCACGGTTTCATGCCCATCTTCCTCGCGACTCTGGATATTCCCCGGCAGAGGGGGCGATTCCTGGGAGAGGCGGAGAGAAAGGTTTCTCCTTCGGGGCGCCGAATTCTCAGGTCATGGACCGCACTCAGATGGCCTTTCAGTCGGTGGTGTTCTTCTTCTATGGCCTGGGCTTCTTCGTGCTGGGCATGGCCACCGCTTTCCAGTACCGGCCGCGGAGCGAGTTCCCGTTGACCAAGGCCATCTGGGCGCTGGCCGGCTTCGGCGTCTTTCATGCCTTTCACGAGTGGTCCCTGGTTTTCGCTCCCATCCAGGAGGCGATCCTGCCCCCCTCTGGCGTGTTGCTCTTCAAAGTGGGGGAGGCGGCGGCGACCGCCGTCTCGTGGGCTCTCCTCTGGCAGTTCGGCGCGCTGCTCCTGCCGCAGTCGGAGCGCGGCTCGCCGGTGCTGCGCCGGGTTCCGCTGGCGGTCTTCCTCGGCTGGCTGGTCTTGCTGGGTCGGGTGCATTACCTCCTCCGACTTCACCCGCAGCCGCTGGCCATAGCCCTCGCCGAACTCCGCAGCCTCGAACACCTCGCCCACTACCTCCTCGGCGTGCCGGCCGCGGTGGTCACCGCTTGGGCCCTCCTGGGGCAGGCCGCGGAATTCCGCGCCACCAGGTTGGACTGCCTGGTAGCTCCCTTGCGCTGGGCGTCGTGTTCCTTTTTCTGTTACGCCGCATTGACGGGGTTCGTCATTTACCGTCCCGGCCTCGGCCTGGTCTCCCTCTTCACCCAGACTGAGCTGGCGACCTGGTGGTCGGTGTCGGTGCAGGTGCTCCAGTTGTTCACCGTGGTCGTCATGACCATCGCCACGGTGCGTGTCCTGGGTATCTTCAACCTGGAGGGGGAGCGGCGGCTGGAGGAGGCCGAGACCCAGCGGGCGATCCTCAACGAACGGCTCCGGATCAGCCGGGACCTGCACGACGGGGTCATGCAGTCCATCTATGCTGTGGGGTTGGCGCTGGAGAACGTGCTCTTCCTGATGAGCGAGGATCACTCCCGCGCCCGGAACGAACTCGAACGCTCGATGGCCCGGCTCAACGACACGATTCAGGACATCCGGGGGTACATCCTGAATCTGCGGCCTGCCCGGAGGTCGACCGGGGACCTGTATGCCAGTGTGCTCGAGGTGGTGGCCCAGTTCCGGGCCGGCGTGGCCCTCCGGACGACCATCGAACTGGAACCGCTCCGGGCGGTCAGCCTTCCGCCGGAACAGGTCGAGGAGGTCTGCCAGATCGTCCGGGAAGCGCTGACCAACGTCGCCCGCCACGCCCGCGCCACGGAGGTGGCCGTTACCGCCCGCCTCCAGTGGGGCCAGGCGGTGGAGCTCGCGGTATGGGACAACGGCCAGGGGTTCCAGCCTGCCAGTATCCGTCCCGAGGGGCGCCAGGGGTTGAGGAACATGCGGGAGCGGGCGGAGGGGATCGGCGGCAGCCTGGAGGTGAACAGCCGGCGCGGCCGGGGTACGGAGGTGGTGCTCCGCCTGCCGCTGGGAGGAGGGTCCGTGGATGAACCGGAGCATTCGCATAGTGCTGGTTGACGATCACGCCGTGGTGCGGGAGGGTCTGGCCGCCGTCCTGGGGCGCTGCCCCGACCTGGAGGTGGTCGGCGAGGCCGGTTCGGCCGCCCAGGCGGTGGAGGTGGCCGGCCGGACCCAGCCGGACGTCGTGGTGATGGATATCCGCATGCCGGGCGGGAGCGGCATCGACGCCTGCCGGGAGATCACCTCCCGGTGGCCGGAGGTGCGGATTCTCGTGCTGACCTCGTACGCCGACGACGAAGCCGTGCTCGCCTCCATCGCCGCCGGCGCCAGCGGGTACGTTCTGAAGCAAGTGGGGAGCCAGGGCCTGGTGGAAGCGATCCGCCGGGTGGCGGCGGGGGAATCGCTGCTCGACCCAAGCGTAACCGGGCAGGTCTTGGCGGAAGTCCGCCGGGCGGCCGCCGCTCGCGACCCGGAACTGGCGCTCCTCAACGACCAGGAGCGCAAGATCCTGGGTTTGATCGCCGCCGGGAAGACCAACCGCGAAATCGCCACCGCCGTCTACCTCTCAGAAAAGACGGTCCGCAACTACGTGAGCGGCATCTTCACCAAGCTGAACCTGGCCAACCGGGCTGAGGCCGCGGCCTTCGCCGCCCGCAAGGGACTCCGCCCCGACCCTTCAGCCAACGGGACCGACAAAGCATGACACCCTGCCCAAAACCTGAGGACATTTGCCCCATGCTGGTTGAAACAAAAGGCAGGATAATGTAGTCAAGGATTGGCGGAGCAGCAGCGTTCACACCCATGCAGGTGCCAGCCCACCTGCTTTGTTGCAGGCGTCGTCCCGCAAGCCTCCCTTACCTTTGAATCCTAGACGCAGCAACCCCCCTCCCCCTCCACCTGTACTACAACCGCCAATTGCCTGGAGCCGGCCGACGAGGCCGGCTCGCGCCTTTCGTACGCCCCGAGGCCGAATTGCCTTCCCCCGGGAATTTCCTCCTCCGCTCTTACCCACACTATCCTTGCCGCTTCACTGGGAATTTGAACGGCGGGGTGATGGTCGTGCAGGAGGCGCTCCGCAATCTCCTCCGGCAGAAGGGGCGGACAGCCCTGACGGTCACCGGGATCGTGATCGGCATCTTCGCCCTGACGGTCATGGGGGCGCTGGCGGAGAAGTTCAACCAGATGATCGCCAACGGGGAGCGGTACTTCACCCACCAGATCTCCGTGTACGCCGCTCATGTCAACGGTGCGCCGCTCGGCTCCAACTTCTTCCCGGCGGAGAAGGTGGAGGAGATCAAGCGTGTCCCCGGCGTCGACGAGGTGGCCCCGGAGGTGCTGATGCTGATGGAGGAGGAGACGCGCCGCCTGACCCTGGGGATACCGCCGTTGATCCACGGGACGGACCTGGCCGCCGTAGCCCGGACCCGCCGGGGGAACCAGCTCGTCCTGCGGGAAGGCCGCATGCCACGGCCGGGGGAGCGGGGATGGGTGGTCGTCGGTGCAGATCTGGCCTTCGAGCGTAAGGCACAGGTGGGCGAGGTGCTCCGGTTGCGCGGCCGCTCCTTCCGGGTGGTGGGGGTGGCGGACAAGACTATGACCGGGCCCGACCGCATGGCCTTCGTGGCGTTGGAGGACGCCCAGGCGCTGCTGGCGGAGAGCCAGCCTTACCTGCGGCTGCTGAAGGAGCAGGCTGAGGCGGTTCGGGCGATCCCGGACTTCTGGGTGGTGCTCCTCCCGCCGGCGATCCGGCGCCAGCTGCAGGCAGTGAGCCACCTCCCCGTGCAGGGCCTGGCCACGGCGGCCTCGGTAGGGTGGAAACCCGGCGAGGATCCCGAAGAGGTGGCCCGGAGGATTCGGAAGGCCGTCTCCGGGGTCGAGGTCTACTCGCCGGCGGAGATGCGCCGAAGCCTCCGCCAGGCCACGCTCCTCTTCAACCTCCTGATCCTCGGCAGTGCGACCATCGCCCTGGTGGTGGGAGCCCTGGCGGTGATCAACACCATGACGATGGCGGTCCTGGAGCGAACCCGTGAGATCGGGCTGAAGCGGGCGTTGGGGGCGCGGACCGCCGACGTTCTCCGGGAGTACCTCCTGGAGGCCGGACTGATCGGGTTCCTGGGCGGGCTGGCCGGCGTCGGGTCGGGCGTGGCCTTTGTATCAGCCTTGAACCGCTGGATGGCGGAGCGGGGGGCGGTCCTCTTCGCCGCGACGCCGCGCCTCGAGCTCCTGGGGGTGGTTCTGGCCACCGGGCTCGGGGTGGCGGCCGGAGTCTACCCGGCGCTGCGGGCGGCGCGACTCGATTGCGTGCAGGCGTTGCGGGAGGAGTGAAACAGGCGGTGCTGGTGGAAGCGGAGGACCTGCGCAAGGAGTACCGGCGTAGCCCTGCTCAGGTGGTTCACGCCCTGAACGGGGTCACGCTGAGTGTGGCGGAGGGCAGCATGGTCGCCATCGTGGGGCCGTCCGGCTCGGGCAAGTCCACCCTCCTCCACCTCCTCGGCTGTCTCGACCGTCCGACCGCGGGGCGCATCCGACTCCTCGGCGAGGACCCGAGCCGCCTTCCCCCCGGGTCCCTGTCCGACTTCCGCAACCGCAACCTGGGCTTCATCTTCCAGCAGCACTACCTGATCCCGACCCTGACTGCCTGGGAGAACGTGGCCCTGCCGCTGCGGTACGCCCGGGTGGGGCCGGCGGCTGCCCGGAGGCGGGCCCGGGACCTCCTGGCCGAAGTCGGGCTGGCCGAGCGGTTGAACCACCGCCCGGGGGAGCTCTCCGGAGGGCAGCAGCAGCGGGTGGCCATCGCCCGCGCCCTGGCCTGCGATCCTCCCTTGATTCTGGCGGATGAGCCCACGGGTGAACTCGACTCAACCACCACCGGCCAGGTGATGATCCTGCTCCGCCGGTTGAACCGGGAGAGCGGCCGGACCTTCCTCATCGTCACCCACAACCCGGAAGTGGCCCGGGCCTGCGACCGGTGTGTGATTCTTCGGGACGGCCGGGTGGTCGGGGAGGAGGGCCTCGTCACCGCGGCCGGCGCGGCATCGCCCGACCCGTGAGGATGAGTCCTTCCACCTTCAGCGCCAAAAGCCGCCGGGCCTCCTCCGGGGAGGCGGCCGGGCCGGCGAGAACCGCCAGGCGGCGGCGGTGGGCCGCACCCACTACCCGCGCCGTGAGCGCTTCCGGCGCCGCCCACAGCAGGTGGTAGGCCGGGCGGGCGAACGCGGCGAGGCCGAGGCGGGCCAGGGTGAGGAAGGAGGCGGCCTCCTCCGGAGTGGAGACGGCCGGGGCCTCCGGGATGAGGCGGCGCAGAGTGGCGGCCACCTCCCGCGACCGGGCGGCAAGGAGAATCGTCCCTGAAACCTCCCACCGCTTCACTATGCGGGCAAGGCGGTCCAGGTGGGCCGGTGCCGGTGACGGGTCAACGAGCTCGACCAGCATCGGAGTGCCCGGGAAGGCGGCCAAGACCTCTTCGAACAGCGGGATCTGCAGGCCGTGGCCCCGGAAGGAGAAGGCGCCGGGCGGGTCGGCGAAGCGATACCCGGCGTCCAGGGTTTGGAGGTCCGCCAGGGGGAGAGCCTCGACCGCGCCGTGCCCGTCGGTTGTGGCGCTCAGGTCGCCGGCGGGATAGACCACCGGTTCCCCGTCGGCGGTGAAGCGGAGCGGCAGCGCCAGCGCCTGCACCCCGTCGGCCAGCGCCCGGCGGAAAGCTGGCAGGGTGTAGGGTGGGGCGGAGGGGGCCCCGCCGGCGGCGATCAGGAAGGGACGTCCCAGGGTGCCCTGCCAGGGGAAGGGCGCGACACGGGGTGGAGCGGCCGGGGTGAGCAAAAGGACCCCCGCCGCGGCCAGGGCGGGCGCCGACAGCAGCACGGCGAGCCACTTCAGGATCGGCCGGCGCTGAAACACGACGGGGCCACCCATCTTGCTCACCCCCACAGATCCGAGGACGGACTCTGACCTGGCCGGAGTAACTTTACGCCTGCGAGGGGGAAAAGATGTCCCGGGAAGGGCAGTCCGGGGCGAGTGGGCAGGCGGCGCAGCGCGGCCGTCGGGCGGTGCAGACCTGCCGGCCGTGGGCGATGAGCTGATGGTGGGCGCGAAGTCGGAGGTCTGGCGGCACGAGGGCTTCCAACTCGTCGGAGACCTGGTCCGGCGTCTTGCCGGAGGCGAGGCCCAGACGGTGAGCCACCCGGAAGACGTGGGTGTCGACGGGCAGATAAGGGCCGGCGAAGGCGTTGGCCAGCACCACCCCGGCTGTCTTGCGCCCGACCCCCGGCAGGGCGGTCAGGGCTTCGACGGAGGCGGGGACCTGCCCGCCGTGCTCCTCGACCAGGGCCCGGCAGACGGCGTGAATATGGCGCGCCTTGGTGCGGTTGAGCCCGCACTCCCGGATCAGGCCGGCCAGTTCCTCCTCGCTCAACTTCAGGAAGTCCTCCGGTCCGGGGTAGCGGGCGAAGAGCGGACCGCTCACCCGATTGACGCATTCGTCGGTGCACTGGGCGGAGAGCATGGTGGCGATGAGCAGCTGAAAGGGGTTGGCGTGGACCAGGGCGCAGCGGGCCCCCGGGTAAGCCTGTTCCAGACGAGCGAGGATGCGTTTGAGGCGCTTGGTGTCACGTGAGCGCATGGCGGGGAGTTCGCTCCCTTCTCGCTTTCTTCCTGCTGGCGGAGGTGTCAGGCTGTGGCAGACCGCCTAGAACATGCCGCTTGGCGGAAGCAGGAAAACTCGCCTCAGATGTAGGAGTGTAACCCGAACACGGGCAAAGGAGTACCTCATGCCGTCAGTCCTCATCACCGGCGCCAGCGGCTGCGTCGGCCACTATGTGGTCGACGAGTTTGCCGCGGCCGGATACGAAGCGTACCTGCTGGTACGGAACCCAGCCAAACTGCGCTTCGACCCGGCGACCCGCCCGAACGTCACTGTCGTCCGGGGCGACCTGACCGAACTGAGCGCCCACGCTGCGCTGCTTTCGCAGATGGACTACTGCGTCCATACGGCCGCTGCCTGGGGCGGGCCGGCGGCCTGGGAAGTGAACGTCCGCCGGACCCACGAACTGTTCACCCTGCTGAACCCGGAGCGGGTGCGGCGGATCGTCTACTTCTCCACCGCCAGCATCCTCGGCCGGGGAAACCGGTTGCTCCACGAGGTGGACCGGTACGGAACGGACTACATCCGCTCGAAGTACCGGGCCTATGTGGAGTTGCCCCAGTCACCCAACTATGAGCGGATCGTGACAGTCTTCCCCACCCTGGTCTTCGGGGGGGACCGGGGCCACCCCACCTCCCACCTCAGCTCCGGCCTGCCGCTCCTGAAGCGCTGGGCGTGGCTCCTGGGGCGGCTGGACACGGACGCCTGGTTCCACTTCATCCATGCCAGGGACATCGCCCGGCTGGTGCGACACTTGGTTGAGGCGGAACAGGTGGAGAAAGACAACGTCCTGGGGAATGAGCCGCTCAGCTTCGGCGAGTTCACCCGGCGGGTGGCGGCCTACTTCGGCCACCGGATCGGTTGGCAGCTCCATCTGTCCCCGCAGGCCATGTACCGCTTCGCGAGGCTCATGGGCGCCAGGATGAGCCCCTGGGACCGGTTCTGCATCGAATACGGCGACTTCCGCTACCGGACGGTCAACTGCCCCGCCGTGGGCCTGCCCGGCGACCTCTCGACCCTCGAGGGCATCCTGGCGGACTGGGAGCGGGCGCAGCGCGAGGCGGTGGTGGAGCCATAGCCGGAGGGGTCCTGGTCATCCTGGCCTTCGCCGCGCTGGGGTCGGCCGCCGCGGTGGTGGCGCGCCGCTACCAGGCCCTGCGCCATGACGTCCATGCCTTCACCACCTTCTCCTTCCCGATCAGGCGGCCGCGGCTCGCCGCCTTCACTGTAGCCGACCCCTATCGCGTCCCCGGCACCTACCGCAAGGGGCAACTCCACCTGCACACCTCCAACTCGCCGGACGTGCGGGAGAAGAAACCGGTCCGGGAGACAGTGCTGGCCTACCGGCGCGCCGGGTACAGCTTCGTGGTCCTGACCGACCACGACCGGGTGACCGACGTCGCGGGCCTGGCCGACCTGAACACCCCGGACTTCGCCGTGCTCCCGGGGGAGGAGAGGACTCTGCCGGTCATCACTTGGCCATTAGGGAGGCACCTGCTGCGGATCGGGATCGGCAGGGACGAGGTTCGGGCTGTGGCGCACCCGAGCTGGGGCGGGAATCTCGGAACCGGGCGCTGGAGCCTGAAAGACCTGCTGAGGCGGAGGGACTACCAGCTCATCGAAGTGCTCAACGGCAAGTCCAATTCGACCCTGGATTTCTGGCTGTGGCACAAGGTCCTCGAGCGGCGGGGATACGCCGATCCGGTCTGGGGGATCGCCGTGGATGACACCGACAACGCCGAGCCGATCGACGCCGGGTGGGTCATGGTCAAGACGGCGGAGGTCTCCCGGGAGGCCCTGCTGGCCGCCTTGCGGAGAGGCAGCTTCTACGCCACCAACGGCGCGCTGGCGGAGTTCGGGGTGGTGGACGGAGCGATCCGAGCCGAAGCCTCAGCGGGAGCCTGGATCAGGTTTATCAACGCCCGGAACGAGGTCGTGGCGGTTTTCCGGGGTGACCGGGGCGAGTACCGGCCGGTGGGCGACGAGGGGTTCGTCCGGGTCGAGGTGGAGAGCCAGGCTGGGTACGCCGCCTGGTCCCAGCCGTTCTTCCTGATCCCTTCGGACGGCGCGGCGGAGGGGGGTGACGGGCGCCATGGATAAGACCCGCCGACTTTTGGCCTATCTCAAGCCGCACTGGAGGACGTTCCTCGGTGGCTTCCTGGCCATGCTCGTGGTCATCGCCATCAACCTCATGATCCCCTTCATCTTCGGCCGGCTGCTGGGGACTCTCCTCCACCGGGGACAGCAGGTTCAGCTCAACCTCCTGGCCGGCGGCGTGGTGGTGCTCGTCCTCATCAAGGGGGCCTTCTCCTTCGCCCGCAACTACCTGATGGCTTTCACCGGCCACCGGGTCGTCGTCAGGCTGCGTAACCAGATCTACGAGCAACTGCAGCGGATGTCCATCGGGTACCACGAGTCCCACCGGACCGGCGAACTCCTGGCCAGGATCACGAACGACGTAGGTCTTATCCAGACGAGCATCTCCAGCGGGGTGGCGGACCTCCTCTACCAGTCCCTCTACCTTACCGGGGTGTTGGTCGCCCTGTTTTACCTGCACTGGCGGCTGGCGCTCCTGACCCTCACCGTCTTTCCCCTGGCCGCCTACGTCGTGTCCCGGGCGGGGGAGCGCATCCGGGGGGTGAGCCGGCGCGTCCAGGAGAAGGTGGCCGACCTCACCTCCGTCCTCCACGAGAACCTGGCCGGCATTCGGATCATCAAGGCTTTCACCATGGAGGAGCGGGAGGCGCAGCGGTTCGCCGGGGAGAACGAGGCCAGCTTCCGGGCGGTCATGCGGTCGGAACAGGCTGTGGCGACGCTGGGCCCGCTGATCGAGCTGATCTTCACCGTGGCGCTGGCACTGGTGATGTGGTACGGCGGGGGGGAGGTCATCCGCGGGCGCCTGGAGGCCAGCGAGCTTCTAACCTTTTTCACCCTGATCGCCATGGCGGGGGCGCCTCTGACGACGCTGACCAACACCTTCAACGGCTTCCAGCAGGCTCTGGCCGCCGCCGAGCGGGTGTTCCAGGTCCTGGACTCCGAACCGGAGATCCGGGACGCGCCGGGCGCCATCACCCTCCCTCGCCTGGCGGGGCGGGTGGAATTCCAGGACGTGACCTTCGGCTACCGGGAGGGGCAGCCGGTCCTTTCCCACCTGAACCTGGACGTCCGTCCGGGCGAGGTGGTGGCGCTGGTCGGGCCGAGCGGCGCCGGCAAGACCAGCCTGGTGAACCTCATCCCCCGCTTCTACGATCCGTCGGAAGGCCGGGTCCTGGTGGACGGGTACGACCTCCGGACGGTCAAGGCGGCCTCCCTCCGTGCCCAGATCGGTCTCGTCCCCCAGGAGACGCTGCTCTTCAGCGTGAGTGTCCGGGAGAACATCGCCTACGGGCGGCTCGGGGCGACGGAGGAGGAGATTGTCGCCGCCGCCAAGGCGGCCAACGCCCATGACTTCATCCTGGAACTGCCGGACGGCTACGACACCCTGATCGGCGAGCGGGGGGCCGCTCTCTCCGGGGGACAGCGGCAGCGAATCGCCATCGCCCGGGCCATCCTGCGCGACCCGCGCCTTCTCATCCTGGACGAGGCGACCTCCGCCCTGGACACTGAATCGGAGCGACTGATCCAGGCGGCGCTGGAAAACCTGATGCGGGGCCGGACGACCTTCGTGATCGCTCACCGGCTCTCCACGGTCCAACGCGCCCATCGGATCGTCGTCCTGGCCGAAGGACGCATTGTCGAGCAGGGAACCCACGAGGAGCTGCTGGCGAAGGACGGCCTGTACCGCAGGTTGTACGAGACGCAGTTCACTGAGGGTCCTCGACCGTAAGACCGTAATTGGTCCGATTTATCCGAAGCCGGGATAAGGCATACTTAGAGCATGGTTATTCTGCTTCTGGTCGCCATCCCGCTGGCGGCGGGGTTGTTCACGCTGATCGGCGGGGCGTGGACGAGATACGTCGCCGTGGGTGGGGCCGTCCTGTCGCTTCTCTCGGGGGCAGCCCTCGTTCTGGCGCACGGCCGCCTCGCCCTGGATGCCGCCACCCTCCTCGGCGGCTTCCGTCCCGGCCCGCTCTTCGGGATTCTCGATGCCCTGCTCCTGGCCTACATCGGCCTGACCGGCTGGCGGCTGCGGCACCTCCTCCTCACCCTGCTTGCCTTGGTACAACTGGCTGGGATCCTCTACCTCGAAGGGGTGCCCCGGCCCGAAGCCGGCCGCTTCGTCGTGGACGGGCTCTCGGCAGTGATGGTGCTCGTCGTCTCCGTCGTGGGTTCGCTGGTGGCCCTCTTCAGCCTCCCCTACATGCGGGAGTACGAGCGGCACGCCCAGGGCACGGCGGGACCCAGGCGCTTTTTCGCCGTGCTCCTCGCTTTCCTCGGCCTCATGAACGGCCTCGTCCTGGCCGATGACCTTCACTGGGTCTACTTCTTCTGGGAGGCGACCACCCTTGCCTCATTCCTGCTCATCTCCCATCCGCAGTCGGGCGACGCCGTCCCCAACGCGGCCTATGCGCTGACGGTCAACTCGCTCGGAGGCGTGGCCTTCGTCGGCGCTCTGGTCCTGCTCGCGGGGCGGGGAGAAGCGTCCCTCGAACAGCTCGCGGCGACACCGCCTGCTCCCGGAATCCTCGTGCCGCTGGGGCTGCTCCTCTTCGCCGCCTTCATCAAGGCCGCCCAGTTCCCCTTCCAGCGCTGGCTCACCGCGGCCATGGTGGCCCCCACCCCGGTCTCAGCCCTCCTCCACTCCAGCACCATGGTGAAGGCCGCCGTCTACCTCGTCCTTCGCCTGGCGCCGGCCTTCCGCGGCACACCCCTGGCGCTGGCGGCCGCCGTCTACGGGGCCTTCTCCTTCTTCGCCGGTTCGGCCACAGCCATCGGACAGGCCAACGGAAAGAAGGTGCTGGCCTACTCGACCATCGCCAACCTGGGGCTCATCATCGCCTGCGCCGGTGTGGGGACGACCGGCGCCCTCGCCGCCGCGATCCTCCTGGTCCTCTTCCACGCCGCCACCAAGGCGCTCCTCTTCCTCTGCGTGGGGACGATCGAGCACGGCATCGGCACCCGCAACATCGAGGAGATGGAAGGGGTCATGTGGAAGATGCCGGTGACGACGGTCCTAACCGTTCTCGCCATGCTGGCGATGGTGGTCCCCCCCTTCGGCATGCTGATCGGAAAGTGGCTGGCGATCGAATCGAGCGTCCGGACCCCGCTGGTCCTGGCCTTCGTCGTCTTCGGCTCCGCTTTCACTCTCGTCTTCTGGTCCAAGTGGATCGGCCGGATTCTCACCGTCTCCTACCACCGGAAGTTCCGCTGGGAGCGCCTGCCCGTCCTCCTCCGCCTTCCCAAGCTCCTGCTCCTTTTGGCCGTCTTCTCTGGGAGCATCGGCGTGGCGCCCCTCTACAACCGGCTCGTCCGGCCGGTGATCGTCGACCAGTTCGACGCCCGGGGCTTTGTCCGAACCGGCGGGGGAGGACTGACCACCGGCTTCGGGGATTTCCTGCCGTGGCCCATTTTCCTGGTCATCCTGGGAGTGCTGCTGCTCCTCCTCGTCATGGTCGGCCGACTCGAACCGGAGGACGCCCGACCGCCGTATCTTTGCGGAGAGAACGCCGACCAGAAGCCGGGAACGTCCTTCCACACCGCCCGGGACGAGGTGGAGATCGCTGAGACAGGCAACTTCTACCTGGAGTCGGTCTTCGGCGAGGGAATGGTGCGCCAGTGGGCCGACCCGCTAGCCCTGGCGATCCTGTTGCTGATGGTGGGGTTCCTGCGGTAAGGCCTGTGAGGTTAATACAGCGCACCTCCCGGCGGGAGACTATAACTTCGATGGTTTACCGTCCACTCCTGATCGCTTTTGGAGTCCTTGTCCTGGCGCCGCTCCTGGGCGGGCTCCTCACCGGGTTCGACCGGTGGCTCTCGGCGCGCCTCCAGGCGAGGGTCGGCCCTCCGCTCTGGCAGCCCTTCGCCGACCTGGTGAAGCTGTGGCACAAGGACCGGCTCACCGTCAACGTGGTGCAGATCCTCTACGCCAACGCCTACCTACTCTTCGTCGCAGCTGCCCTGGCGGAGCTGGCCCTGGGCCACGACCTCCTGATGCTTCTCTTCACCCTCGCCTTCGGCACCATCTCGCTGGTGCTGGGGGGGTTCAGCGTCCGCTCCCCCTACAGCCGGTTCGGAGCCCAGCGGGAGATCATGCAGCTTCTGGCGTACGAACCGATCCTGGTTCTGATGGTGGTGGCGATCTACCTCCGAACGGGCAGTTTCCTGGTGAGCCGGGTGGTCGTCTTCCCACGACCCTTGCTCCCCAGCCTGCCCCTGATCTTTCTCGGCTACCTGCTGGTCGTCGTCATCAAGCTGCGCAAGTCCCCCTTCGACCTGGCCACCTCACTCCACCACCCCCACCAGGAACTGGTCAAGGGCATTCTCACCGATTATTCCGGGCCATACTTGGGCATCATCGAGCTGGCCCACTGGTACGAGCTCGTCCTGCTTCTCGGTCTGGCGGGTCTCTTCTGGGCGACCAGCGTCTGGGCGGCGGCCGGGGTGGCTCTCCTGGTCTACCTGGCAGCCATCACCGTCGACAACGTCTCCGCCCGGGTTACCTGGGCCTGGATGCTGCGCTTCGCTTGGCAGGCGGGGCTGGGGTTGGCCGCCATCAACGTAGTCTGGCTGTACCTTTGGGGGGCGGGTATGCCGTGAGCATCGTGCGGTGGGCCCGGGGGAAGTCGCCCTGGTATTTCCACTACGAGACGGGGAGCTGCAACGGGTGCGCCATCGAGGTCTTCGCCCTCCAGACCCCCCTCTACGACCTGGAACGGTTCGGGATCATGAACACCGGCAACCCCAAGCACGCCGACCTCCTCCTCGTCACCGGCTGTGTCGGGTATCGGAGCGGGCGGGTGCTCCGGAACCTGTACCACCAGATGCCCGGGCCGAAGGCGGTGGTGGCGATCGGGGTCTGCGCCCTGACCGGCGGCATCTTCCACGACTGCTACAACCTGGCTCCGGGGGCCGACAAGGTGATACCGGTGGACGTCTACGTGCCGGGGTGCGCCCCCTGGCCGGAGGCCATGATCGACGGGATCCTCCTGGCGGCGGAGAAGCTCCGGGGGGCGCCGGTGGCCCGGGACCGCCGGCGCCTGGTCGAAGAGGAGGAACCGCCGGCCGGGGGGGCGGGGGAGGAGGGGAAGGCATGATCCCGGACGTCACTCAGGTGGGAGTGGAGCAGTTGCTCACGGTGGTCCAGGGCTTGGCGGAGGAAGGGTGCCGGCTCGTCTCCATCACCGGCGTGGACGCCGGCGACGCCTTCGAGCTGCTCTACCACTTCGACCGGGAGTTGCGCCTGACCCACCTGCGGGTCCGTCTCCCGAAGGGGCAGGAACTGCCCAGCATCAGCCGGATCTACTTCTGCGCCTTCGTCCCCGAGAACGAACTCCAGGACTTCTTCGGGATCAGGGTGGCCAACCCGGTGATCGACTACGGGGGGCACATGCTCCTCGCCCGCGAGTCGCCGGAGACGCCTCTCGTCAAGCGGGAGCGGCCGGAGGGGGCAGAGCGCTAGTGCCCGGCCAGAGCGTGATCCCCTTCGGGCCCCAGCACCCCGTCTTCCCCGAACCCCTCCAGTTACGCCTGGTGATGAAAGAGGAGCGGGTGCTGGAGGCCGTCCCCGCCCTCGGCTACATGCATCGGGGCTTGGAGAAGCTCGCTGAGACGAAGGACTACGCCCAGAACGTCTTCCTCATGGAGCGGGTCTGCGGCATCTGCAGCTTCATGCACTCCCTCTGCTACTGCCAGGCGCTCGAGGATCTGATGGGAATCGAGGTCCCGCCCCGGGCCCGCTACCTCCGGACCATCTGGGCCGAACTTGGCCGCCTCCAGTCCCACCACCTCTGGCTGGGCCTTTTGGCCGACGCCTTCGGGTTCGAGAGCCTCTTCATGGAGTGCTGGAAGAACCGGGAGATCGTGATGGACCTCTGCGAGGCGACCACGGGGAACCGGGTGATCATCTCCGGCAACGCCGTCGGGGGCTGCCGGCGGGACCTCGAACCCTCGGTCCTGAAGGAGATCGGGCGGCGGATGGACGACCTGGAGCGAGGGTTGGACCGGGTGGCGCCGGTCTTCCAGGACGACCCCCTGATCAAGCAACGCACTGTCGGGACGGGGATCATCACCCGGGAGGAGGTCATCCGGCTTGGGGCGGTGGGGCCGGTCCTCCGGGCCAGCGGGGTGGCGCAGGACATGAGGCAGCTCGGCTACGCCGCCTACGGGGAACTGGACTTCCGGCCGGTGGTGGAAACGGGCGGGGACTCCTACTCCCGGCTGATGGCGCGCCTCGGCGAGACCTACCAGGCGATCGACCTGGTCCGGCAGGCGCTGCGGAGGATCCCAGAGGGCGAGGTGCTGCCGAAGGTCAAGGGACGCCCGGAGGGAGAGGCGGTCAGCCGGGTGGAGCAGCCCCGGGGGGAGCTCCTGTACTACGTCCGGGCCACCGGGAAGCCGCAGCTCGACCGGGTGCGGGTGAGGACCCCGACCCTCTCCAACATCCCCCCGCTCGTCCGGATGCTGGAGGGGTGCCGCCTGTCCGACGTGCCGGTGATCGCCCTCTCCATCGACTCCTGCGTCAGTTGCACCGAGCGCTGATTGCCTGCAGAAGAGGTGAATGAGCGAAGTGTTCGAGATGCTCCGCGTCCTCAGCGCCAATCTCGGCCGCGGCCCGGCGACCCGGCGGTATCCGGCGGAGAAGCGAGCGATATTCCCCTCCTCCCGGGGGCGGATCGAGAGTGTCATCGAGAACTGCATCTTCTGCGGGGTCTGCCAGAAGCGGTGCCCGGCGGACTGCATCGTGGTGAACAAGGCGGAGAGAACCTGGAACCTCGACCCCTACCAGTGCATCGTCTGTGGGGTGTGCGTGGAGGTCTGCCCGACGAAGGCCATCGCCATGCGGACCGAATACCGCAAGCCGCGCAGCGAGCGGACTCCCCTGACCCACCACCAGGAACCGGGACCCCGCGAAGGGCGGGTCGAAGGCTAGGGCGGAGGAACGGCCGGGGGGCGGGGAAGGGTCACTCGGCAAGCGGTTCCTGCACCAGTTCCGCCCGACGCTCCGGGAGAGCGGCCAGTACCACCCCGGTGACTACGAGGCCGATGGCCAGGACCCCCTGAGCGGTGACCGCCTCCCCGAAGAAGGCGCCCAGGATAACGGCGATGACCGGGTTGACGAAGGCGTAGGTCCCGACGATGTGCGGGGGGACGTGCGCGACCAGCCACGAGAAGGAGAAGTAGCCGATGCAGGAGCCGAAGACCGCGAGGTAGAGTATGGCCAGCAGGGGCTTAGGGGCGAGCAGCGCCGGGCCGACCCTGGCGCCATCGCCGTGGAGCAGCGCCAGAAGCACGAAACCCGCCCCCCCGGCCAGCATCTGATACGCCACGCGCACCAGGAGCGATCCGGCGGGGCGGCGCTTGGCGACCCAGACCGAGGCGAAGGCCCAGGTTGCCGCACCGACCAGCAGGATGAAAGCGTTGGCGGCCGACACCGCGGCTCCGCCGTTGGCGACCAGCAGGGCCACCCCCGACAGGCCGAGCGCCAGGGCAACGAAGACGCGGAGGCTGGGGCGGGCGTGGGTCCCCATGAGCCAGGCGAAGAGCGTCATCCAGATGGGCACCGTGGCGGTGAGGGTGGCGACCAGACCTGAGGAGGTGGTCTGTTCCGCCCACAGCACGGCGCCGTTCCCCACCGGAAAGAGGAGCAGCCCGGAGAGGAAGGAGGTGGCCAGGGCGCGGCGGTCGAGCCGGAGCGAGTGTCCGAAGGCCTTGGCGGTGAGCAGCATCAACGTGCCCGCCGAAAGGAAGCGGACGACCCCGGTGAGGAACGGCGGCCAAACGGCGACGGCGAAGCGGATCGCCAGGTAGGTCGAGCCCCAGACCACGTAGATGATCGCCAGGTGGGTGAGCGCCAGGGGCGATAGACTAGTCATGCTCGACTCCCTTCGTCATTCCCGGGTGATGAGGCACGGGCCGAGGATCTCCGGACCCGTGTGGCTGGCGATCACCGGGGAAAGGCGGACCAGCGGCACCGGCATCCCGGCGACGGCCTCCATCTCCCGGGCGAAGGCGGTCGCCTCCTCCAGGTTGTCTCCGTAGTGGAGGGCGATCTTCTCAATCCCCCGCCCGGCCCGCTCCTTCACAAGCTCGATGAGGCGCGCCCGGGCCGCCTTGGTGGTGCGGATCTTCTCCAGGGCCTCCATTGTCCCCGCCGAGTCGAACCAGATGATCGGCTTGATCTGGATGAGCGAGCCGAGCAACGCCTGGGCTCCGGAGAGCCGGCCCCCTTCATAGAGGTAGCGGAGGGACTCGACGACGAAGTAAGTCCGAGTCCGGGCGATGAGGTCGTCCAAGGCGCGGACGATCTCCTCTCGGCCGGCCCCGGCGTCCGCCATCTCCTTCGCCCTGAGGGCCAGGGAGGCCTCGCCGAAGCCGCTCTGGCGGGAGTCCACGACGGAGACCCGGTCGGTTTCGAGCAGTTGCCTGGCGAGGTTGGCCGAGTTCAGCGCCCCGGAGATGCGGCTCGACAGCACGATGCAGATGACCTCGTCCCCTGCCTCCACCGCCGGCCGGAAGTGCTCGAGGAAGGCGTTGGGGTCCGGCTGGGCGGTGGAGAACCTGGCTCCCGCCCGCTGCCGCCGGTAGAACTCCGCGTAGGAGAGGTCGAACAGCTCCCGCTGGACGTTCTCGCCCTCCCGGACGTACAACGGCACGGCGGTAAGGCCGTGCTGGCCGTACCATTCCAGCGGCATGGAACAGGTGGTGTCGACGATGACCCTGATCATACTGTTCCCTCCACGCAAAACGGACTTGACCGAATGACCGCTTGTTGCTTACTACGGCATTGGAAGGCGTAAACCTTCCGTGCATACTATCACCAAGGAGGCGATCCTTTTGCGGACCTGGGACCTGATCGTGGTGGGGGCGGGGCCGGCCGGCGCGGCGGCCGCCCGGGCGGCCGCCCGGGCCGGCGTCGAGACGCTGATCCTGGAGGCGGAGGAGTTTCCCCGGCCGAAACCGTGCGCCGGAGGTCTCTCGGCAGCGGCCCTGAAGGAGCTGGGGGAGCCGCTCCCGCCCGGAGTGGCGGGGCGGGCGTGCCGGGCTGTGCGGCCTCGCTACGGCGGCTTGGCGGTTACAGTGCGCCGGGAGGAGACGCTGGTCGAGGTGGTCCACCGGGACCGGTTCGACGCCTACCTGCTCTCCCTGGCCCGGCAGGCTGGGGCCGAGGTGAGGCACGGGACCCGGGTCACCGCCGCCGAGCCGGGGAGCGACGGGGTGACCTTGCGCACTGACCGGGGGACGTGGCGCGCCCGGGTGGTCGTGGGAGCCGACGGCGCCCGGAGCAGGGTCGGCCTGGCGGTCCGCCCGCCGTTCCCCCGCCGCGACCTCGGGGTGTGCCAGGTCGGGGAACTGCCCCTCCGCCCCCAGGAGTACGAAACCTTCTTCGTTGATGGGCTCGAGGTGTGGTACAGCAACCCGGAGAAAGGCTACGGCTGGATCTTCCCGCAGGAGGCCGGCCTGAACGTAGGCATCGGCAGCGTCGCCCGGTACTTGCCTTCGCCCCGCCGCGAGCTGTCGCGCTTCCTGGCCCTGGCCGGGCTCCCGGAGCCGGCGGCGGTCAAGGGGGCAGTCCTGCCGCTCGGCGGGCGGAATCATCCCGGGCAGGCCGCGCGGGTGCTGCTGGCGGGGGACGCTCTGGGCGTGGCCGACCCTTTCACCGGTGAGGGTATTCGTTATGCCCTGCTTTCGGGGCGGCTGGCTGGCGAGTGCGCTGCCGCGGCGCTTCACCGCTCCCCCGCCCACCCGGACCTCTCCTCCTACCCCGCGCGGTGCTGGGAGAGCTTCGGGGCCGACCTCCGGTATGCCCGCCTCTTCGCCCGCCTCTACCTCTCGCTCGATCAGCGGCTCAACCGCTTGGTCTTCCGCCACCCCGGTCTCTTCTCCCGGGTGGCTGACATCATGCAAGGGAAGGGCACCTACCGCGATCTCGTGGGGAAGCTCGGGAGTCATCTGCCCGGCTACTGGCTGCGGGGTCTCATGAACCGCCAAACCCGTGAGTTTAGTCGAACAATTTCGGAAAGAACGTTGCGACCACCAGGATGATGGTCAGGGCGATCATCACCCAGGTTGTCACCCAGGCCACCACATTGTACCAGCGTGAATTGACGTAGTTGCCCATGAGTCTGCGGTCGTTGATGAGAAGCTGCATATAGATCAGGATGAATGGCAAAAGGATGCCGTTCGCCACCTGGGACAGGTACATCATCAGGATCAGAGGCGCGTTGGGAATCAGAACAATCCCGACTGCGAGAACGATCAAGCCGGTGTACAAGCCGAAGAACCAGGGTGCCTCTTTGAACGTCTTGTTGACTCCGGATTCCCAGCCCATACCTTCACAGACGGAGTAGGCAGTCGATAACGGGAGAATCGAGGCAGCGAAGAGGGAGGCGTTGAACAGCCCAAAGCCGAACAGCGCAGCCGCATGTTTGCCTGCGAGGGGACGGAGGGCCATCGCAGCGTCTTTGGCGGTCTCGATTTGGATGCCATGTGCGAAGAGAGTAGCCGCGCAAGCCGCCACGATGAACCAGGCTACGATGTCCGTGACGAAACATCCCAGCACCACGTCCAGGCGGGAGTATCTGTAATCGCATACCCGGATCCCCTTCTCGACGATGGACGATTGAAGATAGAACTGCATCCAGGGAGCGATCGTCGTTCCGACCATGCCGATGACCATCATGATGTAGCTCGGCTCAAAGCTAAAACTTGGAGTTACCGTGGCACGCAAGAGTTCTCCCCAGTGTGGCTTGGCCATGATGCCGGAGATGACGTATGCCACGTAGAACACGCACGCTGCTAGAAAGACCTTCTCAACGGTCTTGTATGTCCCCTTGACCACCAGCCACCATACCAGGACTGCCCCGAGCGGCACGGTGATGTACTTGGAGATACCAAAGACTTCTCCCGCAGCCGCTACCCCGGCGAAGTTACCGACCGTGTTGGCCAGATTGGCGATCAAGAGACCCAAGAGAAGGTAAAACGTGGTCTTGACCCCGAAATTCTCCCGAATAAGGTCAGAGAGGCCCTTGCCGGTTACGGCGCCCATCCGGGCTACCATTTCTTGAACTACGATCAGCGCGAATGTTATGGGGACAAGGGTCCAGAGCATAGCTGCGCCATAATGCGCCCCGGCCAGAGAATAGGTGGTAATGCCGCCGGCGTCGTTGTCGACGTTGGCGGTGATAATCCCTGGACCTACCACACTCAGCCAGAAGAAGAGGCTGCCGAGCCTTGCTTTCACATCTCTCACTAGCATGGCGTCATCTCCGTTTCGCTCCTAGACCCGACGGAGGCGCTTCCGGCGGTTGGCGAGGTAGACGTCGTCCACCACGTCGTGGATGAGGGCCATGCCGAGCAGGTGCTGGCCGGCGTCGACCACCGGGATGGCCAGGAGGTCGTACTTGGTCATCACCTCGGCCACCTCGTTCTTGTGCGCATCCTCCTTAACGAAGAGGACGTGGGGGTCCATGATCGCCCAGAGCGGCTGGTCCGGCTCAGCCACCACCAGGTCGCGCAAGGAGACCACGCCGATCAGGTGCTGCTCCCCGTCGACGACGTACAGATAGTAGGCCGAGTCCGGGTCCGGCTTCAGCCGCCGTAACTCCTCGATGGTTTGAGCGGTAGTGAGCTCCTCCCGGAAGGAGAGCACGTCGGTGGTCATCAGGCGCCCGGCCGTGTCCTCCTCGTATTCGAGCAGTTCCCGGACGTCCTCTGCCTCCTCGTCCTCCATCTGCTCCAGGAGTTCCTGAGCCCGCCGTTCCGGCAGCTCACCCAAGATGTCGGCCGCTTCGTCGGCCGGCATCGACTCCAGGATGTCGGAGGCCTTCTCTCCCCCCAACTGTTCCAGGACATCGGCCTGCGCTTCCGGCTCCATCTCCTGCAGGGTCTCGGCGGCCACGTCCACGTTCAGGGCGGACATGACCGCCGCCCGCTCCGGCCGGTTCAGGGCCTCCAGGATGTCGGCTAGGTCCGCCGGGTGGAGCTTGCTCAGCCGCTCGTACGGCACAGCGAGCTTGACCTGGTGGGGGGCGCTGGTGATGGGTTCCACGTCCCGCCAGGAGATGAAGTAGTCCTCGATCGGCTTGGGCAGGAGCTTATCCAAGCCATGGACCAGGCGGCGCAGCCCCAGCCGGCGCAGCAGGCCGCGCAGGCCCACCTCGACGGCCACGAGCCGCAGCACGCCGTTGATCTCGGCCAGCTTGATGTCGTTGATCCGCCGTACCTTCAGCCCGTTCAGGTCGACGATCTGCTTGTCGAGGAGGTCCCGCTTGAGATGGAGCAGCTTCTCCGGGAGGGATTGCTCGTCGACCTCGTCTTTCTGCACCGAAAGGGTCAGGTACTGGCGGACGAGCACCTGGATGAGCGACCAGGGAATCCTCCGGAGGGCGCCGCGCTTCGTCCGCACCTCCAGCCCCACCACCGGCGGAAACTCCTCCCCCGGCTCGACCAGGATATCGTTCACCCTGCCCAGACGCTTGCCGAAGCGGTCGACCACTGTCTTTTCGAGTAAGCGACTCGCGTGGATCTCAGGCACGATGGCGACGGACATGGTTCTCACCTCCCGGCATCAAAAAGCCCCCGGCTTACTTTCACCGGGGGCGGAAACTTACATGCCTCGGGTACGGGCAGGCGCCTAGCCCCCCGTCTCCGACCTGTTTCCGGCGGTGGAAGAATGGCCGATTCCCAGAAAGACAAGCTGCTGCGGACTGTGACACGGGCTCCCGTCCATCTGCCACCACCACCTTAGGCCTGGCTGGTTCTTAAGCCGATACGCTCACGCTCCACCAATAACCTACTACGCCGACCAGCGCTTGTCAACCGGTCAAGTCCAGGGCAGTCCAGGGCAGTTCCCTATTGACAGACAAGCCCGGCGTGCCTTAGAATCCTTTCAAAGGCAGTGGCGCCCGGAGGGGAGCCAGCCGAGTCGAGGTCACAGGTTGAGTGGAGAAGAGACGAGCAAAGAGCAGGCAGGACCCGTTCAGGTCTGACTCTTTGGAGTCGGGCCGTTTTTGTTACCTCGTCCTTCTCCCGCCCCGGAGGTGGGAAAGGTGTCCGCAGACTTGTCCGTCCTGCGGGAGTCGCTTCCGCTCGTCACCGCCCCGCACCCGGAGAGGGTCCGGATAAGGTTAGGGGAGGTGGTCGCCGGCGGCCCGGTCCCGGTGGTCATCGCCGGCCCCTGCGCCGTGGAGAGCCTGGCGCAGCTCCTCCAGACCGCCCGGCAGGTCAAGGCCGCCGGCGCCCACGGCTTGCGCGGCGGCGCCTTCAAGCCCCGCAGTTCCCCCTACAGCTTCCAAGGTTTGGGTCGGCCAGCTCTGGAGATGTTGGCCGCGGCCAAGGTCGAGACGGGTCTCTTCCTGACCATCGAGGTGATGCGGGAGGCTGAGGTCGACCTGGTGGCCGACTACGCCGACCTGCTCCAGATCGGCGCCCGGAACATGCAGAACTTCGCCCTGCTGCGGGCCGTGGGAAGGTGCCCCCGCCCGGTGCTGCTCAAGCGGGGGATGGCCGCCACTGTCCGGGAGTGGCTGCAGGCCGCGGAGTACATCCTTGCGGAAGGGAACCCCAGCGTCATCCTTTGCGAGCGCGGAATCCGCACCTTCGAACCGTGGACCCGCAATACCTTCGATGTCGCCGCTATCTCCCTGGTGCGCAACCTGTCCGGACTGCCGGTCTTCGCCGACCCCAGCCACGCCGCCGGCCGGCGGGAACTCGTTCCCCCTCTGGCCCGGGCCGCTCTGGCGGCGGGGGCCGACGGCCTCCTGCTCGAGGTTCATCCCGATCCGTCGAGGGCGCTCTCCGACGGCGACCAGTCGCTCACCCTGGAGGAGTTCGCAAACCTGATGCGCGGCCTGGCCCCGTTCTGCGCCGGCCGGGAGCCGGTTTCCCGCAGGAGCCGGCCGGCGGGGATCAGCCCGGCAGCCGGTGAGTTCCCGGAACTGGCGGCCCGCGGCTACCGCCACGCCCCGGTCTTCACCCAGTTCACCAGCGACGAGCTTACGCCGGTGGGGATTTTCCGTCGCCTGGTGCATCAGGGGCCCGGCTTCCTCTTGGAAAGCGTGGAGTCCGGGGGAAACGGAGTCGGCCGGTACTCCTTCTGCGGTGACCGCCCGCTCCTGACCCTGACCGCCCGGGGCCGCCGCCTGGAGCAGAAGGGGCCCGGCCGGCTCGAGGAGGCGTCGGAGGGCGACGTCCTGGACCGGCTGCGCGAGCTCCTGGAGGTGTTCCGCGTGGCGCCGGTCGAGGGGTTACCCCGCTTCTACGGGGGAGCCGTGGGCTATTTGGGCTACGACTACGTACAGGCGTTGGAACCCATCCCTGCGACCGCCCCGGACCCGCTGGGGCTGCCGGACTCCTTCTGGCTGGTGCCGGAGCGACTCGTGGTCCTGGACCACGTCACCGGCGCGGTGACAGTGATCATCCTGGCGCCGACGGACCGGGAGGGGTACGAACGGGCCTCATCCCTCCTCGAGGCCACCCTCGCCGAACTGCGCCAACCGTGCCCGGCGCGGGAAGCGAAGCCGGAACCAGCTGGAGCCCTCCTCTCTTCGGTCTCCCAGGCGGAGTTCTGCACGGCCGTGACGAAGGCCAAAGAGTACATCGCCGGGGGTGACGCCTTCCAGGTGGTGCTCTCCCGGCGGCTGACCACCCCCTACGCCGGCGACGCCGTTGAGCTGTACCGGGCCCTGCGCTCCGAGAACCCTTCGCCCTACCTGTTCCTCCTCGACTGCGGCGGTTTCCACCTGGTCGGCTCCTCCCCGGAGATGCTGGTGCGCCTGGAGGGAACTACGGCCGAGATCCGCCCGCTGGCAGGGACCAGGCCTCGGGGCCGGGACAGCGAGGCCGACCGGGCCCTTGAGGCGGAATTGCGGGCTGACGCCAAGGAGTGCGCCGAGCACGTCATGCTGGTGGACTTGGGCCGTAACGACCTGGGGCGGGTCTGCCGGTTCGGGAGCGTTCAAGTGCCGGAGTTGATGGGGGTGGAGCGGTTCTCCCGGGTGATGCACCTCGTCTCCCGCGTCACCGGCGAGCTGGCGCCGGGCCAGGACGCCTTTTCGCTGCTCAAGGCGGTCTTCCCCGCCGGGACGCTGACCGGCGCCCCGAAGGTGCGGGCGATGCAGCTCATCGCCGAACTGGAGCCCTTCCAACGCGGCATCTACGGCGGGGCGGTGGGGTACGTCGGGTTCAACGGCAGTCTGGACGCCTGCATCGCCATCCGCACGGCGGTCCTCTGCGACGGCCGGGTCAGCGTGCAGGCCGGAGCGGGGATCGTCGCCGACTCCGACCCGGAGCGGGAGTACGCCGAGACGGCCCACAAGGCGGCGGCCGTTCTCGCCGCCGTCCGCCGGGCGCAGGAGGGACGGTCATGATTCTCCTGATCGACAACTACGATTCCTTCGTCTATAACCTGGCCCAGTATCTGGGAGAACTGGGGGCGGAGGTGGAGGTCCAGCGCAACGACGCCGTGGACATTGCGGCCATCGAGCAGAAGGCCCCGTCGCACCTGGTCATCTCGCCCGGCCCCGGGTACCCCCGGGACGCCGGTGTATCGCTGACTGCCGTCCGCCACTTCGCCGGCCGCCTGCCGATCCTCGGGGTCTGCCTCGGCCACCAGAGCATCGGCGAGGCCTTCGGGGGCATCGTCGTCCGCTACCAGCCGGTCCACGGCAAGACGTCGCTCATCACCCACTCCGGCCGGGGCATCTTCGCCGGCCTGCCCAACCCCTTCCGGGCGACGCGGTACCACTCGCTGGTCGTGGACGCGGCCACCTGTCCGGCGGAGCTCGAGATCACCGCCACCACCGAGCCGGGCCTGGTGATGGGGCTGGCCCACCGGCGGTGGCCGGTCTTCGGCGTCCAGTTCCACCCCGAGTCCATCCTGACTGAGGGGGGACACCGTCTGCTCAAGAACTTTCTGGAGATGTGAGTCCAGACGAGAGACCCGGTTGAGCCGGGAACAGCTGAGTGGAGGCGAGAAGAGTGATCAAAGAAGCGATAGCCATGGTAGTTCAGGGACACGACCTCAGCGCCGACGACATGGCCCGGGTGATGGACGAGGTCATGAGCGGAGAGGCCACCCCGGCGCAGATCGGGGGACTGCTGACCGCCCTTCACATGAAAGGGGAGTCGCCGGCGGAGATCGCCGGGGCGGCTCGCACCATGCGGGCCAAGGCCACCAAGGTCCCGGTGAACGGGGACGGCCTGGTCGACACCTGCGGCACAGGCGGGGACGGCAAGCGCACCTTCAACATCTCGACCACCGTGGCGTTCGTTGTCGCCGGGGCAGGGGTGCGCGTCGCCAAGCACGGGAACCGGGCCGTCTCCTCCGGCTGCGGCAGCGCCGATGTCCTGGAGGCGGTGGGAGTCAGGATCGACCTGGCTCCCGAGCGCGTCGCGGCCTGCATCGACGAGGCCGGCATCGGCTTTTTGTTCGCGCCGCTCTTCCACACGGCCATGCGCCACGCCGTCGGCCCCCGCCGGGAGCTCGGCTTTCGCACCATCTTCAACGTCCTCGGGCCCCTGGCCAATCCGGCTGGCGCCTCCCGCCAGGTCCTGGGGGTCTACGCTCCCGAGCTGACCCGGACGATCGGCCGGGTTCTCCTGGACCTGGGGACGGAGCACAGCCTGGTGGTGCACGGGGCGGGCGGCGCTGACGAGTTGACCCTCGCCGGCCCCAACCTGGTCTGCGAGTGCCGGGGAGGCGAGCTCCGGGAGTACACTCTCCGGCCGTCCGACGTGGGGCTCCGGGAAGCCCCCCTGTCGGCTCTGGCCGGCGGGGACGCCCGGGAGAACGGGGAGATCATGCTCCGGGTCCTGCGGGGGGAGGAGGGACCGCGCCGGGAGGCGGTGCTCTTGAACGCCGCCGCGGCCCTGGTCGCCGCCGGGCGGGCCCGGGACCTGGCGGAGGGCGTCTCTCTGGCGGCCGAGTCGATCGACCGCGGGGCGGCTCTGGCCGCGCTGGAGCGGCTTCGCCGGGTGGCAGCCTGACCATGTCCTTTCTCTCGGCTATCCTGGAAGCCAAACGCGCGGAGGTCCGCCGGGCCAGGCGCCGTGTCCCCGAGGCAATCCTGGCGGCCAGCCCCCGCCCCGCCCGGCGGGACTTCTCCGCCAGCCTGCGGCAGGAAGGCCTTTCGGTCATCGCCGAGGTGAAGCGGGCTTCCCCGTCCAGAGGCCCTCTGGCCCCGGACCTCGACCTCGGCTGGCTGGTCAGCCGGTACGAGGCGGGGGGCGCCGCCGCGGTCTCCGTGTTGACCGACGGACGGTTCTTCGCGGGAAGCCTCGCCGACCTGCGAGCCATCCGGGAGCTGACCTCCCTGCCCCTATTGCGCAAGGACTTCCTGATCGACCCGTACCAGGTGGTCGAGGCGGCTGCGGCGGGGGCCGACGCCGTGCTGCTGATCGTCGCCTGCCTCAGTGCCCCTCAGTTGTCCGAGCTCTTGGCGGCGGCGGAGGAACAAGGTCTGGCGGCCTTGGTCGAGGTCCACACCCCAGCCGAACTGCAGACGGCCGTCGCCGCGGGAGCCAGGATCGTCGGACTCAACAATCGGGACCTCCACACGTTTGCAGTCGACCCGGGGACCACTCTGAGGCTGTTGCCGGAGGTTCCCCGGGGGTGCCTGGTGGTGGCGGAGAGCGGACTCCGTCAGCCGGAGGAGGCGGCCGCCCTGGCCCGGGCAGGGGTGGACGCCGTCCTGGTCGGGGAGGCCCTGGTCAAGAGCCCCGATCCGGCCGGACTGATCCGGGCTTTCCGGTTGTCGGCGGCGCGGAGATCCGCCGGACAGGTCCCTGCCGGAGAGGGGGACCGAGAGCATGTTTGTTAAGATCTGCGGCCTGACCCGGGTCGACGAAGCGGTGGCGGCGGCAGAGGCCGGGGCCACCGCCATCGGGTTTGTCTTCGCCTCCTCCCCCCGACGGGTATCGCCCGCTCAGGCCCGGGTCATCGGGGAACGGCTGCCGCCGGGAGTCCTGCGGGTGGGGGTGTTCGTCTCGCCTGCGCCAGACGAGGTCGAGCAGACCCTGGCTGAGGCCGGCCTGGACCTGGCCCAGATTCATGGCGCCTTCCCGGAAGAAGGGTGGCTGCGCCTGGGCGATCGGGCGATCAGGGGGGTCAGGGTGGGGCAGGATGAACCCCACCCTGCTCTGACCACCGGCCGGCCGCGCTTTCTCCTGCTCGACACCTACCAGCCGGGGCTGGCCGGAGGAACCGGCCGGACCTTTGCCTGGTCCAAGGCCGGGGCCTTCCGGGCGCTGGGCCTGCCGCTCCTGATCGCCGGAGGATTGGCCCCCAGCAACGTCCGGGCCGCTCTGACGGCCACGCGGCCGGCCGGAGTCGACGTGTCGAGCGGGGTGGAATCCTGCCCCGGGCGCAAGGACCCCGCCCTGGTCGCGGCCTTCCTGGCGGCGGTCCGGGAGTGGGAGGAGTCATTCGGAAGCAAAGGAGAGTAAGGCAGATGCGAGGCTACTTCGGTCCCTACGGAGGCCAGTTCGTGCCGGAGACCGTGATGGCGGCCCTGGAAGAGCTCGAGCAGGCATACGCCCGCTACCGCGAGGATCCGGTGTTTCAGGCGGACCTGGCGGCGCTCTACCGGGACTACGCCGGGCGACCCACCCCGCTCTACCACGCCCGGCGCCTCAGCGCCGAGGCGGGCGGGGCCCAGATCCACCTCAAGCGGGAGGACCTGAACCACACCGGCGCCCACAAGCTTAACAACACCCTCGGCCAGATCCTGCTGGCGCAGCGCATGGGGAAGCGGCGCATCGTGGCCGAGACCGGCGCCGGGCAGCACGGGGTGGCCACCGCCACCGTGGCGGCCCTCTTCGGGTGCGAGTGCGTGATCTACATGGGCGCCAAGGACATGGCGCGCCAGGCGCCGAACGTCGCCCGGATGCGCATGCTAGGCGCCGAGGTCAGGGCGGTCGCCTCCGGGAGCCAGACGTTGAAAGACGCCACCAGTGAGGCCATCCGGGACTGGGTCACCAACGTGGAGGACACCTATTACCTGATCGGCTCGGTGGTCGGCCCTCACCCCTATCCCACCATCGTCCGGGACTTCCAGGCAATCATCGGACGGGAGGCCCTGGCCCAGGCCAGGGAGCAGCTGGGGCGGCTGCCGGAGGCGGTCTACGCCTGCGTCGGCGGGGGGAGCAACGCCATCGGCATCTTCACGGCGTTCCTCGCTCACCCGGAGGTCAGGCTGGTGGGGGTGGAAGCCGCCGGGTTGGGGCTCGAGACGGGAGCTCACGCCGCCACGCTCGCCTGCGGCCGGCCGGGGGTCCTGCACGGGGCGCTGAGCTATCTTCTCTGCACGAAGGAGGGTCAGATTCAGGAGGCTCACTCGATCTCGGCCGGCCTGGACTATCCCGGGGTGGGGCCGGAACACAGCTGGCTCAAGGATCAGGGACGGGTGACCTACACCGCCGCCACCGACGAGGAGGCGCTGGCCGCCTTCCACCGCCTGACCCGCCTGGAAGGGATCCTTCCGGCGCTGGAAAGCGCTCACGCCGTGGCGGCTGCCCTGCGGGACGCCGCCCGTCTCCCGGCCGGCCAGAATCTCGTGGTCAACCTCTCCGGGCGGGGGGACAAGGACCTGGCGATAGTGGCCGGGGAGGAGGGGGTCGCCGTATGAACCGGGTCGCCGAGCGTCTCGCCGGCCTGCGCGCTCAAGGCTGCAAGGCGTTCGTCCCGTTCGTCATGGCCGGCTACCCGGACCTCGAGGCCACTGCCCGACTGCTGGTCGGGCTCTCCCGGGCCGGGGCGGACGTGATCGAGCTCGGTCTGCCCTTTTCGGATCCCCTGGCCGACGGGCCGGTGAACCAGTCGGCCGCCCACGCGGCGCTGGCCGCCGGGACAACTGTCGACCGCGTCCTGGCCCTCCTGGCGTCGGTTACCCCGCACCTGGCCTGTCCAGTCATGCTCTTCACCTACCTCAACCCTGTCCTCCAGGCCGGGCCGGAGGTCTTCGCCGCCCGGGCGGCCGCCGCCGGTGCCGCCGGGCTGGTCATCCCGGATCTTCCCCCGGAGGCGGCCGGGGAGATCCGGGCGCACGCCCGGGAGCACGGCCTGGGTTTGGCTTTCCTGGTTGCCCCGACCAGTCCGGAGCAGCGTCTTCGCCTGGCCGGCCAGGCCAGCTCCGCCTTCGTGTACGCGGTCTCGCTCCGAGGCGTGACCGGCGAACGCCAGACTCTCCCGCCCGACCTGCCGGACTTCCTCCAGCGGGTCAAGCGGCAAGTCGCGCAGCCGGTCCTGGTCGGGTTCGGGATCAGCACGCCGGCGCAGGCCAGAGAGGCGGCGCGCTTGGCCGACGGGGTGATCGTAGGCAGCGCGCTGGTGCGACTCGCCGGGTCAGGCGGGGTGGACGCCGCCTGTGGGCTGGCGCAGGAACTGCGGGAGGCGATCCGGTGTTGAACTGGCTCGGAAGGGCCGGGCGGCTACTCTGCCAGTTTCACGCACCGCCAGGCGGTGCGGTCCACCAGCCGGCCTAGGTACGCCTCTGCAGCCACGAAGAAGCGGCGACGGGGTCCGGCGGCCAGCCGGGGAAAGCGGACGATGATCGCCCGGTCCGACGCCGTCACGGGGTAGTCCGGCTCGGGCGCGGATTTCCGACCCGGGAAGGCCGCCCACCTTCCCTCACAAAAGCGGAGGCGAAGGTCGGAGCGGAGCGGGGTTCCGTCGGCCAGGGCCGGCAGGGCGTGCAAGTGCAGGCAGTAAGCGACAAAGGGGGAAAGGGGGCGCCGGACAGTGAGGCGGCAGTAGAGGTAGTCCCGGTCCGACCAGAGGGCGATCTCCTCGAGGTCGGCGGCTCCTTCCGCCTCCCCGGCCAGAATGTCGCCGACCGGGTCGTTCACCGCCGCCACCGGCGCAGGGCCGATTTCCGGGGCCGGGGGGAGAAGACCGAAGAGCTCGTCAGCCCGGGCGAAAGCCAAGAGGTGGCTGCGCATGACCTTGACCTGAGACCGATACTCGAGGATGGCTTGGTGCTTGGCTTTGACTTCCTCGGGGGTCAGGGGAAACGTCCTCCACTCCGTCCCGACCTGGAGGAGCCGGGGCGGGGGGGCCAGCCCAAGGCGCGGGCAATACCCCTTGGGTGTGGGCCAGGACCCCCGGTGGACCAAGTAGGTGAGGAGCTGCGGCTTCTGACGGAAGAGGTGGCTCAAGCCCCGCTCCGACTCCTCCAGCATGGCCAGGGAGTAGACGACGAAGTTGTGGGTCGCCCAATGGTCGGGGTGCAGGTCGTTGGGGTGGGGGAGGATGATCGTGTCCGGGTTGAACTCCCGGATGAGCTGCATGATCTCCTCGGCCAGGGCCGCCCCGCTGAACGGCGCCCCCGTGACATAGCTGTTGTGGTAGGGCGAGTGGCTGAGCTTGGTGTACCGGGAGGTGTAGGGGTTGGACTTGCGCCAGTGGTTCTCCCACTCCGCGGCCGTTCCCCGGTCCGGGAAGCCCAGGAAGGTCACGGCGCTTGAGGGCAGGCCGAGGGAGTTGAGCGCCGCCAGCGTCTCCTGCTGGCGGAGGTAGGCGAACTGGATGTACTTTTCCGGCGTAAGGCGGACGGAGTGGAACTCGTCCTCAGCGGCCAGCGTGAAGCCGTCGCCGTTGGTGAGGAGGACCACCCGCACCACTGCCCCGGCACGCCTGGCGCGGCTGAGCAGTCCCCCGGAAGCGAGGACCTCGTCGTCGCTGTGGGGGGCGAAGACCATGATGCGGTCGCCCCGCTCTATAGTGAGCGGGGGCAGTGGCTTCGAAGGCGCGGGTGCGGTCGGGAAGGCGAAGCGCCACCAGAAGGCGACGGTTGCCGCAAGCAGGAAAGCCGCCACGGCGGCCGGCCGGCGGATTGCGTGGGGCACGCCCCTGTTCCTCCTACGGGCCAGTCTCTCCCGCTGCCGGGGCCCCTGCGCGCAAGCCGTTCGACGCCCGGCCGGGCGTCGAAGTATTTCCGCCTGCTGCTCGGGAAGTCCTTCCCTGTCCCCTCAGGCAAGAGCAGGTCCTGGAGGCAGTATCCGGTCCAGTACCTCCTGCTGCTTCCCTTCGATGGCCGCGAAGTCCATGTGCGGCACGTAGTGGCGCTCCAGCTCGTCGTGGACCTCTTTGGCCCGGTGAAGGTGGTCCACCGCCGCCGCGAAGGCCTCGTCGTAAAAGACACGGGCCGTCTCCAACTCCCCGCGGAAGGGTGCGAGCCGGGACTCGGTCACGAACTCCCCGGTGTCCACGGTCCGGTCGCCGGGCTGAGCCGGATAGGGATGGGGCTCCGCCCCGTTGATGACGGCGACGTCCAGGGCGGGGATGAGGGCGTGGTCGATCCGGGAGGGGTCCAGGGCGTCATGAAAGACTTCCACGTCGTACCCGCGGAAGGCGGCCAGGTCGGCGAGGTAGCGGACGATGGTCGTCTTTCCGGTGCCGGGAGGTCCGCTGAGGATCACCCGGCGGGAGACCGGCGCGAAGAGCGAGGCGAAGTGGTGGCGGAGGCCGTCGGGCGTGATGGCGCTGGCGAAGAGATGGCGCTCGCGGGCTTGGCGGGCGAGGCTGGGCCGGCCGGCGAAGAGGTCGTTCCCGAGCGCCTCGGCCACCCGGTTGAGCGCGGCGTAGTCCACCGCCTCCGAGTCGCAGTAAGCCGCCTCCCACTGGTCGTGGAAGGTCTTGGCGGCGGCGAGGTACCCATAGGCCCGGCGGAAGAGCCGGCCGACCTCTCTGGTGGCGGCGAGAATGGCCTCCCGCTCGGCCCGCATCGCCGGTTCGTCCCAAAAGTCCCCGAGGTGGACGATGGTGTCGACGGCGCCGGGATGGCGCGGATCCAGAACATGTGGAGCCGTACCATCTATCAGCGCAACTCCCAGCGACGGGGCGACGACACCGTCCAGTGAGTGGTTGTCGGCGGAACAGTGGTGCAGTTCGACGGGGATTCCCCGGGCGCTCAACTTCGCGGCGATCGAGCGCATGAAGCTGGATTTGCCGACGCCCGGCCCCCCTTTGATGATGTAGATGCGGCTGATCTCAGGGCCGGCGACGTAATCGTAAAACGAGTAGAAGCCGAGAGCGGTGTTGCCTCCCGGAAAGACGTGGCGCTCCATTCCTTCTCCCCCTTCTGCGCCCGGAGTGTACGGCCGGGCGCTTTGTGAGGTTATCTTACGGGAGAGAAGAGAGGGGTGTGCCCGTCCGCCACCTTCTCCCGGCGGACAGTCGTCTCCGGGATTCATAAACCCCTGGGTCCGGCATAACTCTCCGGCAGGGGGTGAGCGGGATGTACGTCCTGGTCTGGCGGCCCCGCAAGGGCACAGCCTTGCCGGCGCTAGGGTTGTTTCTACTCCTTTCGCTGTTGGCAGCGGGGCGGGAGATGGAACCGCCGCTCCGCCTGGCCGTTCCCGAAACGCTTCTCCCCGCGGCGAAGGAGCTCGTGACCGCCTATACCTCGGCCTGTCCCGGGGCACAGGTTCACCTCCTGCCGGTGGACGGGGAAGCGGCGGCCACCGGTTTGGTCCGGGAGAAGGCGGCCGAGGCTGCTCTGGTAAGGGGGGCTTTCCCGGCGTCGGGAGGTGACTCCGCCCCGCGGCCGGTCCGGCTGGGCGGCGGGCGCCTCCGTCTGGTGCACGTCGGGTGGGAGGCAGTGGCTGCCGTCTCCGGTCCTTTCACCCCGCCCGGCGACCTGAGCGCGGCGCAAGTGACGGCGCTCCTCAGCGGGAAGCCGGTTCCCTGGGGGACGATCGCCCCCGGAGCCAGCGGCAGGGTCCGCCTGTACTGGCCGGCCGGGAACGCCGCCCTCCCGCTTCTGGCAGATTTCCTGGCCGCCCGGGGTCAGCGGCTGCAGCCCGGCCGGGTGGTCCGCGGGTTCGACGACTTCCGTCAGGCTCTGCTGGCGGATCCGGCCGGCCTCGGTTTCGTCCCCCTGTCCGCCCTTGCCCCCGGCTTGCGCCCACTTGCCGTCGGGGGCGCCCTGCCCGACCGGGATGCTCTAGCCGCCGGCCGCTACCCGCTGTCCCGCCCGCTCTTTCTGGCCCTGCCCGGGAGGCCGACTGCCCCGGCCCGCGCCCTGGTGCGGGAGGCCCGGCGCCGGTGGGGTGAAGCCGGCGGACGCCCGGTAACCGTGGCTCTGGCAGGTGACTTCCTGCCGGACGGGCCTGTGGGGGAGGCCATTCGCAAGCACGGCCCGGAGTGGCCCTGGGCCAAGGTGGGTCCCCTGACCGCCGGCTGCGACCTGGCGGTCTGCAACCTGGAGGCGCCGCTCTCGGAGATTGGGTGGAAGATCAACGAGTACCGCGGAGACCCAGTGGCGGTCAGAGGGCTCCGCTCCGCAGGTATAGACGGAGTGACCGTGGCGAACGACCACATCCTGGACTATGATGATCCAGCGCTCCTCTCCACGCTGGCTCTGCTCGACCGGGAGGGCATCGCCCACGCCGGAGCCGGCGCTACGCTGGCCCACGCCCGGAGACCGGCGGTTTTCCAGGTGCGGGGAATCCGGGTGGCGCTCCTGGCCTACGGCCGTCCCGAACTGGGCCGTTCCCGGACCGGCCGGCGCTGGGACGCCTCCCCCTGGTCGCCGGGGATCGCCCCGGCGGTGACGGAAGAGGTGGCGGAGGACGTGCGCCGGGCGCGCCGGGAGGCGGAGGTAGTCCTGGTCGGGGTGCACTGGGGCGAAGAGGGAGCGGAGGCGCCGCGCTCCGAGGACCGGCTCCTCGCCCGGGCGGCGATCGACGCCGGGGCGGCGGCGGTCTTCGGATGCGGCCCCGGCCTGGTCCAGGGGCTGGAGCTCTACCAGGACGGGGTCGTCCTGTACGGGCTCGGCAGCTTCGTCCGCCAGGAGGATGAACCGGCGAAGCAACTGGGCGTGGTGGCCGTGCTCTCCCTGGCCGGCGGGTGGGTTCAGGGGGTGAAGCTGGTACCGGTCCGGAACGTGGGCGCCCAGCCGGTGGTTCTTGAGGGGACAGAGCGCGCCGCCGCTCTCCGGCTGCTCCATGAACGTACCAGGCACATCCAGGCTGTCTTCCTTCAGTCCCCCGCAGGAAATGGCGGCGAGGCACCGTATTCTGGCGGGAGAAGGGGGCCTTCGCTTGAGCGACATAACCATCACGGAATGCCGGACTTTCCCTGAGCACTTCGCCTTCTTCGCCTTGCCTCGCCGGCTCTACCGCAACGACCCGAACTGGGTGCCCCCGCTACTCTTCGAGTTGTGGCAGGTTCTGTACCCGCGCTACAACGCCCTGCTGCGCCTCGGACCCCACGCCCACCTGCTCGCCCGGCGGAACGGGCGGGTGGTGGGGAGGCTGGGGGTGGGGATCGACGAGAACCTCAACGCCAGGAAAAACCGGCGCGAGGGCTACCTCACCCTGTTCGAGGCGGAGAACGACTACGCCATCGCCCAGGCGCTCTTCGACGCCGGCGAGAAGTGGCTCGCCGAGCGCGGGATGACCGCCTGGACCGGCCCCCAGTCCCCCTCCAACGGCGACGACTACCGGGGCCTCCTGGTCAAGGGTTTCGATTCTCCGCCGGTCCTCATGAACAGCTACAATCCCCCTTATTACCAGGAGTTTTTCGAGCGTTACGGGTTCGTGAAGCAGTTCGACCGTCTGGCCTTCCGCATCGACCTCTCGCAGGGGGAGCCGGAACGCTTCGCCCGCCTGGCTGAGACGGTCCAGGAACGGTACGGCTTCCACGTGGACCAGGTCGACCTGAGGCGCATCCACGAAGAGTTCGCGGACGTCAAGGTGATCTGCGACAACTCCTGGCCTGAGGAGTGGCCGGACATGATCCCTCCCACCATGGAGGAGATCCAGGCGGAGGCCGACCGCCTCCTGCCGCTGGCCGAATCCGACCTGGTGCACATCGCCCGGAGCGACGAAGGGAAACCGATCGGTTTCTCGGTGACGCTCCCCGACTACAACCAGGTGCTGAGGAAAATGAAAGGGCGTCTGCTCCCCTTCGGTTGGCTCATCTTCCTCCGGGAGCGGAAGAAGATCGACGCCGGGCGCATCTTCATCCTCATGGTGGACAAGGAGTGGCACCGCAAGGGTGTCTCCGCGGCGCTCTATCACGCCAACTATCAGGCGGCTCTGCGGCGCGGCTGGAAGTGGGGCGAGGGCGGAACGGTCCACGAGTTCAACCGCAAGATGGTGGCCGACGCCGAGGGGGCCGGGGGAAAGCTGTACAAGATCTATCGCATCTACCGCAAGGAACTGGCCCCGGCCTGAGGCGGCCGCCGTCAAACCTCTCTCCTACTACTCGGCTCGGTATTCGGGAATAAGCTGTAGCCGGGGTGGGACGCGTGGAGCAAGCACGGTCGGAAGAAAGGTCGCTCGCCAACCTCCTGCGTGCCTCCCGACCCGAGTTCGTAACTCCCGAGGTGTACACCATTCACCGGGGGATCGACGTAATTCTCGGGCTGCTCCTGATTGCCAATTACCTGCGCAGCACTGGTATCTTCATCGGTGACGACGGGGCAGTGAGTATCTCTATTTCCGGCCCGCTCATCAATAAGCCTTTCGTGCAGGCAATCTTCGACAGGGAGAGGGGGAGGGAGAATGGCTGAGAATCCTGCACCGTCCCCTACCGCTGGTCTCGCGCCGCGCAGCATCGACTTGACCCCTGCTGGAGCGGTGTTACTGATCGTCGCCCTGGCCATCGCCATCTTCTACTACGTCACTCCTCCCATCGGGCCGCCTGTGGGTCGGATCCTCGCCATCCTGGGGTTACGCCGCCCGCCCGAGGAGGCGCTTGGCGGCCGAGGCTCCTCGTCGAAGTAGGTGGTGATCCCCCGCAGCAACGCCCGGGCGAGTTCCTCGCGGTAGACCTCCTGGTTCAGCAGGTGGCGCTCCTCCGGGTGGGAGATGAACCCCAGCTCGACGAGGACCGACGGAATGTCGGTGCACCTTAACAGGAAGAGGTCGGCGGCCCCGGCCCGGCGGTAGTTCCCTGGCTGGAGGCGGAGGAGTTCCGCCTGGAGCGCCAGGGCGAGCCGCCGCCCTTCGACGGACGAGGGGTGGTAGAAGACCTGCCCGTACTGGCAGGAGGAGTCGGAATGGGCGTCGACGTGGAGGCTCAGGAGGATCTCCGCCCGCCCCTTCTCGGCGATGGCGGCCCGCCGGCGGAGTTCCGCCCGGTCCGGCAGGTCGCTCTCCCAGTCGTCAGTCCGGGTGAGGACAGCCCGGCCGCCGGCCTGGCGGACGAGCCGGCCGAGGCGCCGGGCGACGTCGAGCGTGATCTCCTTTTCGGTAAGACGGCTCTCGGGGTGGTGGGCGCCGCTGTCGATCCCGCCGTGCCCCGGGTCGAGGGCGATGGTGCGACCGGCCAGCGGCCGGAGCCTGACGGGACGGCGGACGGCGGCCGCCCAGGCGCCACCGACGAGCCCCCCGACCAGGGCGAAGGCGAGCAGGGCGGCCAGCCTCCGGCGGGTGAGCACGACGACGACCGGCAGACGGGTGCGCTGGCGGACCTCCACGGCGCGTCCCTCCCCTCGGTGAATCGGTAGAGGGTATGCGCCGGGGCAGCCGGGTATTTCGTTGGCCTAAGTCCGGGGGGGCACCGAAACGTACGGGTTGTCGCGGAGCGAGAAACGCCAGGGCCGGTCGGCCCACTCGCCGGCGTAGGTCACGCCGATGCGGGGCGAGGCGACGATCTCGTCTCGGTCTACCGGACGCCCTTCCTCCAGGAAGAGCCGGTCACCGGTGAGATCGGCGCCGTAGAGGTCCATGTTGATCCCGAGAGCGGCGGTCAGCTTGCCCGGCCCGTTGGTGAGGCGGACGAGGTCGCGGGCGGTCCGGACCGGCAGCCGGCGCCGGCGGGCCATCAGCGCGACCCCCTCGAGGGGCTCCAGCGCCCGGACGAGAACCGCCTCCGGTTGGCCTCTCCCGGCGGCGACCACGTTGAAGCAGTAGTGCATGCCGTAGACGAAGAAGATGTACGCCCGTCCCGGCGGGCCGAACATGGCGCGGGTGCGTTGGGTGGGCCGCCCGCCGAAAGAGTGGGCGGCCCGGTCGTGCGGACCGCAGTACGCCTCCACTTCGACAATCATCCCGCTCGTCCGCCCCTCTGGGGCCTCATGAACCAGGACCTTGCCGAGCAAGGCGGGGGCCAGGGCCAGCGCCCCCCGGGCGTAGAAACCGCGGGGCAGTTTCCGGCGGGAGTATTCCTGGCCGGAACCGCCTGCGCCGTTCATCGCGACCCGCGGAGAACGCGCGCCGCTGGCGCCGGGACCAGATGCTCAGGCGAGGGATCTATGGCGCAGCGGGCCAGGGCGGTCCCGCCCAGGAGCATCGGGGAGACGACCCGGGTGGCACCGGCGAGATACAGCTTCCGCGCCGCCTCGGCGTTCGAGGCGGCGGCGATGATCTCGGCGTCCGGGTTGAGGTCCACTGCCTCGAGGACCACGTACGTGTTGTCCTCATCCGGCTCGAAGGTGACAATCACCCCGGCTGCCCGAGCCACCCCCGCCCGCTCGAGCACCTCCTGGCGCAGGGCGTTCCCGTGCACGAAGGGGATGCCCAGCTGGCCGAGCTCCTCGGCTTTCTCGCCGACCCGGTCGATGACCACCACCTGCTTGCCCGCCCGGCGCAGCTCCTCCACGACGATCGTGCCGAGCCGGCCGTGTCCGCAGACCACGTAATGGCCGGAGAGCGAGTCGATCAATTTCTCCATGCGCCGCCACCTCCGCGTGAAGAGACCCCGGAAGTACTCCTCCACGAGCGTGATTCCTACCCCGAAGATCAGGGCGATGGCGCTCGGGATCAGCAGGATGAGAAACAGCTTGCCGGCGGCCGTCTTCGGGACGAGATCCCCATATCCGACAGTGGTGAAGGTGATCGTCGCCAGGTACAGGGCGTCAACGAGGGACAACCGCTCGACCCACATCAGGACGCCCACCGTCACGGCGTAGACCAGCGCCAGCAGCTTCAGATAGGTTGTGGCCCGGTTACTGGTGGTATTCACCGGCTTTCCCTCCGCTACCCCTCACACTTTTCGGTGAGAGCCGGGCAAATCCTTGTGGCCGGACTGGTCGCAGCCGACAGGAGACTGGACAATTAGGGAAGCCATGGGAGGAACGGCTTTCCGGGCGGCGAATAGAACCATATCACGCACTCCCAGGGGGGATAGACGTGGCCGATTCTGGGCTCGGTTCCCGCTCGCGGCTCGGGCGAGGCTCGCTCCTTCTTACTTTGGCCGTCGTCCTCGTCCTGGGGGGACTCCCGGCCGCAGCCAGCGCCAGCCTGCCTGCCGCCGACCTTTTGGTCACCACCACTGGCGAGACCAAGCTGGTCGGAACGCTGGAAGAAGCCTATCTCTCCCTGGAAGCCTTCGGTACGGTCCTGCAGCTGCCGCTCGGTTTCGTCACCTCGCTTCAGAGGCTCGAGAACGGCCAGGTTCGCCTGGAGTTGATCAATCACGACGTGCTCACCGGCACCCTACGCAACCGGGTGTTCTCCTTCTCCACCCCGTCAGCCAAGATGACCATCCCGGTCGAGAAGGTCAAGGCGCTCTCCCTAAAGACGCGGCAGGCGCCGCCGGAGGCCGTGGAGAGCCTCCTGGTCTCCCTCAAAAACGGTGATGCGCTGGCCTGGATGCTGGTGCCGACGGAACCGGTCATCCTCTCGTTCGAGACTTCGTTCAGCGACCCGATCCGGATCCAGCTCGACAAGGTGCGGGAGATCCGCCTGAAGGACGGCGCACCGGATATCGCGGAGTTGGGGAACGGGGACGTGATCTTCGGGCGGCTCCAGGACTCCCTTCTCCGGGTGCGGACGTACTATCAGCCCGTGGAGCTCCCCCGGGCCGAGGTGGCGAGCATCGTCTTTCTGAGCAAGCAGGAAGCCAAAGCCCGCTTCACCGGCGTTGAGGAAGCGGAGCCAGCCGCCCCTGCCCAACCTCCGGCTCCCCCTGCCCAGGCCGCCGCACCGGCGGGCGCCCGCCCGCTTACGGCGACCAGCCTGACTATCAGTACCGCGAACCCTTTGGCTGACCCGCGCGTGGCCGATGCCTACCAGCCCTTTTCCGATTACACCTATAGCTCCATAGGGGCGTTGGCTGTGGCAGTGGGGGTGCCTGGGGTCAGCGGCGAGAAGACGGGGCGGGAGATCTGGGTGTATCACCGCACGGGGAAGCGGGTGGTGATCGAGGCGCCCGGCGAGGCCTCGTCACCGGCCTGGAGCCCGGACGGCCAACGCCTGGCGTACGACTTCCGGCCGGCCGGCTCGCCCACCTCCGAGATCTGGATCAGCGCGGCCGACGGTTCCTCCCGCCGGCAGCTTTCCCGAGACGGGGCGGGTTCCCATTCCAGCCTCGCCTGGTCACCCGAGGGCAAGCGCCTGGCCTACGTGGCCCGGGATTACCAGACCGGCACCAACGGGGTCTGGGTGATGAGCCTGGACGGCGGTGCGGCGGTGAGGCTGCTCTCCAGCAACTTTGACTACTTCTCCAGCCTCCAGTGGTCGCCCGACGGGCGGAAGCTCCTGGTCGTCAGCGGGGTGCCCGGGGCGAACCCCCGCTCCACCCTGAAGCTGATCGACGTGGAGAGCAAGGCGGTGATGGATTTCCTGCCGCGGACGGACAAAGGAGGGGTCAATGATCACCCCCGCTGGTCGCCGGACGGCCGGGAGATCGCCTTCTCCTCCGACCGGAGCGGGACCCGCCAGATCTGGCTCGTCCGGGCTGACGGCACCAACCTCCGCCGCCTGACCAGTGGAGACGAGCCGAAGGACTTCCCGGTGTGGTCGCCCGACAGCCGGGTGGTGATGTATTGGGCGGGGCGGAACGGTTTGGGTAACCTCTGGCTGGTCAACGCCTCTGGGGGAGAGAGCGTCCAGTTGACCAGCAGCGGGCGGATCACCGGGCGGGCCGAGTGGTCCCCGGACGGCCAGCAGATGGTGTTCACCAAGCGCGAGCAGAGTCTCCAGCTTTGGACGGCGGTCCTGGTGGCCAAGTGACGTCATCCGAAACGGGTAGGGGGAGCCGGGATGAAGAGGACGAGGCGCACGTTGGGGATGGCAGCCGTAGGACTTTGGCTGGTGTTGGCTCTGGGAAGCCCGGCCTGGGCTGCGGTGGGCGTGATCGAGACGACCGCCGGTGAGACCCTGGAGGGACAACTGGCCGAGGAGTTCGTCTTCCTCGAGAGCCCAATCGTGGGGCAACTCACTCTCGCAGCCAACCAGGTGACGCGGGTCACGATCTCCCCCGGGAAGGTGGAACTGGCCGGGGGGGACGTGCTCTCCGGGACCATCAAGAACGAGCTGATCCACTTCACGACCGAGTTCGCCGCCGTCGCCATCCGCACGGACAAGGTGCGCAGTCTCACCGTGAAAGACGTGACCCTGCCGGCGGGAGCGCCGGGCGGTGTCGAGGTGCGATTGCGCAACGGCGACCAGGTCCGGGGGGCCTTGACCTTCGACCGGGCTGCCCGGCCGAGCGTCGGGGTGTCGACCAGCTACGCCGGGACGGTCAGCGTGGCGCTGGGCGAGATCGCCGACATCCAGTCGACCGGCGACCAGTACCTGGTCACCATGCGGGACGGGTCCCGGCTCACCGGCGCTATCACCAACGCCTTCTTCGTCCTGCGGACCGCTTACGGGGAACTGGTTCTCCCTCGGGCGGCCATCGCCAGCTTCACCTTTCCCAAGACCGTCAAGAAGTGAGTCGGGTGTGGTAGGCGGGCAGACGCACGAGTTCCACCTCGCCGGCGACGGCGAGGTGGTCGCCTTTTACGAGGAGGGCTCCGGCCACGCCGGGGACGGTGAGGGCCCAGTCGGCCGCCGCCTGGAGGTCCGCCGCGGAGTGCACCCGGTTGCCGGCGGCGGTGGCCACCGCGTCGGCCAGCGCGGCGTCCGGGGCCACGACTACCGCCGCGTCGGCACTCCCGAAGCTGAGGGACGGCCCGACCGTCCCGGCGGAGGTGCAGACGCCGGTGGGCAACTTCTCCGGGGGGAGGCGGAGGCCGAGGAGGCCAGTGAAGGGGGATTCGCCGGCGAAGACGGCGACGGTTAGCGGCTGCCGGGAGGCCAGGTAGAGGTCGCCGCCGTTCTCAATCACCACCTCGGAAGTCTGTTCTCGCAGCTTCTCCCCGACCTCCGCCGCGATAGCTCCGGCCACCGCCGCCATCGGCCCTACACCGGCGGCTTCCGCAGCCCGGGCCATGCGTCGGACGAGGCGGGGCGCATGGGGCGGCACCGGGCGCGGGGCGAGGGCGGTCCAGAAGGCGGGGTCCACGGCCAGAAAGGCTTCGAGGCCCCGCCGCGCCTCCCGGACGAGCTGTTCCACGAAGCGCCGCCAGGCGGCGACGTCCGCCTCCCGTCCCCCACCCCCTCCGGCTGCCGGCCCCAGGCGGACGAAGAGGTCCGTCTCCTGGATCCGGACCTCGAAGGAGACCAGGTCCGGCGCCTCCCGGGTCCAGGTGCGGTAGGTCCGCCGAACGTACGAGCGGGGGTGGCGCATCTCAGAAGGAGACCCGGAGGATCCCCAGCGGGCAGGCGGTCACGCACTGCTCGCAGACGATACATCTGTCCTGGTCGAAGGAGAGCTCCCAGCTCTCCGGGTTGAGCGCCAACGCCTGGGGGCGGCAGACGGCGGTGCAGGCCCCGCAGTGGATGCACTCCGCCTCGTTCCACGTGATCTCCCGGGAAAGCGGCTCCACCTGCGCCCCGTTCTCCCGGAGGAAGGCCAGCCCCCGCTCGACCTGTTCCTCCGAGGAGTTACCGATCTCGAGGACGAGCTTTCCCTCCTCCTCAGGGGAGATGCGGGCGAAGAGGATGTTGATCACCAGGTCGAAGTCCTTGACCAGATGGTAGGTGAGGGGCTTCTCCGCAAGCCCGGGGGGGAAGGTGATGACGATGCGCTTCTTGATCATGGGCTACTCCTCTCCTTCCGCCTGCCGGATAGTCAACGGCCGGAACGGGGTGGTGGCCGGGAGCGGCTGAACCGGCGGGTTCAGGGCGAACCGGCCGGCCCGCACCTCCTCCCGGAGCAGAGCGGCGATCCGGCGGGCCTTGGCCAGGCTGCTCAGGGGAGCAGTGGGAACGCGCCGGCCCTGCAGGGTCACGGCGCCGCTGCGCAGCTCGGCGTAGCTTACCTGCGCCAGCGCCGGCCGGGACCGGACGGGGACGCCGTAATCGTAGACGCTGGTCAGGATATCCTTGTCCCGGATGGCCAACTGGGCGGCGAGGTCCTGGTCCAGTACCGGGATAGGGACGCCGACACCGACGTAGAGCGTCACCCCGTAACGGTGGAAAACCGCCGCCCGGAGGTACTCGCGGCTCATCTCCTTCAGGTTGCCGATCAGCGCCAGGGTCCCCGCCCCGCCCAGCGGCACCCCCTGATCTGTCCGCTTGACGGCCGGGTTGTGCTGCGTCCCCTCCCAGGCCACGTAACCCTGGGCGCCGCCGAGGAAGACCCGTGTGCCGACCCCGATGGTGCGGTAGTACGGGTCGTTCAGGAGCGGGCTCAACTGGCCGGCGGTGGAGTAGGTGACGTTGCCGTACCTGGGCAGGAGAGTGCCCATGTAGGTGTAGATGGTCCGGTCGGACCCGTTGGTCGCCGCAGCGTAGTTCTGGTAGGCGTTGCGGGGGTTGAAGAGATAGGCCTGGTTGACCTCGCGCAGGCTCACCCAGGTCTCCACCTCGCGCCGGGGGTAGCAGTCGGTTCCCTGGGAGACCGCCCGCAGCCGTACCCGTTTCCCGGCCACCAGTTCCTCGATGACGTGGGCCCCGCCGTAGGTCGGGTCGAGTTCGGACTGCTCGGTGGCGCCGAGGTAGGCGTCCACGGCTGCCAGGCCTCCATAGGCCGGAACGCCGTTGAGCCAGACCCGGCTCATCTTGATCGGCGGGTCGGCGTGCCCGAAGTTCAGAAAAGCCCCGGAAGAACACATGGCGCCGAAGGTGGCGGTGGTGACCACGTCCACCGTCTCGGCGGCCCGGTCAACCCCCTGCTCGTCGACCGCCTTCAGGAATTCCTCCTTGGTCAGGACGACCGCTTTCCCTTGGCGTATGCGGTGTGCGATCTCTTCGTAGCTCTTGGCCATGCCGTTCCCTCCTTGCCGGTCTCTGCCCCGCCCCGCGGCGGGGCGTAAAGAAAGCGCCTGTTCCCTTGAGTGGAAAGGCGCCGGACAGGCCGTTTCTCATCTCTCAGGAACTGCTTCCTGCAGGATTTGGCACCGCACGGCCGGGCCGCCGGTTGCCGAGGCTTCATCGGGCCAGTCCCTCCACCTCTCGCGATGAGACCTTTGTGGTATGCGGTTGTAGTTGTTGCTCCTACTCTACCACCTGGACCCTCCCTTGTCAACCACTATGACATCACCACTATGACATTCACTTTGTGACCGGGTGGGTGGAGACTCGCACCGGGGCGGGTCATGCCCGGCCCTCGGGCGGCGTAGGATTCTGGCAGGCCGCCGGAGAAAGCTACCGGCGACGGAGGGACAGCCCCATGGAATGGCCGGACGAGGTAAAAGGGCTGCTGGAGGCGTTTCCCGGCGAGGTCTCGCTGGCGGTCGAGGTCCTGCCGGAGGGCGGGGGACCGGGGGCGCGGCTGAGCCACCGGGCGGAGGAGGCTTATCCGGCGGCGAGCCTGATCAAGCTGCCGGTGCTTCTTGCGGCGTTAGAGGCAGCCGAGCGGGGAGAGCTGCCGCTCGAGCAGGAAGTGGCGGTAGGGGGGGAAGCTACCGGCGGGGCCGGGGTGGTGGAGCACTTCCACCCCGGGACCCGCCTTACCCTGGGCGACCTCCTCCTTTGCATGACCGCGGTCAGCGACAACGCCGCCACCAACCACGTGCTCGACCTGGTCGGGTTCGAGGCGGTGAATGCCCTGTCCAGCAGGTTGGGGCTGAAGGATACTCTCCTGCGCCGGCGGATGATGGACGCCGCAGCGCGGGCCGCGGGGCGGGAGAACACCACCACCGCCGCCGACATGCACCGCCTCCTGCGCCAGTTGGTCCGTCCGGAGCTGGTCTCGCCGCGGGTGGCGGCCCACGCCCGCCGGCTGCTCGCGCTTCAACAGTTGAAGCTGGGATTCGGCACTTTCCTGCCCGAGGAGCGGGTCGCCCACAAGACGGGGGACTTGGCGGGTCTCTTCCACGACGCGGGCCTGGTGGACCCGGAGGGGCCGGTGACGGTGGTGTACGCCTTCCTCTCCAGGGGGGTGGAGAACCTCGGCGAGGCCTCGGTGGCTGCGGGGCGGGTGGGCCAGGCCGTGGCGGCGTGGGCGGCGTCCCTGGCCGGGGAGGGGCGCGGGCGATGAGGATTGTGGGGGCGGCGGTCTATCCCGTCCGCCTGCCGAAGCGCACCGCCTTCCAGGTGGCCTACGCCACCCGGACCGCCTGCCGCAGCGCCCTGCTGCGGCTGGAGACGGAGGACGGGCGCGTGGGGTGGGGCGAGGCGGTGCCGGTGGCGGAGGTGACAGGGGAGAGGCGGGCCGGGGCGTATGCCCAACTGGAACGGTTTGCCCGGGAGCGCCTGCCCGGCGCCGACCCCTTCGCCCGGGAGGAACTGAGCGTCCTCCTCCGGCAGGAGCTGGGGGCCTGGCCTTCGGCACGGTGTGCGGTGGACACCGCCCTGTGGGACCTGCGGGGCCAGGCGCTCGGCCTTTCCCTGCGCCAACTCCTCGGCGGGGCGCGGACCACCTTCCGCGCCAGTTGCAGCCTGGGGATCAAGGACACCGCCGCCACCGTGGCCGAGGGACGCGCTTTGCTGGCGAAGGGCTTCCGGGACCTCAAGATGAAGATCGGACTCGATCCCAAGGCTGACGCAGCCCGGGTGAAGGCGCTCCGGGCCGAACTCGGCCGGGGCTTCCGCCTCTACCTCGACGCTAACCAGGGGTACACCGCCCGGGAAGCAATCGCCTTTCTCCAGGGGCTGGCGGAAGAGGGTGTGGAACTGGTGGAGCAGCCGGTGCCAGCAGGTGACCTGGAGGGGCTGGCGGAGGTGAGCCGCCACAGCCCCATCCCGGTCGTGGCCGATGAGGCGGTCAAGGGGCCGGAGACCTTGGTGCCGCTCCTCGCCCGGCAAGCGGCCCATTTCATCAACGTGAAGCTGGCGAAGTGCGGCGGCCCCTCCGGGGCGGAGACGCTCGTCCGGATGGCGGAGGCGGCCGGGATGGGGGCGATGGTCGGCTGCATGATCGAGAGCCGCGTCGGCATCACGGCCGGCCTTTCGGTGGCCCTGGCCCTGAACAACGTCCGCTACATCGACCTGGATGGGGCCTTCGACTTGGCCGACGACCTGGTGGCGGCGGGCGGAGCCCAGTTCGAGTGCGGCGAGCAGTTCCTGGTGGAGGGGCCGGGGCTGGGACTGACAGTGGACGAGGAGAAGCTGGCCCGCTACCGCGATGAAGGGCCGGAGGAGGATCAGTGATGGGTGGAGTCGCGACACCGGCGAAGGGGACGACCGTCTTCGTCCGCCGGAGCCTCGTCTCCCTGCACCGGACGCCGGAGCCGGAGGCGGAAGTAGTGACGCAGGCCAGGCTCGGCGAGGTTGGCGGGATTCTGGAGACCGGCGGGACCGGGGCTGAAGGGTGGGTCTGCCTGGCCATGAGCCATGACGGCTACACCGGCTGGACCAGGACGGAAGGGCTGGCGGAAGGGGTCTGGCCCGCGCCCGGCGCGCCGGTGGTCGCGGTCCGCCAGTTGTTCGCCAACGTCTACGCTGCACCGAAGGTCCAGGCGCCGTTGCTCCTCACGGTGCCGCTCGGCACACCGCTGCCGGAGCTCGGGGCCGAGGGCGAGTGGCGGCGGGTCGGACTGCCTGGGAACGGCGAAGGATTTGTCCAGGCCGGTGACGTCTGCCGCGGGGCCGAGGCCTGGGCCTGGGAGAGCCTGCCCGAGCTGCGGCGGAGCCTGGTGCGCGTAGCGCGCCAACTCCTCGGCCTGCCTTACCGGTGGGGCGGGACGACGCCCTGGGGGCTCGACTGCTCCGGGCTGGTGCAACTGGTCTACCGCCTGCACGGCATCCTCCTCCCGCGGGACGCCTGCGAGCAGGCCAGGGACGGGCGGACCGTCGCGGTCAGCCGGAACGACCTCCAGCCGGGGGACCTCCTCTTCTTTGCCGACCGCAGCCACGTGGGGCTGGCCGTCTCCCACTGGGAGTTCATCCACGCCACCACCCACGAGACGCCGGTGGTCCAGGTGAGCGCGGTGGACGAGGCTTACTGGGCGGGCCGCCGCGACGAGATCCGGCGGCTTCCTCTCCTTCCCGCTGACCGGCGGCGGCCCGAAGGCACAGGTGGAGGGACGAGTGCATAGGGTGTAGCCAAACGGGAGGTGGTCCCTTTGGCTAATCAGCCTCTGGTCCTGCGCCCTGGCGACATCGCTGTGCCGGTCGGCAACGTGCAGGAGCAACTGAATGTCATCATATATGCGGGCCTGGAGGTCGACAACATCTTCGGCCCGGCCACTGAGGCGGCGGTGCGGCAGTTCCAACGCCAGGCCGGGCTGCCAGTGACCGGCATCGTGGATGAGCCTACCTGGCGCCGGCTTTTCCTCGGGCGTCCGCTGCCGGCGGAAGTGGTGGGCGGCGTGGACCCGCCCCAGTTCCCCCAGACCGGCGGGTACAGCGTGGAGATCAACCTGGCCAACCGGACGCTCACTCTCTTCCGCAACGGCACGTGGCAGGCGACTTATCCGGTGGCGATCGGCAAACCGGCGACCCCTACGCCGGTCGGCAACTTCACCATTTTGAACAAGGCCTGGGAACCGGGAGGGGTCTTCGGCACCCGGTGGCTCGGGGTGACGGAATCCGGTGTCGGGATCCACGGCACCAACGACCCGGCCTCCATCGGACTCGCCGTCTCGAACGGCTGCATTCGCATGTACAACCAGGACGTCGAAGCCATCTTCCCCGTCCTGAACGTCGGCGACCCTGTCCGGATCGTCGCCGGAGCAGTGGCAGGGAATACCTACACCGTGCAGCCGGGCGACACCCTCTGGCTGATCGCCCAGCGCTTCGGCACCACCGTGGAAGCCCTGCGGCGGGCGAACAACCTGACCACCGACGTGATCTACCCCGGCCAGGTCCTGTTCATCCCCGGCGCGGCTGCACCCCCGCCTCCTCCGCCGCCTGGGCCGCCGCCTGCGCCGCTCCCCGGCACGATGACCTACACCGTCCAGCCCGGCGACACGCTCTTCCTGATCGCCCAGCAGTTCAACACCACCTTAGAAGAGCTGCGTCGGCTGAACAACATCCAGGGCGACCTGATCTACCCCGGCCAGACGCTGCTCGTTCCCACGGCCGGAATTCCGCAGACCTACACCGTGCAGCCCGGGGATACGCTGTACTTCATCGCCCAGCGGTTCGGCACGACGGTGGCGGAGTTGCGCCGGCTGAACAACCTGACGAGCGACATCATTTACCCGGGGCAGGTGTTGCGGGTGCGGTAGCGGCTTCGGCCGGCGTCCGCACCGCCTAGACAAAGGGTGCGGACCGGTCGATCCGCACCCTTTGTCTTCCTTAGTCGAGGTTTCAGTCGGTCGCCTCTGCTAATACCGGCTCCGCGGCTGGAAACAGTCGCTGCAGTAGACCGGCTTGCCGGCGGTCGGCTGGAACGGCACTACCGCCGCACCCCCGCAGCGGGCGCAGACGGCTTCGTACATCTGCCGCTCCCCGCCGCGGCCATGGGAATTGCGGTTCTGCTTCCGGGCCGCCCGGCACTCGGGGCACCGCGACGGTTCGTTTGTGAACCCCTTGGCCGCAAAGAATTCCTGCTCCCCCGCGGTGAACGTGAATTCCTGCTGGCAATCGCGACAGACCAGCGTTTTGTCGGCGTACATTCAGACCACATCTCCTCTTCTGCCCAGTGGGCGATTTCGTCTCCGATTGGCTGGGCTTGGAGCGAGATGTCGGCCTCGGACGAACCTCCGCTTTGGTCACGAACCGCACCCATTGATCGTCAGACAACTCATTTTACCACGCTTTGTCTTGAGTTTCAAACGGCTCTTGCCGGGGTATCCTGCGGGGGGGCAGGAAATCGGCCCCGGAAGAACAAATGGGAGAGATGTTCTACCGGTGGAGGGATAGGTATGAACGATCGCGAGTCTTCTCGTTCCGTGGCCGCCGCATTAACCCTGATCCTTGCCGTGTTCCCCCCCCTGGCGTGGTCTTGCGCGAGTCAGGCCGGCGGGTTGACCGTCTTCCGCGAATCGCCCGCGGACTCCGGTGCCATCAACCCGGGCGACTTCAAGCAGTTGGGCGATGCCCTGCAGGGCAAGATCAAAGTGGTGGACATCGTCAACTTCGGGCGGTTGCGCTTCTTGAGCTGGCCGGCCCGGCGCCGCCTCTCCTACGCCGCGCTCGACCGCTTCCCCGACTTCATCCCGGTGCGCCCCCCAGCCGCGCTCGAGGGATATGAGGCGCCGGTGGTCGAGCGGGTGGCGCCGCTCAAGGTCCAGTTCGCGCTGAGAGTCAAGTCCCTGAACAAGATGCTGGAGTCGCTCGGGAGCGCCGAGCGGCTTCCGGCCGGGTTGGAGGGGCGGACCTTTACCCTTTCCACCGCCCCTGAACTCCGCCTCCGGTACCGCTCGAAGGACCTGAAACGCCGTGGCGACCTGGTGCTCTCCGAGACGCAGGCCCCTCTTTTGGAGGTGCCGGCGGGGGTAGACCTGAACCAGCTCCGCGCCGCCCTCCTGGCCTTACCCCTGTGGCCTGAACCGATCCGTCGCCAGTTCGCCGCGCTGCCGGTCGGCGCCGACGGCCAGGTCGCCGGCGCCCTGGCGCTTGACCCGCTAGGAGGGGGCGAGGCTGAGCGGGTCGAGGTCAACGGTAACCCGGGCATCTTTCTTTTCCTCCCCTCCGAGTTCGAGCAACGGCTCTCCCCCCAGGCGCTCGAACTGCGCCGACAGGCGGGCCGCCAGGCCGAGGAGAGCGGCGACCCGTGGGTCGAGCATCACCGGCATGGCAACACCCTCCTGTGGCGCCAGAAAGGGCTCCTGCTCTCCCTGACAGGCGAGGGGCTCACCCTCGCCCAGGCCAAGGCGATCGCGGAGCTGATGCGATGATCGCGGTCGAGACGCAGGTTCTGACTAAGCTCTACCGGAACGGGGGCGGGTGCCGGGAGGTCACCCTCTCCCTCGAAGCAGGGCGGATCTTCGGCTTGCTGGGGCCCAACGGGGCCGGGAAGAGCACCCTCGTCAAGACGCTGGTCGGCTTGGTGCGGCCCACCTCCGGAGCGGGCCGCCTCTTCGGCCACCCTCTGCGCAGCCCTGAAGCCCAGCGCTCCTTCGGCTTCCTTCCTGAACTCTTCCGCTATCAGGACTGGATGACCGGCCGGGAACTGCTCGATTTCCACGGCCACCTCCGCCGGGTTCCCCCGCGCGACCTCCGGCGCCGCCGCGAGGAGGTCCTGGCACTGGTGGGCCTCATCGGGCGCGAGAACCAGCGTCTTGGCAGCTATAGCAAGGGGATGCAGCAGCGCCTCGGGCTCGCCGTGGCCCTCATCGGCGACCCGCCCCTCCTCTTTCTCGACGAGCCCACCTCCGCCCTTGACCCAGTGGGGCGGCGGGAGGTGCGGGAAGTGATCCGGAACCTTCGGGCGGCGGGGAAGACAGTCTTCCTGAACAGCCACCTGTTGAGCGAGGTCGAGCTTGTCTGTGACCGGGTAGCGGTGATCCACCAGGGGAGGATGCTGGCGGAAGGTCCTCCCCAGGCGCTGCGGAAGCGGGAGGTCGAAGTCGAGCTGGTGGCCGACCAGTACCCGGAGGCGCTCCTGAGTGGCCTGCGTCGGCTGGCCCGCCAGGTGGAGCGGACGGACCAGGGCCTCCGCCTGGTCCTGAGCGAGCGGGCCGACATCCCGGAAGTGGCCCGGCTGGCAGTCGGCGAGGGGGTTTCGGTGTACGCCCTGACCCCCCGCCCGCCGGCCCTGGAAGACGTCTTCCTCGAACTGGTGAAAGGGGGTGGGGCGGACAATGGGGGCGATCTTTCAGATTAGCCTGAAGGAGATGGTGCGGAGGCGGACCTTGGCCATCACTCTCGGCATGACCCTCTTGTATCTCGTGGCTTATACCCTGACCCTGCGCTACGCGGCGGCCGCGGTAGCCCGTACCACCAACCCCCTGATGCGGGCGGTGCTGGTCCCGCAGATCGCCACGGCCGGCCTCTACTTCGCCGAACAGATCCTGGCCTTTTTCGCCATCGCCTCGACCATGGGGGCGCTCGCCGGCGAGCGGGAGAGCGGAGTGATGCAGGTGATCGCCACCGCGCCGGTGAGGCGCGGCGAGATTGTGCTGGGGAAACTCCTTGGGTACTGGACCGTACTGGCCGCCTACGCCGTCGCCCTCTGCCTCGGGGTCTTCGCCCTTCTCCGCACCCAGACCGGTTTTGCGCTGGCGAACCTCTGGCCGACGCTGGCCGTCTTCACCCTCCAGCCGCTCCTCCTCGCCGCCCTGACGATGCTCGGCTCGGCCGTGCTCCCCACGATCCCTAACGCCGTCGTGATGTTCAGCCTGTACGCCATAAGCCTCCTGGGCGGGGTATTGGAGCAGATCGCCGGCTTCACCCGCTCGGCCACCCTGAGCGCCATCGGTATCGTCACAAGCCTCCTAATTCCGGCGGACTCGCTTTACCGGAAATCGGTCAGCCTCGCCTTGGCCGTCCGGGACAATCCACTCGCCGGCCTCGTGATGATCGGCCCCTTCGGCGCCCAGGCTCCGCCCAGCATCTGGATGCTGGTCTACGTCGGTTTCTACCTTGCGGCCTGCGTCTTCCTGACGGTATGGCTCTTCTCCCGGCAGGATCTGTAAAGGACCAGTCGTAGATCCATTTGGCGTCCTCCTCGGCCAGGCGCAGGCAGCCGTGGGACGCCGGGGTGCCGAGCTTGGCCGCCTCGGTACGAAAACAAAGGGAAGTCCTGCCTCGCCTGGGAAGGGGTCAGATTTCCGCCGGGGGAGCGTGAAGGGCCTGACGTTCGAGGTAGAGGCGGAGGGTGTCGCCGCGCAGGCCGCGCCGCAGCGCCTCCACTGCCAGGACCTCCCGGGGCGGAATGTTGCCGAGGTTCACTTCCGGCCCGAAGCGGGCGATCATGCACTCCTGCTGGTTCTTCAGCGGTGTCTCCCAGATCAGGGCGTTCGGGTCAGGCAGGCCGGCCAGGAGGTCGTCCACCTCCACCACCTTGACGGCCCCACTGGCGTCGTAGACCCCGACGCCTTTCCCGGACTCCCGCCCTTCCACGATTACGTGGGAGACGCCTTCGTCCAGGTCCCGGCGGATTTGGTCGCGGAGGAAAGCCAGGGGCGGCTGGGAGGCGGTGTCCTTCTTCCCCACCTCGCTGATTACCGTGAGGCCGGCGCTCAGCCCTACCCGGACGGCCCGGGCCCGCTCGGCGGGTGAAAGGGGGATGGTGCCGTCAGAGACCTCGAGGGCGGTGAAGCCGAGTTCGCAGGCGTGCTCGACAAACCGTTCGAGTCTTCCCTGCAGGAGCGCCACCTCCAGAAGAGTGCCTCCGGGGTAGACGCCGGTCCGGTAGGCGCGGATCAACTCGATCTTCTTCGCCAGCAGCGACTGGTCGTACAGGGCCGAGGTGCCGAAGGCCAGCTTGACATAGTCGATGTAGTCCCCTGCCAGCTCGAGCAGGTCCCGGGTTTCGCTCAACCCCAGCCCCTTGTCGATGATGACCGTGAGGCCGCATAGCCGCGGCTTGGTGGAGCGGCCGGGGAAGGGATCGGCGATGATTCCCTCCCACGCCCGCGCACGGTTCTCCCCTGGCAGGTTCGACACGGATATCCCTCCGGCGATAGGTTATGCGGCGGCTGGGGTGTGTGACTTTGTCTTCAGAGTTTCTTCAGAATCCCCGGGTAAAATCAGAAGTGAAGGCGGCCAGACCGCGGTTGGACCGCCGGAAAAGGAAGTTTGAGGAGGGTCAGAGAATGAAAAAGCTGATTGCTGGCGGGTTGTTGGCGCTGTTGCTTCTGGGGATGATCGGCGGGTCGGCGCTGGCGGCGGATAACACCCCGACGACGGCGGCCCCCTGGACTGCTCCCTGGGCGAACCTGACCGACAAGCAGAAGGCGGAGCTGGCTGAGTTGCAGAAGCAGATGCTTTCCGTCCGGGAGAAGCTGATCGACAAGTACGTCGAGTACAAGTGGATCACTCCCCAGCAGGGTCAGTACCTGAAGGACCGGATCGCCCTGCAGAAGAAGTATGCGGGCGAATTCGGCTGGGGCCCGGGCTTCGGAATGCGGGGCGGCCGAGGCGGCCGGGGCTTCGGGGCGCGTGGCTTCGGCGCCGGGATGATGGGCGGTTATCGCCGGGGCTTCGCTCCGGGGTACAACCCGGCCACGGCCACCACCTGACTTGCGCGGGGCCCGGGTTTCCGGGAGCCGGTCTGCGGCGACGGGGAGAACCCGGCGCCGGCGGGGACAGCCGGGTTGGTCGGCTGTCCCCTCTTATTCAGTACGGCCGCGCAGTGAGGAGGAGCAGGCGACATGGCTTCAGCAGGACGCATCCTCGTGGTCGACGACGAACCGCAGATTCGCCGGGTGGTGGCGGCGTACCTGGAGCGGGAAGGGTATGAAGTGGAGACCGCGGCCGGCGGTGAGGAGGCGCTGCGGAAGATCGGACAGTTGCGCCCCGACCTCGTTGTGCTCGACCTCATGCTGCCCGGGCTGAGCGGGGAAGCCGTCTGCCGGACGCTGCGCCGCACCTCCGACGTGCCGGTGATCATGCTCACCGCCAAGGGGAGCGAGGAGGAGCGGGTGGCCGGGTTGAACCTGGGAGCCGACGACTACCTGGTCAAGCCGTTCAGCGCCAAGGAACTGATGGCACGGGTGAAGGCCCTTCTCCGCCGCTACCGCCGCAGCGGGCGGGCGATCATGGCCGAAGTGCTGGACTTCGGCGAGGGCAAGCTGCGGATCGACCTTAGCGAGCGGCGGGTCTTCCGCGAAGGGGAGGAAGTGGCCCTCACCCCCACGGAGTTCGACCTTCTGGCGGCGCTGGCCCGGCAACCCGGACGCGTCCTGTCGCGGCAGCAACTGGTCGACCAGGTCATGGGCTACGAGTTCGAGGGGTTCGACGAGACGATCTACGCCCACATCAAGAACCTGCGGAAGAAAGTGGAGCGGGACCCGGCGCGCCCTGAGTTCATCCAGACAGTTTACGGGGTTGGGTACCGGTTCGTCGTTCCGGCAGCTCCTCCCGGAAACGAGGAGGGTTGAGGATGAGCGGGCTGCGGCAAAGGCTCAGCCTCTCCTTTCTCCTGGTGGCGATCACGGCGGTCAGCTTTACGGCGGGGCTGATTCTCTGGGCCGGGTCTCGCCTCTTCTCCGGCTACCTCTCCTCTACCCAGAGCTTGAGGCACCAGCGCCTGATCTGGACCCTGGAGCGGACCTACGCCACCTTCGGGGATTGGCCCGGCATGCGGGACGCCTTCGAGGGGGTCGGCGGCTACCTGGGGATGATGGCCGGAACCTCCTTCCTGGTCCGGGACGAGGCAGGGCGGGTGGTGTTCGCCACCGGCCGGTACGCCGAAACCTTCCCGCCGGAGCCTCTGGAGAACGGCGACTGGCCGGAGAGCGCCTCCGCGCCCGGACGGGGGATGACGGGTCCCGGCTGGGGGAGGCGCTTCGGCCAGATGTCGGGCGGAATGGGGATGATGGGCCCGTACGGCCTGCGCTGGGGGGAGCAGGGACCGGTGCCCCCGGAGGAGGAGTGGCGCCGGCCGCTCCGGGTGGCAGGGGGCGAGGCGACTTATCCCCTGGAAGCGGGCGGGCGACGGATCGGCACCATTACCTTCGCTTTGCCCCGGACAGCGGGGGTTCTCAACACGTTCGAAGAGAGGTTCCGCCGGCTGGTGGGTCTCACGGCGCTGGCCGCGGCGTTGCTGGCGGCGGCCGTCGGCTGGGGCAGCGGGTTGTGGCTCGCCCGCCGGCTGACCCAGCCGATTATCGCCCTGCGTGACGCCACCCGACGCTTCGCTGCAGGGGAGCTCGGCGCCCGAGTGGCCCTTCCGGCCGGGGAGACTCCGGAAGTGCCGGACGAGATAGCCGAGCTGGGGCGGAGCTTCGATCTGATGGCGGAGCGGCTGGAGAGGCTGGAGCAAGTGCGGCGCCAACTGACCGCCGATGTGGCCCACGAACTCCGCACGCCGGTGGCGGCCGCCCGCAACCTGGTGGAGGCCTTCCGGGACGGGGTGTTGCCGCCGGATGAGGAGAACCTGTCGGCCCTCAACCGGGAACTGGAGCGGCTGGGGCGGATCGTGGGGGACCTGCGCGACCTTTCAGTGGCCGAGAGCGGGAAACTGCAGCTGGCCCGGGACCGCCTGGACCTGCGGGAGATCCTGGACGCCGCAGGGGAAGGCTGGCGCTCCCACTTCGCCGAGGCCGGGATCGCCTTTGGCGTGGACCTGCCGGGCGAGCCCGTGCCGGTCGTCGGCGACGCCGCGGCCCTGGAGCGGGTGTTCAGCAATCTCCTGGCCAACGCTCTGAAGTATACCGGGCGGGGCGGGCGGGTTGAGGTCGTGCTCGGGCGCGAGGGAAACCGGGCTTTGGTGCGGGTGGCGGACACCGGCGTGGGCATCCCCGCCGAGGAACAACCGCTGGTCTTCGAGCGCTTCTTCCGGGGCGAGGCGGCCCGCCGGGCGGGAGCCGAGGGGACCGGGGTGGGATTGGCCATCGTGCGGGAGATCGTCCAGGCCCACGGCGGTGAGGTGGTCCTGGCCAGCCGGCCTGGCGAGGGGACCGCGGTGACCGTGAGGATTCCCCTCACGACATAGAAGGGATTCGTGGCCGCGTCCCGAATATTCTGGCAAGAATATGAGTTCGGGAGGGAAGAGAATGTTCGTCACGCTGATGAACATCGGAGCCCTGGTGGTCAGCGTCCTTGGCGCGGTGGCCGTGATTTACGGCTTTGTGGCGCTCGGCGGAGCGTTTAAGGCCGGGAAGTAACTGGGTAAGCGGAAAGAGGTTTGGGGTTAGGGCTGGCCCCGTCGGGGCCGGCCCATTTTCCTGCGGAGGTGGGCGTGTGCGGGTTCTGGTGACCGGCGGCGCCGGATACATCGGCAGCCACGTGGTCAAGGCATTGCGGGCGGCCGGACATGACGTGGCTGTGGTGGACAATCTCAGCCGGGGCCACCGCCTGGCGGTCGGAGACGTCCCGCTCATCGAGGCTGACCTGCTGGACCGGCCGGCTTTGGACTGGCTGTTCGCCACCTACCCGGTGGAGGCGGTGCTCCACTTTGCCGCGCTGAGCCTGGTGGGTGAGTCCCAGGAACAGCCGGGCAGGTACGCTTTAAACAACGTCGGCGGGACGGTCACCCTGCTGGAGGCGATGGTCGCCGCTGGCTGTCCTCTCTTGGTCTTCTCCTCGACCGCCGCTGTCTACGGGGCGCCGGCGCGGATGCCTATCACCGAGGACTGCCCGCTGGAGCCCACCAACACCTACGGGGAGACCAAGCTCTTCGTCGAGCGGATGCTCCGCCGCTTCGACACCGCCTACGGCCTCCGCTCCATCTCCCTCCGCTACTTCAACGCCGCCGGGGCCGATCCCGACGGCGAGCTGGGCGAGGATCACGAGCCGGAGACTCACCTGATCCCCCTCGTCCTGGGGGCGGCGTTGGGTCAACGCCCGGCCGTCGAAATCCTCGGCACCGACTACCCGACGCCGGACGGGACCTGCATCCGGGACTACGTCCACGTCACCGACCTGGCGGAGGCGCATCTCCTCGCCCTGACGGCGCTGGCTAGCGGGGCGCCCACCGCCGCCTACAACCTCGGCAACGGACAGGGTTTCTCCGTCCGGGAGGTGATCGCCGCCGCCGAGCGGGTGACCGGGCGGGCAATCCCCGTCCGGGAGGGGCCGCGGCGGGCCGGTGACCCGCCGTCCCTGGTGGCCAGCTCGGACAGGGCTGAAGCGGAGCTCGGCTGGCGCCCAAGGTACGGCGACCTCGAGGCCATCATCGGGACCGCCTGGGAGTGGCACCGCCGTCACCCCCACGGCTACGGAAGGGGAGACGCCCGGTGAACGCCCCCGCCTTGGCCGTGGTGATCGTCACCTACCGGACGCGGGAACTCGTCCGGCGGTGTTTGGAGTCGGTCCGAGCCGACCTCCCGCCGGACGTGCCGGCGCGGATCATCGTCGTGGACAACGCCTCCAGGGACGGGACAGTGGAGATGATCCAGCGCGACTTCCCTGAGGTGCACCTGATCGCCAACGCCGACAACCGGGGGCCGGCGGTGGCGTACAACCAGGGGGTCGCCGCCGGCCGCGACGCCCGGTTCGTCCTGATGCTCAACAGCGACATCGAGCTTCGCCCCGGCACGATCCGGCCGATGCTGGTCTACCTCGAGACCCATCCCGACGTCTCCGGGGTGCTGGGCCGCCTCTACAACCCCGACGGGACCCCCCAGTACATGCGGGTTCAGATCAAGCAGTGGCGCAAGCCCGCCTGGGACCGGCCGTTCCGGGCCACCTTCGTCAGCACCTGCTTTCTCATGGCCCGCCGGGAGGCCTTCCAGCGGGTCGGACCCTTCGACGAGGCCTACTACTTCCACAACGAGGACCTGGACTGGTCGGAGCGGGCGACCCGCCTCGGCTTGCGTTTCATATACCTGCCGGAGGTGGGGGTCTTCCACCACTGCAGCGCCGGCAAGAAGCAGAACTACGGGCCGATCATGGCGGAGCTCTATCCCAGCAACCTGTATTACTTCCACAAGTTCTACGGGCCCGCCGTCGCCGTCCTGGCGATGTTGGGGATGCTCGTCGAGTTGCACCTGACCCTGCGCCGGCTGGCCCGGAAGGCGGCCGCCGCCGGTCCGGCGGAGCGGGACCGCCTTCGCCAGGCGATGGAGTACCTGAAAGAGGGGCGGGCGAGGATGTTGGCCCTCGCCCGCTCCGGGGAGCTGCCGCGCTGGCGGCCGGATCAGCCGCTCAGGTGAGATGACCGGGGCCGGGGATCAGGCCCAGAGGGACGCAGAGCTGCTGCCCGGGCACCAACACGTCGGGGTCGGCCACCTGGGGATTGGCCCGGATCAGTTCCTCCACCGTCACGCCGAAGCGCCGGGCGATGCTGGTCATCGTATCGCCGGGACCAACGACGGCGATGGTCCCGCCCGGGCAGGCTGGCGGGACGCCGGGAGGCGTCACCGGCCCGGGGATGGGAATGCAGAGCTGTTGACCAGGGAAGAGCGTGGTGTCCTCTCTGATCTGGGGATTGGCCTGGAGCAGCTGGGCCAAAGTCAACCCGTAACGCCGGGAGATGGACCACAGGCTCTCCCCGGTGGCCACCGTGTGAATCCGCCCACCCGGGCAGGCCGGCGGCGGCGGCAGTTCGATCGGCCGCTCGACTCGGCCGGGGATGCAGAGACGCTGGCCGATTGCGAGGACGTTGGGGTCGGTGACCTGCGGGTTGGCGGCGATCAGTTGGGAAAGGCTCATCCCGTAGCGCCGGGCGATGCTGGCCATGGTCTCCCCAGGTGCCACGGTGTGGATGGTTCCTCCGGGGCAGGCTGGAGGCGCGGGCAGCGGGCGGGGCGGCGGGGGCGCGGGCGGAGCGACCCTCGGGATGCAGATCCGCTGTCCGATCACCAGCACGTTGGGGTTGGTGATCTGGGGGTTGGCGGCGCGCAGGGCCTCCACGGTAGTTCCGAAGCGTTGGGCCAGGAGGAACAGGGTGTCGCCGCGGGCGACGGTGTAGAGCTGCCCGTCCGGGCAGGCCGGTGGCAGAGGCATCGACATCTTCTCTCACTCCTCCGCTGTGGAATAGATGTACCCCTCTTCGGGGAGGCGGCTGACTTCGCCCCATTCTATGCCCTCGGCCCAGGGTTGGTCACCCGGAGGTGGGACGCCAGACCATTGAAGACTGCCTGGGCCACCCGCTGGCGGAAGACGCAACTGCGCAACCAGCCTTCTTCGACGGGGTTGGAGATGGTCACGGTCTCCACGGTCACAGTCGGCGCTCCAAGTCCGTTATCCGTCTGGTGGAGGGAATGCCCGGGCTGGTGGGCGGAGGGGGAGAACGGCGGACCAGCGGCAGGATAAAGGCCGCGGTCGGACAGGGCCAGCTTACGGGAGAGATTGGTCCGGATCGCCTCGGCTAACGGACGGGCGCTCTCCCGATGATAGTAAACCGCAAACCCCTTGACTCGCGGGTCTGGGGACCAATGGGTGTGCAGACTGATGACCGCCACCGGGCGGGCTTCCCGCACCACCTCCGCCCGAGCGTCGGCGGCAGGCCCGGCGTCGCCCCGGCGGGTGAGCAGCGGTATGCCGCCGGCCTGCTCGACCAGCTTCTCCAGCCGCAGCACCATGTCCAGGACGACGTTCTTCTCCAGGAGGTCGATCGGCCCCAGGCCTCCCGGGTCAGGCGAGCCGTGGCCAGCGTCGAGGACCACTACCCGCCTTCTCAGCAGCGCCACCAGGGGTGCAGCGGAGAAGTCGACGACCGCCCGCGCCGGCGTGCCCTTCATGAGAGTAAGGCGTGCCCCAGCCGGTTCAGCCAGCCTGGCCTCCGCGGTCACGCCAGCCGGCTCCTCCCTGATCGCCACTTCCTCTACGATGCCGTCGTAGACGGGCAGAACGGCCGGGGGCATGTTGAGCTCGGCTCCAGGGGCGATGAAGGCTACCCGGACCGGGGAGACAGACCGCAGGTAGCCCGTGAGGTCACCGTACCCTTCGACGATCAGCCGGGAGAAGTGGCGACGGGTGAGCGGGTCGGGCAACCAGGCAGCCCAGGCGTTGGTGACCAGCGCGGGCATGGCGCGCCCCCCTTCAGTACCACAGCGGAACCGCCGCCAGAACGCAGCCGAGGTGCTGCACCCGGTGGGACACGGCAGCCACCTCGAGGCGGGAAAGCATAAGCCCACGGGCCGCGAACGCCTCCTCGACCATGGCCTTGATCCGCTCCTCGATCTCCTCCTGGCGGAAATGGCCGCTGGTCTCCATGATCACGCCGTGTTCCCCCAGGCCTCCGTGTCCCACCGCCACCGCGGCGGCGATCAGGTCGCCGGGAACGGCCGAGGTCATAGTGGCGTACGCTACGGGGAGCAAGGATCCGGGCGGGATGGTGAGCCGCTCTGCATAGACTGCCCCCGGGGGGAGGATGCTGGAGACCTTCAACAGGTTCAGGTTGCCGATCCCGGCGGCGAGGAGCGCCTGGTCGAAGGCGGTGAGGGGTGTCCGGCCTTCAGCCGCCCCTGAAACGAGGGAATACCGGACCGGGGTGGGAAGCATGCACGGGGCCCCCTTTCGCCCTTCATGTTATTCATACAGGCCGGAGGCGTGCCGGAGGAGGAGCGCGGGATGACGGAGTGGCGGGCCTGCCGGATTCCGATCCGCACGCGGGTTCTGACCCCCCAGGATGATCTCGTGGCGGTAGTGCGGGAGTACTGCGGCCGCATCGCCCAGGCGGGGGATATCGTGGCCATCTCCGAGAGCGTGGTGGCGATCACCCAGGGGCGGGCGATCAGGGCCGCCCAGGTGCGCGCCGGGTGGCTCGCCCGCTTTCTCTGCCGGTTCCCCGCCAAACATGGCAGCCTCGCCACTCCCGCCGCCATGCAGCTTGCCATCAACGAGGTAGGCGCTTGGCGGGTGCTCGCGGGTGCGGCCGCCGCAGCCCTCGGCCGCCTGGTGGGCCGGCGGGGGGACTTCTACCGGGTGGCCGGCCCTCAACTCAAGTTGATCGACGACATCGCCGGGACGATGCCCCCCTTCGACGACTGCGTCGTCCTCGGACCCAGGGACCCGGCGGGGGTGGCCCGCCGGATCAGGCGCGAGACGGGGATCGAGGCGGTCATCGTGGACGTGAACGACCTTGGCTGCGTGGACATCCTGGGGGCGAGCGACGGGGTCGACCGACAACTGGTGGAGCGCCTCCTGCGCGACAACCCCGGTGGCAACGACGACCAGCAGACCCCCTTCGTCATCCTGCGCCCCGGGCGATTTCCCCAAAACTGAACCAGCCGGAGGGAAGGGATGGGCTCCAGCGGGAAAGAATCTCCGCAGCGGAGGGAGTGACGCGTGGTCATGAGCCGCCTGGACCTGGAACACCTGCGCTCCGAGGTTGAAGCCTATCAGTCCGAACTGAACAAGGAGTACTACCTCAACTTCTCGGGACAGAAACCCGACTTCGACTTGAGCGGCATCTACCGCCGGCACGGGGCGATCTTCGCCCGGCCGCAGCTCGAAGCGGTACGGGAGGAGCTCGAGAAGGCCGAGCGCCAACTCGATACCTACGAGGGCGAGGTTTTCGGCCCCGCCGGGGACGAGGCGAAGCGCCTGCGTTTCCTCTATCAATTCTTGCTGGAGGGGCATCTCGCGGAAAGAGTCAAGGAACTGGATGAGCGGTTGACCGGCGAGGAAGCCCGGGCGGCGGTCCGGGTCGACGGGGAGGAGATCCCCTTCCGCCAGGTGACGGTGCGGATGGGAAACACCCCCGGGAGGGAACAACGGGCCCGGCTGGAGGAGGCCCGGGTCGAGGAGATCGAGCGGCACAACCCGGAGCGCCTGGAGCGCTGGCGAACCCTGCACGCCGCCGCCCGGGACCTCGGCTATGCCGATTATGCCACCCTCTGCGCCGAGAGCCGCGGGCTCGACCTGGTGCACCTGGGAGAGCAACTGGAACGCTTCCTGGAGGAGACCGACGACCTCTACCATCAGTCTCTCGCCCCGGTCTGGCGCAGTGTGCACGGGCGGGGGTTGGCCGGCGCCGAGCAGCACGACCTCACCCGGCTCTGGCGGGCGGCCCAGTTCGACGCCTACTTCCCCGCTGAGCGGGTTGTCGGCGCGCTCCACCGGACTCTGGCCGGCCTCGGCATCACTCTGGCAGACCAGCGTAACATCATAGTGGACACCGAGGCCCGGCCAACCAAGGCGCCCCGGGCATTCTGCGCTCCCGTCCGGGTGCCGGAGGAGATCTACCTGAACATCCTGCCTAAGGGAGGTCCAGACGACTACGAGGCCATCCTTCACGAAGCGGGGCACGCCGAACACTTTGGCCTGACCGATCCGCACCGGCCGATGGAGTACCGGTGGTTGGGCGACTACTCGGTCACCGAGGCGTACGCCATGGCGCTGGAGCACCTCGTCCTGGAGGAGGAGTGGTTGACCGGGGTGATCGGGATGCCGGCCGAGGAGGCGCGGGCCTTCCACCGCTTCGCGGAGTTGAAGCGACTCTTCCTCGTCCGGCGGTATGCGGCGAAACTCCTGTACGAGCTGGGGCTCCACCGCAGCGCCGACCCCGCCCTGCACCGGGAGCGGTATAGCGCCCACCTCCTGCGGGCGACCCTGATCCACTACCCTAGCGCCCAGTATCTGACCGACCTGGACGACGCCTTCTACGCCGCCAACTACCTCCGCGCCTGGATCCTGGAGGCCCAGCTCAAGGAGGAGATCCGGCGGCGGTTCGGCCGGAGGTGGTTTGCCGAAAAGGCGGCCGGCGACTTCCTGCGGGAACTCTGGCATTACGGCGGACAGTTGACAGCCGAAGAGGTGGCCGCCGAGATCCGACAGGCCGGGTTGGATCTCAATCCGCTCGTGGCGCAACTCAAGGCCGGCCTGGCCTGACCGCTCGTCATCATGATTATCGACTTCCACACGCATGCCTTTCCAGACCAGGTCGCAGGCAAGGCCGTCCGCCAACTGGAAAACCACTACGGGATCCCCCCGTTCGGCACCGGCACCCTTGCCCACCTGCATGCCCTGCTGAAAGAGGCCGGGGTCACCCTGGGGGTCATCAGCACCGCTGCCACCAAGCCGGAGCAGGTCCGCTCGGCCAACGACTGGGCACTGCGGCTGAACGCGGAGAGCCCGTGGCAACCTGGCGAAGGCGACGAACCGGGGGCGCTCCTGGCGTTCGGCACCCTTCACCCCGCTTATCCGGACATTCCCGATGAGCTGGCCCGTCTGAAAGAGCGAGGGGTGCGCGGCCTCAAGTTTCACGCGGATTTCCAGGAGTTTTACCTCGACTCGCCGGAAGCCCTGGAGATGTTCGCCGCCATCGGGTCTGACTTCGTGGTCTTGCTGCACGTGGGTGACCGCCCGGAACGCAACCGGTACGCGACGCCGGTCCGCCTGCGCCGCCTGCTTGAAGCCTTGCCCGACCTCAGGGTCGTGGCGGCGCACTTCGGCGGTTTTCAGATGTGGGCGGAAGCCCGGGAAGAACTGCTCGGCCAGGACGTATTCTTTGACACCTCGAGTTCCCTGGCCTTTCTCTCTGCGGACGAAGCGGTCGACCTCATCCGCCGCCATGGACCGGAGCGCATCCTCTTCGGCAGCGACTTCCCTCTCTGGTCCCCCCGCACGGAACTCGCCCGCTTCTGTTCCCTTCCCCTGACCGACGAGGAACGACGCTTGATCCTCTGGGACAACGCCCGTCGCCTCCTCGGCCTGTAACCTCCTCCGCCGCCTTCCCGGTATGCCGGCCAGACACCGCGGCTGTGCTTCCCGCATATCGTGTTTCATCACGTGCTGGGAGGTAGAGCCATGGAGTATGTTGTGCAACCCGGGGACACCCTGTCCGCCATCGCCCGCCGGTTCGGCGTAAGCTTGGCGGCGCTGCTCGCGGTCAATCCGGAGATCGCCGATCCCGATCTCATTTTCCCGGGGCAGCTCATCCGGATCCCGCTGCTCTTGCCAGTCCGCCCGCCCGTTGGCCGTTGCCTGTATGTGGTTCAGCCCGGGGATACGATGGCAGAGATCGCCCGGCGTTTCTGCCTCGACCTGACCACGCTGGTCAACGCCAACCCGCAGATCGCCAACCCTGACCTGATCTTCCCGGGGCAGGTCATCTACATCCCGCGGTGCCGCCGCCCGGAGATGCCTCCGGAAATGCCGGTGGACCTGGAGCACCTGGAGATGCCCATGGCAATGCCGAAGGAGGCGGGTCTCCTGCCAGAGTTTTGCCCACCTGAGCCGCCCGAGAGGGAACTAGAGGAACTGCCCCGCCCGCAGCAGCGTCCGGTACCCCCCGAGTACAGGCCTTACCACCGGCGTTAGGAGGGACGGACGTGATTCGACACGTTGTGGCCGACGGGCAGACGCCGGCTGAACTGGCGGAACGATACGGCGTCTCCTTCGACGAACTGGTCCGCTTGAACGGCCTGGAGCCTGACCAGCCCGTGCCGCCCGGCGTCATGCTCTGGGTGCCGGAAACCGGGGTTTCCGGCCGGGGAAAGGCCGACCCCGCCCGGAAGAAACCGACCCTCTGCGTGCCACCGGACCTCTTTGCGGCTCTTGACGGCTGCAGAGACGAGGCAGGCACGGTCGTTCTGCGGATAATCCGGGCGCGGCCGGGGGAACCGCTCTCCCTGGTCCTTCCCTGACGGGCTGGCGTGAATCATAATAGGCGCCGCGGGGGCAGAGTAGGGAGCGGGGGACGATCGTGGAAACCGAACGGGACTTCTTTACGGTCGATGAAGTGGCGGCGCTCTTCGGAGTGTCCGTCGACACAGTGGTGACTTGGACCCGACAGGGTTTGCCGCACTCAGTGAAAGGCGGGCGATGGGTCTTTGTCAAGGAGAACGTCATCGAATGGGCCAAAACCCATCGCCCGCGCGCCCCCCGCAAAGCCTGAGGCTGCCCACCGGATGCCAAGTGTTGACTGTGCCGGAGGAACAAGGTGACCCCGACCGGGCGGCGAATTCTTCCCGGCGGGAGGTGAACCCCATGCCTCCGCGCTGGTCCGATGAGGAAGAAGACGAGGAGGAGCGCTTTCCGGCACTTCACCCCGTAGAGCGGAGCACACACCTCCGCCGCCTGGCCCGCCGCATGGCGCCCGACCCAGCCCGCCTGTCCCGGCCCCTAGGATTTCAGTACCTTTTCCTGGCACTGCTCGTGGCATTGCTTGTGCTCTTCGGGCCGGCGCTGGGGCTGCGGCTTCCCCGGGAGCTGTGGTGGCTGGTCCCTCTGTACCTTCTGGGTGCATTGTCCCTCCTCCGGAACCGGCGAAGGCGACGCTGACCGCTTCCTGGGCGCTCTCCCGCATGTGCAACTTCCCCTCCCCTCTGCGGCACACTACCTCCGGCATGCGCAGACGAACCTCGTCAGGGAAGCAGCGCGCCCATCGTCTCGTGAGTGCGCTGATCCTTGCGTTAATCCTGCTGGTCCTGGCTGTACGGGAGGCGCGCGCCCCGGCTCCCCGTTTGCTGCTCCCTCATACGCCCGCTGCTCCGCCCCTCCTAAATGCCACCGATCCCGAACCACCCCCCCTCGACCGGCTGTCCCGCCGCTACGCCGGGCGCGACCTCATCCTCGAAGTCATTTACGCCGACCCGCTGTTGCCGGCCGACGAGGTGACTGGTCCGGTCTTTCGGGTAGTGGCCACCTATCGCCCACCCTCCTCTGCTTCGGTGGCCTTCCCGGCCGATTTAGGGTTCCACGCCCAGCTTCGCACCTCCGACGGGCGGGTGCGGGAGAACCTCGTCTGGCAGGAGGAAGTCCGCCGTCCGGAACAGGTGTTGGGGTACTTGTGCTGCCCGCCTGACGACCACCAGCCGCTGCTCACCCGGCACACCCGCTGGGTGGAACTCAGCCTGGTCGGCGTGGCGTCGCGCCCGCTTCGTTTCCGCTGGCCGGTCGAGGGGCGGGGCGGTGGCTGGCGGGGAGGTCGTCCATCTGATAAAATAGGGCCATGAGCGACAGCCGCGACGACATCGCCTTTATGCGCCTGGCCCTGGCGGAGGCCGAGGAAGCGGCCCGCCTGGGCGAAGTGCCGATCGGAGCGGTGGTGGTGGATCAGGGCGAGGTCATCGGTACCGGTTACAACCTGCGGGAGACACTCCAGGACCCAACACTCCACGCGGAGATCGTCGCGCTCCGCCGCGCCGCCCAGAACAGGCGCTCCTGGCGCTTGACCGGGGCTACCCTGTATGTTACAATTGAGCCCTGCCCGATGTGCGCGGGAGCGCTGGTCCTGGCCCGGATCACCCGCCTCGTCTACGGCGCGGCGGACCCCAGGGCGGGCGCGGTGGATTCGCTCTGGGACATCGTCCGGGACGAACGGCTCAATCACCGGGTGGAAGTGACCTCCGGAGTCCTGGCCGAGGAAGCGGCCGCCCTGCTGCAGAGCTTTTTTCGAACGCGGAGAGGTGGCTGAGCGGTTGAAAGCGCCCGCCTCGAAAGCGGGTTAGGGTGCAAGCCCTACGCGGGTTCGAATCCCGCCCTCTCCGCCAGATTTGTAGGAAGGCCGGCAGGCGAGGTGCATAAGCTATGCGGAGAGATGGCCGAGTGGTCGAAGGCGCACGCCTGGAGAGCGTGTAGGGTCTGAAGGGGCCCTCGTGGGTTCAAATCCCACTCTCTCCGCCATTCTTTTGTCTTCTTTGCCGTGCTAGACGGGGAGGTAGCGGTGCCCTGCACCCGCAATCCGCTGTAGCGGGGTCGAACTCCCTCCCGAGGCTTCACCTTGTGGGGCCGGCCGGAGTGCGTGGCGTTGAAGGCTGGGTCTTGCGCAGCGGGTACTCGTGAACCCCGTCAGGTCCGGGAGGAAGCAGCGGTAAGCGAGGATCCCGGGTGCCGCAAGGAAGCCTCGCCTGAGCAGACGGCTTCGATACCGCCCGGAAGGCGCAAGTCGACGGAGGGTGCACGGCAGTTTGAAGGGCTGTCCCGAGCGTAACCTTCGGGGACAGCCCTCTTTTGCCTGGATGCTTGGGTTGAGCGCTAGCTCTCGGACTCAGCCATTCAAACTCTCGTAGCGCCGCCTTGAACTCAGCGTTGGGAAGCCTCCCGGCCGGCTTTTACGGCTGCGACGAACGCACTTGCCCGCTCCCTGATGGTCTCGAACCGTCCCTGTACCACCAAACGCTGGTCCACCAACTCGCTCCCAATCCCCAGAGCCATAGCGCCAGACCGGATGAAGTCCTGTGCGTTCTCCAGAGAAACTCCGCCCACCGCGATCAGATTAACTTGCGGCAGCGGCCCTTTCAGATCCTTCAGATAAGCCGGCCCAAGCTGACCGGCAGGGAAGAGCTTCACCGCGTGAACGCCCATCTCCCACGCGGCCACCACCTCGGTCGGGGTCATGGCGCCCGGGATGGCCAGAATTCCGTACCGGTGGCAGACTTCCACCATCTTAGGGCTCAGGGAAGGTGCGAGGAGGAACGACGCGCCTGCCAGGACTGCCGCACGGGCGGTTTCGCCGTCCAACACTGTTCCTGCACCCACGACCACGTCTGCTTGGTGACGGTCGACCAGTTGCTCAATCATGGTGAGTGCCTTGGGAGTGGTGAGGCTCACCTCGATCGCCCGCACTCCTCCGGCGGTCAGCGCCTCTCCGATAGCCTCCAGGTCATTGAGGATGGTACCGCGGACGATCGCGATGACACGGGTCTTGCGGATGATCTCCAGGACTTCCTGTTTGTTTACCATGTTCCCAGACCTCCCTAACCTCTGTCCGCTCTGCGGGCTTCCAGGGCCACCAGGGTCGCTCCGACCGCCGAGGCCTGTGCGACGACCTCCGGAGCGAGGACGTTCACATGGAGAGCAGGCCGGCTGGCTGCCCACTGGCGGAAGATCAAGCCGAAGAAGCTGCGCAGCGGGTCGGAACCGCCAATCAGAAGAGCCACTTCCCCATGCTCGCCCCGGGCAAGCGGTCCCAACCTCGGGTCGGCCTCCAGGGCTGCCACATCGCCTGCGACCAGCGCACCCCAAAGGTAGCTCTTCCGCTGGTCGACGTTGGTTGCAGCCAAGAGATGCAATAGCCTGAGCGAAAAGAGGCTGCGGCCCAGGCCGTGCCGGCGCGCGGCCTCAAAGCCGGCGAGGGCTGCCTCCTCATCCACCGTGCCCAGGTTGCCGGACTCCAGGGACCGAGCAAGGAGCGTGGCGGAAGCGACGGCGCTAGCCAGTTCCCCGGCGATGGTGGTGACGGAAGTGGTGATGCGGTTTTCCTCGTCCACCAGGAGAAGCTTGGTGTGCGACCCTGGCAGCACGAAAATCGCCGGCCCCCGGAGCTTGAGCAGGTGGAGGAGGCCCAAGGTCTCACTCTCTTCGCCCCGCATGATGTCCTGGGTCATGATCCGCTCCACCGGCACCGGTCGGCCAGACTGATAGGGCACCTCGAGCACCTTCACTCCAGGAACGAAAGTGATCGGTGCAGGCCAGATAGGCGGAAAGAGGCGCCGCACGGTGCCTTGCGCTACTTCCCGTACCCCCGCTGGCGCCACCACATGGGGCACGTCCAGGAGCCCAGCTTCGGAGGTGATCATGCCGGAGGCCACGACCTCCGCCACTTCCTCTTCCACCACCCCCGCTTGCTCCAGTGCGGAAGACACTGCCTCAGCCGTTGCCGCCTCGAGGCTCTCCCGCCCCTGCGCCCCGGTGTTCCGGGCACCCGCCGCCCTCCGGGCCGTCGCCCTGACCGCCAGGCTCTCCAAATCCACTACGCTAGCCCGGGTGTTGGTCGTGCCCCCATCGATAGCGACCACATACCGTCTGCTTGGCTCTGTCACCGCATATTCACCTATCTTCCTGCTCGTTAGTCCGTCCGGGTTGCTTGGCCAACCGCGGTAGGACGGTGGTCGCCCGGGGGAAGACCGCCACCTTGCAGTCCGGCCCGTAGCAGGCCAGCGCCTCGTCGAGAGCTTGCTGAAGTGTCGGCTGGTGGGTGACTCCCATGGCCTCGATCCCCGCCGGTGTCATGTTTTGGGTCACGATGGTCATCCGGAGCCGCTGCAGCATCCGGGCCCAGATCTGAGACCCCCACTGATCCTTCACGGGGGAAGTGTAACAGCGTTCGATCACCGCGTCCGGATTCCCCTGACCGCTACACATGAGTTCGTAGAACTCCCGGTGGTGCCCGACGCCCTCGGTTGCTTCCATCGGAACGATGACCGTCCCGCCGTCGCGGACTATGGGGTCTTCCGCGCGGAAGACGGCGGAGGCGATCTTCGGCCCCTGGTAGAGTACTTGGTCCAACGGGGCGCCGCTCGCCGTAACCGCGACATCGCAGGGCTCAGGCAGGACCACTTCCCGGAAACTCCGGGAAAGTTCGACCCCCGCCAGCCAGGCCTCCACGAGGTCTCCCGCCACCGCTTTGACGAGTTTCTCCTCCTCGTTCAGGACCACGTTCAGGATGAAGTCCACCCCGACGGCCTGGGCAAACTCCAGGGAATCCTCGTGCTGGGGATTGCCCTCCAGCACCCCGTTTACCGCCCGGGGGTCGTCCATCATCTTGGGTCCGTGGTTGTGCATTACCGCCGCCTCGCTGGCAATCCCGGGCATGATGCTCTTGCGCCCGCCAGTGAAGCCAAGTTGCTGGTGGGGCTCGATGTAGCCGGTGAGCAGGAGGAAGTCTGTCTCCACCGCCAGCCGGTTCACCTCGATGGGTGTCCCGTGCCGGGTCACTCCCAGGCGCACCAGGTTCGTTGGATCAGAGTAGTTGTGGTTAACCACCCGGACGCGCCGCACGACGTCCTCCCCGTACAATTGCGCCTGTTCCTCCGGGGTGAGGCCCCGGTGCAGCCCCGTGGCCACGAGGAGGGTGATGTCCCGGTCGCTGACCCCGCAGCGGTTGAGGAGGCGCAAAAGAACGGGTAGCATGATGCGGTAGGGAACAGGCCGGGTGAGGTCGCTCACCACCACGCACACGGTCATCCCGCGTTTCAGCCGCTCGGGCAGCGGAGCGCTTCCGATGGGGTGCTCCAGAGCCGAGAGGATCTCTCCGGCCGGGTCTTCCGCTGCCCGGGCTCCCGGCGCCACATACGTACCTATCAGGTTGCGCGCCGGGATGGTTGCCCGCATGGTCCCGTGCCCGAACGGCACCTCCACTACCGCCATCCTGTTCTCGTCCATTGGTTCGTTTCCCCCAGTCGCCCAGCCACTTACAGCCGCCCGAACTCTGCCAGAAGCTCGTCGACGGTCTTACCCTCCCGAATCCGGGCGCGAGTCTTCTCCTCCTGTTCCGCCTGGGCCTGGGCCTTGCGTAAAACTTCTGGCGCCTTCTCCTTGGGCACCACCACAACACCGATCTCATCCGCCACCACAATGTCGCCCGGGTTCACCAGGACCCCGCCACAGGTGATGGGAACGTTGATCTCCAGGGTATCCAGGCGCTGGGAGTAGGGAGAATGCGTCGAACGGGGCACCGCACTCCTCGAAGCGATGGGGAACTCGATGTCCCGGATTTCGTCCGTGTCCCGGATCGAGCCATCAACCACCGCCCCGGCGACCCCCTTGTGCTTGCAGAGACTGGCCATCAAGCCGCCCCAGATGGAGGTCTCCGTTTCGCCGGCGGCGTCCACCACGATGACGTCGCCCGGTTGAGCTGCGGCCAGAGCGTGGAGGCAGTCCACCAAGTCCCCCGGGTACAGCTTCACCGTGAGGGCCGGACCGGCAAACTTGGTCTTCCGGTCAAGGAGTTTGATCTGGGAGTGCATGACCCCTGCTCGCTCCTGGACGTCCGACAAGATGCAGGAGATGCTGTACACCGGCAGAAGCTTCCGGAAAGCCTCAACCGTGGCCTGGTCCACCTCGGCGTGGGGATAGATCTTCGGCCAGTTGGCGCTGGAGGTGGTCTCGTTCTTTTCCGACATGATGATCACTCCTTGTGCTTGGTTTATCGGTCAGGCGGAGCGCTCGGCCGTCGCCTTCCAGCGGAGAACAGGCGATTGCAGGACCTCGGGATTCACAAGGTTCTCCGGGGCCGCGCCTTTGAGCACCCGCGCCACCTCTGAGGCGGCGGTCTCCCTGGCCTCTGCGAGGGATTCCTCCGAGTAGTAGGCCGAGTGCGGCGAGACCAGGGCGTTCGGAAGCTTAAGGAGCGGATTCTCCGGCTTCCAGGCCCGCTTCTTGGCCGGCTCCTCTTCCAAGTCGTCGAGCGCTGCCCCTGAGAGCTGACCCGAGGTTAGCGCCTCATATAGCGCCTGGTTATCGATGATCGGGCCTCGGGCGGTGTTGACAAGGAGAGCTCCCTTCTTCATCCGGGCAAAGGCTGCTGCATCGAACAGATGGTGGGTCTCCGGCGTGAGCGGCGCCTGGATGAAGACGACGTCCGCAGAGGAGAGGAGTTCAGCAAAGGAGACTTTCTCGGCTCCGTCAGCGGCAATCCGTTCCTCAGGAGCATATGGGTCGTACACCGCAAGGCTCAGGCCGAAGGGCTTCAATCGGCTAGCGATCGAGCTGCCGATCTTCCCGTACCCGACGATCCCGGCAACCTGGCCGCGCAGCCGGTGGATCGGCGCACCGGAAGCACTCCAGTGCCACCTCCCCGCCCGGACCGCAGCGTCATATTCCCTGAGCCGCCGCGCCATGGTCAGGAACATGGAGACGGCGTGGTCGGCCACTTCGTCGACGCAGTAGCGGGGAACATTGGTGCACAGAATGCCGCGGCGGGTCGCCGCCTGTACGTCGACGATGTCCACCCCGATCCCATACCGGGCGATCACAAGGCATTTCTCCAGTTCAGCGATGGTGCGGGCACCGACCCGGGCGTACTGGACCAGCAATCCGTGGGCATCCCGGGCCACCGCGATCAACTCCTCCTCGCTCTTGCACTGGGCCCCGACGACCTCCGCCCCGGCTTCCTCCAGAATTTGACGCTCAATGTCCAGGTCGGGGTAGTCGTAGTCGGTGACGACTACCTTGAACGATGTCTTGCTCATGCTTCGGATTTCACCTCACTAGATGTTAACCGCCGAGATAGGCCGCCTTGACCGCTGGGTCCTCCAGGAGCTGGGCCGCCGGGCCTTCTTTCACGATCCGCCCGACTTCCAGCACCAAGCCGCGCTCAGCCACGTTCAGCGCCGCCCGGGCGTTTTGCTCGACCAAAAGGATCGTCAGCCCTTGCTGGTGCAGGCCTTTCACCGTTTCCAAGACCTCGTCGACCAGGATCGGTGCCAGGCCCATGGACGGCTCGTCCAGGAGCAGGACCTTGGGCCGGCTCATGACCGCCCGCCCGATGGCCAGCATCTGCTGCTCGCCCCCCGAGAGAGACCCGCCGAGCTGCCTGCGCCGGTCTCTGAGCCGTGGAAAGAGGTCGAAGACCCGCTCCAGGTCTGCTCTGATTCCCGCTTTGTCTCGCCTAAGGAAAGCGCCCATCATCAGGTTCTCCTGAACGGTCAGGGCAGGGAAAATCTGCCTGCCTTCAGGCACGAGGACGAGTCCCTTCGCCACAAGTTGGTCGGCCGTCCGGCCAGTCACGTCCTCCTCCAGGTAGATCACGCGGCCGGACTTGGGTGCGAGCATCCCGGAGATGGTCTTAAGGAGGGTTGTCTTGCCGGCGCCGTTCGCCCCGATCAGGGCTACGAACTCGCCTTCGCGCACCGTCAGGTCCACGTCCTTGAGCACCCGGACGTGGCCGTAGGCCGTGTTGACCTGCCTGAGGTCGAGGACCTTCGGACGCTCCCGGGTGGCAAGCACCCGTTGCGGCCGCGACGCCTGATGCTCTTTCGCTATGCCGAGGTAGGCATGCACGACCTTCGGGTCGTTCTGAACCTCCGCTGGCGTCCCCTCGCAGATCTTCACGCCGGAGTCGAGCACGGTGATCCGGTGGGCGAGCCCCATGATGAGACGCATGTCATGCTCGATGATGATCACCGTAACTCCTGACCGGTTGATCCGCCGGACCAGTTCCACCAGCTCCTGCTTCTCGGTCGGATTCATTCCGGCGGCCGGCTCGTCCAGGAGCAGGAGGTGGGGCTGAGTCGCCAGGGCCCGGGCGATCTCCAGGATGCGCTGGTGACCATACGGAAGGTTGCTGGCCAGCTCATCCTTGACGTGGGCCAACCCGACGAACTCAAGCTTCTCCAAGGCCAGCTTCCGCAGGGCGTCATCCTCCCGCCGGACGGCCGGGCTCCCCACGCTCACCCCGAAAAGCTTCGGCTTGGAGTGGCACTGGGCCGCCGTCAGAACGTTCTCGAGAACGGTCAGGCCCTTGAACAAGTCGATGTGCTGGAAAGTCCGGGAGATGCCGAGCCTGGCCAGCCGATGAGTGCGTTCCCGCGTTACATTCCGCCCCATGAACTCGATGGTGCCGGAAGTAGGCAGCTCGTAGCCAGTAATCACGTTGAACAGGGTGGTCTTGCCGGAACCGTTCGGACCGATAAGCCCCCGGATTTCCCCCTGTTCGACACGGAAATCCGCTCTGTCCAAGGCTACCAGCCCGCCGAACTTCTTGGTTACTGCCTTCACGTGCAGCATGTTAAGCCCTCCCTTCGGCCCGGGGCCGTGAGAGGCGGCTAGCCAGGAACTGCGTCGCGTTGACCCCCAGCGTCAACAGACCGGTAGGTAGGAAGATCACGGCAAGAATCACCCCAAGAGCGTAGACGATGGTCTGAAAACTGCCGAAGGCCCTGAGCCACTCAGGTACAATCGCCAGGGCCACACCACCCAGGATGGATCCAGGGATGCTGCCGATGCCGCCTACCACGATCATCATCAAGGCCAGGACTGACAGGTTGAAGTCGAACACGTCAGGGCTGACGGTCGTCATGTAGTGAGCGTAGAGGGAACCGGCTACCCCGGCAAGGGCGGCGGAGTAGACGAAGGCCAGCACCTTGTAGAAGGCTGGGTTGATGCCAATGCTCTGGGCTGAGACCTCGCTTTCCCGGAGCGCTACAAAGCTGCGCCCGATCCGGGAGTTGACCAGGCGGCTGGCCAGGAAGGTTACCAGCAGAACCACGGCATAGACGAGGTAGAACCAGTGGACTCGTTCAAAGAAGGTGAACTTGCCGACCTGGGGGGCTGGGATCCCGACGATTCCCATGGGGCCCTTCGTCAGCGAAACCCATTGGTTAAGGATTACCCGGACGATCCCGGCGAAGCTCACTGTGACGAGCACCAGGTAGACCCCGCCCTTTACCTTGAGGGCCGGCACTCCGATGACAAAGCCGGCGATGGCCGCGGTTAGCGCAGAAGCGGGCAGAGTGAGCCAGAAGCTGAGTCCCAACCTGGTCGCAAGGATGGCGGAGGTGTATGCTCCCACGGCGTAGAACCCGGCCATCCCGAGATTGATCTGCCCGCAGTACCCGGTGATGATGTTCAGGCCGATTGCCAGGATGCTGTAGATGCCGCTCAGGATCATGATGTGGAAGTAATACGGGCTGTGGATGGCCAGAGGCAATACCATGATCACGGCCAGCAACAGATAGGACAGGTACTCGGTAATGAAGCGATTGAGATTGCGCGACTTCATGCTTGCCGTCCCCCTCGCGATCCCAGGAGCCCGCCGGGTCTAAACATGAGGATGGCAATCATGACCACGAAGGCGATGGCGTCCTTGTAGGCCGACGAGACAAGGCCGGCCGACAGGTTTTCCAGGACACCCAGGAGCAGGCCGCCCACCACCGCCCCGGGGATGTTGCCGAACCCGCCGAGCACGGCGGCCGTGAACCCCTTGGAGCTGATGATTGTCCCCATCTGCGGGGTAACGTAAAACTTGGGCGAGAGGAGAATCCCGGCCAACCCAGCGAGGGCGGAGGCGACGGCGATCGTCAGAGCGTCCGTCAGCCGGTGGCTGATGCCCATCAGCCCCGCGGCGCTGCGGTTCTGGGCCGCGGCCCGCATGGCGGTGCCAAGCCGGGTCTTCGAGAGAAAGAGGTACAGGACCGCCATGGCTGCCAGGCTGATTCCCATGATCCACATGTCCTGCGGCACCACCAGGATGCCACCGAGCTTCACGGGTGCCATCGGGAAGACCGCCGGGAACTGCTTCCCCGTGGAACCCCAGATGAGGATAGCCGAGTTCTGGAGCAGAATGGAGGCCCCAACGCAGCCGGCGATCACGTAGAGGAAGCCTTTCTTCTGGGTTGGCCGCATGATGGCCAGGTAGATCAGGAGGCCCAGGAAGGACGCTACGGCCACTCCGGCCAATACGGAGATCGCGAAGGGTTGAGCGGGGAGGAGGCGGCCGCCGATGAGCACGGTCAAGGCCGTGAAGGCGGCCGCCATGAACACCTCACCCTGAGCGAAGTTTACTACCCTTACGCCACTCCATATCAGCGAGTGAGCCAGCGCCACCAGGCTGTAGACGCTTCCGATGGCCAGTCCTCCGATGATCAGTTCGACAACCATGGCGGTGTAGCTCACCCCTGCCTGCTACTTCTGGCTCGGATCGAAGAACACCGGTGCACCGTTCACGATCTTGCCGTAGAACATCTCGTGGAGGCCCTGGCCTTCGCTGTTGAACTGGAAGGTGCCTTCGACTCCTTCGTACTTGAGCGACTTGAGCGCCTTGGCTACCGCGTCCGGGTTGGTGCTCTTAGCCTTCTCCATGGCTTTGGCCAGAAGGTAGATGGAGTCGTAGCCCGTGGCAGCGAAATCGTTCGGCTTGTACCCGTACTTCTGTTCGAATTTCTTCACGAAGCTTTGAACCTTTGGGTCCGGGTTCGACGAGATGAAGCCGGCGGCGAAAATGAGACCCTCGCCTGCTCCACCTGCAGCGCCCAGCGTAGTGTCGGACTCGATCCCGGCGCCACCAGCGAACTGGGCCTTGATATCCATCTGGCGGGCCTGCTTCATGGCCAGCCCCATATCGACCATGGGTCCGATGAGGATCAAAGCTTCCGGCTCAGCCTTCTTGATCTTGAGAAGCTGTGAGCTGAAGTCCTTGTCGCCCGGGGTCCACTGCTCGTCCGCCACGACCTCCAGGTTCTTGGTCCTGAGATAGGTCTTGACCGCGTTGGCCCCGCCCATACCGTAGTCGGCCGCGTCATGGAGGACAGCAATCTTCTTGTAGTGCATTTTCTCGGTCAGGAACCTGGCCAAGGCTTCAAATTTCACGTTGTCATTCGCTCGGGTCTGGAAGACCCACGGGTTGTCCTGCTTGGTGATGTTCGGGTTGGTCCCATGCGCCAGAAGCGGGATCTTGGCAGTTTTGATGACCGGGAGCATCGCCAGGACAGGAGAACTCTGGCAATCGCCAATCACGGCTACTACGTTCTCACGGTAGATTAGCTTGTTCAGGACGGCCACCGCCTGGGCCGGGACACCCTGCGAGTCCTCAAGGACCAGGGAGAGCTTTTTCCCGAGGACGCCACCCTTGGCGTTGATTTCCTCGACTGCCAGCTTAGCTCCGTTGGCCTGCCACTCACCCAGTGCGGCGTTGTCGCCCGTCCGGGCGGCTACCGCTCCGATCTTGATCTCGCCGGCCGCCATCGTGAGGGCCGGCACCAACGCGACTGCAACCAGAAGCGCCGCTACGATTCCGAGCCCCAAGAGGCCCTTCCACTGTTTGGACACGTTGTTTACCCCCTTCAGAAGTTGAGCACGCTGTCTCTCACCTTTAGCAGGTGCTGATCCATGGCGGCAGTCGCCGCCCCCCCGTCCCGCAGTTCTAGGCCGCGTATCACTTCACGGTGCTCCGTCAGGACCTCAGCAATCCGTTCCCGCTTCTGCAGACCTCGCAACCCGCACGCCACCAGCTGGTCGCGCAGATTGTCCAAGATGCGCAGCAACCTGGCATTCCCCACCACCTGGGCTATCCTCAGGTGGAATTGCCGGTCCAGCTCCATGAACTGGTAGAGGTCGCCTTCGCGGAAGGCCTGCTCCTGTTGGTCGACCAAGGATTTCATGTCCGTGAGATCGGCGTCGGTGATGAGGCTCACCGCCTCCTGGACGGCGAACCGTTCGAGCCAGAACCGGAGCTGCAGCAGATCCTTCATGTCGTTCAGGGACATCTCGGCCACGAAGATCCCCTTGTACGGCACGACGCGCAGCAGGCCTTCGTGCTCCAACTGCAGGATGCTCTCGCGAATCGGTGTACGGCTGATCTTGAGCTTCTTTGACAACTCTGCCTCTACAACCTGACTTCCGCCGCGCAGCTCCCCGGTCAGAATCATGCGTTTGAGAGTCCGATAGGCCCTCTCCTTGAGGGAACCGTCGCTTGCCGCGTCGACCAGTCTGTCGCGCAGAGGCCTCACTTCTCATCCCTCCCTTTCCGGTATTTTGACGGTGTGCCAGTGATATATCAAAGGTGTATTTCTACATCTCCTCTGGAATCCCTGCCGGCTTCCGTGAGAATGTTCTCCCGCTCGCGAGGCCGGGACCCTCGCCGACTCGGCAATCTCCTCGCGCTGCCGAAAGTGTCCCTTTTCATTTTGGGGCTGAAAGGGCATCCTCCGTGCCCGTCGAATCACTTAACACGAGGTGAGCCGGTTGACCTACGTCTCGCTGTACCGCAAGTGGCGCCCGCAGACCTTCTCCGAAGTGATCTCCCAGCAGCATGTGACAAGAACCTTGCAGAACGCCCTGAAGATGGGGCGCATCGCTCACGCTTACCTCTTCGCCGGCCCCCGCGGTACCGGCAAGACGACGGTGGCGAGGCTTCTGGCCAAGGCGCTGGAGTGCGCACAGGGGCCGACGCCCGAGCCGTGCGACCAGTGCCCGAACTGCGTCCAGATCCGGGATGGCTTGTGCATGGATGTTATCGAGATCGACGGCGCCTCCAACCGCGGGATCGAGGAGATTCGGGACCTGCGGGAGAAGGTCAAGCTGATCCCGGTTCAGGCACCGTACAAAGTCTACATCATCGACGAGATCCATATGTTGACCACCGACGCCTTCAACGCCCTCCTCAAAACGCTGGAGGAGCCGCCGGCCCACGTCGTCTTCATCTTCGCCACGACCGAGCCGCACAAGATACCGGCCACCATTCTCTCCCGCTGCCAGCGCTTTGACTTCAAGCGACTGACGGTCCCGGAACTCTCCGCTCACCTCAGCCGTATCGCCTCTGCGGAAGGGCTGGCGCTTTCCCCCGAGACAGTGGCGCTCATCGCCCGGAACGCCGACGGGGGCCTGCGCGACGCCCTCTCGCTCCTCGACCAGTGCGTGGCCTTCGCCGGGGAGAAGGTCACTCTGGCCGACGTGGAGGCGCTGCTCGGCACGGTCGAGTCGGAGGTCCTGCTCCGCTTTGTGGACTTGGTGGCCGAGCGAGACCTGGTCCGAGGGTTGGCGTACATCGCCGAGTTGATGGACAGCGGAAAGGACCTTCACCGTCTGGCCCGCGACCTGATGAGCCACCTCCGCAACCTGCTCCTGCTCAAGCTGGCGCCGGCCATGCGCCTGGAGGCGGTCGAACCGGAGCTCGAGGAGCGGTTGCGGGGGCAAGCGGAGCGGTTCACCCGCCAGGCGCTGATTGCCGGCATCGAGGTGCTGGCAGAGGCCGAGTCGGAGATCCGCTGGGCTTCGCAGGACCGCCTGCCGCTGGAATTGGCTCTTATCCGGCTGGTCGGGCTGGTCGAGGAAGGCGCCGCTGCTCCAAAGACGACCGCTGTTTCGGCCGCCCAGCCTGCGGTGACCGCTGTCACGCCGGCAAAACCTGACCCTGTGTCCGCCGCTCGGGCGCCGGCGGCGCCGGCGGCACCGGCGGACGACTTCGGCCGCCGGTGGGCGGCCTTTTTGGAGAGCCTGACGGAGAACGGCCTCAAGAACATGGTTTCGGTGTTCCGGCAGGGCGACCCGCCCCGCCTTTCGGGACAGACTATCTGCCTGGAATTCGCCCCCACCAAGGCGTTCTACCTCAAGAAGGCCGTTGACAACCAGGAGGCGATGGAGAAGGCGGTCCGCCGGTTCTTCGGCGAGGAGTTCTGCTTCAAGCCGCTGAAGAGGGGCGAGCTCCCGCCGGCCGAAGCGCCGGAAGAACGGGCGGACAGGGAGGTTCCCGGGAACGGGGCGGGCGAGGACGTGCGGCGCGACCCGCTGGTGCGCAAGGCCATTGAACTCTTCGGCGCCACCCTGGTCAAAGTTGAGCCGTAGTCGCCCCGCCGGCTCACCGGCCGCCGGTGAGCCGCATAGGCTTTTCCATATAACGAAGGAGGAGTGACCATGGGGCTGGGCAGCCTTGGCAACCTGGGGAAGCTCATGAAACAGGTCCAGAAGATGCAGGAGGAGATGGCGCGGCTCCAGACGGAAGCCGAGCAGAAAGTCGTGGAAGCGACCGCCGGCGGGGGGGCGGTCAAGGTGACGGCCAACGGCAAGGGTGAACTGGTCGCGGTGGCCATCCAGCCGGAGGCGATCGACCCGGCGGACCCGGCCTTTCTTGAGGACCTGATCCTGGCGGCAGCCAACGAGGCTCTGCGCCAGGCCAAGGAGAGCGTCAGCCAGGAGATGGCCCGGCTGTACAAGCAATCCGGGTTGCCGGCCATTCCCGGGATGCAGGGGCTGTTCTGACCATGCTCTATGCCGAACCCATCGCCCGCCTGATCGGCGAGTTCTCCCGCCTGCCGGGGATCGGCCCCAAGACCGCCCAGCGGTTGGCGCTGCATGTCGTCCGGATGCCGCGGGAGCAGGCTCAGAGCCTGGCGGAGGCGCTGGTCGCCGTGAAGGACCGAATCATTCACTGTTCGATCTGCGGGAACATCACCGAGAACGACCCCTGCCGCATCTGCACCGATCCAGGCCGCGATCCGGCCATTCTCTGTGTGGTGGAGGAGCCCAAGGACCTGGTGGCCATGGAAAAGACCAGGGAGTTCCGGGGGCACTATCACGTCCTCGGCGGGGCCATCTCCCCGATGGAGGGGATCGGACCCGACGACCTCCGGTTGAAGGAGCTGCTCCCACGCCTGGCGTCCGGCGAGGTGAAGGAGGTGGTGCTGGCGACCGGTCCCGACGTCGAAGGGGAGGCGACCGCGCTGTATGCCGCGCGGCTGATCAAGCCGTTGGGCATCCGGGTGACGCGGATCGCTCACGGGTTGCCCGTCGGCGGGGATCTGGACTATGTGGATGAGGTGACTCTCGCCCGAGCTTTGGAAGGACGGCGCGAAATCTAACAGAATATGGACATCCGCCTTGGCCTATACTGACGGGTGAGATATCCGGGGCCGAGGAGGAGACGTCATGAAAAACCCGCTCTCCGGTCTGATCGGAGCGATCGCCTCATCCGGGGCAGAGGCCGACGACGGATTGTCCGCCAAGACCCCTGAGAGCCTGCTGTCCGACGTGGAAGCGGCGCGGCAGGAGTGGCTCAACGCCAAGGCCTACTTCGACCACGTGACTGATCCGGACTTGATCGACATGGCCATCTATTCTATTGAAGCGGCCGAGAAGCGCTACATGTATTTATTGAAGGTGGCACGGCTGCAAGGGGTCAACCTGAGTTCGACGTCGCCGCACTAAGACTTGGGAAGTGGGGGGGTAGCCGGATGGGCCTCGATACCGTAGGGGCCTTTCTCGTGGGCCTGCTGCTCTTGGTGCTCCTCGGACGCGTTCTCTTCATCCCGCTCCGGTTTATCGTTCGCCTGCTCTTCAACGCCGCAGTCGGGGGAGTACTACTCTGGCTGGCGAATCTGATTGGGCGGCACATCGGAGTCTCGATTCCCATCAATCCCATCACCGCCCTCTTGGCGGGGTTCCTCGGCGTACCCGGGGTGGTGCTCGTGGTGGCCGTGCAATACTTCATCACCCATGGGACTTTATGAGAATTCACCTGTTCCAGCCCTTCCACTACCCTCCGGCATGGCGTCACTTTCTCCGGGGACACTAGCCCCGAGGAGGTGATACCATGGCACTTGGCCAGAAGAGAAACACCCTGTTGATCCCCAACGCCTGGCAGGGAATCGAGAACTTCAAGTGGGAGGTCGCCAGCGAGCTGGGTGTCCAGCCGCCGGCTGACGGTTACATGGGTGATATCCCGTCCCGGGTGAACGGGGCCATCGGGGGGCACATGGTCCGCCGGATGATCGCGGCTGCCGAGCAGTCGCTGATCCAGCAGGCGGCCGCCAACGTCCAGGCTGGCTTCCGGACCGCCCTCGGCGGCAACGTGAACGTGGGGACGACTGGCGCAACCGGGGGCAACCTCGGCGGCGTCTCGGCGCAGTTCCCGAGCGAACAGAACCTGTTCCCGAAGAACGTGTAGCCAGACGTCCATAGCTCCGTATCACTCAGGGGGTCGACCGACCCCCTGTTTCGGCTGGGTGTTGACACGTCTCAGGGCTCATGCTATTATGATAAAGCTGCGTCCGGCAAGCGCCGGGCGGAGCAGGCAGGATAGGCCTTGGTCCTTGAAAACTGAACAGCGTGGAAAGAGAGAGCACCAGTACGGGTAAGGAAGACGTTGAGAGACGGCTTCTGTCAAGTACGGGAGAACGTACTCGGTAAGAAGCCGGGATTGAGCTTTTTCGGAGAGTTTGATCC
>DYFA01000028.1 GCA_020725425.1 Aneurinibacillus sp.
CATCGAGGCGTTCGGCGGGGCGGCGGCGTTGCTCCTCGCCAAGCCGCCGTCCCCGGTGGAGGTCTTCAACGACATCGACTCCGGTGTCGCCAACTTCTTCCGCGTGCTGCGCGACCCCGAGAAGTTCGCACGCTTTCTGCGGATGGCGCGGCTCACGCCGTACTCCCGCGAGGAGTGGCACGCCTGCCGGGACTCTTGGCGGCGGATCGGGGACGATGCGGAGCGTGCCTGGGCTTGGTTCGTGGTGGCGCGGATGAGCTTCGGCGGGCTGTTCGGCAAGTCGTGGGGGTTTTCGGTCAAGCCCTCCCGCGGGGCGGCCGAGGCGGTGACACAGTGGCTGGAAACCGTCGAGGCGCTGCCGGAGGTCGCGGAGAGGTTCCGCCGGGTTCTCGTGGAGAACCGGGATTTCCGGGAGCTGGTGCCGCTTTACGACGGGCCGGACGTACTCTGGTACATGGATCCGCCGTACGTGCCGGGCACCCGCCGGGCGGGCTCCTACGGGCACGACATGTCCCTGGAGGACCACCGGGACCTCGTGCGGTTGCTCCTCGGGCTGGAAGGGATGGCGATCCTCTCGGGCTACCGCCACCCTGTCTACGCGCCCCTGGAGGAAGCGGGCTGGGTCAGGCTGGACTTCCCCGTTGCGTGCCACGCCGCGGGCAGGACGCGGGCCAGCGGCCTGCGGGGCGAGGGGGCGTGCCTGGAGGGGCAGCGGAGGGTGGAGAGCGTGTGGCTGAGCCCGCGGGCGCGGGCGGCCGGACGGGGCCGCCAACTCGACCTGCGGGATCTCGAGGCGGATTGCGAAATTGCTGAAACTATGATACTATGATAGCAAGAAGAGCCGCCCGAGGGGGTGGAGCCGGTGGCGCGTGGGGAAAGCGAGTCCGATTACTACGAGATCCTGATGGTGCCGGAGGGAGCCACGGAGGCCGAGATCCAAGCGCAGTACCGCCGCTTGGCCGCCGTGCTGCACCCGGACACGAACCCGCAGCGGCGCGACCTCGCGGAGGAGCGGATGAAGCTGCTCAACGAGGCGCGGGATGTGCTGCTCGACTCGGCCCGGCGGGCCGAGTACGACGCCCGCAGGCGAGCGGCCCGGGAAGCCGCGGGGGAAGAGGACCGGCCCGAGGGGTGGGCGGGGCGTCAGGGGGGTGTGGGCACCCATTTCGGGCCGGAATCCGGATCCGGGGTCGGGGAAGGGGCCGGGGGCATGGCCGACGCGCCGAGAGCCGCGGGGCGCGGGCGGGCATGGCTCCGGCTGCCGCTGACGGGAGTGCGGGGAGCGACCGGGTACTTCTTGGCCTCGCGGGCAGCGTACAGGATCCTGAGCGGGAGGGTGCAACTGTGGGTGTGGGCGCTGGCGCTCCCCCTGCTCATCGCGGACATCGTGCACGCCGTGGTGACATTCTTCCTGCTTTCTTGGTGGCTGGGCGAGAGCCCGCTGGCGACGTACCCGGTGGCCCTCGTGGCGCTCTCGCAGTTGACTTACTTTGCCGGGCTGTGGCAGCGCGGCGCGGGGTGGGCGATTCTGGCCGCCTTGGGGGCCGGGGCGGTCGCCAGGGTGTTCACGCTGGGCCAGTACCGGGCCAGCTTGGGGGGAAGGTAAACGGGCGCGGGTGGCGTAGTTATCCGGTAAGCGGCTGCGCTGCCGGGATTGAAATGGGCAAGCATATTAGGGCGTGGGGGTTTGACCCCGGGAACGAATGATTGTCCTGACCGAAGGGGTTGGGGTCGATGGGTGGCGAGCAGGGCCGCATTCAAGAGGCAGTCAATTATGCTGCCCTTTTGCGTGTTGCCGAGGGGAGCGAAAAACGGGTAGACGCATGGATCCGCCGTATTGGCGAGGCGGAGTTTGCAACCAGGCCGATTACGGAATTCCGAGAGGCATTCGACGTCGATCCTTCGCGGCTTGCTTTAGCCTACAGCCAGGCCCAGCGAGCCATTGAATCTCTCCCCCGCGAAGTGGAAATCGCGGTCAAGACGGATGGTGTATATCCGCGCCTGTTGCGCGCTGTGGACGGAGCTCCGCGTGTCCTGTTTCTACGCGGATTGGTGGAGCTCGCCAACCAGACCGTGGTTTCCATCGTTGGGACCCGGCAGCCGACGCCCGAGGGGCGGCAGCGCGCGCGCAAGCTTGCCGCCATGCTTGTCGACCGCGGAATTGTTGTCGCCTCTGGATTGGCGCGCGGAATAGACGAAGCGGCCCACCGGGGGGCGCTTGAGGCCGGTGGGGGCACGATTGCCGTGCTGGGGACGCCCATTGACAGGGTCTACCCGAAAGAACATCGCGAGCTCCAGGAGAGGATAGGCTGCGAGGGCCTGTTGGTGTCCCAATTCCCGCCCTCCGAGCCGATCCGCAGGTTCAACTTCCCCAAGCGGAATGCCGTGATGAGCGGCCTGAGCGTTGCGACGGTGGTGATTGAGGCGAGCGAGACGAGCGGGGCCCTTATTCAGGCGCAGCAGTGCCTCAAGCAGGGCCGCCGGCTCTTCATCCCGCGCAGCGCCGTCACGAACCCGGCCCTGCGCTGGCCCCGCAGGTTCCTCGCGCGTCCCAATGCTTCCGAGTTTTCGACGGTGGACGACTTGATGCGGGAATTGGAGGGCTATCTGGAGGAGCACGGGTGGTTCCGGCGCACTCCTGGTGGCGTCAGGGAAGCGAGTTCAACGCTCGTCTGCTTGGGCGATGTTCGTTGAGGTCAACCGCGTCGCGGCCCTGGTAATGGATCTGAGCGGCGGCCCGCCGGTCGGGGTGCCCTTCGAGGCCTGGATCCAAGCGGTTGCCCCTTGGCCGGCGGTCATCTTTGTTCCGGAGGCCGCCAAGGAGTACGAGCGGATGGCGCCGCTTGCGCTCATTCGGGAGGGAAACCCGGCGCAACTGTACGCCAACATGGCGTTCCCGGTGCGCGCCGCGGTGAAGTCTGCGCTCAAAGGGCTCGGCCTGCCGCCGTGCGAGTGCGTGTTTGTTTCCAGCTCCCCGAGGGCGGTTGTGCAAGCCGCCGGCGCGCATGTGGGAACGGTGCTTCTTGCCCCGCGTGGACCGATGGACGAGTTGCCGGACTTCATCGTGGAGTCTCCTGATGAGCTGCAGGGCGTTCTGCGCGGAGACATTGGCGGCTACCTCGGTGAGCTTGAGGCGGCCTGCCACGCGTTTGACGGTTTTCCCCGCCCGAAGTACGCGCTGCTGGCACTAGTGTCCCGTCCCGCGCTGGACAGCTTGGGAGTCAAGGCGGTGGCGACGGGGCGCTACTTCGCGTCTGCGGATCATCGGTATCGGAAGCACCCACTTACGAGATACATATTGGACGCGAAGGGCCGGTTGCTCGACCGTCCGGGCCGCGCCTTGGTGGCGGCTCTTGCGAATTGTTTGAGGGTGTTGCAGCTTGCTTCCCGAATTGACACCGTGACCCGGGTTCCCCCGCGCCCTGGCCGATACGATCACTTAGATCCCATCGTTCGGAGGGCGTGCGCCGAATTGGATATTCCATACGACAGGACCATGCTCCGATGCGCGTCTGATTACCCGAAACAGCGCGACTCGGCTGGCGCCACCAGGGCCGAGAATGTCCGGGGGCGCTTCCGCGCCATAGCGGGGAGCCACCAGCGCGTGGTGCTGGTCGACGACATCATCACCAGCGGCAACACCGCGGCAGAATGCTCCAAGGTTCTGCTGGAAGCGGGATGCGAGGAAGTCCGCGTTGTGGCCCTGGCAGTTGACCAGAACGATTATGTAGAGCACAGGGCGGGGTTTTGCTGCCCGACCTGCGGTTCGCCTATGATCCTAAAGGTTCGCTCGAGGGACGGAAGCGGGGCGCTGTTCTGGGGCTGCGGCGGTTGGCCCCAGTGCAGGCAAGCGGCGGACGGGCTGCCGGGCCTCCGCGCTGAGAACGCGGCCTTTCCCGTCGATGCCATAGAAGACGACATCGAGGTGGTGTTCTGACAGCATAGTGCTCGTGCGTGACAGCCTCCAGGGCAGGCCCAGGCATGTTTGCTGTTGCCGCCTTGGATGCTGTCCCTTCGCGTGAAGTGTGAGGGGGGTTGAGTGTAACAGGTGGCCCCTTCCCTTGCCGCTAGCGTCTTTCAGCGCCAAACGGAGAGGAGGTTCCGCATGAACGAGTGGGACGCCGGGCGGACGCCGCCCCTGTGGCCGCCCAGGAAGCAGGGCAACTGGCTTGTGCGCCTCGAGGGGGGCCGGTGGCTGGTCGTGTTCCGGCCCCTGCTCGGCGACCGGGACGAGGTGATCGCGTCTTACCCGGGCGACCAGGCCGGCGAGCGGGCGGCCAAGGAGCACGCGATCAGGCTGGTGAGGGAAGCGTGGCAGTGGTAGCAGGGGCAGCGGCGGCTCTGGCCTCGGTGGGAAGGGCGGCCCAGGGCCTCGCCTTATGGTTGGTCAGGGCGTGGGCCGCCGGGGGTCACATCCGGCTCGGCTGACGAAGGAGGGGCACAGGCGTGTTTAGGGTAGGCGTGGATCTGGGCTACGGCTTCGTCAAGGCTGTCTCCGAATCCGGGGAGCGCGCGCTGTTCCCGTCCGTCGTGGGCTCGGGCGGCCCGCGGGCCTTGGCGGGGCTTTTCGGGGAGAAGCGGGCGTCGGAGGACCGCTACCACGTGGTGGTGCGGGCGTTCGGGGCCGCGTTCGGCGGCTCGCCCGCGCCCGAGGAGCGGTTCGTGGGCGACCTGGCCCTGCGGGAGTCGCCGGACGCCTCGCGGGCGTTCGACAGCGACCGGGCCGACCATCCGAGCACGCTCGCCCTGCTCGCCGTGGCCTTGGGCCTGCTGGCCGGCGACCGCGGCCCGGCGCACCTGGGGACGGGCTTGCCCCTGCAATACTACTCCGGGCAGAAGGAGCGGTTCCGCCGCGCCCTGGAGGGGTTCTCCGCGGAGGTCGAGTTCCTGAGCCCGTCCTTGGGAAAGAGGCGGGCGTCGGTGGGCCGGGTAACCCTGTTCCCGCAGGCGGCTGGCGCGTTCTTCGCGCAGCTCCTGGACGAGTCCGGGCGGGTGCGCGACCCAGACCTCGCCCGCGGCGGCGGGCTGGTGGGCGTGGTGGACATCGGCTACAAGACCGTGGACTTCCTCGCCGTGGATGTGGGGGATGGCTTGGCCGTGCGGGACAGGCTCTCCGGGACGCTGGACTGGGGGACGAGCGCGGTCACGCGGGCCGTCCAGCGGCAAATCGAGGCCGCATCCGGCCGGGTGGTGGACGCCGTGGCGGTGGACGCGGCCCTGCACGGCCCCGGTGTGCTGTACGTGTGGGGCGCGGAGTACCGCGTCTCCGAGATGGCGCGAGACGCCCGCCGCGAGGCGGCGAGGGCGATAGCCGACCACCTGGAGCTGCGGTGGGGCGACGCCTTGGGGCTCATGCGGCGCGTTTACTTCGCGGGCGGCGGGGCGGCCGACCTGTGGGAGCACCTGCGGCGGATCCACCCGGCGGCCCAGCTTGTGCCGGACGGGCAGTTCGCCAACGCCAGGGGGTTCCTGGCGGTGGCGGTGAGGAGGGAGAGGCGGGGGGCCTGACGGCAAGCTGCTTGGCCGCACGCCGTTGGGCAATCCGCCTGGGTACCGCCTCCATGCGATCAGGACGAGATGCCCGGGGGGGGTCGCGTCAGAGATCCTCGCCCGGGCGTTCGCCCTTTGAGCGGACCAGCGTCGTTTTGGCCCTCGACTTCTTAGGTCGAACCGTTTGCGCCCACGCCAGTTCCTGCTGGGTAGGCTCGCGCCTGCGTGGCACGCGGGTGCGCACTTTCCCAGGGTCGAACAGGACGGTCCTCAGTTGTTGTACTGCCCGGGCAGTGGGGGTTGGACCCAAGAGGAGTTTGGTGAAGCGTTCCCACTTCTCCGCGGAAACCAGGGTGTTGTCCAGAGTCCCCAGTACTTTTTCCGCCGCAGCCCTGAACTGTGTGAGTTCACCATACGTCGGCATGTCGAAGACCTTGCCGACGAGGGCGTGGAGGCGCCTTAGGGCGGTATTCTCCTCGGCAGCACGTTTCACGAGTTCGGATGTTTCCTCGCTACTTGTGGTTCCCCGGAGGATTAGAAACCTGGTGACGCAGGTGCTGCCGACCCGGAAGGATCTGCCCGTTTCCGGGTTCACTATGAGGTAGTTGGCCCTCAAGCCTACTTGGTTGCACAGTTCGCACTGGTCAACGAAATCCTCGTCTTCCTCCGAAATCAACCGTTGGTATTCCCATTCGCGTCTCGCTGTTTCCCAATCCTTGCTTACGCTTGCCTCGAGAATCCTTCCCCGAATTAGCGGGAAATCATTTCGGCGCTCCACGTCGCTCTCGCTGGCTCGGGCAAATACAGCCATAACATGCCCCCTTCGTGCAGCGTTTGACCAATTGCTGCACGGATCGTTATTGTGTGGTTATTATACCAGAGGCTTTTCTTGCCATCAACTACATTTGGGGGTCTACCGGGTTGTGTCTGCACCATATGCAGTAGGCGTGTTGAACGCTCATCCTGATGAACGGATCGGGGTCTGCACGAATGGGAGGGAAGGTCAGGTTTCAGCGACAGTGTTCGTGGTCGACCCCCACGAGTTTCGGTTCCTGAGTGCTGACGCCGAAGGATCTCCGCAGTACGCTGTCTGAACAGGAGAAAAGGTGGTCAAGCTGACTCTAGGGCCCTGCGCTTACGCCTCTGGCTATAATAGGGCTGAACTGAACGAGGTCGAGAGGATCGTGGTCGAGAACGAGTCCCTCTTCTTGGCGAAGTGGAGGGAGTTCTTTGGCCGCTGAGAAGGTTGAAAAGGCGCAGGTACTCCTGAAGACCACCTGGAGGGATCACTTCTGGCCCCCGGCGGCCCGACCAGGATAGCGGCGGTGTCGTTCTCGGACGCCACTATGCACGTCGACCTCACCGACGGCAGGAGAGTGTCCGTGCCGCTTACGTGGTTCCCGGTCCTGGAGAGGGCCACTCCCGAGCAGCGCTCACGGTACAAGCTGGTCGCGGAGGGCCGGGCGGTGTCGTGGGAAGAACTGGACGAGGATCTGTCCCTGGAAGGCTTCCTGCAGTTGTTCTGACGACCCTTTAGCCCCGCGCCGGAAGCGAGGGGAGAGAGGAGGCGACCGAGCGTGGTGCGGGGGTCGAACGAGGGTGCCCGCCGCGGGGCAAGTGGGAGCGCCAAGCGCCGGGTCACGGTGTGGCTGGACGCCCCCGCGTGCGAGGCGCTGGCGTCGCGCCCGCCCCGCGAGAGGAGCGCGTTCGTGCGGGACGCCATCGCCTGGTACGCGGCGGCCAAGGGGCCCTTGGAGAGGCTGGCCGCCGCGGCGGAGTCCCTGTCGGAGAGGGTCGGCGGCATCGAGTCCCGCCTGGCGTCGCTGGAGGCCGTGCTGGCGGGGCAGCCAACGGCGCTGCGGCCCGGGGGCCGCGGGGATTCCGACCCCGAGCTTGAGGAGAGAATCGGCGCGGCGATAGACAGGATCTTGGGTATGTGAGCGCAAGGAAACGGCTTCAGGTCCCGGGGAGCCCGCAAAAGCGCGGGCTCCCCGGCTTTTGGGGCACTTCTCGGTAGTTTCCGCCAGTTGGGGGTTACAAGGAGTTTGTGGCCGGGGGTCCGGGTGCAAACCTAGTTTTCGCCAGAGGGGGCTGCGAGAGGTTAATTCTCCGGTTCACCAACTTCGCATCTCCGCAGAGGGAGGAAGTGTTACAGGCTTGCGCGACTGCTCTTGGACGAAGCAGGTGGAAGTGATCTGGCCCGGCCCGGATCCCGCGCCGGAGCCGGTCCGTGGCCTGCGGGGGTTCGGCCTGCGGGTGGCGGCCATGCTGCTCGACCTCGCCCTGCTCGCGGGGCTGGAGTTTCTGGCGCTCACGGTGGCGGCCTTCGTCTGGCTGCTCGCCTGTGCGCCCGCGGGGGCGGTTCCCACGGACGTCGCCGCGTGGGTGAACTGGCGCGTCGGCGACATGCTGGACGCGCTGTTCATGATGCTCGGCGGAGTTTACTTTGTCGGCTGCACGGCGCGCTGGGGCCAGACGGCGGGGAAGAAGCTGCTAGGGCTCAGGGTCGTGCGCGCGGACGGCGGCCCGGACGGGGGCGGGCAGGCTTTCTTCCGCGAGGCCCTGGGGCGCCTCGCGGCGGGCTTCCTGGTCGGGCTGGGCTACCTGTGGGCCGCGTGGGACGCGGGCGGCCAGGGCTGGCACGACAAGCTGGCGGGGACGGTCGTGGCGAGGGCGCGGTGAGCGGCCCGCGCCCTGTTCCCGCCAGCCTCGCTTGAAGGAAGGGGAAAGGGCGAGATGCCAGTGATGTTTATTGAAGAGGGGCGGTGCGTCAACTGCGGCGCCGAGGGCTCGGCTACATCGACGAGACGACTTCGTAGATCCGGTGCTGGCGGTGCCGCCTGCCGTGTGAAATCAAGGTCGTACGCGGCCCGGACGGCAGGCTGGTCGTGGCGGAGGAAGCGCCGGGCCGGGGCCACAAGCGCCTGCCGGCGCGGTAGGGAAGCCCGGCTTCCGTAGATCGGGGATCGCGTCCAAAGGAGGAGGCTTGGCTGATGAAGGGCTTCAGGCAGGCCTTGAGGAGCCTTGCCGTTTTGGCGGCGGCCCTGGCGGCGGTGGCGGCCCTGGCGGCGTGGGGGATCTCCGCCCTCGCTCCGAGCCACCCCGCGGCGCGCGACCTCGCGGCCCTTCTCTCCCTGGGCAAGGCCGCCCTGGGCCGGATCCGCGCTGCGGCCCCCGGGGCGGGGAAGCTGGCGGCGGCCGCGGCGGCTCTGTCCGCGGCGTGCTGGCTCGGGTGGCACGCCTGGCGGGAGAGGCTCGAGCGGGCGCTGGCGCGCCGCCTGGTCTACTTCCAGGTATCCGTGCCGCAGGACTGGGGCGCGGTGAGGCCCGGGGCCGCGGTGGAGTTCCTGCGCTCTTTGGGCGGCTACGGCTTCCTGCGCGGCTCCCGAGAGAGGCTCCTGCGCGGCCAGCCGTGCTTCCGGTTCGTGCTCCGGCGCGACCCCCCGGACGGCGCGATCTCGATCTACTTCGGCGCCCCGTCGGATCGGGCGGAGGGCTTCCTCAACGCGTTCCGGCAGGCCTACCCCGGCGCGGAGCTGGTGCCGGCCCCGGAGTCCCCCACGGGCTCCCTGCCGCCCGCGGGCTGGAGGGGCGTGCGCGCCGTGGAGCTCTGGCCCGCGCGGCCCGGCCTGCCGCTGAGGTTCCACGACGGCGGGCCGCCCGACCCGTTGGACGCGGCGGCGATGGCCCTCGGGGCCGGGCGGCAGGGGCCTGATGCCACGGTGGTGGATGTGCTCTTCCGCCCCGTGCCGCCGCACCGCGCGCTGGCCCGGCCCGCGCTCGCGGAGCTGAGGCGGCTCAAGGGCGAGCCCGCCCGGGGGCAGGCCGCGGGGCCGTGGGAGCCCGCGTTTTGGCGCGAGGTCGCCTTGGCCCTGGCCGAGTCGCTGGCGGGGAAGCGGCCCGGGCAGGCCGGGAAGGCCCGGCCCGCCGGGCCCTTGGACGCCGCGCTCCTGGAGGCCCTGGAGCGGAGGCTCGACCCCGCGGAGAGGGCCTTCCGGGCGCAGATCCGCCTGCTGGTCTGCTCGCCGGGGGCGGGGTGGGCCGCGGCCCGCGTCCAGTCGGCCCTGGCGGGGTTCGGGGCCTTGGGGGGCCCGGTCAACGCGCTAGCCCCCGCGCCGGAGCCCGCGTGGTCCGTGCGCGAGGGGGCGATGACGCGCTCCTTCGCGGCCTCGGCCTCGGAGCTGGCGTCGCTGGCGCGCGTGCCCTCGGGGGGCTCCGCCGCCTTCCCGCACCTCGTGCGCCCGCCCGCGCGGGCGGTGAGAGCGCCTTCAGGCTTCCCGTCCGAGGGCGTGGTCATCGGGCACTCGAACTTCCCCGGCGAAGAGAGCCGCCGGATAGCCCTGCCGCTGCCCCTGCTGATGCGGCACGTGTTCATCGCGGGCAAGACGGGCATGGGCAAGACGACGGGCCTGCTCGGCATGATGCTGTCCGTCTTGGAGATGCACCGGGCGGGCGCGCCGGACGCTCCGGGGTTTGCGTTCCTCGACCCGCACGGGGACGGGATACACAAGCTGCTGGGCCACATCCCCGAGGGGATGGAGGGCAGGGTGCATGTGATCCCCACCGGGCAGACCCCGCGGCCGCGCGGGTTCAACTTCCTGGAGGTGGAGGCCGCGCACGAGGCCGAGCGCGTGGCGTCCGAGTTCGTCGCCACGCTGAGGGCCC
>DYFA01000029.1 GCA_020725425.1 Aneurinibacillus sp.
CAGATGTTCCTCAAGGGGTGTCACCGCCGGTCCTCCTTCCCGTTTTGCGCCAGGAATAGCGCCTCCACCGGATGCCCGAGGAAGTCAGCGATCCTGGCGGCGATTGTCAGGGAAGGTGTCCGCTTTCCGCATTCGATCTTCTGATAGTGGCTCAGCGAGATTCCGAGCCGTTGCGCCATCTCGGCTTGGTTCAGCTTGAGTGCCTTCCTAGCCGTGATCAGCGCCTCTCTCCGCACGTTTAGTCACCCCCCATCGCACGTTTTGTGCCTGTCCGTTTTTATAATACCGCACGAAACGGGTGGAGGGCAAGTACCTTTTGTGCGGAACTTTTGAGCACGGACTGTGCTATGTTAAGAAGAGAGGTGGACAAGAATGGGGCTTGGCGACGTACTCAGAAAAGCACGAAAAGCGATGGGACTGACACAAGCAGAAGTCGCAGCACGCCTCGAAGTCTCGGAGTCGGCGGTGAGAATGTGGGAACTCGGTCAAAGAGAACCCGATGTTCAGATGCTGCGGAACCTGTCGCTCTTGCTTGGTATTCCAGCAGACAAACTGCTCGGCTTAACTTCGCCAGTCGAACGAGAAAAGGAGTTTGCACAGCTTCTAGACGGCTTGTCGCCAGAGGCCAGAGAGGAACTTCTGCGATATGCCCGCTACCTGCGGGTGAGAGAAACCCTGGACGATCCGGACAAGGAAAGCTCCGCTACTTCAGAAAGGACGGGGTGAAAAGGAAGCGCGCGAAACGCCTGGGAAGCATGATTGAGAGGAGGACATGAAGATGAAGCGGGTTCTGCTCATGGCGGCGCTGATCGTTCTTTCGTTGAACGTTACGCAGGTATTTGGGTGGACACCGCTGGAGGACTCGTCTGCGGGAGTCTCCGTGGTCTACATCAACGGACTGGCGGTAGCCGTCTCCAGGCTCGAGAAATCCGCGGTCGGGGTCGCCGTTGATGGCGAGCAAGGCAACACAGTTTTTCTACGGGTGGCCTACCGGAACAATTCCGATGCGCCCCTGCTCGCGCAGCCAGAGAGCATCGAGCTGCGGGGACGGGATTACGACGGAGCCTACGTCTCGGGCACGGTCTACGACCCAGACCGCTACATAGAGTCCTTGCGCACGGCGGACAGCCTTTCCCAAGCAATCGCCAGCCTGGGCGCAGCGCTGTTCCCCTCTGGGCCGCCCCAGACTGCGTTTAACATGAGCGGGCCGGACGGATTCTACTGGGGCACGATCACGGACTACGGAGCCCAGGCCCAGGCGCAGCAGCGACAGCAACTGGAACTACAAAGGCAGGCCGCAGCGCAAGCCCTCCAGCGGGAGCAACTCTCGCGCGCAATGCTCAGGACGACCACCGTATTCCCCGGTCAGGCCGTTGAGGGTTTGGTGGTGGTCGTCGCCCCTAAGGCGCCCGTGATTACCGTCGTCGTCCCTTTCGGGGATGAAGTCCACGAACTTCAGTTCGCGCAGTAACCCTGACGGCCGGTAGGTGTTCCTGATGCGCAAACCCGCCGCGATGTATATCCGCCGTTCGACCGACCGCCAGGAAAACTCCCCGGAGGTTCAGCGGTCTGTGATTCAGGAGCGGTTGCCGAAGGACTTGGAGATCGTCGCCACATACGAGGACACCGTCTCGGGCAAGTTCATGGACCGCCGCCCGGGGCTCATGCAGATGCTGCGGGACGCCGAAGCTGGCAAGTTTGAGGCGGTGGTCTTCTACAAGTACGACCGCGCCTTTCGCAACGGTGAGGAGCAGGCGGTGATTCTGGGCAAGCTGAAACGCGCCGGCGTCTCCGTCCACTCTATCCTCGATCCGCCGTGGGACGGACCGGCGGGGAACCTCATTGTAGGCATTCTGGGTTACGTCAACCAGTTCGAGCGGGAACTGATTGGCGAGCGGGTTTACCAGACCAACCGACACCTAGCACAGCAGGGCCGGTGGACTGGCGGGAGGAGAGTGCCGCTCGGGTACAGCTACAACCGGGTGCTGAAGCAGCTTGTGGTGGATCCGGAGGAGGCGAAAGTGGTCCGTCTCGTCTTCCGGCTGTACCTGGAGTGTGAGTCGGCCTACGGCGCAGCGAAGCGGCTGCGAGAGATGGGCCACGTCACGAAGTATGGCAATCCATGGACATGCGAGGCGGTGCGCGATGTCGTGACGAACCCACTCTACATTGGCAAGCTCCGCTGGGGATACCGACGGGCCGTGCCGGGGATGCGTTACCGGCCGAGGTGCGCCGACTTTGAGGTGTTCGACGGCCAGCAGGAAGCGATTGTAGACGAGGAGACGTTTGCCAGGGCACAGGCGATCCGGGCCGCTCGTCAGCGCGCTCCCCGCTCCTCGGCAGCCAGTCCCCACCTTCTCACGAACCTGGGCCGGTGCTCCATCTGCGGCTCGACCATCGCCACCGGTCGGCCGCACCGGTACCGCTGCCAAAGCCAGGTGACGGGCCGAGATTGCACGCACTGGAGCCGGAAGCAGAGCTACCTAGAGAACACGGTCTACATGCTCGTGGTGACCAACATCCGTCAGAGCGAATTGCCGCAGCACTACCAGGCCGTCCAGCGGCCCCGCGGCCAGGCCCGGGACTACGAGCGGGAATTGGCCAGACTGAACGCACAGCTGGACCGCCAGATGGCGGCCTACGAGGGGGGGGCGTACACGCTGGAGGAGTTCCGGGCGCGGCGGTCCGTAATCGAGGAGGAAAAGAGGAGCCTCCTTCGAGAGATGGAGGCAGCCAAGTGTCGGCTGGGCGAGGAGGAGTTCGAGGCGCTGAAGAACTTTGAGGCCCTTTGGGAACGGCTTGACGTGGTTGGCCGACGGAGACTGCTTCGGTCTCTGGTCGACCGGTTCGAGTGCGACGGATCAGTCATGCGGGTGTATTTCCGGGACCTTGGAATAGCGGGTTGGCAGACGGTGATGGAGAATCACCTAGTCCGGGATGATTATTTCCGGTATTGGCGGGAAGCCCGACGGGAAGTGGCCGCGGCCAGGGGATGATTAGTGGGGGTTTGAGACCTCGATTCCCAGAAGTTTCCCGGACTCCACCAGGCGCCGCGTCAGCGCCAAGTCCTCCGCCGAGGGGGTTGGGTCGCCGGAAGGGTGGTTATGCACCAGGATTACGGCGGCGGCGCTCGCCTGGATGGCCCGCCGGAAGAGCTCCCGGGGGTGGACCAGGCTGGTGTTGAGGGTGCCGATGGAGACAAGTTCCGAGGCAAGCACCCGGTTCTTGGCGTCCAGGAGCAACACCCGGAAGTGCTCCTGGGGCAGGAAGCGCATCTCCGGCATCACGAGGCCGGCGGCGTCCGCCGGTGAGCGCAGGGGGTGGCGCTCCTCGGGGCCGAGGGCCAGGAGGCGCCGCCCCAGCTCCAGGCCGGCCAGGATCTGCGCCGCCTTGGCCGGCCCGATGCCGGGGATCCGGCACAGGTCCTCCGGCGGGGTGGAAGCCAGCCTTCTCAACCCTCCTACCTGGACGAGCAGGTGGTCGGCGAGGGCCAGTGCCGAGCGGCGGCCCGCCCCCGTTCGCCAGACCAGGGCGAGCAGCTCCCGGGTCGTGAGATCCGCCGGCCCCCGGCGCAACAGCTTCTCCTGGGGACGCTCCTCCGGCGGGAGGTCCTTCACTCGTGCAAGCGCACCGCTCATAGTTCCTCCTTCAGGCTTATGGAACCGGCTGGAACCGGCTGGCAGGCTTACAATACCGGATAGCCGCGGCGGGCGAGCATCTCCGCCACAGTCGCCACCGGGAGGCCGACGACGTTGAAGTAGCAGCCCTCCAACCCCGTCACCAGGGCCGCCCCCCGCCCCTGGATGGCGTAGGCGCCCGCTTTGTCGAGCGGCTCTCCGGTGGCAACGTACCGGGCGATCTGTTCAGGCGTCAGGGGGCGGAAGGTCACGGCCGTCTGCACCGCGGCCGCCTCCTCCCCGGCCCCAGGGTCTATCAGCACGAGCCCGGTGATCACGCGATGGGTGCGCCCGGAGAGGGCCCGGAGCATCGCCGCCGCCTCCGCCTCGTCTCGAGGCTTCCCGAAGACCTGCTGGTCCAGCACGACCACGGTGTCGGCCCCGAGGACCGCCGCCGGCCGCTTCCGCCCCGCCGCCACCTGGCGGGCCTTGGCCCGGGCCAGCTCCACAGCGTACTCCGCCGGATCTCCCCCGGTGAAAGGGGGTTCCGGGGCGTTGCTGGGAACCGCCCGGAACGGGTAACCCAGGAGGCGCAGGAGCTCCCGCCGGCGGGGGGAGGCGGAGGCCAGGATCAGCGGGGGGAGAGGCGTCATGTCCGGTCCCCCTGCCCGCCCGAGGAGGGCGCATCCGGTGTCCAGGCCCTCTCCAGCTCGGGGGCCACTCTGACTTCGCCCACCGCGTCGACGGTTATTGCCGCCATCCCGTGCTTTCGAACGAAAGCCGGGCCGCGCTCCGGCCCCAGGACGAAGGCCGCGGTGGAGAGGATATCGGCCACAGTCGAGGAGGGCCCCACCACCGTGACGCTCTGCAGCCCCTCGGCCGGGTAGCCCGCGGCAGGGTCGAGGAGATGGTGGTACCGCCGGCCACCGGCCTCGAAGTACCGCTCGTAGTCCCCGGAGGTGACCACCGCCCGGTTGACCACCTCCACCACCCCCAGGACTTCGCCGGGGCGGCGGGGATGGCGCAGCCCTATCCGCCACGGACTTCCGTCGGGACGGGCCCCGAGGGCCACGATGTTGCCACCGGCGTCGATCAGGGCCGACTTCACTCCCCGCTGCCGGAGCAGTTCCACCGCCCGTTCGGCGGCGTAGCCCTTGGCCACTCCGCCCAAGTCGAGGGCCATGCCCGGCTCCGGAAGGTAGAGACGGCGGCCGGGCACGTCCACCATGACCCGCCGGTAATCCACGAGCCTCCGGGCCTCCTCCACCTCGCCAGGCGCCGGAGGCTCCGCCCGCCCGGCCTCGATCCCCCAGAGGCGGACCAGCGGGCCGACAGTCGGATCGAACTTCCCGCCAGACAGAGCCGCGTAGCGGAGCGCCAGCGCCACCAGTTCGACCGTCTCCCGGCTCACTCGCGCCGCTTCCTTCCCGGCGGCGGCGTTTACCCGGCCGAGGTCGCTGTCGGAGCGGTAGGCGGAGAGGAGCTTATCCAGCCGCTGGAACTCCGCCAGGGCCGCCCGGCCACTTTCCACCGCCCGCGGTCCGTAGACGGTGACTGAAACCAGGGTGTCCATGGCGAAGGTGGAGCCGGAGAAGCGGGCCGTCCGGTGGGCCCAGCTGTAGAGCGCCACCGCCGCCACCAGGACAAGCCCGAGCGCTCCGGCGGCCGCCAGCCAGGTCAGCCGCCGTCTGGTACCCTCTGTCCGGCCATCTTCCATGGCTTTTCCCCCTGAAAAAAAGCAGCCCGCGCTGGGGCCGCAGGGTTTACGACTTCAGTGTAGCATGTCCTCTTCAGGGGGGCAAGGTTTTGAGAGCGCAAACAGAAAAATTCTAGGCGGGAGCTTGGACCACCGGAACGGTCGAAGAGGCTTCCGGCACCGGAAAACCTTGGCGGTTCAGCCAGACCGCCCAGAGCCCGGCGTGTAGGGCCCCGACGACGTCCACCTCCCAGTTGTCCCCCACATATACGGCCTCTTCAGGGGCTACATGTGGCGCTCCGTCTCCCCTGCCAAAGAGCGATCAGCTCGCCGTCGGACAACCCGGCCACCGCCGGCAGGTAACGCTGCACCGCGGCCAACCCGGCTCGCAGGGCCGGCGAATCGTCGAGCAGGGTTCCGTCGAGGTCGAAGATGACCGCCTTGATCATCGGGGTTATCCCTGGACCACCGCACCTTCAGCCGCAGCCGGACCAGAGGCCGCCACCGTAGCTGCGGAAGCAGCCACTGCGGGTGCCTCCTGCACCACCGGTAGCGGCCCGGCGATCGCCTTGGTCGGGCACTTGGCCACGCACAGACCGCAGTTGGTGCACAAGGCTGCGTCGATGCGGGCCAGGTTGTCCTCGAGGGTGATGCACTTGACTGGGCAGGTCTTGACGCAGATCCCGCAGGCAATGCATCCCGCCTTGCAGACCGGCCGCACCTCCTGGCCCCGGGCCCGGGAGGAGCAGGCCACGAAGGTCCTGCCCGCCGCCGGGAGAAGCGCCATGAGCCCGCGGGGGCAGGCCGCCACACACTTCCCGCAGGCGGTGCACTTATCCTCGTCCACCACCGGCAGGCCGTCGTCCCCTAGGTGCAGGGCGTCGAAGGGGCAGGCCGCCTCGCAGTTCCCGAAACCCAGGCAGCCATAGGAGCACCCCTTGGGGCCGCCCTGGACCAGGCCCGCCGCCCGGCAGTCGGGCATTCCCTGGTAGGCCGCCCGATCCACCGCCTTGGCCCGGTCGCCCCCGCAGAGGACGCGAGCCACTCGCCGCTCGGGCATCTCGCCGACTTCCACGCCGAGGATCTCCGCCACCCGGGCGGCCACCGCCGCTCCCCCGACGACGCAGGCCCCCGCCGGGGCGGCTCCCCTCACCAGGGCATCGGCCAGCCCCTGACACCCCGGATACCCACAGGCGCCGCAATTGGCCCCGGGCAGGGCCTCGAGCAATTGCTCGACCCGCGGGTCGGTCTCGATCTTCAACACCGAAGAGGCGACTGCCAAGCCTGTCGCCAGGACTGCTCCGACGGCCCCCATGCTGATCGTCGCCACTGCGATCAGGTTAGCTGCCATGTATCTCGCCTCCACTTTACACAGTGATGAGACCCGTGAAGCCCATGAACGCCAGCGACATCAGCCCGGCGATGATCAGGGCGATCCCGAACCCTTGCAGCGGCTTGGGCACGTCGGCGAAGCGCAGTTCCTGCCGGATGCCGGCCATGATGACCAGCGCCAGGGTGAAGCCGAGCCCCGCCCCCACCGCGAAGACCGCCGACTCGACCAGGCTGTACCCTTTGATCACGACCAGCAGGGCGAGTCCGAGGATAGCGCAGTTGGTGGTGATCAGCGGCAGGTAGATCCCGAGCGCCCGGTGGAGCGCCGGCGAGGTCTTGAGGATGAACATCTCGACTAGTTGCACCAGCGAGGCGATGACCAGGATGAAGATGATCGACTGCAGGAACGGCAGGCCGAAGGGAGTGAGGATGTACGCTTGGATCATCCAGGCCGCCGCCGCCGAGAGGGTCATCACGAAGGTCGTCGCCGCCCCCATCGAGAGCGAGTTTTCGATGCTGGTCGAAACGCCCAGGAAGGGGCAGATGCCGAGGAACCTCGTGAGGACGAAGTTGTTGACCAGGATGGAGCCGAGAACGATCAGGACCAGTTTGGTGAGCATTGCCTACACCTCCGGAACCCGGCAGCAGCCTTCGCCGGCCGCCGCCTGAGCGGTCGCCAGCCGCCTTTCCCCCACCCGCTGGGCCGACCAGAAGGCGAGCTTCTCCGCCAGCCAGTTCATCCCGCCGAGGAGCAGCCCCAGCGTGAGGAAGCCACCCGGCGGCAGGATCATCACGATCCACGGCACGTAGCCCGGGGCGAAGACCCGCAGCCCGAACCAGGTGCCGTTGCCGAGGATCTCCCGGATGGAACCGAGGACCAGGAGAGCCCAGGTGAAGCCGAGCCCCATTCCGACAGCGTCCAGGGCCGACCGGAGCGGCGGGTTCTTGCCGGCGAAGGCCTCCGCCCGCCCCAGGATGATGCAGTTCACCACAATGAGCGGGATGAAGATCCCGAGCACCTTGTGGATGGCGGGGAACATCGCCTTCAGGAAATAGTCCACGATGGTCACGAAGGTGGAGATGATGACGATGTAGATCGGGATTCGGGCCTTGTTGGGTATGACCGGCTTGAGCGCCGAGATCAGGGTGCTCGAGCAGAGCAGGACGAACATCGCCGACAGCCCCATCGAAACCCCGTTCACTGCCTCGGTGGTCACTGCCAGGGTGGGGCACATCCCGATCATGATCCGGAAGGTCGGATTCTCCCGCCAGAGCCCTCGGCTCAGATCCTCCCACAGGTGTTTCATGTGCGCCCTCCCTCCTCCTGGGCGTAGGCGGCCAGGACCGCTTCGGCCGACTCCTTCACGCCCCGGGCCACCGCCTTGGACGAAATGGTCGCCCCCGTCACCGCCTGGAGGTCGCTGCCTGCCCGGGCGGCCACGAAGGGGTCAGCCAGGTTCTTCCCCTTGAACTGTCCGGTGAACTTCTCCTCACGCACCTTGACTCCGAGCCCCGGCGTCTCCTTCAGGTCCAGGACCCGGATGGCCAGGATCCGGCGGGCCGCCGGGTCGAGGCCGACCATGAGCCGGATCGTGTCGGCGAAGCCGACCGGCTCGGCGATGTACGCCAGGCCCACCAGGTTGCCGGAGGCGTCCAGACACTGGTACACCTCGACCTGCCTAGCCTCCGGCTTTCCGCCCGCGCCGGTAAGCTGCACCTTCACGGTAAGGGGGGTAAACCGGGCGGTCCCCGGCACCACGTCTTTCAGCGCCTCCTGCCGCGCCTCAGCCTCGTTCGCCCGGATCCGAGGCAGCGTGGCTTCGTAGGTGTAAGCCAGCGCCGCTCCCGCGACGAGCGAGACGAGGGTCAGGACGATCACCACCCGCGCTTGCTCACGCACGGGCCTTCACCTCCCCGAAGCGCCGCGGCGTCGTGGCGCGGTTGATGAGCGGCGTGAAGCCGTTCATGATCAGGATCGAGTACGTCACGCCCTCGGGCAGCCCGCCGTAGAGGCGGATCACCACCAGGATGAGCCCTGCCCCGATCCCGAAGACCCACCGGCCGAGCCGGGTCACCGGCGAGGTCACCAGGTCGGTGGCCATGAAGAAGGCGCCGAGCATCAGGCCGCCGGCCATCAGGTGGAAGAGCGGGCTCTGCCCGAGAAGGGCGGAGAGCAGTGCGACCGTTCCGAGATAGGCGGCCGGGATGCGCCAGTCGATCACCCGCCGGGCGAGCAGGAACGCCGCTCCCAGAAGGATGGCCAGCGTCGACGTCTCGCCGATCGACCCGAGGCGATTGCCGAAAAAGAGCGGGCCGAGAGAGCTTGTCACGTGCTGCATCTTCCAGAGCTTCAGCGGCGTGGCGGAGGTGAGGGCGTCGGCTCCAAACTGGGCCAGCTTCCCGCCGAGGACGTTCCAGGTGGTCAACTGGACCGGGAAGGCTGCCGCCAGGAAGGCCCGCCCGATTAGAGCCGGGTTGAAGGGGTTCGTCCCGAGCCCCCCGAAGAGCTGCTTGGCGAGGACGATCGCCACCGTGCTGCCGAGGACGCCCATCCCGACCGGCGTCGCCGGCGGCAGGGAGAGGGCCAGGAGAAGCCCCGTGATCAGAGCGCTGCCGTCCCGGACGGTGATCGGCTTCTTCCGGAGCGCCTGGACGGCCGCCTCGCTGGCCACCGCCGCGGCCATGCAGGCGAGCATGAGCCAGGCCGCATGGACCCCGAAGAAGTAGAGTCCGGCCAGGGCGGAGGGAATCAGGGCGACCAGCACGGCGCGCATGATCCCGTCCACGGTGTCGCCGTCGAAGATGTGGGGCGAAGAGGTCAAAATCAGCAGTTGCTCGCTCATCCGCTTAACCCCCTACTTCCCCGCCGCGGCCTGGGCCCGCTTGCGGTTCGCCTGGATCGTTTGCTTAGCCAGCCGGATCTCCTGGACCAGCCGGCGCTTGGCCGGGCAGACGTAGCTGCAGCTGCCGCACTCGATGCAATCCAGGGCGCCGCCGCTCTCCGCCTCGTCCCACAGACCGTGCTCGGCGTACTTCGCCAGGAAGAGGGGGAGCAGAGACATGGGGCAGACGTCCACGCACCGACCGCACTTGATGCACGGCGCCTCCGGCGGGAGCTGCGCCTCCTCCGGCGAGAGCACCAGCACCCCCGAGGTGCCCTTGGTCACCGGCACCTCAGCCGACGCCTGGCTCAAGCCCATCATCGGCCCGCCGAGAACGAGCTTCCCCGCTTCCCCGGTCAGGCCGCAGTAGTCAAGCAGTGCGGAAACCGGGGTCCCGATCCGGACCAGGAGGTTCTTCGGCTCCTTCACCCGGGAGCCGGTCACCGTCACCACCCGCTCGACCAGGGGTTTGCCAGTCCTGAGCGCCTCCGCCAGGGCGACCGCCGTGCCGGCGTTGTGGACCAAAACTCCGACGTCCATCGGCAGCTTCCCCGGGGGCACTTTCCGCCCGGTCACGGCGTAGATGAGTTGCTTCTCCGCCCCCTGCGGGTACTTGGTCGGCAGGACCCGGACCTCCACCCCCGCTGCCTCTCCGGGCGGGATCGCCTTGGCCAGCGCTTCAGCGGCGTCCGGCTTGTTGTCCTCCACCGCCACCACCGCCCGGGCCGCCCCGACAGCCCGGCGGATGGCCCGCAGCCCGAAGATGACCTCGTTCGGCCGCTCCACCATCAGCCGGTGGTCGGCCGTCAGGTAGGGCTCGCACTCGCAACCGTTGATGATCACCGTGTCGACCGGCTTCTCCGGCGGCGGGGAGAGCTTGACGTGGGAGGGGAAGGTGGCGCCGCCCAGCCCGACCAGGCCGGCATTGAGAGCCGCGGCCCGGATGGCCTCCGGGGGCAGTTCCTCGAGGTCGCCTGCCGGGGTCAATTCGACCCACTCGTCCTCCGGATCGGCGGCGATAGTCACCGCCGGCCCCTCCACCGCCAGGGGGTTGAGGGCCTGGCCGACGCTCACCACCTTGCCGGAGACGCTGGCGTGGACCGGCACGGAGACGAAGCCCTGAGCCTCGCCGATCTTCTGCCCGGCCTTCACCCGCTCGCCCGCCGCCACCAGCGGCTTGGCCGGCGCCCCCAGGCTCTGGGCCAGGGGAATCACCACCTGTGCCGGCCGGGGCGCAGGCTCGATGGGTTTCCCGGCGGTCCGCTCCTTGGCCGGCCGGGGATGCACTCCCCCGCGAAAGCTTCCCAGCGCCATGCTGCTCCTCCTTCCGGGCGGTTCCGCATCAATTAAATGATGCATTTAATGCGCTCCCGCCTGTCCAAATCCTGCTGCTTTTGCCCAAAAAAATCAGCGCCACCAGTGGCGCTGACAAAAAGTTCTGAACGTTTTGCAGGGCGGGGTGGCGAGTCCAAGACCTGTACTCACGGTTCCGGGGCCGGTGCGACGGTACTCCCGGCAGGGCATCAGCTGCGCCTCCCGACCAAGCGACGATCTCTGCGCCGTTGTCGTGCGACAATCAATCAGTCACAACAGTTGGTTATTCTCCACCGGTGCCTCGTCTCCTCCAAAGCGGAAGAACTTACCTCGATCAAGCCTCCGGAGAGCTGGCCGGCTCTCCCGGGAAAACCGCTTCCATGGCCGGAGTGCAGCGGGTGCGCCGCGTGCGCCGGTCCCAGAGGAAGAGCAAGCGATACGAGAGGAGGAGAAAAAGGATCCCCGTCACAAAGACCAGGAGTTCGGAGGGGTGCCCGGTCCACCGGCCGAGGAGCTCCCCGGCGGCGAACCCGATCAGGAGGGCAGCCAGCGGGATGACGTACACCGTGAACGATGCCCTGGCCACCTCGCCCGGGCCGACTACGAGCCGCACGGTCGTACCGGGAGGGTAGCCCCGGGGGTTGGGGAGTTCGATCACCTGTTCCGGGCGGGCGCCCAGCTCGCAGGCGCCGCAGCGGGCGCAGGCCCCCGGGCGCCGGACCAGGACGCGCGCCTTGCCGTTATGGCTTTCGAGAATGGTTCCGAGTTGTTCCATACCCCACACCTCCACCCCGCCGGCGGGCGGGGTCTGGGATGCTTCTTCTCGGCCAGGGGAGCGTTTCCTCTCTCGCCCGGAGCCCTGGGAGGGCTCAGCTGAGGAGGAGGCGCGCCCCTGCAGCGAGCAGGGCGACGCCGAGGAGCTTGAACCAAGCGAACGGCCGGCACTCCGCGCCGAAGAGGCCGAAATGGTCGATCGCGGCGGCGGTAAGGATCTGGGCGACCAGGATGGCGGTGGTCGCCGTAGCGATCCCCAGCCGGGTCATGGCCGCCACCACGGTGAAAACGATCGCCACGCCGAGCACCCCTCCGAGCAGGGTATACCACGGCGCTTGGCGGAGCTGCCCCAGGTCCCCGGTACCCAGCCGGAGCGGGAAGAGCAGGAACCCGGCGCTGAGCAGGCCGATCGTCTGGATCACCAGCGTCGCCTCGACCCTGCCGATGGTGCGGGACAACTGGGTGTTGAGGGTTCCCTGGACCGCCATGAGCAGGCCGGCCAGGGCGCCGAAAGCCAAGGCCGGGAGCCTTTGGGGCACGCCGTCACCCCCTGTCGGCTTGCCCCGCTAGGATGCCCGCCCTGCCCCGCCGGGATTCGGTCCCTCCGCCGGCCGCACCAGGACCCGGTTGAGACTGCCCGTCCGGTAGCCCGCCAGATCGAGCGCCACAAAGCGGAAACCCAACCCCTCCAGGAAAGCCCGGACCTCCGCGCTCCGCTCCAGGAGCCGGCCCCGCTCAGCGGGGGCCACCTCGATGCGTGCCACGTCGCCGTGGTGGCGGACCCGGACCGGCGAGAAGCCGAGGTCCGCCAGGAACTCCTCCGCCCGCTCCACCTGGCGGAGCCGCTCTAGGGTGATCTCCGTCCCGTACGGGAGCCGGGAGGCAAGGCAAGCAGCGGCCGGCCGGTCCCACCCTTCCAGCGTCAGTCGGTGAGAGAGCTCCCGGATTTCGGCCTTGCTCAAGCCGGCTTCCAGGAGCGGACTGCGGACCCCCGCCTCCTCCGACGCCCGCAGCCCGGGGCGGTAGTCGGCCAGGTCATCCAGGTTGGTCCCTTCCACCAGCTGGCCGAACCCCCGGGCCGCCGCCGCCCGCCGCAGCTCGTGCAAGCGGTGCCGCTTGCAGTAGTAGCATCGGTCGGGCGAGTTGCTCCGGAAACCGGGGTCGTCCAGTTCGCCGGTCTCCACCTCGAGGTGCTCCACCCCCAGCTGCCGCGCCGTCTCCCTGGCCGCCGCCAGCTCCCGCTCCGGCAGAGTCGCCGAGCGGGCGGTGAGGGCCAGGACGTTCCGTGAGCCGCAGGCGTCCACGGCCAGCCGCAAGAGCAGCGTGCTGTCCACCCCGCCGGAGAAGGCCACACCCACTTTGCCGAGCCCGAAGAGAATCGCCTTCACCCGGTTCGCTTTGTTCTCCAGCTCCGACCGGTGCAGGCTCATCGCTCCCCACACCCCGGGCGGAAGAGTTGCTCGAGTGAAAGGTAGCGCTCGCCGGTGTCAGGCAGAATCACCACGACCCGCTTCCCAGACCCCAGCTCCCGGGCTACCTGAAGTGCAGCGAAGACTGCCGCCCCGGAGGAGACGCCCACCAGCAGCCCTTCCTGCTGCGCCAGGGCAGCTGCGATCCGAAAAGCGTCTTCGTCGGTCACCGGGACGACCCGGTCGAGCAGCCGCCGATCCAGGACCTCGGGGATGAATCCGGCGCCGATCCCCTGAATCTTGTGGGGGCCGGGCGCTCCCCCTGAGAGCACCGGCGAGGCCGCCGGCTCCACTGCCACCACCAGGACCTCCGGCCGGCGGGCCTTGAGGACGCTCCCCACCCCGGTGATCGTTCCCCCGGTGCCGACCCCGGCCACGAAGGCGTCGAGTTCACCCTCGACTGCCTGCCATAGCTCCTCGGCCGTTGTCCGCCGGTGGGCTGCCGGATTCTCAGGGTTTTTGAACTGCTGGGGCATGAAGTACTCGGGGTGCTCCGCCGCGATGGCCTCCGCCCGGCGCACCGCCCCGGCCATCCCCTCGCTTCCCGGAGTCAAGACCAGTTCCGCCCCGTAGGCACTCAGGAGCGCCCGCCGCTCGAGGCTCATCGTCTCCGGCATCACCAGGATAAGCCGGTACCCCCGGGCGGCCGCCACCATGGCCAGCCCGATTCCAGTGTTGCCGCTGGTCGGCTCGACGATCGTCCCCCCCGGCGCCAACCGGCCGTCCCGCTCCGCTGCCTCGATCATCGCCTGGGCGATCCGGTCCTTCACCGATCCCCCGGGATTCTTGGCCTCCAGCTTCGCCAGGACCTCGGCCATCCCCGGCTCCACCAGTCTGGAGAGCCGGATCAGCGGCGTATGGCCGATGAGGTCGGACACCTGGGACGCCACCTGCGCCATGCCTCTTCCCCCCAATTATAAGTAACCTTATCGGAATTTGTTACTTTACCCTGAGTATACCAAGTCGACCCGCGGGTGTCAAGGGAACGCCGCGGGAGATGATCGCGCCCAAAGGGTCTGGGCCTAGCTCAAGGTCAGCCGCTGGCAGGGTACAACTGGGTCTTTCCTGGAGGAGTCATCCTCCAGGATCGCGGTGGGGGGAGAAGAGCCGAGGCCGGAGGGGTTGTCGGCCACGCCTATGGCAACGGTGGGGGGACATCGGTGCTTGGGAAGGGTCTCCGGCCTCGGCTCAAGGCTGACAATCAGCGGCGCAGCCTTAGGCGCCTTTGCGGTCATTGGCCATCCCTCGCTTCAACCTCTGCCTGTCTCCAAAACACAACGAGGCCGGTTTCCCGGTGTCGAGAAACAGGCCCCGCAACTCCGTGGGTTTGCCCCTGTCTCTTCGGCAGCCCGGCAGTCATAGCCCGGTGGCTTTAGACCCGCAGCTTTGCGCCCCCCGCTTTCGCGAGGTTTGCCGTTTCGGTAACGAGGCGTCAATCCTTCGGCTGAACGCTGATGAACTAATTGTATACTACCAGTCTATCCCATGATTGTCAATAGCCGCAGCGCAAGAGACGATCCTGGCTGCCTAAAGGCGGGCGAGCAAAAAAGCCAGGAGGAAGCCGGCGGTCGTGGCGAGCGAGGTGAGGCGCCCGCCCCGGCGGAAGGCTTCCGGGAGGAGCGTGTCGGCGAGCATCGCCAGGACCGCCCCGGCGGCAAAGGCCAGGAGGAACCCGAGGACGTCGCCGGGGACCCGCTCAGCCACCAAGTATCCGACGAGGGTGGCCAAGGTCGACAGGGTGCCGATACCGGCCCAGAGCCGCAACGTCCCGCTCGTCCCCCGCTCCTTGGCCAGCTCCGGCGTGGCGACCACCGCTTCGGACAGGTTGGAGAGGAGGATGGCCGCCAGGACAAGCAGGCCCAGGCTGGATCCGAGCTTCACCCCGACCCCCAGGGCGAACTGCTCCGGCAGGCCGTCCATCACGGCTGCGGTGACGATGGAGAGGCCGGCCCCGGGCCGGCCGGATCGGGAGGTGAAGTGGGAGCCGGAGGAACGGGGATGACGCAGGAGGGTGACGTGGGCCAGGTAGTACACGAGGGCGCCGCCGACGAGGCCGACCGCTCCCGCGTCCAACCCGCCGCAGCGGTACGACTCTTCCATCAGGCCGTAGCTCAGGGAGGCGATCAACACGCCGGCTCCGAAGGCCATGGTCAGCGCCACCATCCGCCGGCCTAAAGTGACGACGTTGGTCAATGCCCCGCCGATCAGCAGGGAAAAGCCGCTGATCCCCCCGTACAGCAGCGCTGCCGTCCAGCTTCCCATCCCCCGGCACCTCAGTGCTTGACCAGCAGGAGAACCTCGGAGTCAAGCTCGTGAACCATCGCCCGCGTGGTCCGGGAGAGGATCAGCGCCCAGCGGTTCATCTCCTCCTCGCTTCCGGCGAGGAAGATGGGGATGTCGCCGATGACCTTCCGCTCGTTCACCGTCACCACGGCCAGGAGTTGCCCCTCTATGTCCATCCCGCCCGCCGCCCTGCCGCGCCTCATCCCCACTCACCCCCCGCATCGCTCGCCCGGCGCCCGGCGGCCGCGGCGGTCGGCTTCCGCTTGACGCTCTCGATCACCGGAACCCGGGCGATGGCCTCCACCAGCGCCGCCTCGTCCCGCTTCACCGGCAGGATGACCAGCCCGACTTCGCCTGTCTCGTGGTTGAGGCGGGCCATCGGGGTGAACTCGGCCTCGTCCACGTCCCGGCGGATGCCGAGGATGGCGGAGAGGTCGTGGAGAATCGCCTGCCGCTGGCCGGGGCTGGCGAGGGTGGCCCGGGCGTTGAGGTCCACCGGCGTGATGATCGCCCCCAGACCGTAGTCGAGAATGGCCTGCCGCGCCTCGGGGCGGCCTACGTTCATGAGCTGCACCTCCCCCGCGTACAGGAAGGGGCCGGCGAAGTGGAGCGGCGCCTTCCTCACGGTCGCATAGTCGCCCACCCGGCGTCCGGACATCAGCCGTTCCAGGAGGAGGACGAGTGCCCCCGCTCCGGCCAGCGCCAGGAGGAACCCCCACCGGAGGCGTCCGGGGAACAAAAGCAGCACCCCGCCGGTCCAGAGGGCGGTGAACATGGCGACGTAGTTCCGCGCCTCGAAGACCTTGGCGATCCCCTCGATGTAGGCCGCCCCCCGCGGCACCAGCTCCGTCTCCTCGAGCGCCAGGAGACTGTCCCTCTCCAGCGTGCGGATGTCCCGGAACTGGGTGGCGGCGAGGACCAGGAAAGTCACTGCCTCATAGTGGCGGGAGAGCAGAGCCGGGAAAGCCACGGCCCCGATGGCCGCGGCGATGAAGCCCAGGAAGAGGTGGGTCAGGTAACCCTGCGGATAGCTGGGGTACTGCCGGTAGTCCACCCGGAGAAGGTACAGCCGGGCCAGCGTCCCGACTGCTGTGGCCAGGACGATTGCTGTAAGCGTGCGATTCGTAGGGCTCGCCCTCCGCTGCGATTATGCCCCTGGTAGAAGGGGTTTATGTTCGGCGGACGGCTTCAGGGCTCCACCAGCCGGACGTCGGTGTACCGCTTCGCCCGCAGTTCAGCCGCGAGGCGGGCGGCAGCCTCCCGGCGGGCGAAAGCGCCAACCTGCACCCGGTACGGCCGGTCGGCGGTGACATAGGTGGGATAACCGTCGGCCAGCAGGCGGCTGGCGGCGGCCACCGCCTCCTGACGGGTGGCGAACGGCCCTACCTGGACCCGGTACAGGGGCGACGCAGCCGTTCGGTCTGCCGCTCCGCCCGTGCTGGGCGCAGGCGATTCAGGAGCCGGCGCCGTCTTCTCCCCGAGCTGGGTGAGCAGCCGGGACTCACCGGCAGGCGTTTGGGCAGGCGAACCGGACGGTGCGGTGGCAGGCGACTCGCTCCCGGCCGGAGGCGAAGCGGCAGGCTCAGCGGGGGTGGTGTCCCGAGGCGCCGCAGGCTTGTGGCGGGCCGCAGTCATCGCGGTGATGGCGTAGTTGCCCATGGCGTAACCGAGCAGGAGGGCCAGTCCGCAGACCGCTACAATTCCTGCAGTCGTCGCAATCGACCGAGTGAACCGGTGTTTCCCGCGCACGAAACACTCCTCCCCAGGGTCGCTGGTTCGCCATCCTGTATGAGGGGAGTATTCCGAATGGGGCGGGGGAATTCCTCCCTAGCTTGACCGCTCCCAGGGTGGCCGCAGGAAGCGCTGGATCGCAAAGACCGGCACGGGGAGGCGACGGGCCAGGGAGGGGCAGAGTTCCGCCCGGGCCGCCGCCCAGGCCACGGGAATCCCCAGTTCGCCGGCGGCGCGGGCCACCTCCTGATAGCCTCGAATCACCTGGTCTTCGGTGGTTTGGTCGAGGAGTTGCGGATTGGCCACCACGCCGGTCAAGTCGAGGTCGGCGGCCGCGGCGAGGGCCGCTCCAGTGGCGGCGATCGCCGGCGCATCGCCGGTGAAGGGGCGGAAAGGGTTGACCACGAGCAGGAAGGCCACCCGCCGGTTGGGGGCGCTCTGGAGCAGTCCCCGAAGGACCCGGGCTCCCGCCTCCTCGCCGGCCAGATCGATCACCACTCGTTCCCGGCCGAGGCGCAGCGCCCCCAGGATGGCCGGAGAAAGTGCCGGGACGTCGGCGTGGGCGAACCCCTCCGCCGCCCCCAGGAAGCGCACCCCGAAGCCCCGGAAGGCCTGCTCCAACTCGCGGGCGCGGAAGTACGGCTTCACGGTGTCCAGGTCGATCAAGGTCACCCCTTTGCGTGCGGGCGGAGGCGGCGGGACGGCGCCGGGCGGCCAGGCGAGCGAGTCGAAAGGGCGCCGGCCCGCGAGATACGCGGCCAGGTTGAGCGCCAGCTCGGTCTTACCGCTCCCGTAGGCTCCGGTCAGCACGATCACTTCCGAACCGAGCACCGCCGGAGCCCCGCTGGCGGTAGGTCGGGCGCCGCCGTGAGTCATGGCGTGTCGCTCCCTTCCCCGGTAGAGGCCCGAGCTTTAGGTCGCCAGGCTCGGCGGAGGGCGCCCACCAGGTAGAGCGTGCCGCAGCCGAGCACCGGCGCGCCGGCTTTCACTGAAGGGCGGGCCAGGGCCAGACAGGCCGCCGCGGTCGGATCCCCTTCGACCGTGGCGTCCACGCCGTGGGAGGCGAACAGCCCCGCCACCTCCACCGGCTCAGCAGCACGGTCGCTCGCCGGCCGGGTGACAATGACCTCGCCGGCCAACCCGGCTAGAGCGGCCACCATCTCGGCCACCGGCCTGTCCCGCAGGAAACCGCAGACCACAAGCGGCCGACGACCGGGGGACAGCTCCTTCCAGGCCTCCACCAGGCGCCTCATCCCATCCGGGTTGTGTGCCCCGTCCACCACCACCAGCGGCCGCCGGCGCAGGACCTCAAGACGTCCCGGCCACCGGGCCGACGCCAGCCCCCGGCGGATAGCCTCCTCGGTTGTGGCGAACCCCTCTCGGCGCAGCGCCAGCGCCGCCGCCAGGGCGACGGCGGCGTTGGTCGCCTGGTGACGCCCGAGGAGCGCCGTCCGCAGCCCCTCGAGCGGCGGACCTGCCGCCGGGAAGTACGTAAAGGTCGTGTGGCGCCAGGTGACCCCCTCCACCGCGTAGCGGGCCACGGCGACTGAAGCCGCGGCAGCTCCCTCGCTCCTCGGCTCGGCGCCTTCCCGCCCTTCGCTCACCGCAAAAACGGGCGATCCCTGGCCGGCTGCCTGTCGGGCGATCACCGCCCAGGCCTCGCCGGCCTGCGGCGCCACCACTACCGGCCGCCCCGGGCGGATGATCGCCGCCTTCTCGGCGGCGATGGCAGCCAGGGTGGAGCCGAGCCGGTCGGTATGGTCCAGGTCGATGTGGGTGAGGACGGCGAGGAGGGCCGGGACGGCGGTGGTGGCGTCCAGCCGCCCGCCCAGGCCCACCTCCAGGACTGCGACGTCCACCTGTTCCTCGGCGAACCACTGGGCGGCGGTGGCAGTCAGAACCTCGAACTCGGTCGGCGCACCGGCAGGCCCCCGCGCCACCTCGTCCGCCACCGCCATGACTCTCCCCAGGACGGAGGCGAGGCGCCGGCCCGCGACCAGGCGGCGGCAGATCCGGGCAGGCCTCCCCGCTCGCTTGGAGGAACGTTCCTCCAGAATCGCCAGGCGTTCCCGGTAACTCTCCAAGTGGGGAGAGGTGTAAAGACCGGTGCGGCAGCCGGCCGCCGCCAGAATGCTGGCCAGCATGGCGGCAGTCGACCCCTTGCCGTTGGTCCCGGCCACCTGCACCGCCGGGAAAGCCCGCTCCGGGTGGCCTAACCCGGCCAGCAGGGCTTCGATGCGGTCCAGGCCCAAGTGCCATCCGAACCGGGCTAACCGCCCCAGATACTCCTCGATCAGGCCAGCCGGAACCTTCCCCATCACGCCCCGCCTTGTCCGGACAGCCGCTCCAGATCGCTCAAGCGGGCCCGCACCAGGGTCAGCCGCTCCTCCGCCGCGGCCAGCTTGGTCCGCTCCTTCTGGACCACCTCGGCCGGGGCCCGCTCCACGAAGCCGGCGTCGGCCAGCTTCGCCTGAAGTCGCTCCGCCTCCGCGGCTGCCGCCGCCGTTTCCTTCTCCAGCCGCTCCCGCTCCCTGGCCACGTCGATCAGCCCGGCCAGAGGGAGGAAGACCTCGACTCCGGCGGCCACCGCGGTCACTGCCTGCTCGGGCGTGGGCGCTCCGGCCGGCAGCAGGGCCAGATCGCTCAGGCGGGCCAGCGGCAAAAGGAGCGGCCGGGTGTCTTCGAGGAGCTCCAGCGCCCCCTTCCCGCCCCGAACCAGCGCCGGTACGGCCTTCCCCGGCTCCACCCGGTACTCCGCCCGCAGGTTCCGAACGACCCGCACCACCTCAGTGACCAGGTGCATCTCCCGTTCGGCAGCCGCGTCGTGGAGCGCCCGGGGAACCTTGGGCCACGGCGCGACAATCAGCGCCTCGCCGCAGTGGGGCAGGCTTTGCCAGATCTCCTCCGTGATGAAGGGCATAAACGGGTGGAGCAGCCGGAGCGTCCCCTCCAACACGTACCAGAGGACCGTCTGGGCGACCCTCCGCTCCTCCTCTCCCTGTTTCCCGTAAAGCCTCGGCTTGGCCAGCTCCAGGTACCAATCGCAGAACTCGTTCCAGAGAAAATCGTAGACGGCCTTGCCCGCCTCGCCCAGGTCATACCGGTCGAGCTTCTGCGTCACCCGCTGGGCCACCCCTGTGTAGCGGGAGAGGATCCACCGGTCCGGCAGCGTCAGGGCGAGCGACTGCAGGTCCGTGGCCGTCGGCTCCTTCGCCGGGGCGGTGAAGCCCTCCAAGTTCAGCAGGGCGAACCGGGCGGCATTCCAGAGCTTGTTGGCGAAGTTGCGGGCCGCCTCGATGCGCTCCGTCCGGAAGCGCTGGTCGTACCCGGGCGCCACGCCGGTCACCAGGGTGAACCGCAGGGCGTCTGCCCCGTACTGGTCGATGGCCTCGAGGGGGTCCGCCACGTTGCCCCGCGACTTGGACATCTTCTGGCCCTCGGCGTCCCTGATCAGCCCGTGGATGAAGACGTCCCGGAAGGGCACGTCGCCCATAAACTCGAGCCCCATCACCATCATCCGGGCCACCCAGAAGTAGATGATGTCGAACCCGGTGCACAGAACCGAGGTCGGATAGAAGTAGGCCAGCTCCGGCGTCTTCTCCGGCCAGCCCAGCGTCGAGAAGGGCCACAAGGCCGAGGAGAACCAGGTGTCCAGGACGTCGGGGTCCTGCTCCAGCGTCCCGCCGCACTTTGGGCACCGCTCCGGGTCGGTCGTTTGGCAGACGACCTCGCCGCAGTCCTGGCAGTACCAGACCGGAATCCGGTGACCCCACCAGAGCTGACGGGAGATGCACCAGTCCTTGATGTTCTCCATCCAGTGCAGGTACAGCTTGGCGAAGCGTTTGGGGACGAACCTGGTCCGCCCCTCCCTCACCGCGGCGATGGCCGGCTCGGCGAGTGGCTTCATCCTCACGAACCACTGCTTGGAGAGGAGCGGTTCGACCGTCGTGTCGCAGCGGTAGCACTGGCCGACGGCATGCCTGTGGCGCTCCTCACCGACCAAAAACCCCTCGGCCTTCAGCGCCTCGACCACGGCCTTCCGGGCGGCGTACCGGTCCATTCCGGCGAAGCGTCCGGCCTCCGCCGTCATCTTCCCGTCCGTCCCGATCACCAGGATGGAGGGCAGGCCGTGGCGCTGGCCGATCTCGAAGTCGTTGGGGTCGTGGGCCGGGGTCACCTTCACCGCCCCCGTTCCAAACTGTGGGTCCACGTACTCGTCCGCCACGATGGGGATCTCCCGGTTCATCAGCGGCAGGATGACCGTTCGCCCCACGAACTTGGTGTAGCGCTTATCGTCCGGGTGGACCGCCACCGCCGTGTCGCCCAGCATCGTCTCGGGCCGGGTCGTGGCCACCTCGATGTACTCGTCCCCCTCCTTGAAGGGATAGCGGATGCGCCACAGCCGTCCCTCCCGCTCCTTGTGTTCCACCTCGATGTCGGAGAGGGTCGTGTGGCACTTCGGGCAGTAGTTGATGATCCGGTCGCCCTGGTAGATCAAGCCCTTGTGGTAGAGGCGGACGAAGACCTCCCGGACCGCCCGGGAACACCCCTCGTCCAGCGTGAACCGGGCCCGGTCCCAGTCGCAGGAGGAGCCCAGGCGCTTGAGCTGGTTGAGAATGCGCCCGCCGTACTCCTCCTTCCAGGCCCAGACCCGCTCCAGGAACTTTTCCCGCCCCAGGTCGTGCCGGGTCTTCCCCTCCTTGGCCAACTGCTCTTCGACCTTGACCTGGGTGGCGATCCCGGCATGGTCGGTCCCCGGGAGCCAGAGCGTCTCGTAACCGGCCATCCGGTGGTAGCGGATGAGGATGTCCTGGTTGGCGTTGTCCCAAGCGTGGCCGAGGTGGAGAGATCCCGTCACGTTGGGCGGCGGGATCACGATGCAGTACGGCTTCTTCTTGGGGTTAGGCTCGGCGTGGAAATAGCGGCGGGCCAGCCAAAAGTCGTACCACTTCTTCTCCACCTGTTGCGGGTCGTAAGTCTTCGGCAGCTCGTGCATGGCGGTGCCCTCCTCTGCGGCAATGAGAAAAGGCGCCCTCGTCCTTCAGGACGGACGGCGCCTCCGCGGTACCACCTGACTTCCCGCGCCGCTCGGCGTGGGCTCTCGTCTCTGCGGTAACGGGCAGTCCCGGCCAGGCTACTCAGGTCTCCACCCTTCACCTGGCTGGCTCCCGGGCGACCTTCGGGCCTTCCGCCGGGAAGGCTTGCAGCCTGCGGCCTTCCTCTCTGAGCGGCGGTTCGGGGACCCTACTCCTCCCGCTCATCGCCGGCAGGGTGTAATGACACCCCTGCGTCTATTGTTACCATCATAGCCCCGAGGAGTCCGGCCTGTCAACTCCAGCACCGCCACCCACGCTCCCATCGACCCGAGGACAATCAATCCCCTGGGCATGGACTGGGCAAGTCTTGACGCGATGGCCGGGTTGAGCAAGACGTCTGAGGCGACGCCCGGCAGGTAAGCCAGAGGGAAGTAGGTCAGCGGGTTGCCGGTGATGGAGGTTACGGACTGCATCATCACCCCGACCAGGAAGAGTTCCCAAAGCTTACCCGCCGGGTCGGCCTCCCACGGCAATTGAAAGCCGATATGGTGCAGCGAGTAGAGGGCCGCTCCCAGGACGATTGCCGGCAGGCGGCCGAAGGCCTTGGCGAAGGCCGTCTGCAGAAAACCGTAGTACAGGACCGCCTCGAAGACGCCTGGCGCCAGCAGCGCCACGAGGGCCCTGGCCGTGCTGACGTCCAGGGCCGGCCTCCGCTCACTGAAGATCAAGCCGAGGGAGATGAAGAGGCCGGTCGCGGCGCCGACGGCCAGACTCGGCCAGAGGTTATCTCCGGACAGGCCCAAGTCCCGCCAGGAACCCCGCTTCTTCAGGAGCACGTACCAGGTCGGAAGCACCAGCCCACAGCCCAATACCATCAGGACGTCCCGCAGGAGGATACCAACGGGCAGAAGCCGCGCCTCCCGCCCGAACGGAAGCATCGCCGCGCTCAGGAGGATCGCCAGAAGGCCGAACCCCAACGCGACCCAGGTCTCCTCGGCGGGTTTCCATCTCACCGCCAGAAACCGCTTCCCGTGTATCCCGAAGGCCACTCCCAGCGCCACCAAGGCCCACCAGACCAAACCTTCCACCTCCTCCTAGCCGTTCTGTCCAAACCTGAACCAAGATGAGAACCTTATACTGTTACTGGTCTGTTTCACTATCGATATGTTGAACTGACCGCGTTGGATGTCCAGATAAGGAGGGGAGACCATCCGTGAGTAAGAGAAAAGCCTCAACCGCAGGGGAAAGCGCTGCCCAGCAGATCACGCAACAGTTCGTGGAGAGAATGCAGAGCCTGAATTACGCCACCGAGGACCCTCAGGTAGTCAGCGCCTCGATCCAGCAGTTCACGCGTGACTTGACGGCGGCCCTGACTCCGTCGGTCTTGGCCAACTACGTGCCGTGCACCAGCAGCGAAGAGTTCCTGAGCCGCTGCAAGGCCTTTGGGGAGTGCATCACCCAAGCCAAGGACCGGGAGTCCATGTGGAAGGCCTTCGACAAGCTGGCCGGGAGGTAGCCGGCTGCTCGAAGGAACGACTTCTTCCAGCAAGTAACCGCCCGGTGCGCCCGGGCGGCTTTGCTTGCTCCGCCTCAGGAATGTTGTTCCAGACTCCGACGGCCGCTGGCCAACTTGTGGATATCCTCCCGCCGGATCCTGACCGCCCGCCCGAAGCGGTACATGCAGAGTTTGCCGGCGCGTTCCCAGTTATAAAGCGTGGACCGGGACACCTTGATGTAGCGGCATGCTTCGCGAATGGTCATCCAATCGAACTCTGGCACTGGTCGTCCCTCCCAAGGGGCCGCCTAGCTCCCCCCGCGGCTCACTGCCGTCCAGTCGGCGCATAGCGCATCCAGGTAGGCGTCGTCTCTCTCCGCCAGCTGGGGATCGTCCAAGATGCGCCTCACCAGGGCTGAGAGACCTGCCGGGTTCTGGTCCTCGAAGATGTTGCGGCCGATGGCGACGCCCCTGGCCCCCGCCCGCACCGCGTCCCGGATCATGAGCAGGAGGTCCCTGAGTGAGCCCGCCTTCGGGCCCCCGGCGATGATCACCGGGATGCTGACGGCCGAGACCACCCCGGAGAAGGTCTCCACCGAGCCGGTATAGTTGACCTTGACGATGTCCGCGCCGAGCTCTTCGGCTATCCTGGCGGCGTGGGCGACCTTGCCCGGATGGAATTCGCTTTCCTTGGAGCCGTCCCTGACGTACATCATGGCGAGGAGCGGCATCCCCCAGGACTGGCACTGTTCGGATACCCGTCCCAGATCCCTCAGCATCTCCGGTTCAGCCGGGTCTCCCAGGTTCACGTGGACTGACACGGCCGTCGCTCCGAGTTGAACGGCATGCTCGGGTGAGGCCACCAACTCCTTCCGGTTGGGGGCGGGGCCCAAGGCCGTGGAGCCAGAGAGGTGGACGATGAGTTCGCAGTCTCCTCCCTTGAGAGCCGGGCCGATCCGCCGTGCGATCCCCTTGTGGACCACGATCGCGTCGGCCCCGCCGGCGCTGACCGCCTGCACCACCCGGTGCATGTCCTTGAGTCCGCCCACCGCCCCGATCGTGACCCCGTGGTCCATGGGGACGATGAACAGGCGGTCCGAGCGCTTGAACAACCGGTTAAGTCGGATTTGTCTGCCTTCCATCCCTCGCTGCCCCCTTTGACGTGGGACGCCCCTTGCGGGACGTCACCGTTCGATTATCGTCTCGTCGACCGCTATCCCCACGTGTCGCCCCGGCTTGCACACGTAACTGAGGAGTTCGTCGCCGGGGCGCAGCTCGGTGGCGTTCTTGGGTTTCTTGTCCGCTCCCATCACCCGGATATGCCAGTCGTCCTGCACGATCACGTTCAGGCGCTGCCCGGCCGCTTCACCCTCGATGAGGAGCAGCGGCCGCACCTCGATCTTGATCCGGCCAACGGTGAGCGCCCGGGTTTGGCCATCCGTGTTCACGCACAGAACCCGGCTGCCGGCCATGAGGTCCGTCAGGTACTGGGCGGTGTTGTTGGGCATCCAGATGTACGAGTGGACCGCCCCGGCGTTGACCCGGAAGGGCCTCAGGTTCATGTAGGGGAGGTAGTGGGTCTCCGAGCAGATGAAGATGCCCCCGTTCGAGGTCGAGCCGACGATCATCCCTTCGTCCTGGCCCAAGAGTCCCGTGGTGTCGACGCAGGCCCGGAGGCCCATCCCGATGTGGCGGGTTCCGCTCACGACCAGCGGCTGGAGCTGGAGCGTCCCCCTGTCCTGGTGGACCAGGTACCGGCTGACCTTCAGGATCTCCCCCAGGTCGTCGGTGGACAGCAGCACCCCGTCGCTCCCCTGTTCCATCACGCCGAAGGCCACCGCCATGCCTTCGAAGGTTTCCTCCTTCTTCAGGATCCTGGTCTGGCGGTGGGAGAGCTGGGCCAGGATCAGTTCGAGCGGGATGTTGGTGGGCAGGTCGAACTCCACCACGGCGTAGTCGTGGCGGGAGGCCTCCTGCCAGGCCCGCTCGAGCGCCTCCTGACTGTCCACCGAGGCGTGCAGGCAAGTGACGAACCCGTCCGCCCGGGCCTGTTTCAGTAGTCCGGGATCGCTGGAAAGCACGGTCTCTCCCGGTTCAAGGTCCGCCAGGTCGTCCACCCCTGTTACCTCGGTCACCAGTTCGGTCTTGAGCGGGAAGTGGCCAGCTTGGCGTTGAGCGGTGGTCACTACGACTTTCTGGAGAGCCGAGTTGTTGACGAGGTCCCAGATATCCCGGCGTTCCAGGGGAATTCGGCGTCCGTCGAACCAGATTTCCCGGTGCCGCAGCGGTTCCATTCCAAGTGTCACACCATACACCCCATTTCACAGCTTGGTCGTCTTGAGGTGCGCGGAGCGTCGGAGTTCCTCTTCCGCATAGATGTACCGGGGTTTGCCGACCTCACCGACGGCCAGCAGTTCCTGGCGGTCATAGAGAGTCCCTTTGGGCACGACGTCCACCGCCAGCTCCACCCGGTACTGGTCGGCCAGGGTGCCGACTAGCCCGGGGAAGACCGGGTCCGCCCCGCTTTCCTGTTCGACCACGAAGTGCAGCCCCCGGCTGGTGGGGGCAACCACCCAGAACCGGCGGGACGGCAGATGGGAGATGATCTCCTCGAGGTCCCACAGGTCGAACGACCTGTCTCCCACCCGTACGACGTCCTGGTCGCGGCCTCGCACCTCCAAGGCCATGCCTCGCCCGCAGGGACACTCCCCGGGGATCCAGCGCGCCCGGTCGCCGGTCAGGTACCGGATGGTGGGCGCAGCCTGACGCCGGAGCGCCGTCACCACCAGGCGGCCCGTCTGGCCCGGTTCCACACTGGACTGCAGGTCGTCCGCCAGGAGTTCCACGATGAAGAAGCCGTTCCCGGCGACGTGGAGCCGGCCGTACTCGCAGTCGGCCGCCACGTTGCCGGCTTCGGTCATGCCGTAGAAGTTGAACAGGGGCACTCCCCAGATGCCCTCCAGCAAAGCTCGCTTGGCAGGGCTCAGGCTCTCGCCGGCCGTGCAGATGGCCCGCAGGGAGGGGAAATCCCGGCGGGGGTTCAAGCCGAGAAGCTCGGCGGTCTCGGCCAGAAGCAAGGCCTGGAGAGGCAGCCCGGCGAGGACGGTGACGTTCAGCTTTCGCAAGAGGTCGATGATCCGGGGGAAGGGGCTCACGGTCGAACGGCTGCTGGCCGGTATGGCGCAAGCCCCCTTCATTCGGACGGCCTCGTGAAAGACGTGGGCGGCGCTGGAGATGGCGTAGGGGAAGCGGATCAGGACGATATCCTCCTCCGTGAGCCTCACCCCGCTGCTGACGATCATCTCCCGGGCGTTGTCCTCCAGGTCTTGTTTGGTGTACCAGCTCGAGACCGGCGTGCCGGTCGTCCCGAAGGTCTCATGGTACTGGTACAGGTCACTAACCGGCACGCAGAGGAGGCCCCAGGGCGAAGCGGCGCGGAGGTCCTCCTTGGTGGTCAGCGGCAGCTCCCGCAACTCGTCCAGGGACTTCAAGGGACGGCTGGGCAGCCGATCCCGGTAGAGGTCGCACCGGCGTGCTATCTCGATTGTCCGGTTGAGAGCCAAGAGCTTCTCCTCCGGCGTCATGATGCCACCTCCTCTACGCCGGCGCCCAGCCCGTCAGAGCCTGGATGTTGCCCCCCAGGATGCGTTCCAGGGCGTGGTCTGGAGCCTTAAGGAGCAGGACCTTTTCCAGTTCCGCCTTGGGATGTGAGAGCGGGTACTCGGAACCGAAGATGATCTTGGCCGGCCCGGCCTTGGCCAGCGCCTCCTTCAGGTGAAGGAAGTTGCCGGTGGAGGTTTCGAGGAAGAAGTTGTCGAGCCGGACCGCCGCCTCCAGACCCTCCTGGTCGGCAGGCCCGAACCCCATGTGCCCCAAGATGAAGTTGACCTTCGGGAATTCCCTGGCCAAGGCGACGAACCTGGCCGTCGAGGCGCCGGGGCTGTAGAGCACATGGGTGTAGACCGGGAACCCGTACCTCTCGCAGCAGGCCGCCAGGTCCGCCACCGCCTTGCTGGCAAAAGAGAACTGATGGGTGATCGGCGAGAGCTTCAACCCCCGGAACCCCCTCTCGAAGGCCGCCTCCAGGCTCTCGACGGCCCCGGGTTCGTGGGGGTCGACGCAGAAGAATCCGCCGACAGAGGCGCCGTGGGTCCGGTAGCATTCCTCCACGTAGGCGTTGTTCGGCATGGTATTCTCCGGCTTAGCCCGGCCGGTGATGTAGTCGGTCATCTTGCGGACGTCAACCATGCCCCCGGGAACCACCATGGCCCCCTGGATTCCGCTCTCGGCGAGTTGTTCCAAGAGGAGGTCGACGTTCCCGTAGTCGGTCGGCGAAACGTGCGCATGGGCGTCGATAATCATCGCTTCCCCCTCCTACTCGTGAACTACCCGGATGGTCTTCGTGACAGGCCGGGGCAGCCGGTCCACGAACTCGAATTCGCAGGGGATGCCGAGGCCGAACTCCATTTTGCTCGCCAGTCGATCGGCCAGCTCCGGTGTGGGTTCCACTCCCGGCTGCAGCTCGACCCGGATCTTGAGCCGGTCGGCGCCTTCCGGGGGCACCACGAACTGGTACCACATCCCCACCTCCGGAAGCCGCATCAGAAACTCCTCGAGGTAGAAGGGGGAAAACTCATACCCCTGGAGCACCACTTGGTCCACCTGACGGCCCCGCAGGAAGAGCCGCGGGAGGGCCACTCCACAAGGGCACTGGTCGTATTCGACATACCCCAGGTCCTGTGTCCGATAGCGGATCAGCGGGGAGCTGTAGCGCAGGAGGCAGGTGGCCACGATCTCGCCGATTTCTCCCGGCTCCAGCACCTCTCCGGTCTTGGGATCGACGATCTCCACGACGACGTGGGCCAGGGGGATGTGGTAGCCGAAGTGCTGGTCGCACTCCATCCCCAGCGCCCCGCATTCGAGCGATCCGTAGTAGAAGTTGGCCGTGGTTCCCCAGATCTTCTCCAAGCGGTCCCGGAACGCTGGCGAACACCCTTCCCCGGTGATCCACATCCTTTTCAGGGGAAGTTCCTTGAGGTCGAAGCCGGCTTCCCCGGCCGCCTCTGCAAGCCTCACCGCCCAGGAGGGAGTGGTCATCACGATGGTCGGCTTGAGATCTCTCATGATCCTGACGGTCTTCTCCGGAGTGGAGTAGGCCCCGCCTTTGCCCACCGGCACCGCGGTGGCCCCGCAGGCATCCATGAAGACTTTGTGGAAAGCGAGGCCTGCCGAGCTCATCTCATAAGGGAGGGCATTGATGCAGATGTCTCCCGGTTCGATGGGGACGAGCCTCGGGTAGCCGACGGCCAGGTCGTTGAGGTAGAAGTCTTTCCAGGTGTAGAAGATGTAGATCATCTCTCCCCCGGTCGTTCCGGTGGAGACGTTGATTACGGAGACGTCCTTCTTGTCGCAGGCCAGGAGAATCCAGGGATCGCCCCGCAGCTCGTCCTTGTCAGTAAAGGGCAGCTTGGAGAGGTCGGCGACGCTTCGCACCTCCTCCGGCCTCACCCCAGCCTGGTCCATCTTGGCGCGGTAGAACGGACTGTTGGCGTAGGTATGCGCCACCAGTTCCTTCACAGCTTCGTCCTGGAAAGCCAGCAACTTCTCCACGGGGAGCGCGTCCCCATGCTGGAAGAAATGCTTCTCAATCACGTCCAGGTGGCCCTGGTTCTTCAGTTTGTCAAGATAGGAACCCACTTCAATTCACCTCTTCCGCGCTCACGAGCGTCTGGAATTGCGGGTCGGACGAGACAGCGAGGAGCCTCTTCCACACCTTGCGCGCTTCCTCCGTCTCCCCCGCCCGCTTGAGGGCGCGTCCCAGGTCGTACAGCACCTGCCAGTAAGCCGCCTCCGGGACTCGCCCGTCCCCCTGTTCATAAGCCGTTTTCACGAAGCGGAAGTCCTTGATCGCCTGCGAGGTCAGGTGGAAGAAGGTGTCGGGCAGCGAATAGCACAGGTAACCCCGCAACAGGCGGATCCGGGGGTCCGCCCAGTCCTTGCCGACCGCCTTCTTAAGGAGAAGGAGCCCTTCCACCGCCTTGGAAAACATCTCGCTGGGATTGGAGGAATACTTTCCAAGCAGCGCCACGGAACTGCCGTAACAGGCCTGGAGCAGGGCGTCCTGGGGAGACAGCTCATAGGCCTGGGACACCAACTGGTGGGCCTGTTCCGCTGCTCTCCGATTCCCCTCCGCTCCCAACCGGAGCAGGCGCATCGCTTCGTCGAACAGTTGCGTCTCGGTCCACGACACCGGCCTCGCCCACCTCCCGGCGGAACAACCCCCTAACTTCTCCTGCGCCAGACGCCGCAGGGTGGGGTCGGGCTGCTGGGATAAAAGCCTGGTCCAGGCGGCCTTCGCTTCAGCCGCCATCCCTAAGCGGTCGTAGCAGACTCCAAGGTCGTAGAGGATCCGCTGGACAGTCGCAGCCGGAAGCGCGTTCGGCTGCTTTTCCAGCAGCGAGAGAAGGTATTCGAAGTCTGTTATGGCGGTCGTCGAACGGCGGAAAAAGGGCTCCGGCAGGCGGTAGCTATGGTTGCCCCGCAGCAGGCGGAGCCCTAGATGGTCAGGGTGGCGCGCCACGAGTTGGTCCAGGGTAATCATGGCCTTGATGGCGTTCTCGAACATGAGGCCGGTATCGGACGAGTACTTCCCCACCAGCGACAGGGCGCTGGCCCGGTAAGCTTCAGCCAAGGCGTTATCCGGTTGCTTACGGCAGATCCGGTCCAACAGTTCAAAGGCCTTTTCGGCGGCTCCGGCGTCGCCGGCCAGGGCCAGGTCATGCAGGCGGATCCCCTCGGACAACTCCGCGGCATCCACCCCTTCTTTGGTTTTCATGACGCTCTGGGGCCACTTGAGCCGGCCACCGGAGGCGGCCGGAGGGTCAAAAGGGCGTTCCATCACCCCCTCGGCCTTGAGCAGTTCCCGATACTTGGGCTCCCGCGCGACGGAAAGCAGCTTCTTCCACGTCTCCCTGGCTTCAGCCGTCCGGCCCACGGTATGATAGGCCTTGCCCAAGTCGAAGAGGATCTGCCAGTAGAAGCCTTCGGCGAACAGGTCCTTGTTCTTTTCGTAAAGATCGACGAGATGGCGGAAGTCTTCCACCGCGGTAGAGGTTCGATGGAAATACATCTCCGGCAGCCGATAGCAGACATAGGCGCGCAGGGTTCTGACCGTAACGTTGTCGGGCGCAGCCCGCACGGCCTGGTCAAGGATCTTCAGGCCGCGCATGCCCAAGGAGAACCGTTCGTTTTGGTCGATGGCATCCCGCCCCATCAGAGCCGTGGCGCTGCCGAAGTAGGCCTGTGCGACTGGGTCCTCGGGGTTGGCCAGGTGAGCAGCCTTCAAGAGTTCGTAGGCCTTCTTGGTGGCGCCTTTATCCCCTTTAACCGCCAAGTCATGAAACTCGATGCCCTGTGCGAGCGTCGCCTCCCGTGGCGGTGAACTGGGCTGGGTTGAACCGGGCACAGCATAGACCGGACCCTTCCGCCAACCGGTGAATCCTGAATGTGGCATCACGACGATACCTCCTGTAGACCACTTGGGTGGCCAGGACTTGACGAAGCTGGTCTATAGATATCCAACAGCAACCTGGCTCGATATAGGTGGGAGCGCCTGATTCAGGCATCATCATCGGAAATCAGGTCTGCGTATCTCCGTCCAACGGCGTCTGACACGGTTGGACATGGGAGGACTAGCCTAGGGCTGGTGCACTGGGCGAAGGGACTTATCAGGAGCTGGGAAAGGCGGTTGGTTGGCTCTTGTGATAGAATGGGTCATGTGAAGGAAGAGGAGGCCTGCCATGCCTGCTGATCGTCTCCCCAAGTTGCCCCCCTGCGTGACCGATCTCCTGGTACGGCTGGAAAGTGCCGGGTTTGCGGCTTGGGTGGTCGGTGGAGCCGTCCGGGACGCCCTCGTGGATCGTCCAGGACGCGACTGGGACGTGGCCACCTCCGCCCGTCCGGAACAGGTCTTGGCTCTTCTCCCGGAGGCCCGGCCGACCGGGTTGAAGTACGGAACGGTGACGGTACCGGCGCCCGAGTTGGAAGGCGGCGGTGTGGAGGTCACCACCTTCCGGAGCGACGGGGCGTACGTCGACGGGCGCCACCCCGTGGAGGTCAGTTTCACGGCGGACATCGAAGCTGATTTGGCCCGGCGGGACTTCACCATCAATGCCCTGGCCTACCATCCGGAAAAGGGGCTCTTCGACCCCTTCGGCGGAGCGGCGGACCTGGCCCGGCGGCGCCTGCGGACCGTCGGCGACCCGGGGGAACGCCTCCGGGAAGACGCCCTCCGCCTGATGCGGGCCTGCCGGTTTTGCGCCGAATTCCGCCTGCGCCCCGCCAAAGAGGTCCTCCAGGCGATGCGGCGCCATGCCCCGCTCCTCTCCGCTGTCTCCGCCGAACGCCAGCGGGACGAACTGAGCAAGCTCCTCCTGGCGGAGGACCCCCGGCGCGGCCTGCGGCTGCTCCGGGTGGGCGGCCTGTTGCCCGGCGTGCTCCCCTCCCTGGCCGCCGCCTACGGGCTGCGCCAGAGCCGGGTCCACGCCTACTCGGTTTACTACCACACCTTGAAGGCAGTGGCCGCCACCCCGCCCGACCTGGTTCTGCGCCTGGCCGCCCTCTTTCATGATCTGGGCAAGACGGAAGCGCGGCTCGAGGACTCCGAAGGGCGGCTGCTCTTCCCCGGCCACGCCCGGCTCTCCGCTGAGATCGCCGCCTCCACCCTCCACCGGCTGGCTTATCCCCGTCGCCTTTCCGAGCTCGTCGTCCTGCTCGTCCGCGAACACATGTTCCACTGGACCCCAAAGGACGGGCCGGCTGCTCTGCGCCGCCTCCTCGCCCGGGTCGGCCCGGAGAACCTGCAGGCTTTGGTGGCTCTGCGCCGGGCCGACCTCTTGTCCCTCCGCCCCGTCATCCCGGACGACCACCGCCTGGCCGTCCTCGAGGAGCTGGAGGCCGCCGTGCAGGGACTCCTGGCTTCCCGCCCACCCGTCCGGCGCCAGGATCTCGCCCTCACTGGGCGCGACCTGATGGAAGCCTTTCACCTCCCGCCCGGACCGGCGGTGGGACGCCTCCTCGACCAGCTGGTGGAGGACGTGCTCGACGACCCGGCCCGCAACGACCGGGAGACGCTGCTCAGACTCGCCGCCTCACACCTCGACGTCGGCGACGAGTTCTCCGCCCAGGTGGGCCGTGTCGTTCAACGTGAGAAGGACGGGCAGCCCTTCCCGCCAGGCAAAAACCGTTAGACTGCAGTTGTCCACCACGAACCGCCGGCGCTGGGCCAGGTCCAGCCCGAGCAGCCGGCAGACGATGGCCTTGAGGGCGCCCCCGTGGGTCACGACGGCCACCGTCTCCCCGGGATGCGCCGCGGCGATCTCCTCCACCGCCCGCTGCGCCCGGTCGGCCACCTCGGCGATGCACTCCCCGTCCAACGGCCGCCCGAAGACTGGGTCCTGCCGGAAGGCGGCGTAGTTCTCGGCGAACCGCTCCTGCACCTCGGCGATGGTCAGCCCCTGCCAGGCGCCGAAGCATCCCTCCCGCAGATCCGGCCGGGTGGCCACCGCAAGGCAGTGCGGCTCGGCGATGATCGCCGCGGTTTCGCGGGCCCGGGCCAGGTCCGAGGAGTAGACCGCCGCCAACTCCTCCCCGGCCAGCCGTCCCGCCACCCTCTTCGCCTGCGCCCGGCCGACCGCTGAGAGCACCACGTCGAGCTGCCCCTGGATCTTGGCGTCACGGTTCCACTCCGTCTCTCCGTGACGCACTAAAATGAGCCGGGTCTCCTCCACCTGGCCGCCTCCCTGTCGCAAAGTAAGGAAGCGGGTCGCCCCGCTTCCAGCCGCCGCTTCCCCTAAGGGGTAGGCGCTATCGCGCTACTTCTGCTCGGCGCCCTCCGGGGCCGGAGCCGCCACCGGGCATACCTCGGCGCAGTTCCCGCAGTCGATGCACTTGGCCGGGTCGATGATGTATTTGGTGTCGCCCTCGCTGATCGCCCCCGTCGGGCATTCCGGAGCGCAGGCCCCACACATGATGCACTCGTCGCTGATCTTATACGCCACTCCTGGTCGCTCCTTTCGCGGCTGGCATCTCCTGCCGCAGTTGGGTGTAGTCGCTCAGGGCTATTTTACCCCCTGCCATGGGGAATATCAAGGCAGAATCCGCTCGGGGTGGGTGTAGACGTTCAGGCGTCGCCCCCGGGCGAAGCCGGCCGCGGTGATCCCTAACTCCTGCGCCAGCGCCACGGCCAGATCGGTCGCCGCCGACCGCGAGACGACGACCGGGATGTCCGCCTTGGCCACCTTGATGAGGATCTCCGAGGAGATGCGCCCCGTGGTGGCGAGGCACTTGTCCCGGCGTGACCAGCCTTCCCGCAAGCTGCGGCCGATCACCTTGTCCACGGCGTTGTGCCGCCCGGCGTCCTCGGCCAGGCACAGGATCCCCCCTTCGGCGGTCAGCAAAGCCGCCGAATGCGGGCAGCCGGTCTTGGCGAAGAGCTCCGCCTTCTCCCCCCAGCCTTTCAGCGCGGCCAGGATCGTCCCGGCCGAAAGGCGGAGGTCCGATTCCACCCGGTGGGTCTTCAGGGCGTCGGTCACATGGTAGAAGATGGTCCCCCGCCCGCAGCCAGTGGTGAGGGTTCGCTTCCCGTAGAGCTTCGCCGCCAGCTCGTGACGGCGCCGGGTGGTCACCCGCACCCGCCCCTCCTGCTCGTCGATCTCGAGCTCGGCCAGGTCGTCCGCGCCGTCCGCCAGCCCTTCCGAGAAGAGGAAGCCGAGGACCAGGTCGTCGAGGTTGGTCGGGGTGCAGAGCATGGTCACGAACTCCTCGCCGTTGACCTCCAAGGTCAGCGGCAACTCGACCAGCAGGGAGTCCTCCTTCTCCCGGATCTCTCCCTGGTTGATCTCGCGGACTGTCCGCCGGTTGACGCTCTCCACTAGCCGCGCCCCCCTTGGATCGCTGCCAGCCGGGCCGCCTTCACGGTGTTGACCATGAGCATGGCCACTGTCATCGGACCCACCCCGCCCGGCACCGGCGTGAGGAAGCCGGCCACCTCCCGGGCCGAGGCGAACTCCACGTCCCCGTAGAGCTTATCCTCCCCGCGGTTGATCCCGACGTCGATCACCACCGCCCCCGGCCTGATCCAGTCCCCTTTGACCAGCTCCCGCCGGCCGACCGCCACCACCAGGATCTCTCCCCGGCGGCAGACGTCGGGCAAGTTGCGGGTCTTCGAGTGGCAGACCGTCACGGTGGCGTTCTCGGCCAGGAGCAGGGTGGCCGTGGGCTTGCCCACCGTGGCGCTCCGCCCCACCACCACGGCCTCACAGCCCGCGATCTCCGTGCCGGTCGACTTGACCAGCTCGAGAATCCCGGCCGGGGTGCAGGGGACGAAGCCCGGCTGCCCGAGAAGCAGGCGCCCGGCGTTCACAGGGTGGAACCCGTCCACGTCCTTATCCGGGTCGACGGCCCGCTGCAGCTCGTCGGCGCGAAGCCCCGGGGGAAGGGGGACTTGAACCAGAATCCCGTGAACCGCCGGATCGGCGTTGAGCCGGTCGATCAGCGCCAGAAGCTCTTCCTGGGATGTGGCCGCCGGCAGGCGGTGGACCAGGGAACGGATCCCCACGTCGGCGCAGGCCCGTTCCTTGTTCCGGACGTAGACCTGGGAGGCCGGGTCCTCGCCGACCAGGATCACCGCCAGGCCAGGCTGGAGGCCGGCCGCGGTGAGCTCCTGCACCTCGGCCCGGACCCGTGCCCGGACCTGTTCCGCCAGGGCCTTCCCGTCGATGATCTTCGCCGCCATGTCAGCCCTCCGGGAAGAAGAGGCCGATCTCCCGGGCGGCGCTCTCCGGCGAGTCGGAGGCGTGGACGACGTTGTACGGCAGGACCGTGCCGTAGTCGCCCCGGATGGTCCCCGGCGCCGCCTTCATGGGGTCGGTCGCCCCGAGGAGCTGGCGCACCAGCTCGATGGCGTTCTCTCCCTCGAGGACGCCGAGCACCACCGGCCCGGCGGTGATGGAGTCGAGCACCCCCTCGAAGAAGGGCTTCCCGCGCAAGTGGGCGTAGTGGACCCGCGCCAGGTCCCGCCCGATCTGCCGGACCTCCAGCCGCTTGATGGCCAGCCCCCGGTTCTCGAAGCGGGTCAGCACCGTCCCGACGAGCCCCCGCTGCACCGCCTCGGGTTTGATGATGATGAAAGTCTGTTCGATGGCCAAGTCGGTAACCTCCTTTTTCCCTAGAAGAGCCCGGTGATCTTCCCCCGGCGGTCGATGTCCATCTGCTCGGCCGCTGGGTGCTTCGGCAGTCCGGGCATGGTGCGGATCTCCCCGGTGTAGACCACCAGGAACCCCGCCCCGACCGCCGGCTTGATCTCCCGCACCGTCAGCTTCCAGCCCTGGGGGGCTCCCAGAAGCGCCGGATCATCGGAGAGGGAGAACTGGGTCTTCGCCACGCAGAGCGGCAGCCGGTCCAGTCCCAGGCGGGTGAGTTCCCTGATGTCCTTCTCCGCCTGGGGGGTGTACTGGATGTAGGAAGCCCCGTAGATCCCGAGTGCCAGGTACTCCAGCTTCTGCTTGAGCGGAGTGTTGGCCCTGTAAAGCGGGTGGAAGCCGGAGGGGCCAGCCTCCAGCTGGTCCAGGACGGCCCGGGCCAGCGCTTCTCCGCCCTTTCCGCCCGCGGCGAAGACCTCCGACACCTCGCAGGCCACCCCGAGCTCGTTGGTCACATACTCCCTGACAAAGGCGAGTTCCTCCGGGTGATCCTGGGGGAACCGGTTGAGCGCCACGACCACCGGCAGCCCGAACTTGCGCAGGTTCTCCACGTGCTTTTCCAGGTTGGGCAGGCCGGCCTCGAGCGCCCTCAGGTTGAGCGAACCCAGGTCCTCCTTCGCCGCCCCGCCGTGCAGGTGGAGGGCCCGGATCGAGGCCACCAGGACTGCCACGTCCGGCCGCAGCCCGCTCTGGGGACAGACGATGTCGAAGAACTTCTCCGCCCCGAGGTCCGCCGCGAACCCGCCCTCGGTCACCACGTAGTCGGCGAGCTTGAGCGCGGTCCTGGTGGCAATGACGGAGTTGTTGCCGTGGGCGATGTTGGCAAACGGCCCCCCGTGGATGAAGGCGGGTTGTCCCTCCAGCGTCTGGACCAGGTTCGGTTTGAAGGCGTCCTTCAAGAGGATCAACATGGCCCCGACCGCCTTGAGGTCCCGGGCGTAGATCGGGTCGCCTTTGCGGTCATAGGCCACGAGCAGCCGGCTGAGACGCTCCCGCAGGTCCTCCCAGTCCTGAGCCAGGCAGAGGACGGCCATGACTTCGCTGGCCGCCGTGATCTCGAAACCGGTTTCCCGGGGGATGCCGTTCCCCCGCCCGCCAAGGCCGACCACGATGTCCCGGAGCTGCCGGTCGTTCATGTCCAGCACCCGCTTCCACACGACCCGGGTGATATCCACGTCCAGCTCGTTCCCCTGCACGATGTGGTTGTCCAGAAGGGCGGCCAACAGATTGTGAGCGGCGGCCACCGCCGCGAAGTCCCCCGTGAAGTGGAGGTTGATGTCCTCCATCGGCACCACCTGGGCGAAGCCGCCCCCCGCTGCACCGCCCTTGACCCCGAAGACCGGTCCCAGCGAAGGCTCGCGCAGGCAGAGCATCACCTTCTTGCCCAGGTACCCCAGGGCCTGAGTGAGTCCCACGGCAGTGCAGGTCTTCCCCTCTCCAGCCGGCGTGGCGGTGATGGCGGTGACGAAGATCAGCTTACCGTCGGGGTTGGACCTCAGCCGTTCACAGGCTTCCAGCGTCACCTTGGCCTTGTAGCGCCCGAAGTACTCCAAGTCCTCGGACGAGAGCCCGACGGACTCGGCGATCTCCTTGATGGACCGCAGTTTCGCCCCCTGGGCGATTTCGATATCCGAGAGCACTGACTGCTCCGCCTCCTTGAGAGCTTTCCCTAGAGCTGACCCTCGAGCCGCCGGTGGATCTGGTGGGCTGCCTCCTTGCCCGCTCCCATCGCCAGGATGACCGTGGCCGCCCCGGTGACAATGTCCCCGCCGGCGAAGACGCCGCGCAGGCTCGTCTCACCGTTCTCGTCCACGGCGATCTGCCCGCCGGCGGTCGTGGCAAGCCCCGGCGTGTAGCGGATGAACAACGGGTTGGGCCCCTGTCCGATAGCCGAGATCACTGTATCGACCGGGATGACCTCTTCCGCCCCGGGCACCGGCACCGGCCGGCGCCGGCCGGAGGCATCCGGCTCGCCCAGTTCCATCCGCTGGACCTCAAGCCCTACCACCTGCCCCCGCTCGTCCCCGAGGATCCGGGTCGGGGCCTGCAGGAAGCGGAACTCGATCCCTTCCTCCTCGGCGTTCTCGACCTCTTCCCGGCGGGCCGGGAGCTCCTCCCGGGACCGGCGGTAGACGATCATCACCTGTTCGGCCCCGAGGCGCAGGGCGGTCCGGGCGGAATCCATCGCCACGTTGCCGCCGCCCACCACCGCCACGCGGCGCCCGGTCCGGATGGGGGTGTCGGTCTCCGGGAACTCGTACGCCCGCATCAGGTTGGCTCTGGTCAAAAACTCGTTGGCGCTGTAAACCCCGTTCAGGTTCTCTCCCGCGACGCCGAGGAAGTGTGGCAGCCCGGCTCCGGTACCCACGAAGACCGCCCGGAAGCCTTCGGCCCACAAATCCTCCAAGGTCACCGTCTGCCCGACCACCACGTCGCACTCGATCTCCACCCCCAGGCGGCGCAGGCCGTCGAGCTCGGCGTCGAGTACGCTCTTCGGGAGCCGGAACTCCGGGATTCCGTACCGCAGGACCCCCCCGGCGGCGTGGAGCGACTCGAAGACGGTCACCCGGTAGCCGTGACGGGCCAGCTCCGCGGCGGCGGTCAGTCCCGCCGGCCCCGACCCGACGACCGCTACCCGGGCGCGCGAAGGCCGGGCCGTCGAGGCCGCCGGAGCCGGAGAAGCTTCGGAAGCTACCGCTCGCCCAGGCTGGGCAGCATCCGCTGCTCCGTGGTCGGCGGCGAAACGCTCCAGCGCCCCGATGGCGATCGGCTCGCCCTTCTTCGCCCAGACGCACTTGGCTTCGCACTGCACCTCCTGGGGGCAGACCCGTCCGCAGATCGCCGGCAAGAGGTTCTTCTCCCGGATCCTCTTCAGCGCCGCCGCCGGGTCCCCCTGGCCGATCAGGCCGATGAACTCCTTGATTGGCACCTGCACCGGGCACCCGGTCACGCAGGGCGGGTTCTTGCACTGCAGGCAGCGCCGCGCCTCCGCCACCGCCAGCTCGGGGGTGAGCCCCAGCGCCACTTCGCGGAAGTTCTTCCGCCGCTCCCCGGGAGGCTGCTTCGGCATCGCTACGCGCCCCGGCACTGGCACTCGCCTCCTTTCCGCCGGGCGGCGAACCGCTCCGCCGCCAGCCTCTCCTCGGCCGCGTACTGGCGCAGCCGGGCCGAGAGCTCGCCGAAGTCCACCTGCGCCCCGTCGAATTCCGGCCCGTCGACGCAGGTGAACCTGGTGACGCCGCCCACCGTGACCCGGCAGGCGCCGCACATCCCGGTACCGTCCACCATCAGGGCGTTGAGACTCACCGTTACCGGGAGGCCCAGCTCCCCGCACTTGGCCACGGCCGCCCGCATCATCGGCACCGGCCCGATGGCCAGCACCCGGTCGACGGGGCCGTGTTCGGCCTGGGCGAGCGGGATCAGGTCCGTCACCAGCCCGTGATGGCCGAAGGAACCGTCGTCAGTGCAGAAATAGACCCGGTCGCAGGTCTCCTCCATCTCCCGACCGAGGATGAGCAGGTCGCGGTTGCGCGCCCCCACGATCCCGATCACCCGGTTGCCCGCCGCCTTGAACTCCCGCGCCCGAGGCAGGACCGGCGCCGTCCCGACCCCTCCGCCGACGCAGAGGACCGTCCCCACCTTCCCCGCCGGCTCCGCCTGCCCCAGCGGGCCGACCACGTCCAGGAGGGCGTCTCCCGGGCTGTACCCGGCGAGCTCGGCAGTGGACTTGCCCACCTCCTGGAAGATGAGCCAGACGAGCCCCTTCTCCGGCTCTGTGCCGACCACCGTCAGCGGGATGCGCTCCCCCCGCTCGTGCAGGCGGAGGATAACAAAGTGGCCCGGGCGGGCCTTCGACGCCACCCGGTCCGCTTTTACCCATAACGAATGAATCCCCGGCGCGATCTCCCGCCGGGCAATGATTGGAAACACCGCGTTCACTCCTCTGCTACCAGCGGCCGGCCTCGCGCCGGCGCCGTTCCCGCTGCTCGGCGAAGACGAAAGAGACGATGCGCTCCTGGACCGGCAGCGGAAGGTCCAGGAACTCCACGCCGTGAGCGTAGCGCGACGGACCCTTCTCGCCCTCGCACTCCGTCGCCTTGACCACCCTGCCCCGGGCCGCCAGGTGGAAGCCGTCCGGAAGATCCAGGGCGAGCTCCAGCTCGGTGCCGACGGCCAAGAGCTCCGGGGCCACGAGACACACCCCGCCGCCCGACAGGTCCAGCGTCGATCCCTTCTGGACAGTCCCACTCCCGGCCACCTTGAAGAGGACCGGCAGGACCACCGGCAGACGGAAGAGCCGGCGCCGCTGGAAGCGCTGGACGGTCTCGGGCCGCCGCAAGACGAGCACTGGGACCGGCAGGTGCCGCCGCTGGATGATCTCGGCCTGGAAGGCGTAGAAAGCGTCGTCGCGGGGGAAGTGGCAGTCGAGCAGGGTGCCGGGGGGAAGCGAAACCACCGCTCCAGCTTTGATCGGCGCCGCGATGGTCACCGTCTCCCCGGTCAAGTCCTCCACCCGTGACGAATACCACTCATCCTCGCTGTCGGCCGTCTTGATCTGTATCCTTTGCCCTATTCTCAGCCCGTCGGCCATCGCTTCCTCCAGCCAGGTGACGCCATATCCCTACTACGGTTCGCCGCTGACCCCGCTTTCCCTTCCCTACTTCCTCCGCCCTCACTGCGGAGGAATGACCAGGCCGTCCACCGGGTCGGAGAGCAGCGGCAGCCGGTCCTCCTTCGCCGGCCGCGGGACCTCTGCAAAGGCGCCGGACCGGGAGGCCGGGAGCGGTTCGGCCAGCGCCAGGCGGAGTACCTCGTCCATATGCTCCACCGGGACCAGCTCCAGGCGGCGCCGCACGTTGACCGGGATGTCCTCCAGGTCCTTCTCGTTCTCCTGCGGGAAGAGGACGGTCCTGATCCCGGCCCGGTAGGCTGCCAGGGTCTTCTCCTTCAGGCCGCCGATCCCCAACACCCGGCCGCGCAGGGTGATCTCGCCGGTCAGCGCCACGTCGTGCCGCACCGGTACTCCCGTAAGCGCGGAAACCAGTGCCGTGGCCATCGTGATCCCCGCCGACGGGCCGTCCTTGGGGATGGCCCCCTCGGGGATGTGGATGTGGAGGTCCAGCTTCTCGTGGAAGTCCTCGGGAATACCGAAGGCCGCGGCCCGCGAGCGGATGTAGCTGAAGGCGGCCTGAGCCGACTCCTGCATGACCTCTCCCAGCTTGCCGGTGAGAATGAGCTGGCCCTTCCCCTTGACCGGGATGACCTCGATGGTCAAGAGATCCCCCCCGACCTCGGTGACCGCCAGGCCGGCCGCCAGGCCGACCCGGTCCTCGGCCTCGGCGGGGTTGCGCCGGTAGCGCGGCGCCCCCAGGTACTTGGGCAGCCGGCGGCCGGTGACCCGGATGGGCGGCTTCGCTCCCTTGACCAGGTCCTTAGCCACCTTCCGGCAGATGGCCGCGATCTCCCGCTCCAGATTCCGGAC
>DYFA01000030.1 GCA_020725425.1 Aneurinibacillus sp.
AGCAGGCGTGCGTGGAGGTTTGTCCGATGAAGGCGATCGCCTTCACGACAAAGATTCCGACCCAGGTCGGCGATGTGGGTTACCACGTGAACCTGAGGACGGCGAGCTGGAAGCAGCTCGGCCTTCCCGTGGACTGAGGGAAGGTGAGGCGGCGTGAAGGGATACATGGGGAAGATTCTGCGGGTGAACCTGACGGAGGGGCGAATCTCGACCATCGAGACGAAGCAGTACGAGCAGTGGGGCGGGGGTCACGGGATTGGGTCGGCGCTCTTCTGGGAGCTGTGCAAGGATAAGGCGATCAGCGGGTTCGATCCGCGGAACGTGGTGACGATCATGACCTCGCCGCTGTCGGGGACCCTTGTGCCGGCGGCCGCCGGCCGGACGGAGGTGCAGGGGATCGGGGTGCAGGGTTACCCGACGGAGTGGTTCACCCGGAGCAACTTCGGCGGGCGGTTCTCGGCGATGCTGAAGTACGCCGGGTGGGACGGGATCGTGATCGAAGGGAAGGCGGATAAGCCGGTCTGGCTCAACATCGTGAACGACCACGTGGCGATCGAGGATGCCAAGTGGTTGTGGGGACTGGACACCTGGGAGACGCAGGAGGAGATCTGGCGGGCGGTCTCCGGCAGTCGGGACTTCCGCGACTGGATCGCGGCCGGGGCAGGGCGCGACGGCGGCCGGACGACCCAGCGGCCGGCGGTGCTGACCATCGGCCCGGCCGGCGAGCACCTCAACCGGAACGCCTCCCTGGTCCACGACGCCGGGAACGGGGCGGGCCAGGGCGGCTTCGGCGGCGTCTGGGGCGCCAAGAACCTTAAGGTGATCAGCGTCCTGGGGACGGGCAGCGTTGAGATCGCCGACCCGAACGCCCTCATGGAGGCGAGGCGCTGGTTCGCCAGCCGGCAATACAACGTGGACGCCCCGGCCAAGCAGTCCCCCAAGGACAACTTCTCCTTCTACGGCATCATCACCCGGTCGCCGGCCTTCGGTCCGTTGATCTTCAACATGACCGAGCCCTGCCGCCCGCAAGGGTGCGCGGGGTGCTACATCGCCTGCCGCCGGAGGACCCAAAGCGGGCTGGGCAACGAGTCGCAGTGCGTGGAGTCCCTGCACTATAGCGTAGGCGGTCCCCAGACTCAGTGGAGGGCGACCGACCTGCTGCAGCAGTGCGGTCTCAACGTCTACGACGTGTTCGTCACGGATTACCTGAGAGAGCTGTACAAGATGGGGGTTTTGGGCCCCGGCAAGCAGATCAACTGCGACCTGCCCTTCGACCGCTACGGGAGCCCGGAGTTCATTGAAACCTACACCAGGGAGATCTCCTACCGGGAGGGCATCGGCCAGGACCTGGGCGAGGGGATCATCCGGGCCGCGAAGAAGTGGGGGCGGCTGGAACAGGACCTGAACAGCGGCCTCCTAGCCTTCCCGAACTGGGGCTACCACGAACACTACGATCCGCGGCTCGAGGTCGAGTGGAGCTACGGCTCGATCCTGGGCGACCGGGACATCAATGAGCACTGCATCAACTGGTATGTCCACTGGATGCCCACTGTCACCGCCATGGTCGGCGAGGAGCCGCTCTACTCGGCGCAGGAGATGGTGGAGATCATCTCCCAGAAGCTGGTTCCCTACAAGGATCCCATGATGCTCGACTACAGCGCCGACGGCATCTACGCTGAGGGCAAAGCCAAGATGATCGCCTGGCACCGGCACTACACCCGGTTCTACAAGCAGTCGATGGCCTTCTGCGACTGGGCCTGGCCCGACCTCATCAACGTCAACGTCCCCGGCCTGGAGGGGACCACGCCCGAAGCCGAGCCCAGATTCATCAACGCCGTGACCGGCAAGAACCTGACCTTCGAGGAGGGCCTGGAAACCGGCCGGAAGATCTGGAACCTGGACCGGGCCATCTGGGCGCTGCAGGGCAGGCGCCGGGATCAGGAGGTCTTTGCCGGCTACGTGTACCAGGTGCCGACCAAAGCCCCGTACTGGCTGCCGGTCTATGAGAACGGCCAGTGGAAGTACAGCACCAACGAAGGCCGGGTGTTGGACCGGGCCAGATTCGAGGAGTGGAAGACCAGGTACTACAAGCTGGAGGGCTGGGACCCGAGCACGGGCTGGCCCACCCGGCCGACGCTGGAGTCCCTGGGCCTGGGAAAGGTGGCGGAGGAGCTCGAACGCCACGGCAAACTGGGGAAGTGAGGACGCAGTGGAGCTGCCGAAACCAGCGAGAGAGTTGGCGGAGAGGATGTTAGCCGAGGTCGGATACGAGGAGCGGCTGGTCGGGTACGAAATGTCGCCGGCCACCGGGAATGCGCCGCGGTCGCTCTACAGCTTCCGGGAAGTCTGCGACTTTCTGCGCGTGGGGAACCCGGAGGACCTGTTGACCAAGGGCAGCCACTCCTCGATCGGCTACCTCGACCTGGAAGAGTTGCGCCGGTGGATCGGGAGCGTCCTGGGCGACCGCGATCTCGCCGAGGCGATCGGCCGGGAGCTGGAAGCCCACAAGACCTATCGGGAACGGGTGGACGCCGCCCGGGAATTGATGCGGCAGCGGCTGGAGCAATGCCGGGCAGCGCTTTCCGAATAGGGCCTCCAGCTGGAAGGTGCACACCGTGAAGATCGTGCTGATCAACTCACCTGTCCGGAGGCGGAGCCCGCATTCGCGCCTAGCCCCGCCCCTGGGGCTGGCATACATCGCCTCCGTCCTGTTGATGGAGGGTTATGAGGTCAGCGCGGTGGACTTCAACGTCAGCGGCTTGAACCTCAACCGGGTCGACCGCCTGGTCGAGGTGGAAAAACCGGCGCTGGTCGGCATCTCAGCCCACACCGAGACGTACCCCAACGCCCTCCAGATCGCCCGCCGGATCAAAGCCAAGGCACCGGAGACCAAAGTCGTCCTGGGCGGACCGCATCCCACCCTTCTGCCCGGGGAGATCTTGGCGGAGGAGGCGGTGGATTTCGTGGTGGTGGGGGAGGGCGAGGAGACGATGGTGGAACTCGCCCGACACCTCACCACCGGCCTGGGGGAACCCGGCGACATCAAGGGGTTGGGCTACAAGGACCGCGCCGGCCCGAGGGTGAACGCCCGGAGGAAGCCCCTTCATCCGGACGCCTTCCCCTATCCGGCGAGGGAATTGTTCCCTCTGGAGTTCTATGAGGACAAATGGAATGTGTTGACCGCCCGGGGCGGCTGCCCCTTCAAGTGCCCGTTCTGCTCGGCTTCGGCCATCTGGGGAGGACGCCGACGGGCGAGGATCCCGAAACACGTCGTCGGGGAGGTCGAGGCGCTCAGCGAGCGGTACGGGGCGACCTACGTGTTCTTCGCCGACGACATCTTCACCTTGAACCACCGGTGGGTCCGGGAACTCCTCGACTTGCTGGTGAAGCTGGACCGCCGGCCGGAGTGGGGCTGCGCCACCCGGGTCGACCTGGTCGACCAGAAGCTGTTGCGGGAGATGGCGAAGGCGGGTTGCCGGGCGATCCAGTTCGGGGTCGAATCCGGTTCCCAGCGCATCCTGGATTCGGTCAAGGGCATCAAGAAAGAACAGGTTCTCCGGGCCGTCCAGGCCGCGGTCGGGGCCGGCATAGAGGTCGCCTCCTCCTTCATGATCCCCTTCCCCGAAGACACGCGGGAGAGCATCAAGGAGACCAAGGACTTCATCAAGCAGCTCTACTACGCCGGCAGCAAGGTTCTGCTCTCCTATACCTCTCCCTACCCAGGGACTCACTTCTATCAAAACGCCGCCGAACTCGGGATCAAACTGTTGACCGATCGCTGGGAGGAATTTGACGCCAAGCACAACGTCCTCGAGACCAAGCACCTCTCCGCCCAGGAGATCGAGGAGCTGGTGCAGGAGATCGTCGAGGAGACGGGATTGATCAAGGCGGTGGTCTAGCATCAGAGAGGAGGTGCGCTTGTCCGATTGCCACAAGGAAACCCGCGAGGAAAGGAGAGTGGACGAGGTGGGTGACAACGGCGGGAAGCAGTCGGAGACGGGAGAGGTCTCGCGTCGAGAGTTTCTGAAGCTGGCCAGCGCCTTCGCCGTGGGGTTGGGCCTGGGCGATGCGCTGCCGCGCCTTCTGTACCTGGGCG
>DYFA01000001.1 GCA_020725425.1 Aneurinibacillus sp.
AGCAGGCGTGCGTGGAGGTTTGTCCGATGAAGGCGATCGCCTTCACGACAAAGATTCCGACCCAGGTCGGCGATGTGGGTTACCACGTGAACCTGAGGACGGCGAGCTGGAAGCAGCTCGGCCTTCCCGTGGACTGAGGGACTCCCGTTATGAGGCTACGCCCCGGGCCGTCTGGGCCCTTCAAGGCAAGCAGCCGGACCGTGATCGACGAGCTTGAGCAAAACGGGAAGTTGGGAGGGACGACAATGGCCAGAAGGTTATCCATCGTGGTGGTCCTGGCGGCGGTGCTGGGCGTCGGAGTGTACCTGGCCTTCGCGCTGTCGCAGCTGTACCTGTTCCGGCCGGGCTTCGGCGGTTCCTATACCTACCACCTGCTGTTCAAGTCGGCTCCCTGGGCCGTCCTGGCCGCGGCGGCGCTGGGGGTCTTCTTCGGGGCGTCGGTGGAGGGGCGGAGGGAGCCGGAGATCCGCCACGGCAAGGTCCTGCGCCACGACGAGGTGGCGTTCCTGGAGCACTGGTCGCACGCGGTATCGACCCTGTTGCTCCTGGGGACGGGGATCTACCTTGGGTTCCTGTTCTTTCCGCGGCTGGTGCACACGCCGCAGGCGACTGGCTTCGTCTTCAACCTGCACTACGTGGGGGTGGTGGTCTTCCTGTTCAGCGTCTTCTACCACCTCACGGAAGCCTGGCTGAGCGGCCGGATCGGAGAGCACCTGCCGGAACCCGGCGACTTCAAGGCGGCCATCGCCCACTACGCGGCGAAGCTGAGCGGGCGGAAGGAGCCTCCGGAGGGGAAGTACCTGGCGAGCGAGCGGTTATCGTACGTAGGCTGGATCGTGGGGGTCGGGATGATGGTGGTGACCGGGGCGATCAAGGTCTCAGCGCACGTCTGGTCGCTACCGTCCGCTTTCATGGGAGGGGTGACGTTCCTGCACGATCTGTTCGCCCTCCTCATGCTGGTGATGCTCTTGGTGCACGTGGTGGCGTCGTCGGTGGTACCGTGGTCCTGGCCGCTGTTCCGGTCGATGCTGACGGGGTACGTGCCTGAGGAGTATGTGCAGAAGCACCACGCCAAGTGGTATGCGGAGCTCAAGGAAGGGCGCCGGGGCAAGGAGCCGGCAGGGAAGCCGGTACCGGAGAAGCCGGGTGTGCCCGTCACGCCGTGATGGGAAGCTGGGAGAAGGGGGTGAGCGGATGAGTGACCAGGAGAAAGGGGCGTCGGGGGCGCAAGAGGTCTCGCGCCGAAGTGCGCCGGCTGTCAGTCCTGTATGCTGGTCTGCTCGCTGGTCCACGAGGGGGAGGAGAACCTGTCGCTCTCCCGGATCCAGATCCTCCAGGACCCGTTCGGCCGTTGGCCGGACGACCTGACCCAGGAGCAGACCTGACGAACCAACGGGTCTCCAGTCTCCGGACTGCCGACTACGAACAGTGAGGTGGGAGCCACGGAATGGGCTCAGCCATCTTCTGGAGGGACGGAAGTCCAAGGAATCGGCGTCCAGGCCTATCCCTCGGGCTCGCCAACGGATCCCACCAGTCGATGGAGACGATGCAGCGGTTGCCAGGAGGTCTTCGCCGACTACATCTACGAGCGACCGGCGACGCCGGGGTACACGACCTTCGAACCGCCCTACTTCATGCCGGTCTACGAGAACGGGCAGTGGCAGTACAAGAGTGTAGCCGGCCGGGTGCTCGACCGGAAGAAAGTCGAGGAGTTCAAGACCAAATTCTACAAGCTTGAGGGGTGGGATCCCGAGACGGACTGGCCCACCCGGGCTACGCTGGACTCCCTCGGTCTGGCGCACGTCGCCGACGCGCTCGACCAAGCCGGAAAGCTGGGGAAGTGAGAAACATGACAAGGCTGACCGGACCATCTCCCGAGTTGGCGGTCACGGCAGCCGGGGATCGGTCGGGTACATCGACCCGCAGGTGCTCAAGGTGAGCAAGAACGAATCCGGCGAACGGGAAAAGGGCTCCCCTGCGGGGCTCTTTTCTATTGAGGCTCCTATCGCCCCTACTACGACCCCGAAGGGCACGGACTTGGACAGGCTCCTGCAGGACCCCTGGCCGAACCGATCTTCGGTCAGCTTCTCAGACGGGCAGGGACGATGGCCTCGCATGAGAAATGTCACCTGCGAGGAGGGTTCCTATGCTATCCCTACAGGCTGCGACGGGAAAAGACCTGCCGGTCCTGGCCCGGATGAGCTGCGAACTCATCGAAGACGAAGGCGCCACGACGTCCCGCTCCCTGGCCGAGGTGGAACACCGCCTCGCTGAGTGGCTTGAGGACGGCTGGTCCATCGACCTTTTCCTTCACGACGGGGACATCGCCGGGTACGCCATCTACCAGTTCCGCCCCGACGAATACTACCCCGAACGAACCGTGGCCTACCTGCGGGACTTCTTCATCGCACGGCCGCTGCGCCGGCAAGGCCTGGGCCGTCTCGCCTTCGACGCCCTGATCCGCGAGCGCTTCCCGGCGGCGAGCGCGGTGGTCCTCGAGGTCCTGGTCTCCAATGACAAGGGGCGGGAGTTCTGGTCCGCCCTCGGGTTCCAACCCTTCAGTATCACAATGAAGTTGCCCCTCCAAGGAGCGTAGGCCGGCCAGCTAGCCGAGAGTTCCATCACCATATTCGCGAAAAGGCGGCGGAAGTGGCAGGAGTAACGGAAGCTCCAGCGAATATTAATTAGTAAACAAAACTACCAAATACCTCTTGGTGCCGAAAAGGAGCGGTTTCGTGAGGGAGAAACGCCGCGGGGCAACCCCCACCTTGTTGCGAGAACTCAACGGCCAGGCCATTGTCGACACTTTGCGTAAGAAGGGGCCGCTCTCCCGCGCCATGCTGGCCAAGACGCTCGGCCTTAGCCGCCCCACCGTGTCCAACCTGGTGGACCGGCTTATCGCCGACCGCTGGATCGAGGAGATCGGGGAGGGCCACTCCCCGGTCGGCCGGAAACCCATCCTGCTCAAGTTCAACCAGCGCGCCGGCTTCGTGCTGGGCGTCGATCTGGGAGGCACCAAGGTGCTCTGCGGCGTGGCCGATCTGGAGGGAAACCTTTTGTCCCGGGTCAAGCAGCCGAGCCGGGCGGCGGAGGGGACCGAGGTGGCGCTGCCCGCTTTGAAGGAAGCGATGAGGAAAGCGCTCTCCGAGGCGGGTGTACCCCCCGGGGCGCTCTTGGCCATCGGCCTCTGTTGTCCTGGGGTGCTGAATCCCGAGACGGGGACCTTCGCTCTGGCGCCCAACCTCAGTGGCTTCGATCGCCTCCCCCTGGGGAGCCTGCTCGAACAGGAGTTCGGCGTGCCCGTGCGGGTTGCAAACGACGTCAACGCCGCGGCGGTCGGCGAAAGCTGGCGCGGAGCCGCCCGCCACCGTCGCCATGTGGTGTTCGTTTCAGTCGGCACCGGCCTCGGTGCAGGAGTGCTGATCAACGGGGAGGTCTTCGAGGGGGCCGCCGGGGCGGCCGGAGAGATCGGCTACATGGCCTTCGACCGGCGGGGGAGAGAAACCCGAGAACATGGCTTTTTGGAGACGGTGGCCTCGGGTTACGGGTTGGCCAGGGCGGCGGCCGCGGTGGCTTGGCCGCCACAGCCGCCGCGGGGATTTGCGGAATGGCCGCCGCAGCCGCCGGTTACCCCGGAGCGCCTGATGGAACTGGCGAAACTCGGCCAGCCGGACGCGCTGGGGATCGTCGACCAGCTCACCGAGTACCTGGCCCTGGGCCTCAACAACATCGTGAGCATACTCAATCCCGAAGTGATAGTCCTCGGGGGTAGCGTGATCTGCCGGAACCCCTGGTTGAAAGAGGCCATCGCAGAGAAGTTCCGGCAACTCACGCCCGTTGAGACGCCCATCGAGCTTTCCCAGCTTGGAGAGAACGCGGCGCTCCACGGAGCCACTAAGCAGGCGATTGACCAGGTCTTTGCCTCTTTGGGGAGGGCGACCTCATGAACGTCATCGTCGAAGAGGATTACGCCGCCTTGAGCCAGCGGGCCGCCGGTATCGTGGCGAGCCAGGTGGCCCGGAAGCCGGGCTGCGTTTTGGGCTTGGCGACGGGGGTTACTTCCATCGGCTTGTATGAGGCTCTGGTCGAGCGTTACCGTGCGCAGGAGATCAGCTTCTCCCGGGTGACCACGTTCAACCTGGACGAGTACCTGGGCCTAGGGCCGGACGACCCCCGGAGTTTCGCCTACTTCATGCGGCGCCACTTTTTCTCCCGGGTGGACCTGGACCCGGCCCGCGTGCACCTGCTGAACGGTGTGGCGGCGGACCCCGAGGAAGAATGTGCCCGGTACGAGACGGCCATCGCTGAGGCCGGGGGAATCGACCTGCAAGTTCTCGGAGTCGGCCAAAACGGGCACATCGGCTTCAACGAGCCAGGGACTCCTCCGGGCAGCCTCACCCGGGTGGTGCGGCTGTCACCGGAGACGGTGCGCCGGAACAGCCGGCTTGCCGGGCAGCCCGTTCCGGATCGGGCGCTCTCCATGGGCATCAAGACGATCATGCAAGCCCGCCGGATACTGCTTCTGGCGAGCGGTCGGGACAAAGCGGCGGCGGTGGCTGAAGCCCTGCAAGGCGAAGTGACACCGGCGGTGCCCGCCTCCATCCTGCAGTTGCATCCGGGGGTGACGGCGGTCCTGGACCGTGACGCGGCAGCGTTGCTGCGAAATTGGCGCGAATTATGTGAAGGATTATGAGTGACTCCGGAGTAAATATCAATCAAATAGTTGCAAAAGGTGTCAGATTTGCGCGGCGGGGTGAGGCAGAAGTGTCCGGCTCCACTCAAGTTTCGCTCATCCCTGCGGAACGGCATCGGCGCATCGTGGAGTACATCGAGGCTAGGCGCAGCGCCAAGATCGAGGAGTTGGCGCAGGCGCTCGGCGCTTCTCCGGCGACCATCCGGCGCGACCTGGACCGCCTGGCCGCCCGGGGAGTGATCAGCCGGACCCATGGCGGAGCCGTACTCGCTACGGCGAGCACGGCGTTTGAGCAGCTCTACCCGGAAAAGAAGCGGATCCATGCCGCGGAAAAGCGCCGCATCGGAGTGGAGGCGGCCTCCCTGGTGGCCGACGGTGAGACGTTGATCCTCGATTCGGGCTCCACTACGCTGGAAATCGCCCGGAACCTGACCCGGCGCAAGAACCTGACGATCATCACCAACGATCTCTTCATCGCCTGCGGGGTAGCCTTCGACCCCTCGACGGTGCTGATGGTCACCGGCGGAGTGCGGAGGGAAGGCTTCAACGTTCTCATCGGGCCGGTGGCGGAGGATTTTCTGCGCCAGGTGAGCGTGAACAAGACGTTTCTCTCTGCGGACGCCGTCGACCTCCAGCACGGCGTGACCAATGCCACCTTTGCCGAGGCGGCGCTCAAGCGGCTGATAATCGAGGCCGCCCAGGAAGTCGTGCTGGTGGCGGATCATTCAAAATTCGGGAAAGCAGCATTGGCCAAGGTATGTCCCGCCGAGCGACTCCACCGGGTTATCACCAGCACCGGGATTCCGGAGTCCCTGCTCAAGGGGTTCGAGAAGCTCGGTATCCCGGTGACAGTGGTCTGAGCGACGCGGTCCAAACGAAACAAGGAGGGGATCCCTATGTCAGGAGTGTTCACAGAATTGTTCGGAACCGAGAAGGCGATCATCGCAATGGCTCATTTCTTGCCGATGCCGGGATCCCCTCTCTACAACGAGGCCGGCGGGGTAGAGGCGATCCGGGAGTGGGTGCGGCGGGACGTCCACGCCCTGCAGGACGGTGGCGTCGATGCCATCATGTTCTGCAACGAGGGGGATCGACCGTACAACTTCAAGGCCAGCCCGGCCACCCTGGCCACCATGGCCGCCGTCATCGGCCAACTGCTGCCGGAAATCCGGGTGCCGTTCGGGGTGGACATCCTGTGGGACCCCCAGGCGGCGATCGCTCTGGCCAAGGCTACCGGGGCCCGGTTTGTGCGGGAGGTGTTCACCGGCACCTACGCCAGCGACATGGGCTTGTGGGACACGTCCTGCGGCGAGGCGCTGCGCTTTCGCCGGAACATCGGCGCCGGCGAGGTCCGGCTCTTCTTCAACATCAACGCCGAGTTCGCCGCCCCGATCGGCCAGCGCCCGTTGAGCCTGATCGCCAAGAGCGCGGTCTTTTCCTCTCTGGCCGACGTGGTTTGCGTCTCGGGGCCGATGACCGGGCAGTCGGTTGAAGTCTCCGACCTGTCCGTGATCAAGAACGCCCTCCCCGATACGCCCGTCGTGGCGAATACCGGGGTCAGGGCCGAAAACGTCCGGGAGATCTTGAAGATTGCCGACGGGGTCATCGTGGGTACCACCCTGAAACAGGACGGGAACACCTGGAACCCAGTGGATCCCGACCGGGTGCGCCGGTTTGTGGAGGCCGCCCGGGGCTGAAAGCTTGCGAAAGGTGACGCTGAGGCACATGGCTGAGGGCCGTACGCTGCTCATCGGAATCGACATCGGAACGACCGCCGTCAAGGGGACCCTCATCGACACCGAGGGACATCTCCTGGCCGAGGCGTCCCATGCCCACGACCTCTTCTCCAAGGAGATCGGCTGGGCGGAGGAAGATCCGGCGGACTGGTGGCAAGGGACTCTGTCGGTGCTCCGGGAATTGGCCGGCCGCCAGCGGGAGTTCGGCGGGACCGCGGCCGCCTTGTCCACCAGCGGGATGGTCCCCGCCCTGCTCTTGTTGGACGGCGCCGGAACCCCCCTTCGCCTCTCCATCCAGCAGAACGACGGGCGCTGCCACGCGGAGATCGCGGACCTGAAGGAACGGCTCGACGAGAAACAGTTCTTCACCCTGACGGGTGGCAGCCTCAACCAGCAAACCATCCCGCCGCGGACCCTCTGGCTGCGGCGGCATGAGCCCGAGACGTGGGGACGTCTCTCGTGGGTGCTCGGGTCCTACGATTATGTCACTTACCGCCTCACCGGCCGACTGACACTGGAACGGAACTGGGCACTCGAGAGCGGTATGTACGACGTGCGGAGGGAGGACTGGGTCGACCACCTCCTGGCAGCAGCCGGGTTGACGCGGGCCAACCTGCCGCCGGTCGTCCGGCCCGGCGAGGTTGTGGGGACGCTGGCGCAGCCCGTAGCGGAGGCCGTGGGCCTCTCCCCGCGGACCGTGGTGGCGGCGGGGTCGGCGGACCACGTGGCCTCCGCCTTTTCGGCCGGCGTGCGGGAGGAAGGCGACGTCCTCCTCAAATTCGGGGGGGCGGGCGACATCCTCATGGCGAGCGACACCCTCCGCTATGACCGGCGGCTGTTCCTCGACTACCACCTGATTCCCGGGAAGTACTTGGTCAACGGATGCATGGCTGCCTCTGGCTCACTGGTGAAGTGGTTCGTCACCAACTTCACCGGCGGTGACGGGGAAGCCAAGGGCAATCCCTACGCCGCGCTGGACCGGTTGGCCAGCCAGCTTCCGCCCGGCGCGGACGGGCTCGTGATCCTGCCCTACTTCCTCGGCGAGAAGACGCCCATCATGGACGCGACCGCTCGCGGGTTGTTCTTCGGCCTCTCCTTGCACCACCGGGCGGAACACCTCTACCGGGCCATCCTGGAAGCGGTGGGCTACGGCTTCTATCACCACCTCGAGGTTATGGCGGAGATGGGGCTGACCGGGCGCCGCTACTTCATGAGCAACGGCGGCTCCCGGAGCGTCGTCTGGCGGCAGATCGTGACCGACATCGTGGGGGCGCCGGTCGAGTACATTGTCAAGCACCCGGGGTCCTCGCTGGGAGCGGCGTTCCTGGCCGGCATGGCGATCGGAGCCTTCCGCTCCTGGGACGAGGTGGGGCGCTACAGCGCCGAGCGGGAACGGGTTACCCCCGACCCCGCCAGGCACCGGGTCTACCGGGAGTATTTCAAGCTCTACAAGGAACTGTACGAGCGGCTGAAGCCAGCCTACGCCACGCTCAACGACCTCGTGACAGGAGGGCGGGCAGATGTCCATCCAGCTTGAACGGCGGCACTACCTCCAGTCCTACCGCTCCCAGCCGGCGGTCATGGCGGGGGGGAAGGGCAATTACCTCCGGGATGAGCAGGGCCGCCAGTACCTGGACTTTTCCGCCCAGTTCAGCGCCTGCGCGGTTGGGCATGCCCACCCGGAGATGATCCGGGCGCTCGAGGACGAACTCCGGCGGGGCGTCGGTATCACCTCGCAGTTCGTCACGGAGGTCCGGGCGGCCCTCGCGGCGCGGCTCGTGTCCCTGATGCCCGCTCCCCTCGACGCCTGCCTCTTCGGGGTCACCGGCTCCGACGCTAACGAGTACGCCCTGAAGGTCGCCAAGATGGTCCGGGGCGGGGGCGACATCATCGGCTTTTACCGGGCCTACCACGGAGCGACCGCCGGTTCGGCCGCCGCCACCGGCAAGACCGAGACGATCCAGCGGCACCAGGGGATCCGCCAGCTCCTGCCGGCCGGCTTCGCTCACGCCAGCCCCCCGTACTGTTACCGATGCGACTTCGGCCAGACCTATCCCGGATGCGGACTGCTCTGCCTGGAATACCTGAAGACCCAGATTCTCCACCGCGGCCCGGATAACATCGCTGGGATCATCGTGGAGCCGATCATCGCCGGTGGCGGGGTCATCGTGCCTCCTCCGGGCTATCTCACCGAACTCGTCCGGTTCTGCCAGGCCCATGGGATCGTCGTCATCTTCGACGAGGTCGTCACCGGCTTCGGCCGTACCGGACGCATGTTCGCCTTCGAGCACGAAGGGGTGGTGCCCGACGTGGTCGTCCTCGGTAAGGCTTTAACCAGCGGTTACATCCCCGGCGCGGCGGTGGTGGTCCGCCACGAGTACAAGGGCATCGTGGACCGGTTCCACCTGCATGGCCACACCCATTCCGGCTACCCACTCATGTGCCGGGCGGCCCTCGCGACGCTCGACCTGCTTTCCCGGGACCGTTTGGTGGAACGAGGAGCGGCGGTCGGGGAGCGGCTCGGGGCGGGCCTGCGGGAACTCCAGAAACACCACGCCTCCGTCGGCGATGTGCGCGGACTGGGCCTGCTCTGGGGCCTGGAGATCGTGCGCCCCGGAACCAAGGAACCCGATCTTCCGGGGGCCGACCGGCTCGGCGGGCTTCTCCTGGAGGAGGGCCTGGTCGTAGAGGTGGAGGCCCAACCGGAGCTGGAGAGCTCGGTCATCGTGATGCATCCGCCCCTGACCATTACGGACGCGGACGCCGACGCGGCTCTTTCCATGTTGGACAAGGCACTGGCCAGGTTTGAGCGTAGTGCGGCTGATTGAGAAGGGGAGGTGAAAGCTGGCGTATTCAGCCCGGAGGGAAGGTTGTCTCAGGAGGATTTGGAGGTCGCGAATCCAGAACAGGAGGGTTGAAAGTGAAAATGCGTCGGTTTCTTTCGGTGGCCACCGTGGCGCTTACCTTGTCACTCCTGGTAGCGAACGGGGTTGCAGCCGCACCGCTGCCGCCGAGCAAAGCAAAGATCAATTGGCGCCAGTTTGAAGGCCAGTCCATCACGGTCCTCATGGTTGCTCACCCGTGGCAGAAGGCGGTCGAACCCCTTATCCCGCAGTTTGAGAAGTTGACTGGAATCAAGGTCAACGTGGTGGTCCAGGCGGAAGACCTCTTCTGGGACCGCTCGCAATTGGGGATGAGTTCTCCCAACCCGCCGTTTGATGTCACCTACCTGGCCATGGGCATCAACGGCCTGACGGCGTACAAGAACGGCTGGCTCGAGCCCCTGGACGAGTACTTGAACAACCCCAAACTCACCGACAAGAACTGGTTCGAGTTCGACGATTTCTTCCCGGCAGACGTGGCGGGCTTCCGCATGCCCAAACCGGATCAGGGCAAGGTCTACGGCATCCCCATGGCTGGCGAGGTCTACTTGAACTTCTACCGCAAGGATCTCTTCAAGCAGCACGGCATCGACGTCAGGAAGCTCAAGACCATGGACGACTGGCTCAAAGCCGTCAAGTCCCTGAATCTCGATACCAACAAGGACGGCAAGACCGACATCTACGGCGCCACCATCCGCGGCGCCAACGCCGGCATCATCGACGAACTCAACGCCATGGTGGCCGACTACTGGGGCGACGCCCCGTATCAGACCGACCGGTTCGTGTACTTCGACGAGAACTGGCGCCCGCGCTTCACCGACCCGCGCATCGTGGCGGCCTTCGCTACCTGGGGCGAACTCATGAAAAACTCCGCTCCGGGCGTCACCTCCTTCGACTGGTATGAATGCACCACCCAGTTCGCACAGGGCCGCGCCGCCACTTACTGGGCGGACGCCAGCCTGTTCGCCAGCATCTTCGAGGACCCGAAGCAGTCCGCGGTGGTGGGCAAGGTCGGGTATGCGCCGCTGCCGGCCACCAAGAACGGCCATAACACGGCCCTCTTCACCTGGGGCCTCGCCATTCCGGCCCGCTCGAAGCACAAGGGACCGGCTTGGCTCTTCATCCAGTGGGCTACCAGCCAGGCGATTGATCTCGAAGTGAGCCAGAAGACTTTCGCCTCGCCGCGCAAGTCCACCTGGGATAACCCAACGTTCAAGAAGGCCCTGCCGGAAGGTCTGGGCGAGGCGGTCGCGGCTTCCTTGGCCGTGGCTCGCCCCTCCATCATGTACGTGGATGCCGCCGATAAGGTGATCTTGCGGATGCTGGACGCCCTGCACGCCATCGCCCTTGGCACCCCGGCCGAGAAGGCCATGCAGAAGCTGCAGGATGAGGCGACCCAGATCGTCAAAGAGGCCGGCCTGTACAAGTAGCCGCTGGCAAAGGGGGCGGGGCTCCGCCTCCGCCCCCGCCTGCCCCCTCGTGCATGGATTGAGAATGGAGAGTGGTAAAGATGACCCGCCAACACGAAAACGTGAAGCGCATCGAGTACGGGGAAGGCATCCTCCGGGATGCGCTGGCCGGAGTCTCATCCTACGTCGTGGTCTCCATGGAGGTGCCCTGGTCGCTCGCCCGCCCCCAGGTTGCCAAGGAGCCGGAACAGGTCTTTCTCATCCCCAATGTTCAGGAAACGACGGTCGAGAAAGTCATCGCTGAAGCACCCGAAACCGAATGGGTCGTGGGCATCGGCGGGGGCCAGGCGATCGACGTGGCCAAGTACCTCGCTTTCCGTCGGGGGGCCAAACTCATCAACGTTCCCACCATCGTTTCCACCAACGCCTACGTCACCCCGCTGTCCGGCATCCGGCGGGGAGACCGGGTTGACTACATCGGCGGGATCGCCCCCGAGCTGGTCGTCGTGGATTATTCCCTCATCCGGACCGCCCCGAAGTGCCTGAATGTGGCCGGAGCCGGCGACGTTCTCTCCATGCACACCGCCAGCTTCGACTGGGAGATCGCCGCGCGGGCCGGGGAGAAAGCCAAGGGACGGACCTACGAGTTCAATCCGGAGGCCGTCAAGACCGCTCGCGCCATCCTGGCCGAGTTCATCGCCGGGGCGGAGGAGATCGGGAAGGTCACGAACGAGGGCATCAAGCTGATTGTCGACTCCTACCTCCGCATCAACGACCTCTGCCTCCCGCTCGGCCACTTCCGGCCGGAGGAGGGTTCCGAGCACTTCTTCGCCTACAACGCGGAGCATGTCGCCAAGCACGAGTTCCTGCACGGGGCCATCGTGGGGCTCGGTATCGTCCTCATGAGCGCGGTGCAGGGCAACGACCCAAAGGGTATCCGCAAGGTGCTTGACACCATAGGGCTTGACTACTCTCCGGCGGCCTCGCAACTCACCCGAGAGCAGGTCATCACGAGCCTGGCGACGGCCAAGGAGTACGCTCTCTCGAGGAACCTCTGGTACAGCGTGATCGACGAGGCCAACCTGACCGAGGCCTCCGCCACGGCCCTGGTGAACGACCTCGGACTATAAGGAGGGCTGGCGCGTGCCGCGACAGAGAGCCATCACCGCTTACGGCTACCTTCTGCCATCCATCGCCGTCCTGGGCGCCGTCGTTCTGTATCCGGTGCTGTTCGGCCTGTACGCCAGCTTTCATGATTGGAACTGGGCGCTGGGCCAGGCTGAAGGATGGAAGTGGACGGGCCTCGGAAACTACCTGACGTTGCTGCGGGACGGCTACTTCTGGCATTCCGTGGGGGTGACGCTCTACTTTACCGTGGTCGCGGTGGCAGTCGAATTCATCCTCGGGTTCGCCATCGCCCTGCTCCTGGCGCAGGACATCAAGGGCGCCTGGTTCTTCCGGGCGGCGACCGTCTTCCCGCTCATGGTCTCGGACATCGTGGCGGCCCTCCTGTGGGGGATGATCCTCAACCCCTCGCTCGGGATTCTCAACTACGGCTTAAGCGTGTTGCATCTTCCCGGGCCGGACTGGGTAGGCAACCCCCAGCTCGTGGTACCCACCCTGGCCGCCGTGGACGCCTGGTGGCAGACCGGGAACATCGTCCTCATCCTCTTGGCGGGGCTGAGCGGCATCCCGAAGGATCGCTTCGAGATGGCGTCAATCGACGGCGCCCACGGTTGGCGGATGCTGTGGCACATCACCATCCCGAGCCTTATGCCGTTCATCCTGGTGGCCCTCGTCTTTCGGACCATCGACTGCCTGCGGGTCTTCGCCCTCGCCTGGGGGATCACCTCGGGCGGGCCGCTCCGGGCGTCCGAGTTTAGCCAGTTGTTCATCTACACGCAAGGGTTCGGGCGCCTGTTCAACATGGGCTATGCCGCGGCCGCTTCGGTCGTGTTCGCCCTCATCGTCGGGGTGGTCGTGATCTTCTATGTCGGCCCCATGCAAAGGAGACTGAGCGCATGAGCCGGGTCGGCCTGAAGAAACGCCTGACAAACCTGCTGCCATACGTCGCCCTGACCGCGGTCGCCCTGGTCTTCCTGGCGCCTCTGGTCTGGACTATCCTGACTTCTCTCAAGAGCCAGCTCGACGCCCTGGCGATCCCGCCGGTGTGGAAGTTCGCGCCTATCTGGCGCAACTACCTGGATGCCTGGCAGTCCCGGGATTTCGCCATGTCCTTCTTCAACACGACCTACGTGGCGCTGTTCTCCATCGGGATAAGCCTGCTGTTGGGCATCCCCGCCGGCTACGCCCTGGCCCGCTTCCGGCTGAGCGGGAACAACACCGTCGAGGTGGGCCTGCTAGTGGTGCGCATGTTGCCCGAGATGCTGTTCATCATCCCGATGTACGCCCTGTATCGCAAGTTCGGGCTATACGACACACCGCTCGGCCTGGTTCTGGCGTTTCAGATCTTCAACCTGCCCTACACCATCTGGCTGCTCCGGCAGTTCATCAGCGAGGTTCCGCTCGAGATCGAGGAGGCCGCCCGCATCGATGGCTGCAGCACCAACCAGATCCTCTGGCGGGTCATCCTGCCCCTCATCGCCCCGGGGGTGGTCGCCACAGCCATCCTGGCCTTCATCGTGGTCTGGACGAACCTGCTCATCCCCCTGGCGCTGACCTACACCGACTCGCCGCTCATCGCCACCACGATCGCCAACTTCCGGGGATATGGAGGTTTCAACTGGCCGGTGATGGCCGCCGGTTCGGTGATCGCCATCATTCCTCAGTTCATCTTCTTCCTCTTCGCTCAGAAATACATCATCCGCGGCCTGACTCTAGGCGCGGTGAAGGAGTGACGACGATGAAAGCAGCTGTGTTGCACGGACCGAGGGAGTTGCGCGTCGAGGAGCGCCCCCGGCCGGCCCCGGGCAAAGGCGAGGTCCTGCTCCGGGTCGGAGCGACCGGAGTCTGCGGATCCGACCTGCACGTGGTGAACGGGGTCAGCCCGGAGCCCATGGCTCCCAACCCGGTCCTGGGACATGAGACGATGGGGACCGTGGTGGCGGTGGGCGAAGGTGTCCAGGCCTTCCAGCCCGGGCAGCGGGTGGGTGTCGAACCCCTCATCGGTTGCGGGCAGTGCGATTTCTGCCGCAGCGGCAACTACCACCTCTGCACCAGACTTGAGCTGATCGGCATGGAGCGGCTGGGTGGCTTCGCCGAGTACCTCGTGGCCCCGCAGGACAAGGTGTTCACCCTGCCGGATTCGGTGAGCGACGAGGCGGCGGCCATCCTGGACTGCGTAGCGGTAGCGGTGCACGTCCTCAACCGGGCCCCCCTCGAGCTGGGCGACACGGTGGTGGTCTTGGGCGGCGGGACCATCGGTCTCATCATCGCCCAGTTGGCCAAAGCCCGGGGCGCGGCGCGCGTGGTCGTCACCGACCTCTCCGAGAGGCGGCTGGCCCTCGCCCGGGAGGTGGGCGCCGACGAGGCGGTCAACGCCGGCAGCCAGCCCTTCGAGGAACTGAAAGCCCGGTTGGGTGGCCGGGTCGACGTGGTCATCGAGGCGGTGGGCGGAAAGGCTCCGACCATCAACCAAGCGCTGCAGCTCGTCCGGCCCCGGGGAACGATTGTGTTCATGGGCATCTTCATCGAGCCGGTACCGGTCGACCTGTGGCAGGCCCTCCGGTATGAGGTGACCATCCGGGCAGCGTGGAGCTACGCTTACCACGACATGAAGCGGGAGTTTGCCACGGCGCTGGAGCTGGCGGCCGGCGGCCAGTTGAAGCTCGATCCGCTGGTCACGCACCGCTTTACCCTAGACCGGGTGGCGGAGGCCTTCGCCCAGGCGGGACGGGCGTCAGAAGCGGTCAAGGTCGTCGTCCGGCCCTAATTCCGCACCTCCGGGACGAGCGGAATCAGGTGAGGAAAAGCTTTTGCTACACCATAGTAGCGGCTTCGCTCTGAGGCTTGACCGGGACCGTGGCCAAGCCCCTTCTGCAGGGCGGCGTCACCCCCGCCAAGTTCTTGGCACTGGCCCTCACCTTCGGGGGCAACGTCCTGATGCTGGGGGCCGGCCGTCCCAGGGTGACGCCCGACCCTTTGGGCCTCGGAGCAGGGCTCCTATCGGCCGCCTCGGCGGCTTTCTACACCCTTTACAGCAAGCGGGCGCTCGCCAGGTACCATCCACAGACCGTGCTCTTCTGGGCCCTCGTCTTTGCGGCGCTCCCCTGGGTGTTTCTCCACCCCCCGACACTTTTTCTGAGCCGCACCTGGCACCCTTTCGAACCGCCGCTCTTCTTCCTCTTCGCCGTGTTCGCCACGGTCATCCCCGACAGCCTCTACTTCCGCGGCCTGCGGGACCTCACCTCGAGCCAGGCGGGGCTCATCTCGACCCTTGAGCCGGTGGTGGCGGCCTTCACGGCCTACCTCGCCCTGGGTGAGCAGCTTACGCTGGCCGAGGCCGGCGGCGCCCTGCTGGTACTCGCCGGCATCGCCCTCCTGCGGCGGGATTCGTAGTCCCCGCACCATACGGCTGTATACTTGACGGCCGGCCATGCATCACGATATGATGCAATTGGTGATGCATCATGCCAACCAAGACCAGGAAAGGAGCCAACCGGGGCGGGGTTCGCCGGGGGATTGCGGCGATCACCGTACGGCTTCCGCAGGAGGACTACGAAAGTCTTCGCAAGCAGGCGGAGGCCCGGGGCGTCTCCTTGAACTGCCTCGCCGCGGAGGCATTGGCGCAGTACAGGGTGGGTCAGCAACGCCTCCAGCTCCTCAAGGAGATCGATGCGTTTCGGAAAAGACTCGAGGAGCGGCACGGAGTGGGCGAGGACTCCGTGCATGCACTCCGCGCCATGCGGCTCGCACGGGTGAAGCATCTGTGCGGGGAAGAGGAAGGCCCGGAAGAACCATGACTCTATGCCTCGACGCAAGCCTGATCGTCAAGCTCGTCACGCCCGAACCCGGCAGTGACCAGGTGCGGGGGTGGTTCGGGCCACACGCCGAGGAAGAGATCGTCGCCCCTCATTTTCTTTTGGCCGAGGTCCTCTCCACTCTACGCCGCAAATGCCGCAACGGCGAGTTGACTCCCGCGGAGGCCAGGGAAGCCATCCGCTTCCTGGATGGACTAAGCCTGCGCTTGATGTGGAGTTGGACCCTGGCGGAGAGGGCGCTCGCCCTGGCGGAGGAACTGGACCAACCTACGGTCTACGATACCCTCTACCTGGCGGTGGGTGAAGCCGCCGGCTGCGAGTTCTGGACCGCGGACGAGCGGTTCGCCAGGTGCGCCGCTCCCCGCTACCCGTTCGTCCGGCTGCTCGGCTCGGCTTGAGCCTTGATCAGCGCCGCCAGAAGCTCATACTTGTTGGCGACGCCCAGCTTGCGGTTGATGTTCTTGATGTGGGCCTTGACCGTGTTTTCACTGATGTACAGCTTAGCCGCGATCTCGGCGTTGGTGGCCCCCCCGACGATCAACTCCACGATCTCCGACTCCCGCCCGGTCACGGACCCGGCAGCGGGAAGGCAGGCAGTCCATCCGGGAAGCGGCGCCAGGAGTCCGGTGAGCAACGGGTACTCCGGGCCGAGGCGGCCGAGCCTCTCTCCCAACACCCCCCATGAACAGAGCCAGGACGTTGACGGCGAGGCCGAAGCCGAAGACCCGAAACGTATGGCCATGCAATTCGCTTATCTCCGCCAACAGGGTCCAGACGAACACGTCAAGCCAGGCGAAGGCCGAGAGAATCAGCGTTTCGGTGAGGAGGTACCCGGCCGGCGAAGACGGCCAGAGCCCAAAAGAGACGAAGCCCAGTCCAAGGAGGGCCACGCCGGCGTAGATGGTGAATCGCCGGTTGTATCTGGCGCTGAACCGCCAGATCAGAGCCAGTGTAGCGAGGTAGGGAACCAGTTGGTAGTACCGGTCGAGGTCACGAAACGCCTGAAAAGACGGGTAAATGAGGTTGTAGAGCAAGCCGCCGTTGATGTACAGGCCCAAAATCAACAGGCAGAGAATCCATAGCAGACCGGTCGGGAAGCCTGTTTCTCCGGGAACGGCGGGCTTGGCTTCCGGCACGGTTTGGCCTCTGGAGAGCCAGAAGGAGGCCACGAGCGTCAAGGCCGCCATGAACCCGACCCGGTTTCCCGTCACCGCAGCGACGTAAGGGTGACTCCATCCGACGATGAAGAGGGCCGAGGCCAGACCCAGGCCGCCAGCCCAGCCCGTGAAGGAGGGTGAAGCTGAGCCCCAGGGCGGTTCCGTCGCCGCCGCGCAGGGAAGCCAACTCGCCCAGCAGCGGACCGTGCAGGGGGAAGCTCAACAGCCACCCGAGGAACAGGGCGAACGACCCCGTGTCGGACGGGCAGAGCACCACCACTCACAACTGGGCCGTCACCACCAGCGGGGCCACGGGCGCCTTCCCGGGGACCTGGCGCAGCATCTGGGCGGACCCGGAGGTCACCGTCGAGGTCACGGGGCTGTACGTGTCCACGGGCCCGGCGACCGACTCTGACCGGGTCGTGCTGGAGAGAGCGCGGCTGGAGAGTCCCAACCAGCTCTATCTAGGCCAGACGATCCATGATAACGGCGCCTTGATCTACAATGCGGACACGAGCTTCGACCGGGTGACACCCTAGGCGAGGCAGCAGCCCAGACGCCGTCCAGCTCCCCGCAAATCACGCCGGGCTGGCTTCCAGCTTCCGCTTCCGCTCCAGCTCCCGCAACTCGACCCGGCGGATCTTGCCCGAGATGGTCTTCGGGAGCTCGGTCGTGAACTCGATCTCCCGCGGGTACTTGTACGGGGCGGTGGTCTGCTTCACGAACTCCTGGAGTTCGTGGGCGAGGGCGTCGGAGGGCGCGTGGCCCGGGGCCAGGATGACGAAGGCCTTGACGATCTCGCCGCGGACCGGGTCGGGGCTGGCCACCACCGCCGCCTCCTGCACCGCCGGGTGTTCGATCAGGGCCGACTCCACTTCGAAGGGGCCGATGCGGTAGCCGGCCGAGATGATGACGTCGTCCGCCCGGCCGACGAACCAGAGATACCCGTCCTCGTCCTGATAGGCCCGGTCGCCGGTGAGATACCAGTCGCCCAGCATCCGGCTCTCGGTGGCCCCGGGGTCGTGCCAGTACTCGGCGAAGAGGCCCGCCGGGCGGTTCGGCGCGACCTTAATCGCGATGTCTCCCTCCTGGTTGGGGGGGAGGACCGCGCCGTCGTGACCGATGACCGCCACCTCGAACCCGGGGGCCGGCTTGCCCATCGAGCCCGGCTTGATTTCCATGAAGGGCAGGTTGGCCACGCAGACCACCGTCTCCGTCTGCCCGTAGCCGTCGTAGATGAGTTGACCCGTTCCTTCCTGCCAGGCCTTGACCACCTCCGGGTTGAGCGGTTCGCCGGCGCTGGAGCAGTGGCGGAGGTTACGCAGGTCGAAGGCCTTCAGGTTCTCCTGGACGAAGAGGCGGTAGGCGGTCGGCGGAGCGCAGAGGCTCGTGACGCCGTACTCGGACACCAGCTCCAGGGTGTGGACCGGGTTGAACTTACCCTTGGCGGCGTGGACGAAGAGGCAGGCGCCCTGGTGCCACGGGCCGTAGAGGCTCGACCAGGCGGCCTTCCCCCACCCGGTGTCGGAGAGGTTGCAGTGGAGGTCGGTCGGCCGCAGGGCGAGCCAGAACTTGCCGGTGGTCCGGTGGGCGAAGGGGTACGAGGCGTGGGTGTGGAGCACCATCTTCGGGAAGCCGGTGGTCCCGGAGGTGAAGTAGACCAACGCCGGGTCGTTGGAGCGGGTCCGGACGGCGGCGAAGTAGCGGGAAGCCCTGGCCGCCTCGGCCTGGAGGTCCACCCAGCCCTCCCTGGCGCCGCCGACCACAAGCAGGTGCTTCACGGTGGGGCACTCGGAGACAACGGCCTCGATCTTCGGGGCGTTCTCGAGGTCGGTGACGACCGCTGCGGCGTCGGACGACGTCAGGCGGTACTTCAGGTCCTTCGGGGTGAGCTGGGTGGTCCCGGGCATAGCGATGGCGCCCAGGCGGTGGAGGGCCAGCATGGTGTCCCACCACTCCGCCACCCGGGGGAGCATCACCAAGACGGGGTCGCCCTGGCCGAGGCCGAGGCCTTGGAGGACGTTGGCCACCCGGTTCGAGCGGCACTGCATATCCCAGAAGGTCAGGCGCTGCTCGTGACCGGCATCATCCACGATGAGCAAAGCCAGCTTGCTGCGGTCGGCAGCCCAGCGGTCCACGACGTCGGTGGCGAAGTTGAAGTGCTCGGGCACGTTCCAGGAGAACTCCTCGACTTCTCGCTTCAGGTCCTCGACGGGGCTGGCATCAGGAAACATGCTACTCCCTCCTCCACTACTCGCTCCAGCAGTGCGTGCTACTCGACACTCCCTGCTGGCGGGATAAATTATCGGTACATTCCACGAGGCTGTTGGAAATCCTGCCTTCTGCTCTGACTTCCTTTTGGCAGGTATGCCACCCCTGGCGGCCGAAGTAGTCCCAGGGGGTGAGACCATGCGGACGAAGTGGCTGCTCGGAGTGGTGCTGGCCGCGCTCCTGGTGGCGCTGGGTAGGGAAACGACCCTGGCCGTGCCGCGGCCGTCATGGAACTTCGCCTGGATCGAGAGTCTGCTGCCCGCCGACCCGCTCAGCGTGGTAGCCGAGCTGGACCAGCAGTTCACGGTTGGGCCGACGATTGCCGGCGGCGAGTTCATCGACCCTCGGGAGAGCAGGGCGACGCTGGAGGCGCCGCTGCTCGTCTGGCTCACTCATGTGGCTGCTCTGCGCGACGGCTACCTGGACGAGGAGGATGTGACGAGGTACTGGGAGCAGGATAAGGAGGCCATGGCCGACCGCCTGACCTTCCTCGTCTGGCTGAAGGCACCGGTTCGGGAGTACGCCGACCTCCGCAGCGAGAGCAGCCGCTCCCGGGCGTTCCTCGTGGACGATGCCGGCCGCCGGTTCGAGCAAGCACCCGAGTCTCTCCCCGACCTCGGGGAATCGCCGGAGTCCGAGGTCGTCCTGAACCGGCTCGAATTCCCCCTGACGGACGCCGAGGGGAAGCGGATCATCACGTCTCTCACGAAGCACATCGACCTGTGTGTCGTCTCAGACCTGGGCGAGGCCAGATTCCGCTTCAAGTTCCCCGCCGAGGAGCTGGCAAGCGAGCAAGACCTCCGCCGCTGGATGACGTACTACTACGGCGAGCCCCGGCCGGAACTGCTGGTCCCCGCCGTCAAGCTGCTGGCCGCCACCGGCGCCTTGGACAAGCCCACCGCCGTGGCGCCGCTCGCCACTTTCCTGGGCCAGGTGTTCCGCCAGAACCCGGAGAAACTGTCCGCCTGGGTGGAGGAGCTGGGTGGACTCAGGTCGGACCACCAGAAGGTTCTCTGGCGGGCGCTGTGGTCGGCGGGCATTCCCGAGGCCACTGCGTTGCTGCAGGCGATCGCGGACGAGGCGGCCGGAGAGAACCGGGGATACCTGGCCAACCTCCTGCAGCAGACGCCGCCCGACCTGCTGACCATGGCCATCGATTCGCCCGCAGCCCTCGACATGCTCTGGGCGGCCTTTCTGGCCACTGGGGACGGGAAGTACGTGGCCAGGATCATCGAAGTCCTGCCGTGGGCGGCCCAGACCGCCGACCAGCCCAAGTTCTACCTGGGGGCGGCAGCCCGGTGGTCGTTGACCAGCAACGCCCTGCAGCATCAGCGGGTGCTCGAAAGCTGCGTGGAGCAAGCCGCCCACCAGCCGGAGGAGGGGAAGGCTGCACTCGAGGAGATCATCCGGAACGTCCGGGAAGAGCGGAGCCGGCGGTTGAAGGAGAGGCCGCAGGTGGAGTATAAAGAAGAACAGGCCTTTTGACGCGAAAGGCCTGCTCCAAGGGCTCCGACTGCTTCGCTCTTCGCCGCCTACGCCTGCGGTTGCGGCGACTTGGCCTGCTGCTTCACCTTGTACTGCGGCTCCTGGTTCTCCGTGTAGTTGATCCGGCCCTCGAACCGCTTGATCATCTGGCCCAACTCCTCGGCCATCTCGAAGTACATCTTCTGGGCGTTCTTGTCCTGGCTGTCCAGGCCGAACTGTTCGAGGCTGGCTTTGGCGGACTCCAGGTTGGTCAGGGCCATGTGCATCTTCTCACCGACGGTCATCGCTCCACCTCCCATTTTGGTTTGCGCCCCTAGCTTAACCGCCGGCCGGCCGGACATACCTCCTGTTTGGCGCGCGGATACTAGGGGGCCACCCACAGGGCGCCCTTGAGGGCGTTGGATCAGGGCAGGTGACGCTTGGGGAGCCGCCACCCGGTAGGTGGTGTAAGAGGATTCCAGGCGGTGGGGGGTGAACCACGCGTCGGGAAACTTCGCCGGCTACACCGGGGAGTCGGGGGCGAGTGGGAGTTCGGGCCACCGCCGCGGGTGGCGAGGTTCATGGTGACGGAGGAGGAGCGCGAGTGACGGAAGCAGGACGACCTGGATTGACGCCGGGGGTGAAGGCCACCCTCCGCCACACGGTGGCGCCGGCGGACTGCGCTGACGCCATCGGGTCGGGGGGCGTCCGGGTCCTCTCGACCCCGCACCTCATCGCTCTGATGGAGCGGGCGGCCATGGCCGCGGCGGCGCCCCACCTGCTGCCCGGCGAGACGACGGTGGGAACCCGGGTCGAGGTGGAGCACCTGGAGGCCTGTCCGCCCGGTGTGGAGGTCGTGGCCGAAGCGAAGCTCCGGGAGGTGGATGGGCGGCGGCTCCGGTTCGACGTGGCAGTGACCGCCGGGGAGCGGGTGCTCGGGCGGGGCCGCCACGAGCGGTTCGTCGTCGAGCGGGAGCGCTTCCTGACCCGGCTCAAGGAGAAGTGGCCTGCGGATGGAGGGCCACCCACAGGGCGCCTTTGAGGGCGTTGAACTCGGGGCGGGTGACGATAGAGCGGGGCCGCGGCCGCGGCAAGTCCACCGGGAGCTCGAGGACGACCCGGGCGGGGCGGGCGGAAAGGACGTAGACCCGGTCGGCTAAGAAGAGGGCCTCCTCGATGTCGTGGGTGGTGAAGAGGATCGTCCGGCCGAGGCGCTGCCAGACGCCGAGCCGGTTGACGCCCCAGAACAAGAGCAGGCTCAGAGCGGAAATGACCGCGATGGCGGCGAAGACCCGGTCGGGGGTGGCATCCATGGTGCGGGCCAAAGCGATCAGCTCTGGATCGGCCGCCTCCAACCCGTCGACCACGCCGACCGCCACCGGGAAGAAGCAGGCGAGGCCGACCAGGAGCACCTTCGGCAGGATGCCGTACCCGAACCAGAGGGTGAGCAGCGGCGCCACGACGGGCCGCCGCCCGGAGGGTGTGGAGGGTGTGCCAGAGGAGCAGCCCCCGAGTCTCCCAGGCGGCGCGGAGGACGAGCGACGGGCCGGGAACGAGCCACGCCGGGGTGTGGGTCAACCGGACCGCCCCTTCCCAGGCCAGAAACAAGGCGAACAGGCCGGCTGCCCCCAGAAGGCGCGGCGAGGGCAGGCGGCCTGGGCCCGGTAGACGATCTCCAGGAGTTCCTTGAGATCTCCCTCCATCGTCGTTTCGAAGGGCCCCACCTCGTACTTCACCCCCGAAGCGGCCACCACGGCGATCGCCCGGTCCACCGCGGCGTGGAGCCGCGACTTCGGCCCCTCCAAGAGCGGTAGGACTTAAAAGGCCACGCTTCCCCAGGGCATCGCTATCGGACTCCTTCCCCGAAGAGATCCTTGCGGCCGGCCAGCCACCACATGACGGCGGCCGTGATCAGGGTCTCCGGCACCATGTACCCTCCGTTGTACAAGGCGGAATAAACCCAGACATTCTGGCCTTTCGGGGCGTACTGGGCGAAGAAGACCACGCCGGAGACCAAGTGTGCCACAAAGCGCAGCGCCGACCCGGCGATGACCCCGGTCAGGACTGCGGGACGGCTGACCCGGACCTGGCCCCCGGCGCCTCGCCTGGCGAACCAGCCGGCGACCCCCAGCACGCCGAAGGCTACCGGGTAGTCCAGCGCGAACTGCACCGGTGTGACCACGTACGGTTTGAGCAGCAGGTTGAAGAAGCCGAAGAGCGCTCCCGCCAGGACGCCGGTGCCGGCGCCCCGGCGCAGGGCCACGAAGAACAGCGGCAGCATCTCCAAGGAGACGGACCCGCCCTGGGGGGCCTCAAAGACTTTGATGAAATGGAGCACGGCAGCCAGGGCCACCGCCAGTCCGACCTCGGTGATGGTCTGTGCGGGGATCCGCGGTCGGGCGGGGGCCGGGGCCGCCCGGTCGCCTGTCTTACTGTTCATCCCGTTCTCCTCCTCGTTTTCTCCGGGAGAGCGGGCCCGGCCGCAAGAGAAAGCGCCGCAACCCTCCCCGGGTTGCGGCGCATATGGTCTCGTTCCATCCCTACGCTGGCATTACCCAGATCAGGTTGACGGGTCGGCAGCAGATGCGGCTGCCCTCTCAGCCGGCTAAACCAGCTCCCCGGGAATATGTGGTTGCAGGACCATTATACCACCGCCCGGCGCGGGACACCACCTCTTTTGAAGGGACGTATTTACCGAATTCCCCCGGTGTCGGGACAGGGGCCCGGGCGGCGGATGGCGAATTATTTTTCGGTAAATCCGCATCCTGGGTGGTGACTGTCCGGAAGGAGGGCGTCCATGAGTTTCTCCGATCTTTTCTGGTGGTTCCTGATTCTCTCCTCGCTTCAACCGCTGGTCAAGCAGAGGATGATCAACGCCCGCCGGATGCAGGTGATGCGCCGGATCGAAGCCAACCGAGGATCCCGGGTGATCGTCCTCATCCACCGGCAGGAAACCTTGAGCCTCTTCGGGTTGCCGGTCTTCCGCTACATCGACATCAACGATTCGGAGGAGGTCATCCGGGCCATCCACCTGACCGATCCGGACGTTCCCCTCGACATCGTCCTGCACACCCCGGGCGGGCTGGTCCTGGCCGCCCTCCAGATCGCCTGCGCCATCAAGAAGCATAGAGGGAAGGTCACGGCCTTCGTCCCCCACTACGCCATGTCGGGCGGGACCTTGATCGCTCTGGCGGCCGACGAGATCGTGATGGACGAGCACGCCGTCCTGGGCCCGGTCGACCCGCAACTGGGGAAGTACCCGGCGGCCTCGCTCCTCCGGGTGGTGAAGGAGAAGCCCATCGCCGAGATCGACGACGAGACGTTGATTTTGGCTGACGTGGCGGAGAAGGCGACAAACCAGCTGCAGAAGACGGTGATCGAGCTCCTGGCCGATCACCTGGAGCGGCCGAAGGCAGAAGAGCTGGCTCGGATCCTCTCCGAGGGGCGGTGGACCCACGATTATCCGCTGACCGCCACCGAGGCGGCGTCGCTCGGGCTGCCCGTCCGGACCGGGATGCCGGTGGAGTTCTACCGGCTCATGGAGCTTTACCCGCAGCCCATGCGCCGGCAGCCATCCGTCGAATACCTGCCGGAGCCCCGCTTCCGCGAGCGTACGCCCATCCCCGACCGGCGCGGCCAGGGGGGCAACACATGAACCTCCAGCAGTTCCTGGATCGCCTGAACGCCCGGGACGCCCTCAGGGAGGCCCTGGGGCGGGAGGACGGGATCACCGCGTGGAAGGTGGCGCCGGCCCGGGAGGCGGTTTACGGGGAGTGGCCGGCGGCGCTCGACCCGCGCCTGGCCGACGTCCTGGCCCGCCGCGGCGTCTCCCGCCTCTACTCCCACCAGGCGGAGGCGGTCAACCACGTGCTGGAGGGGCGGAACGTGGTCGTGGTCACTCCGACTGCCTCCGGGAAGACGCTCTGCTACAACCTGCCGGTGGTCAACGCCGTCCTGGCCGACCCCGCGGTCCGGGCGCTCTACCTCTTCCCGACCAAGGCCCTCTCCCAGGACCAGGTAGCCGAGCTGCACGACCTCGTCACGGCGCTGGGAGCGGAGATCAAGACCTTCACCTACGACGGAGACACCTCCCCCTCGGCCCGCCAGGCCATCCGCCAGGCCGGCCACATCGTCGTCACCAACCCGGACATGCTCCACTCCGGCATCCTGCCCCACCACACCAAGTGGGTCAAGCTCTTCGAGAACCTGCGCTACGTGGTGATCGACGAGATCCACCAGTACCGGGGGGTTTTCGGGTCCCACGTGGCCAACGTCCTCCGCCGCCTGCGCCGCATCTGCCGCTTTTACGGCACTGACCCGGTCTTCATCTGCTGCTCCGCCACGATCGCCAACCCGACGGAGCTTGCCGAGAAGCTGGTCGGGGCCCCGGTGGCGCTGGTGGACCGGAACGGCGCCCCCTCAGGTGAACGCCACTTCATCTGCTACAACCCGCCGGTGGTCAACAAGGAGTTGGGGATCCGGCGCAGTTCCCTGCTCGAGGGGAAGCGCTGGGCAGCGGAGCTCCTAAAGAACGGGATCTCCACCATCGTCTTCGCCCGGAGTCGGATCGCGGTGGAGGTGCTCCTCGTGTACCTCCAGGAGGCGCTGGGGAAAGACGGCGCCAAGCAGGTGCGGGGCTACCGGGGCGGATATCTCCCTCTGGAGCGCCGGGCGATCGAGCAGGGGTTGCGCAACGGGAGCGTACGGGGGGTCGTAGCCACCAACGCCCTGGAGCTGGGGATCGACATCGGGTCCCTGGAGGCGGCGGTGCTGGTGGGCTACCCGGGCTCGGTCTCCTCGACCTGGCAGCAGGCGGGACGGGCCGGGCGCCGAAGCGGCGTCTCGCTGTCCGTCCTGGTCGCCAGCTCGAATCCGCTGGACCAGTACCTGATCACTCACCCCGACTACTTCTTCGGGCGCCCGCCGGAGCACGGCTGGATCAACCCGGACAACCTCCCGATCCTCATCTCCCACCTGAAGTGCGCCGCCTTCGAGCTGCCCTTCGCCGACGGCGAGCAATTCGGCGTCGAGACTACCGGCGAGATCCTGGAGTTCCTGGTGGAGGAGAAGATCCTCCACCACACCGGCGGCCGGTACTACTGGACGCAGGAGAGTTTCCCCGCGGAGGAGGTCTCGCTCCGCTCGGCCAGCCGGGAGAACTTCGTCGTGGTCGACCTCACCCGCCGCGACCAACCCCGGGTCATTGGCGAGGTGGATCGCTTCTCCGCGCCGATGCTCATCCACGAGCAGGCGATCTACCTCCACGGAGGCGAGCAGTACCAGATCGAGCGGCTGGACTACGAGAACCGGAAGGCCTACGCCCGCCGCGTCGAGGTGGACTACTACACCGACGCCAACCTGGCAGTGAACCTGAAGGTGCTTGATGTGGCGCGGGAGGAGCGGTTGGAACTCGGCGCCTTCCGGGCCTGGGGCGAGGTCCAGGTGAACGCCCTGGTCACGATGTTCAAGAAGATCAAGCTCCACACCCACGAGAATCTGGGATTCGGCCAGGTCCACCTGCCGGAGGAGGAGATGCATACCACCTCTTTCTGGCTGAGCTTTCCGTCTGAGGTGGAGCAGGGCTTCCGGGCCGACGAGCTGCAGGGGGCTCTGGCCGGGCTTGCCAACGTCCTCCACCACGTCGCCCCGCTGTACCTCCTTTCCGACCCCCACGACCTGCGGGTGGCCTGCCAGGTGAAATCCCCCTTTACCCAGCGTCCGACGGTCTTCCTCTACGACAGTTACCCCGGCGGGGTAGGCCTCTCTCAGAAGCTCTTCGAGAACTGCGCGGACCTCCTCCGCTCGGCCCGGGAGCTCATCGCCGGCTGCGCTTGCGGGGGCGGATGCCCCTCCTGCGTCGGCCCGGCGGAAGAGGTCGGCGCGGCGGGGAAGGCCGGCGCCCTGCGCCTTCTGGAGGGGGTGTGATGCTCACCCTCAGGGAGCGCCTCCAGGCGCTCAAGGACATCCAGGCCCTGAAGCCGGAGAGCCGCCCGACCGCCGACGAGTCGCCAGCCGTCCCGCCGAGATGCGCCCAGCGGGTCGACATCGCCACGGTCGTGCCCCGGCAGGAAGCCGGGGAACTGGAGACTCCGTTCGGCCCCTGCTTCCACCGGGTGGTGCGCTACCCCCTCGCCTACCGGCGCGGCTGCCACGCGCTCGGGGAGGCGCTGGCTCTCCCGCCCGAGGTCGGGGGCCGGCTGGCCCGGCCGCGCCTCGCCGGCGCCGACCTGGCCCAGGCGGCCTTCCTGGACACGGAGACCACCGGGCTCGCCGGGGGAACGGGTACCTTCGTCTTTCTGGTGGGTCTCGGCCACTTCGCCGGGGAGGGGGAGGCCCAGGAGTTCGTGCTCCACCAGTTCTTCCTGCGCGACTACTCCGCCGAACCCGCCTTTCTCTGGGCGGTCGGCCAAGAGCTCGCCCCCTTTCCCTACCTCGTCACCTTCAACGGCCGCCGTTTCGACTGGCCGCTCCTGGAGGCGCGATTCACGGTGGCCCGGCTCCGCTCTTCCCTGCCCAGCCCGGCCCACCTCGACCTGCTCTACCCCTCCTGGACCCTGTGGAAAAGGCGCCTGGGCACCTGCCGCCTCAGTCACCTCGAGGAGGCCGTCCTCGGGGCGCCGCGGGAGGAGGACGTGCCAGGGTGGCTGATACCCCGGCTGTACTTCGCCTACCTGCGCTCGGGCGATGCCGGGCCGCTGGCGCCGGTCCTCCGCCACAACCTCCTGGACATCCTGTCGCTGGTGTCGCTCACGGCCGCAGTGGGAAGCCGGCTGCACGCCCCGGAAGGGCGCCTCCCGGCCGGCGACCTCGTGGCGGTGGGCCACTTCTACGAGCGGCAGGGGGAAGCCGGGGTGGCCGCCCGCTGCTACCAGGAGGCGAGCCGCGACGGCTCCTGCTGCCGGGAAGCCCTTTGGCGCCTCGGGATGCTGGCCAAACGCCACAAGGAGTATCGCCTGGCCGAGGAGGCCTGGACCCGTCTGGCCGAGGAGTTCGGATCGATCGAAGCCCTGGTGGAACTGGCCAAGCTATACGAACACCGGTACGGGGATCCGGCCCGGGCAAGCGAAGTCACGGAACTGGCGATGCGGGTGGCGCGCTGCCGAGCGGAGCGCTTCTGCCAGCGAGAAACAGAGGCGCTGTCAGCGCTGACCCTCCGCCGGGAGCGGCTTGCCCGTAAGTTGGCGAAAAAGGCCTGACAGCTCTTGCGGTTTTATTAGAGGATTCCCGTTCCCCGGGACGAATGAGGTATAAAGGAGTGCGGAGACTGTATCTGCCTAAAGACGTGCTCGGAGTGAGGGGGAGCGTTAGGTGGAGAACTGGCGGCGTCGGGTGAAAAAGGACAGCAGCCTTCGCTCCGGGCGGCGGCCGGCCGCGGCGGAGCCGGAGACGGGCAAGAGAGAGAGGGAGCCTGTGAAGGCGACCGTCAGGACGGCTCAGCCGCTGACGCCGGAGATGACGGAGATGCTTGCCGCCCGACTGCAGAAGTTCTCGCGGCAGCCGGTGGAAGTCGTGAACGTCGTCGATCCGGCGGTAGTGGCCGGAATGGTGGTCCAACTGGGCTCGCGCCTGGTGGACATGAGCCTGCAGGGGCAGTTGAACGAACTGGAGCGGAGGATCGAGAAGGCCCTCGCCGAGAGTATGCGTACACTCTCGTCATGGGACGTTTCGGTCGAGGAGCTCATCAAGCGAGCCCGCGCTCAGAAATAGCGCATGAGTATCAGAAGGGCAGGATCAAACGCCCGAGGACGTTCAGCTCGGCGCCTTCCAGGTACGCCTTGACTTCGGCATTCAGGAGCGAGAGCTTGGCCCCAAACCGGGTCGTCCCATCCTCGTATTCGGCCAGGGCGTGGAGCGGGCCGAAGACGGCCAGGTCGGCGCCGGCGAAGACGGGGTCCTCCGAGCCGGCGACCAGCTCGTCCAGACGCACGCCGGCGGTCAGCTCGACGTTCAGAATGCCCTTGGTCACGACGGCGTAGGGCGAGACGGCCTGGCTTTTCGTGTTGTAGGTGGCGCCGACCGCCACGGCCGGGGTGACCAGGTTTCCCTCGACCAGGCGGTACCGGAGGTCGGCGGTCAGTCCCTCGGCGTATGTCCCGCCGGGGGGAACAGCCGCGGCGAACTGAAAGCCGTGAGGCAGGCCCACCGTGGCTTTCTGCACGGTTGATTCGAAAGGCAGGCCGGCCTCGAGCGCCAGGCGGAGAAAGGGGAGGACCTCCGCGGTCGGAACCCGCAAGACCTCGGTCGAGACGGCGAGGGCCGGCGGCGGAGTCAAGGCGGGAAGGGTCACGAAGAGCAGAGCCAGTGCAGCGACCGCGGTGGTGCGGCGGATGGAGTTCGTCCGTTGCAGCATAGATTTCACCTCACGAGCTACTTCGGCCCGGCCAGGGATGGTTCCTGGGGGGAAAGGATGGCGCCCGAGACCGTCTCTGCCAGCATTGGCAGGCGGTGGCGGAGGCGCGTCGAAGTATCGGCGAGAGGTATTCAAAGCAAGGGGGCGCACCGCCGGCTGACGGTACACCCCCTAAGTCGTTGCAGGAAGGGACTGCTACTTCACCGCGATGCCCAGCACCGCGGCGGCGCCGATGAGCAGGTACATGCGGTTGAGCGCCGCCTTCTGCTCAGCCACCTCCGCCTTCAGCGCGCTGTTCTCTTCCGCCAGCTTGCTCACCTGGTCCTTCAGCGGCGCTGTCTCCGCCTGGATCAGGGACTTCACGCCATCGGGCCCGAAGGCGGCCAAGCGGCTCTTCAACTCGTCCACCAGCTTCTCCAGGTCGTCCAGCCGGACCTTGTCCGCTTTGACGGTTCTCTCCAGGGCCAGAACGGTGGCGGTGAGGTCGTTCAGCGCCTTGTCCTGCCGGGCGTCCATCTGGTCGTTGTGTTTGACTGCCTCGTTCAGGGTGTCGATCAGGTTCCGCAGTCTGATGGTCTCGGCTCTCACGGCCTCCGTCTCCTTGGCCCCTTCCGCCAGCCCGGCCACCCGGGTGTTGGCAGCCAGGCCGCGGACGACGTTCTCCAGCCGTTTCAGGGCGACGGCCAGCTCGTACCGTGTAGCCGGGTTAGCCCCCCGGAAGGTCCCGTCGGGATAGCCGATGAGGACCCCTTCGCTATGCAGGTCTTCCACCGCCAGGGCGGCCCAGTGGCCGGACGGGATCGTCTCGAACGCCCAGACGGCCGGAGAGAAGGCCAAGAGTGCCGCTACCACCAACACGGTCGTGCGCATCGGAGACAACACCTCCCGTTTTGTTAGGGATAGACTTCTCAGGCCAGGCGAGAATTTCCTGCCCGAAGAGGCACTTTTTTTCTCAAAGCTTCTTTAATTTCGTTGTCAGGCAAGGCCGGGTAAGGCCGCGCCGCCCAGGATCACTCCCGGCTGTCGCCCGTCTCCGCCGCTCCCTGTCCCGCCGCCTCGAGGGCGCTCGGCGGCTGGTGGCTGACCACGTGGCCCGTCACCATGTAGACGACCCGCTCGGCCAGGTTGGTGGCGTGGTCGCCGATTCGCTCCAGGTGGCGCGCCGCCATCAGCAAAAGGAAGGCCTGCTTCGCCTCGCGCATCGACTGGAACCGCATGGTCATCTCGACCAGCTCGTCGTTGAGGGCGGCGTAGATGGCGTCCACGGCGTTGTCGCTCCGCCGGACCTCCGCCGCCAACTCCACGTCCCGCCGGACGAAGGCGTCCAGCCCCTTCCGGACCATAGCCTTGACCAGCTCCGCCATACGCGGGATGTCGATCAGGGGCTTGATCAGCGGCTGGTCACCGACGCGGAGCGTGATCTCGGCGATGTTGGCCGCCTCGTCGCCCATGCGCTCCAGGTCGGTGATGGTCTTCAGCACCGTGCCGATGATCCGAAGGTCCCGGGCCAGCGGCTGCTGTAGGGCGAAGAGCCGCATGCACTCCGTCTCCAGCTCCGACTCGAGCCGGTCGATCTGGTCGTCGGCCCGGAGGACCTGCTCGGCCAGGGCCAGATCCTGGCGACGGAGCGAGTCCACCGCGTTGTAGATGGCGTCCTCGACGAGACTGCCCATGTGGAGCAGGTTCTGTTGGAGCTGCTCCAGGTCCTGGTGAAACGAGATCCGGGTCATCAGCCAAACCTCCCGGTGATGTAGTCCTCTGTCCGCCGGTCCCGGGGGCTTTCGAAGACCTCGGCAGTCAGGCCGTACTCGATGAGTTCCCCCGAGAGGAAGAAGGCGGTGCGATCGGAGACCCGTCCGGCCTGCTGCATGTTATGGGTCACGATAAGGATGGTGTAGCGGTTCTTCAACTCGTCGATCAGGTCCTCGATCTTCCCTGTGGAGATCGGATCCAGGGCCGAGGCCGGCTCATCCATCAGCAGGACCTCCGAGTCCACGGCCAGAAGCCGGGCGATGCAGAGGCGCTGCTGTTGCCCGCCGGAGAGGTCGAGGGCCGATTTGTGCAGGCGGTCCTTCACCTCGTCCCAGAGGGCGGCGGCGGTCAAGCTCCGCTCGACGATAGCCGAGAGGCGGTCCCGGTCGGTCACCCCGTGGATGCGCGGGCCGTAGGCCACGTTGTCGAAGATCGACATCGGGAAGGGGTTGGGGCGCTGAAAGACCATGCCCACCCGTTTCCGCAAGTTTACCACATCCACCCCCGGGGCGTAAATATCCTCTCCTTCCAGCAGGATCCGGCCCTGGGTGGTCACGCCCGGGATCAGGTCATTCATGCGGTTGAGCGCCCGCAGGAAGGTGGACTTGCCGCAGCCCGAGGGGCCGATGAAGGCCGTCACCGAGCGCGGGTAGAGGTCGAGGCTGACGTTCTTGATCGCCGGGTTGCCGGAGTAGGCGATCGTCAGGTTGCGGACGGTGAACGTCGGCGCCGGGACCGGGGGGGCGTGAACGTGATCCATCAGGCGTGGCCTCCTTTCGGGGTGAGCCGGCGTACCAGCCGGGTGGCCAAGAGGTTCAGCAGCAGGATGGTGATGACCAGGACGGCAGCGGTGGCGTAGGCCCGTTCGAGCGAGATCCCCTCGACCGCCAGGAGGTAGAGGTGGACGGACATGGTGCGAGCCGGGTCGAGGGGGGAGAGCGGGATAGTCAGGGAGCTGCCGGCGGTCAAAAGCACCGCGGCAGTCTCGCCGACTGCCCGGCCGAGGCCCAGGAGGAGGCCGGTGAGGATGCCGGGCAGGGCGGAGGGAAGGACGACATGCCACACAGTCTGCCAACGGGTGGCCCCCAGAGCGAGGCTCCCTTCCCGGTAGGCGCGGGGGACGGCCTTCAGCGCCTCCTCCGCAGTGCGGATCACCGTGGGGAGGATCATCAGCGCCAGCGTTAGCCCGCCTGACAGGACCGACCATCCGAGACCGAGGAAGATCACGAACGTCGCAAAGCCGAAGAGACCGAAGATGATGGAGGGGACGCCGGCCAGCGTCTCGCTGCCGAAGTGGCAGAGCCGGGTCAACCGCCCGGGCGGGGCGTACTCGGCGAGGTAGACCGCAGCCGCCACGCCGAGAGGGGCGGCCACGCCCAGCGCCACGGCCGAGAGGTAGAGCGTGCCGACGATGGTCGGCCAGATGCCGCCGAGCCGGCCCATGCGTCGGGGCAGCGCCGTCAGGAACTCCCAGGAAACCAGGGGCAACCCTTTGACCAGGACGTAGAGGAGGAGGGCCAGGAGGATCGCCACCGTGACGGCCGCCGCCAGAACGAGCAGACCCCGGCCGGCCAGGTCGGCCAGGCGGTTGCGCCGCCGCCGGTCCCTCACGCCCGCTCCTCCTTCCGCCGGGCCAGGGCGGCTGCGGCGTTCAGCGCCATGATGACGAGGAAGAGCACGATTCCTGTGGCGAAGAGGGCCTCCTGGTGGCGCCCGGAAGCGTAGCTCATCTCCAGAGCGATGTTGGCGGTGAGGGTCCGGGCAGGAGCCAGGAGCGAGTCGGGCAGGGCGGTCACGTTCCCGGTGACCATCAGAACGGCCATGGTCTCCCCGATGGCCCGTCCCATGCCCAGGACGACCGCGGCGACGATCCCGGGCCGGGCGGCGGGGAGGACGACGCGGGTGAGCGTCTGCCACGGGGTGGCCCCCAGGGCGAGGCTCCCCTCCCGGTAGGTGCGGGGGACGGCCCGGATGGCGTCCTCGGCCACGGCCACGATGGTCGGCAGGACCATCACCCCGAGCAGCAGCGCCCCGGCCAACACGGAGAACCCCGGCCCGCCGAAGGCGGAACGGATCCAGGGGACGAGCACGGCCAGGCCCACGAAGCCGTAGACCACTGACGGGATGCCGGCGAGCAGGTCCACCGCCGGACGGAGCGCCCGGGCGAGCGGCGCCGGCGCCAGCTCCGCGAGGAAGGCCGCCATCCCCACCCCCAGCGGAACGGCCAGGAGCAGAGCGCCGGCGGTCACCAGAAGGCTCCCGGCGATCATCGGGAAGACGCCGAACAGGCCCTGCGCCGGCTCCCACTGGGAGGAGGCGATGAAACGCCAGGCTCCGAAGGAGAGGAAGAGGGGGAGTCCGCGGGCTGCCACAAAGAGGCCGATGATCAAGATCGCGGAGGCGGCGAGGATCGCGGAGAAGGCCAGGAACCGCTCGACGGCCCGCTCAGCGCGGCGGCTCCGGGTGACCGCCGGGCGGGAGCGGGCGGCCTCCGGGAAGAGCTGCAGGAGCAGAGCGATCGCCCCCTTGTCTCGCTTCTCTTTCCAGGCTACAGGCGGGAGTTTGCCAGCGCTTTAAGAGGAAGTTAAGTTTTTGTTACAGCCGCGGTCAAGGAAGGGGAAGGGCGACGGAGAAGCGGGCGCCGGCGCCGGGGGCGCTTTCCAGCCAGACCCGCCCGCCGTGTCGCTCGACGATGTGCTTCACGATGGCGAGGCCGAGGCCGGTCCCCCCGAGCTGGCGGGAGCGGGCCCGGTCCACCCGGTAGAAGCGTTCGAAAAGGCGGGGCAGGTGTTCCGGCGGGATGCCCGGCCCGGTGTCGGCCACCCGGACCACCACCTCCCGCCGCCGGTCAGGATAGGAGACCTGCTCAGCGGCCACCTCCACCCGCCCCCCTTCCGGCGTGTACTTCACTGCGTTGTCCACCAGGTTGCGCAACACCTGCTCGAGCAGGTCCTCGTCACCCGGAACGGGCGGCAGGTCGGGGGGCACCGCTGCCTCCAGGGTCACCCGCTTGGCCTGGGCGGCCGGCTCGTAGAAGGCGAGAGTGCGCTGGATGAGGGCGCCCAGGTCCACGGGGCTCGAGCGCAGCGCAAGAAGGCCCGACTCGAGACGGGAGAGATCCAGAAGGTCGTCGACCAGGCGAGCCAGGCGGGCGGTCTCGGCGGCGATGATCCCGAGGAAGCGGTGGAGGGTGGCGGGGTCGTCGGCCGCCCCGTCCTGCAATGTCTCAACGAACCCCTGGAGCGAGGTGAGGGGGGTCCGGAGCTCGTGGGAGACGTTGGCCACGAATTCGCTGCGCACCCGTTCCAGGCGGCGAATCTCCGTCACATCATGGAGGACAGCCACGGCCCCGCTGATGGTGCCGTCCGGCCGCCGGACCGGAGCGAGGTGCGCCTCGTAGAGGCGCTCCGCAGGGGTGGTGGTAGCGATCTCCTTGACTTCGGCAGGCTCTCCGGCGAGCACAGCCGAAAACCCCTCCGCCAGGCTCGCCAGGCGGGCCACCGCCAGCACCGGCTGGCCGAGAGCCTGCTTCTCCTCGACCTGGAAGGCCCGTTCGGCAGCCGCGTTGAAGAGCGCGATCCGGCCACGGGCGTCGGTAGCGATGACCACGTCGGACAGGCTCTTCAAAACCGCCTCCACCTCGCGTCGCTCCTCCTCCGTCTGGGCCAGCATGGCCGTGAACTCGCGGGCGAGGTTGTTCAGCGACTCCGCCAATTCTCCGAGTTCCCCCGGGAGGCCGGCGTAGACCCGGCACCCGAGGTCGCCCGCCGCCATACGCTTGGCGACCCGGCTCATCTCTGTCACCGGCCTGGCCAGCGCCCGGGCGAGGAGGTAGCCGGCGCCGGCCGAGAGAGCGGCTGCCGCCAGGGCGGCCAGGAGGATGTTGGCGGCAAGGCGGCGGAGCAGGCGGGCCTGGCTGGTAAGGCTGATCGCCAGGCGGACGACGGCCGCCGGGGTTGCGGGATCGGACCGGACGAGGCGGGCAGCATAGAGCATAGGGGCGTCCAGGGTCGCGCTCCACCGGGTGGCGCGGCCGGTGCCGGCGGCCAGGGCCTGCCGGACCTCGGGCCGGCCGGCGTGGTTCCCCAGGGTGGCAGCCGGCGCCTCCGAGTCGGCCAGGACGGTGCCGTCGGGGGTGATCACGGTCAGCCGGGCCTGAGCGAGCCGCCCCAGCCGGACTACCTGCCGCTCCAGGGCGGGGCCGCGTTCCCCCGCCGCCAGCGGGGCGGCGAGGCTCTCCGCCACCACTTCGAGGCGGGCTTCCAGGTCCGCCTCGCCCTGGCGCACCAGGTAGCTGCGGGCGGTCAGGAGGCTGGCCGCGCCCACAAGGCCTGAAGTGAGCAGGATCAGGAACAGATAGGAGCGGCTGATGCGCCTCAGGAGACCCACGCGCTACACCTTCTCCCGCAGCCGGTAACCGAGGCCGTGGACCGTCTCGATGAGCTGGGGATCGGCCGGATCCTTCTCCACCTTCTGCCGGAGCCGGCGGATGTGTACGTCGACGGTGCGGGTGTCCCCGGCGAACTCGTAGCCCCAGGCGCGGTCGAGCAGGGTTTCGCGGGAGTAGACCCGGCCCGGATGGGCCATGAGGATGGCCAGCAGGGCGAACTCCTTCGGCGTCAGGTAGACAGGGCGGCCCTCGACGAAGGCCTCGTGGCGCTCCTGGTCGAGCAGGAGCGGCCCGTGGCGCAGCACGAAGCCTCCGGTGTCGCCCGTCGCCGGGCGCTCGTCCGCTCTCCGCAGGACAGCCTTCACCCGCGCCACCAGTTCCCGGGGGCTGAACGGCTTGATCAGGTAGTCGTCGGCTCCCATCTCCAGCCCCTCGACCCGGTCCTGCTCGGCCGTCCGGGCGGTGAGCATGATGATGGGGACCGGGCTCTCCTCCCGGATGCGCCGGCAGACGGTAAAGCCGTCGAGCCGGGGAAGCATCAGGTCGAGCAGGACCAGGTCAGGCTGCTCGGTGCGGAAGAGAGCCAGTGCCTCCTCGCCGTCCGCCGCGGACACGACGGCCAGGCCCGCCCGCTCCAGGTTGAACTGGACGAGCTCCCGGATGGCCGGCTCGTCATCGACTATCAGAACCTTGCGGGGCGCCATCGGCCTCCTCCTCCGCGGTATAGTTCGCCAGTGCCTCCACCAACACCCTTCCTTGCGCCCCGGCCGGGGCCGGCAGGTTCAGCAGGTGGGCCAAGGTGGGGGCGAGATCGACGGCGTAGACGGGCGTGTCGATGATAACGCCCTTCCGGATGCCCGGCCCTGCCAGCGCCAGGAAGATGCGGTGGGACGAAGGGTCCAGCGTGTCGTGTTGCCCCCGCGCCGGATAGGACCGGGCGCTATCTGCCTTGAAGTGGTTCGGCGGCTTCGGCCAGACCACCAAGTCGCCGCTCTGGGGGTGGGCCCCGCGCCGGGCCAGCTCCTCCCGGTCCAGGTGCCCGCCATAATACTCCTTCCCCGCCAGGGACTCCACCACTCGCCGGTACCCCTCGCTCCCGGGGTCCTCGCGGAAGGTCAGGTGGGCCTGGAGCCCGGCGGACCAAACCACGACCTGCGTGTCGGGGAAAGCGCTCTGCCCGGGGCGGAGGAACTGGACCCGGTAGCCGAGCCCGGCCACTGTCGCCAGAAGGTCCGGCAGGCTCGAGCGGCCGCTGAACCCCGTCATCCCGTGATCGGAGGCGAGGGCGATGATCGTGCGTTCGTAGATCCCCCGATCCCGGAGAGCCTGCAGGAGCCGCCCCAGGAGTTCGTCCATCCCTCCGAAGCCATAGGCCTCCGGGTCTTCGCCGGTGAGGTGCCGCACCGTGCGGTCGAGCCGCCCGGCCTCGTCGGGAGCGGTCGGGAGACCGAAGGCGGGGTGCTCGTTGTGGCCGAGGACATCCAGGTCGTCGGCGTAGATCGCCAGAAGGCGGGGGGGTTCCGGCATGACCACCCACTCATGCAGAGACTCGACCGGCGTCCCCTGAAGCAGGTCGACGGCTCGCGCCACCCGCTCGGCGAATCTCCCGCCCGGCTCGAGGTAAAGGTGTCGCGGGTTGTCCCACCACACTCCCCGGTCGAGCAGGGCGAACTGCTGGATGGAGGCAGTCGGCAGGCCGGCCCGGACGAAGACCTCCCCCAGCGTCTCGGCAGCGTTCTCCCGGCCCGTCTGCCGCAGGAGGTTCGCCTCCCGGTCGTAGCCCCGGTAGTAGTTGCCGTGGACGGCGGGCCAGGCGCCTGTCAGCAGGGTGGTCTGCATCGGGGCGGTGAGCGACGGCACCCCGGCCGAGGCGTTGGTGAACAGGACCCCCTCGGCGAGGAGCCGGTTCAGGTTGGGCGTTCCCGGGTAGGGCGGCTGGTTCGCCCGCTCGTACAGGTCGTACCCGAAGCCGTCCCAGTTGAGGTAGAGCACGTACAAGGAGCCTTCGTCCGCGGGCGGGAGGGCCGGAAGAACCGTATCTTGCGCGGCCGCCACCGGGCCGCCCAGGCAAAAGCCGAGGATAAGGCCGAGCAGGAGCCGATTCCCGGGATTGACACGTTGCGTCTTCACGCGGTTATCTCCTGGTTTGCCAGCTTTTTTCGCAAGTGAATTCCGGCTTTCGCCGAGGAATCCTCCTCGGTCCGACCGGCCGCCGCAGGAAGGAAATGGCCGCCTTGGCGGGCGGCCGCAATGTAAGGGAAATGTCCAGGCGGTGCTCGGGGAGCTGTGCGACGCCGGGGAGATCAGAGCCGTCTGCCGGTCCAGCCGCCTCCTCTGGGAGAGACTGGCGAGGCGGTAGGATTTAGGGAGGAGAGAAGTCCGCCGGCGCCGAAAAATGTCCGGCGGAGGGGCAAGATGTCGAGGGGCGTGGCTGGTTTGGTCAGAGCGCCGAGAACAGGCAGGTTCGCTGCAAGAGCGCCGATGAGGGCGCTGGCAGTGGCTCTGCTGTTGCTGCTGCCCGCCGCCATAGGGACGGCCGCCGCTGTCCGCAGACCCTCGCCGCACGGGACCCCCGGGGGGAAATCCCTCTGCCTCGACTGCCACGACCCCCACAGCGCAGGATTCAGCCGTCTGCTCCGCTTCCCGGCCGGGGACGAGGCTTGCTGGGCCTGTCATGGGAAAGACCCGGCCCTGCCGTTCCAGAGGGGCCAGTACGAGGTCTCGCCGCACTTCCGGGGCTTCGGCGGCCAGCCGCTCCCTGCCGCTCCGGCCCCTCTGACTCCGGCCCAGGCGGAGGAGCAGGCGGAGGAGGACGGCGCCTTCCCTGGATACGCCGCCGGACCGAACACCTCGACCTGCACCCGCTGCCACCAGCCACACGGGCGGGTCGCCCCCGGGCCGAAGCTGTTGCGCGCCGGCTCGGCCACCCCAGGACCGGAGGGCGGGATCAACGCCGCCTGCGGCTCCTGCCACCCGGCCAGAGTCCCGGAGCGGGCTGGACGGCGGAGCTTTGCAGGCCTGGCCGTGTACCGGGAGGTGCGCCACGCCGATCCCCGGCGGGGGGCGGTCTGGCCGGGGGCTACCGCCGCGCCGGGCCAGTGCACCGCCTGCCACGACCCCCACGGGACGCCCGACCCCTGGCTCCTGCGGGCCCGGTCCGGGACGGTCTGCTACCCCTGCCACCCCAAGCCCGACAGCCCAGAGAACCTCTGGACCGGCGAGAAGACGTTCCGACGGTCGGCCCACGCCGAGGTCTGCCTGGAGTGCCACAACCCCCACGGGGCGGTGAACCCGCAGACCGGCGCGGTTTACCCGAAGGCGCTGGTGGCGGGCGGGGCGGACCTGTGTTTCAAGTGCCACCCGCAGGTCGGCGAGCGGTTTGCGGAGAGCCGGAGAGTCACTGTCGCCTCCGGGCTGCGGTCCCGTCACCCGGTCGACCAGCCGGGATCCACGATCCGCTGCGTCTCCTGCCACAACCCCCATCAGGTGCGCGCCAAGTCGTCCGGCACCTATGCCGCTGCCCTGACCGACCCCGACACCGGAAAGCTCTTCGCCTGGCTGGGCGGAAGCGCCTCGCAGGAGTTCTGCCTCAAGTGTCATGACGGGAGCTGGCCGGGGGCGGCCAACATCGCCGCGGAGATGGCGAAGCCCACCACACTCGTCTCAGGGTTCGTCTGGTCGGGGAAGGGGATCAACCTCCATAACCTTCATCTGACCAGGTATCACAAGCAGAAATGTTCCGGCTGCCACGACCCGCACGCTACGGCGGTGTTGGAGGGGATCAACCGGGGTCACCTGCTCACCGGCTTAGTGGTGACCGCATACCAGGGCGGCTACCCTGGATATGAGGCCTGCGCGACGAACTGCCACCACGTACGGTGCGCCTCCTGTCACCCGGCGCCTCCCCAGTGGATCCGTGACCGCTAGCGGCGGTCGCTTGGTTCGCCTGCGCCTTCAGCGTGTCCATGTGCCGGACCGGCACCATCTCGATCTCGGCCGCCAGAAACCAATATGACCGGTAGAAGCCGTCTTCCCGGGAGAGCCACCGCCGGTGCTCGTAGAGGTCGAAGGTTCCTTCTCTGGTCTTAACCCGGTACCACCGGCGGCGCCACTCGTCGCTCCACCGCTTGACCACCCGGTAGATAGGGTAGGCCATCTCTCCCTTCCAGAAACATCGGGGCTTGTAGCGGTCGTGCAAACAGAAGCCGACGTGGATCGGCTCATGCATCGTCCGGACGACCCGGGGCTCCTGGGCCTTCCCGAACCGCTCCAGGAAAGTATGCTGCTTGCGCTTCCGGATGGTCTTGCCCATCGCCACCATCCTCTTCTGGATGGCCAGTATGATTTCGTTGTTAACGGTCTCCGCCAAAAATCCTCCTGGCTTGGCAGGAGAATGGAAAAGAGCGCCCAATATTTAATAAGCATTTGGATATGCAAATCATAAAGATATCTTCTAGACAAGGGGAGTGGCAAAGGGAATGAGTCTACGCAGGGGGCTCTTTTCGACGGCCGTCGGGCCGGTCTTGACCGGCGCGGTAGTGGGGGTGCTCGCCCCGATCCTGGTCAAGCTCGGGAACCCCGGGAACATGGGGGTATGTGTGGCGTGCTTCACCCGGGACATCGCCGGTGCCCTGGGCCTGCACCGGGCGGCCGCGGTGCAGTACCTCCGGCCGGAGATCGCGGGGATCGTGCTGGGGGCGCTCGTGGCTGCCTTGAGCTTCCGCCAGTTCAAGCCGCGGACGGGGTCGGCCCCGCTGATCCGCTTCCTCCTGGGGGCGTTCGCCATGATCGGGGCGCTGGTCTTCCTGGGCTGCCCGTGGCGGGCGTACCTGCGGCTGGGCGGCGGCGACTGGAACGCCCTCCCCGGCATCGCTGGCCTCGCCGCCGGGGTTTGGGTGGGCGCAACCTTCCTGAAGCAGGGGTTCACCCTGGGCCGGAGCCACGCCGCGCCGGCGGGGCTGGGGTGGGTGATGCCGCTTCTGATGGTAGGCGTGTTGATCCTTCTGGTCGCCGCACCGCAGCTCGGCCGGGACGCCGACGGCAACGCCACCGGCCCGGTCTTCTTCTCCCTAAAGGGGCCGGGGAGCCAGCACGCGCCGTGGCTCGCCGCCCTCGGCGCGGGTCTGGTCGTCGGCTTCCTGGCGCAGCGCAGCCGGTTCTGCACGGTGGGCGGGATCCGTGATCTCATCCTCTTCCGCAACCCCCACCTGTTCAACGGTGTCCTGGCCCTGCTGGCGACGGCCTTCGCCACCAACCTGCTTCTCGGCCAGTTCCACCCCGGCTTCGCCAACCAGCCGGTCGCCCACACCGACGCCCTGTGGAATTTCGGCGGCATGGCTCTGGCCGGCCTGGCCTTCACCCTGGCCGGCGGGTGCCCCGGGCGGCAACTGGTCATGACTGGCGAGGGCGACGGCGACGCGGCGGTCTTCGTTCTGGGGATGCTCACCGGAGCGGCCTTCGCCCACAACTTCACCCTGGCCGGCTCGCCGGCGGGTCCGGGGGTGAACGGGCCGGTGGCCGTGCTCGCGGGGCTTGTGGTCTGCGTGGTGCTGGGG
>DYFA01000031.1 GCA_020725425.1 Aneurinibacillus sp.
CAGACGTTGCTCTTCCGATCTGTCGAAGTCGGCGTTGTAGGCTGAGCAGACCAGCGGGTGGATCTTGATCGCCCGCCCCTCCACCAGCTTCGGCTCGAAGGCCTGGATGCCCAGCCGGTGCAGGGTCGGCGCCCGGTTGAGCAGCACCGGGTGCTCGGCGATCACCTCCTCCAGGACGTCCCAGACTTCGTTCTTCACCCGCTCGATCATCCGCTTGGCGGATTTGATGTTGTGGGCAAAGCCCTGATCCACCAGCTTCTTCATCACGAACGGCTTGAAGAGCTCGAGCGCCATCTCCTTGGGCAAGCCGCACTGGTGCAGTTTCAGCTCCGGCCCGACCACGATCACCGACCGGCCGGAGTAGTCGACGCGCTTGCCGAGCAGGTTCTGGCGGAACCGGCCCTGCTTCCCCTTGAGCATGTCGGAGAGCGACTTGAGCGGGCGGTTGCCGGGCCCTGTCACCGGGCGACCCCGCCGGCCGTTGTCGATGAGGGCGTCCACCGCCTCTTGCAGCATCCGCTTCTCATTGCGCACGATGATGTCGGGCGCGCCCAGCTCGAGCAGGCGCTTGAGACGGTTGTTCCGGTTGATCACCCGCCGGTACAGGTCGTTAAGGTCGGAGGTGGCGAACCGGCCGCCGTCCAACTGGACCATGGGGCGCAGTTCCGGCGGAATAACCGGGATCACGTCCATGATCATCCACTCCGGCCGGTTGCCGGACTTCCGGAACGCCTCCACCACCTCAAGCCGGCGGATGGCCCGGACCCGCCGCTGCCCGCTGGATTCCTTGATCTCCTGGCGCAACTGCTTGGCCAGCTTCTCCAGGTCGATCTCTTCCAGGAGCCGCTTCAGCGCCTCGGCGCCCATACCCGCCTTGAAGGCGCTCCCGTACTTCTCCCGGGCCTCCCGGTACTCCGCCTCGTTGAGCAGGCGGAACTTCTCGAGCGGCGTATCGCCGGGGTCGGTCACAATGTAGGCGGCGAAATAGAGCACCTTCTCCAGGGTGCGCGGGGAAAGATCCAGGAGCAGCCCCATCCGGCTCGGGATCCCCTTGAAGTACCAGATGTGGGAGACCGGAGCGGCTAGCTCGATGTGGCCCAGACGCTCGCGCCGAACCTTGGCCCGGGTGACCTCGACGCCACAGCGGTCACAGATGATGCCCTTGTAACGGACCCGCTTGTACTTGCCGCAATGGCACTCCCAGTCCCGGGTCGGGCCGAAGATCCGCTCGCAGAACAGGCCGTCCCGCTCTGGCTTGAGGGTGCGGTAGTTGATCGTCTCCGGCTTCTTGACCTCGCCCGAGGACCACGCCCGGATCTGCTCGGGTGAGGCCAGGCCGATCTTGATGCGGTCGAAGTTATTGACGTCCAACAACGATGCTTCCCCCTTCAGCGAACCGCCTACTCCTCATCCTCGTCGTCCACGCCGTCGTCCTCGCCGAACCCCTCCGGGAGATCCTCCGGCGCGAGCTCATCCTCGAACTCGTCCGGCAGCTCAGGCAGGCCCCCGCCCTCGAACTCGTCGGGCAGCCCCTCTTCACCGGCGGGCTCCACGCTCTCCCCGGCCTCCTCTTCGTCGAAGTCCTCTTCCTCCTCATCCTCTTCGGGCTCGGCCGCTGGCCGGAAACGTTCCGCCACCTCAGCGTCGTCCTCCCGCCCCTGGATGTCGATGCCCAGTTCACGGGCCATCTCGGAGACGTCCTCCTCTTCCTCCCGGATCTCGATCTCCTGCAACTCCTCGGAGAGAACCTTGACGTCCAGCCCCAGGCTCTGCAGCTCCTTGATCAGGACCTTGAAGGACTCGGGCACCCCCGGCTCGGGGATGTTCTCCCCTTTGACGATCGCCTCGTAGGTCTTGACCCGGCCCACCACGTCGTCAGACTTCACCGTCAGGAGTTCCTGCAGGGTATAGGAGGCGCCATAGGCCTCGAGGGCCCAGACCTCCATCTCGCCAAACCGCTGCCCGCCAAACTGCGCCTTCCCGCCCAGCGGCTGCTGGGTGACGAGGGAGTACGGCCCGGTGGAGCGGGCATGGATCTTGTCGTCCACGAGGTGGGCCAGCTTGAGCATATAGATGTAGCCCACCGTGATCTTGCGGTCGAAGTGCTGGCCGGTTCGCCCGTCCCGCAGGTCGGTCTTTCCGTCCTCCGGCAGGTGGGCCTTGCGCATGAACTCGAGAACCTCTTCCTCTGTGGCCCCGTCGAACACCGGGGTGGCGACGTGCAACCCCAGCACCCGGGCGGCCCAGCCGAGGTGCGTCTCGAGGATCTGTCCGATGTTCATCCGAGAGGGCACGCCCAACGGGTTCAGGACGATCTCGACCGGCGTCCCGTCCGGCAGGAAGGGCATGTCTTCCTCCGGCAAGATGCGGGCGATGACCCCCTTGTTCCCGTGACGGCCGGCCATTTTGTCCCCCTCGGAGATCTTCCGCTTCTGGGCGACGTACACCCGGACCAGCTTGTTGACGCCCGGCGTGAGTTCATCGCCGTTCTCCCGGGTGAAGACCTTTACGTCCACCACCTTGCCGCCCTCGCCGTGCGGCACCCGAAGCGACGTGTCCCGGACCTCCCGGGCTTTCTCACCGAAGATCGCCCGGAGCAGCCGCTCCTCTGCCGTGAGCTCGGTCTCGCCCTTGGGCGTCACCTTGCCCACCAGGATGTCGCCGGGCATCACCTCAGCCCCGATGCGTACGATCCCCCGGTCGTCCAGGTCCTTCAGGACGTCCTCGCCCACGTTCGGGATGTCCCGGGTGATCTCCTCCGCGCCCAGCTTGGTGTCGCGGGCCTCGCACTCGTACTCCTCGATGTGGATGGAGGTGAAGACGTCGTCCTTCACGAGCTTTTCGGAGATCAGGATGGCGTCCTCGTAGTTGTACCCCTCCCACGGCATGAAGGCGCAGAGGACGTTCCGCCCCAGGGCCAGCTCCCCCTCGTGGGTGGACGGCCCGTCGGCGATCACCTCGCCGGCCTTGACCTTCTGCCCTTTGACGACCACCGGCTTCTGGTTGATGCAGGTCCCCTGGTTGGACCGCTTGAACTTGAGCAGCTTGTAGGTGGCGAGGCCGCTCTTGTGCTTGATCACGATCTCGCTGGCAGTCACCTTCTGGACCGTCCCGTCTTCCCGGGCCAATACGACCACGCCGGAATCGACGGCCGCCTTGTACTCCGCCCCCGTGCCGACCAGCGGCGCCTCAGCCCGCAACAGCGGCACGGCCTGGCGCTGCATGTTCGAACCCATCAGCGCACGGCTGGCGTCGTCGTTCTCGAGGAAGGGGATGAGCGCCGTGGCGATGGAGAAGACCTGCTTCGGCGAGACGTCCACGTAGTCCACGTGCTCGGAGGGGACGATGATGATCTCCTCTTTGAACCGGGCGGTGACCCGGGGATGGACGAACCGGCGCGTCACCGGGTCCACCGGCTCGTTGGCCTGGGCAACCACGTAACGGTCTTCCTCGTCTGCCGTCAGGTAGTAGATCTCGTCCGTCACCACGCCGTCCTGGACCTTCCGATAGGGCGTCTCGATGAACCCGTACTCGTTGATCCGGGCGTAGGTGCAGAGGCTCCCGATAAGCCCGATGTTCGGGCCTTCCGGCGTCTCGATGGGGCACATCCGTCCGTAGTGCGAATGGTGGACGTCCCGGACCTCGAACCCGGCCCGCTCCCGGGAGAGACCGCCGGGGCCGAGGGCGGAGAGCCGCCGCTTGTGAGTCAGCTCGGCCAGCGGATTCGTCTGGTCCATGAACTGGGAGAGCTGCGAGGAGCCGAAGAACTCCTTGATCGCCGCCACCACCGGCCGGATGTTGATCAAGGCCTGGGGCGTGATGATCTCGACGTCCTGAATCGTCATCCGCTCCCGGACCACCCGCTCCATGCGGGCAAGCCCGATCCGGAACTGGTTTTGCAGGAGCTCGCCGACGGATTTCAACCGGCGGTTGCCCAGGTGGTCGATG
>DYFA01000032.1 GCA_020725425.1 Aneurinibacillus sp.
CCCCGTCCCGTTCTTCCCCCACCTGGACGAGCTGGACCGCCGGGGGTACCGGTACTACTTCCTCGTCTTGGACTGGTACCGGAAGACCGAACGGCGACTGGCTGGACTTGCGGCGGACGGATACCGTTTCGAAAAAGTCTCGCCCGGCGATCCTCAGGTCAAGGCGCTGCTCCGGCGGTTGCGGGAGATCGCAGCGGGATACGGCATGGAGATGCGGACCTGCGCCGAGGGGGCGGACCTGCGCGACGTTGGGACTATGCCGGGGAGCTGCGTGGACGGGGATTTGCTGCGTCGGCTCTGGGGCGTGGAGGCGCCGGGGAAGGATCCGAACCAGCGGGCGGCATGCGGATGTGCGGTGAGCAAGGACATCGGGGTGAACGACACGTGCATGCACGGCTGCCGCTACTGCTATGCCACCCGGGGCGAGGCGTACGCTAGGTCGCGGTGGCAGCGGCATGATCCGCAGGAGCCGGTGCTCCTGAGGACTTTCTCCGCCAGCGGATCTGAGGGGTGACAGGCGGTAGAACGTCAGACTTTTCTTTTGTTAGAAGGAACGGCATTCCAGGGGGCGAAACAAGCAGGTAGCGCTGGTATGTTGTACAAGGGGTGATAGTCGTGGATGTAGGAACCAAGATGCAGTTCTTCTTGAGGACCAAGGTTAGCTTCGGAAACGGCACGCTGGCGAAGGCAGGCGAGGAAGCGGCTGCGTTGGGGCGTACGATCCTCGTGGTCACGGGGCGCAACGCGATGCGGCGGGCAGGGCTGACCGACCGCCTGGTGGCGTTGTTAGAGAAGGCCGGCGTCCGTCCCGTGCTATACGAAGAGGCGTCCCCCAATCCGGCCACGGACGAGGTCGACCGGGGAGTGGAGCTGGCCCGCCGGGAAGGGGTGGGAGGGCTCGTCGCACTTGGTGGCGGCAGCGCCATCGACGTCGCCAAGGCGATCTCGATGGGGGTTGTTTACGGGAAGCCGTGCCGCGAGCTCGTCGACGTACCGCTGCCAAAACCCGGACTTCCTCTTCTGGCCATACCGACCACCGCCGGCACGGGGTCGGAGGTCTCCTCCGCCGCGGTGGTGACCGACTCCGCGACAGGCTTCAAAGGCGCCTTGCGGTCCCCCTGGATCAGGCCGGTGGCCGCGATCGTCGACCCTGAGTTGACGGTGACTATGCCGCCCTCGGTCACGGCCAGTTCCGGAGCAGACGCGCTCGCCCATGCCGTAGAGAGCTATCTCTCCAAGAACGCCACGCCCTTTACCGAATTGTTTGCCGAACGGGCAGCGGAACTGATTCTGGCGCACTTGAACCAGGCCTGCGCGTTCGGGACTGACCTGGCGGCCCGGACGGGAATGGCCATGGGAAGCCTGATGGCCGGAGTGGCCCTGGGCCAGGCAGGGGTGGTCCTTGGCCATGGCGTGGGCATGGCGCTGGGCGGTGCATTCAATACGGACCACGGGGCTACGGTAGGACTGCTCCTGCCGCATGTGCTGGAGTTCGTGATGCCCGGCTCCACGTCCCGCATTGCCCAACTAGCCAGGCGCGCGAGGGTGGTCGCGGCGGGGACCGGTGACGACCAAGCGGCGGCCGCGTTCGTCGAGGCCATCCGCGGACTGCTTGCCGGCATTCCGCTGCCCGCCAGCTTGTCGGCCATGGGTTGCCACCTGAACGACTCCCGGGTGGTGAAGTGGACGATGAAACAGGCAAGCACGCGTAACCATCCCCAGGCGCTGACAGAAGCCGAGATCGAGGGTTTCCTCCGGAAGGCGTTCGGCTCATAGGGCAGCGTCTCGTTTTTTGGAGAACGCGACAACGCGGAAGGAAGGGAAAGGATATCGGCTCACCGAATAACTGAGAAAAAATGTCCCCGGGCGGCGTTTCCTTTTCCCAGGGTAGGAGATGTGGAGAACCCTCAGCGGAAAGCGAAGGCGGTTGGGCGTGGGCTTCCGCGAGGGTTTTTGTTTCAGAGCAAGCGAGGAGGGGAGGCGCTTTTCGTGCCAGTCGATCTTCTACCGAAATTGAAGCGCAAACCCGTGATTGCCGGGATCAGGCTGGGCGCCGACTTGGAACGAGCTCTGGCCGAGGGAGTTGAGGTCTTTTTTGCCCTGGCAGGCACTATCTTCGACCTGGAGGAGACCGCCTCTCGCATCTGCGCTGCCAGGCGCCTCGTGTTTGCCCATATCGACCTGATCGAGGGGGTGGGGCGCGATGGCGCAGGCCTGCGCTACTTGGCGCGGAACTTCGGGATCCACGGTATCCTGAGCACACGCAGCGCCCTGGTTCGCGCCGCCCGGGAAGAGGGGCTTTTGGCCATTCAAAGACTGTTCCTCCTGGATTCGGAGGCGCTCAACACCGGCATCCAGGTTGTTGAACGCTCCGAGCCGGACGCAGTGGAGGTTCTGCCTGGCCTGATAATCCCGAGCATGATTCATCGTCTGCCGGTGGAAAAGTTGCCACCCATCATTGCCGGCGGACTGGTCGAGACCGAACCCGAACTCCGGGCCATTCTGGCTACCCGGGTGGTTGCGGTATCCACGAGCAAGGAGGCACTCTGGAGCTTTACGCCGTAAGTCTGTGACCTTTGTTTGCCCTTCCAGCAGTGGAGCTGGAAAAACAGGAGTCTGTTAACCCGCGCCGGACGGAGAGTCGGAGAGGTCCTGGCGGGCAGGTTGACCTGTCCCGAAGGACCTTTTTCGTCCCCGGCAGTCAAGGGGGCAAAGCAAAACCCAGTCTACTCGCCGCTCTGGAGAACGGGTTGCATCCGGAGGTGACAGCCGATGTTCAGCATTCTTCTGGGCCTCCTTGGTGGTCTGGCGATCGTTCTCCACGGTCTCCGTTACTGTTCCGAAGGTCTGCAGAAGTCCGCCGGGAATCGCCTGAAGACTCTCTTACGCCGATTGACCAAGAGCCAGGTCCGAGCGGCCGCGGTGGGAGCCGTATTCAGTGCCTTGGTCCAGAGCAGTACAGCGGTGACCGTCATGCTGGTCGGCTTGGCCGGTGCCGGCCTGGTTTCCCTCAGTCAGGCGATCGGGATCATTCTGGGAGCGGATGTCGGCACTACCTTCGCGGTTCAGATTCTGGCTTTCGATACTGGCCCCTGGTCTCTGGCGCTGGTCGCGGCCGGTTACTTCCTCAATGCCACCGCCCGGCGCAAGATCTGGGGCCACCTCGGCCAGGCCCTGTCTGGCCTGGGGCTCGTCTTCTTCGGCCTGCGGTTGATCGGGCAGACTGTCGGCGCACTCCGAAACGATCCTATGCTCTACCACCTGCTCTCAGCCGCAGTGAGCAACCCATATCTCGCTTTATTCGGCGCAACGCTCTTTACCGCTCTGGTTCACAGTTCCGCGGCGACGCTCGGCTTCACCGTCTCACTGGCGGCTCAGGGGGCGCTTACTCTTTTCCAAGCCCTCCCCATGATCGCCGGAGCCAACATCGGCACCTGCGCCACCGCCCTGTTGAGCGCGGCAGGCAGCACCACCGACGCCCGCCGGGTAGCGGTCGCCCATGTATCCTTGAAACTCTTGGCCGTAGCTTTCCTCTGGCCTCTCCGCGCTCCTTTCGCGGCTCTGCTCGAGCGGACAGCCGCTTCGGTCCCGCGGCAAATCGCCAACGCCCATACGGTTCTCAATCTCCTGTTACTGCTGGCGGGCCTCCCTCTGAGCCGCCCGCTGGCGGAGCTTATCAAACGCCTGATCCCCGAGAGGGCTGCTGACCGGGACCCCGCCAAACCTCAATACTTGGACCGCCTCGCCCTTGAGACTCCGGCCCTCGCTCTCGAACATGTAGCCCAAGAAATCGGGCGACTAGGAGAATTAGTGGAGCAGATGGTGGCCCGCATCCCGGCGATGCTGAATACCACCAACCCACTGGTCATCGAGAATCTCCTCCGCCAGGAAGAGGCGGTCGACCGGCTCTTTGGTGAGATCAACGCTTACTTGGGAGACATCGGACAGCGCTTCATGGGTAAGGGGGAGATGAAGACTACGATTGAGCTTCTCCACGTCCTGTCTGAACTGGAACACGCCGCTGACGCCGTGGTTAAAATCGCCCTGCTCTGCCGAAAGTGCTTCGACGAAGCCCTCAGCTTCTCTGACGAGGGGCTACGGGAACTCAGTGCCCTCCACGCCCGCGTTCAGCGGCTCTTCAGTTCCGTCCTGGAAACCTTCCGGAGCGGCCGGAAACCGCCGCCGCGGTCGTCGTCGCCGGACGACGGTATGGAGGGACAGTGTGGGCCAGACTTGGCCGAGGAGACTTCGACCATTGCCCTCCTGGAACGCCAGTTGCGCGAGGTTCATCTGGGACGCCTTCAAGCCGGATACAAGGAGAGCCGGGCGACCAGCGCTATTCACTTGGACATCCTGTCGATGTTGCGCCGCTTGGCGGACCATGCCGCTAGCATCGCGGCTGCAACCGATGCATCTTCGTCGCGCGGTGGGCATTCCCTTTCCCGGCCAGTCTTCGTCGCCCCAGTCCCCTTCGAGGGGGGGCGTTCTCTTCCACCTGAGAAAGAGCCGTCTGGCTAGACTAGTCTAAATCTAAAAAAAATGTCCGATGAAGGAAGGAACTGCACTGTTTGGCCACGAATTGCAATAAGCGTCATTAGTCATAGGGATGTTATCTGTTCCCAATTTAGGACAGGAGACCGGGAGAGGCATCCTAATCTTGGGGAGTAGGGTGTTGCCTTGCTGCCAAGGATTAGGTTTATTTATTTTGAGCGTGAGAATCGGCCGCATTAATTAAAAGAAAGGAGGAATCGACATGAAGGCCGGAAGCTTGACTCGAGCCCTCGGTCTGGCGGTGTTGTTTATTGTCTTGGCAGGCACTCTGGCCTGGGCTGCTCAGGAAATCGTCATCGTTTACAATTCCCCTCCAGAATGGGCCAACTGGAAACAGGTTCAAGCCGAGTTCACTAAACTCACAGGCATTTTCGCTCCACCCGATAACCGAAACAGCGGGCAAACGCTATCACAGTTGATCGCGGAGCAGAACAGGCCGCAGGCTGACGCTGCGTACTTTGGTATCACCTATGGTCTGGAGGCAGCAGAACGCGGATTGCTGGAACCTTACCGGCCCAAAGGCTGGGAATTCATCCCCGCTGAACTCAAAGACCCACAAGGTCGCTGGTTTACTATTCACTCTGGCACGGTCGCCTTCATAGTCAACAAAGACGCTCTTGGCAAAGTCCCTGTCCCCCGCTCCTGGAAGGACCTATTGCAGCCGCAGTACAAGAACATGGTTGGCTTCCTCGACCCCACTTCCGCCTTCGTAGGGTATGCCGTCTGCACCGCCGCCAACATCGCTATGGGCGGAACCCTGGACAACTGGGACCCCGGGATAGAATACCTGGCCAAACTCGAAAAGAATGGCGTGATGCACCCTAAGCAGACCTCCTATGCCAAGGTGGTCAAGGGCGAGATTCCCATCATGATCGAATACGACTTCAATGGATACCGGATGAAGTACTCCGACAAAGTCAACGTTGAGGTTGTCATTCCCCAGGAAGGTTCTCTGATTATGCCCTACGTAATCGGTATGGTGAAGGGTGCCCCCCACAAGGAAAACGCCAAGAAACTGCTGGACTTCGTCCTCTCTGACCAAGGGCAGGCGATCTGGGCCGAGGGTTACGTGCGTCCGATCCGCCCGGACGCTATGACACCCGCGATCAAGGCCAGGTTCCTGCCGGGGAGCGAGTATGCTCGGGCGAAGGCGGTCGACTACAAGAAGATGACCGAGGTGATGGACGCTTTCAAGCAGCGTTGGATCAACGAAGTTCTCAAATAACCGGCCTTAAGGGGGCGCTTTCCCCCGTGGGAAGCGCCCCCGCTTACGAAGGGAGGGGTCAGGCTGCATGAGCACGAAAGTAGCGCTGGGTTCGCTGCCGGTTACCTTCCGCTTCCGGTCCCGGTCTCGGTTGCTGGGCATTTTGTTGTTGCTTCCCCTCGCTTTGGTCACAGCCTTTTTCTTCGTCTATCCGATGCTCTTTCTCCTCTGGAGGGGCTTGCACACTGCGGAAGGGCTCAGTCTACGCCATTACCTGGCTATCCTTTCGGACGCAAGGTACCGGCAGTCGCTGGTTAACAGCGTAACGCTCTCCGCGGTCGTCACTGTCGCCTCCATGGTGCTCTCTACTACCCTGGCCTTTTTCTTTGCCCGCTATGATTTCCCGGGTAAGCGACTCTTCAAAGCCCTTCTAACCTTCCCGCTCTCTTTTCCGGGGGTAGTGGTCGGCTTCATGATCATCATCCTCTTTGGCCGTACCGGGGTGATCCCCATGGTAGCCATGAGAATCGTCGGTCGGCCACTCTTCAACATCGCTTATACCTTGGCCGGCCTCTTCGTGGCTTATCTTTATTTTGAGATACCGCGCGTGACCCTCACTATGATTGCCTCCGTCCAAAAGATGGATCGTCGGCTGGAAGAGGCATCCCGGAGCCTGGGCGCCGCCGGCTTCCAAACGTTGATTTACGTGACGTTACCCGCCATCTGGCCGGCTTTGATTTCGGCCAGTGCCCTGGCCTTTGCCACCTCCATGGGGGCGTTCGGTACAGCGTTCACTCTGGCGCAGAATTTCAACATCCTGCCTATGCTCATCTACACTGAGTACACCATGAGTTTCAACATTGAAATGGCCAGCGCCATGGCAGTCTTCCTGGGGGCGATCACCCTCGCCCTACTCGCTGTCTACCGCTCTTGGGGTCAAGGCCGAGGGAGGAGTAGCGCATGAGATCCCGCCGTGGAGCACCGGTCCTTCTGTACGTGGTAGCCGTTGCTACCGTAGCCTTCTTGATCGTCCCGGTGATCATTTCCGTGCTCGGATCCTTCGCGGGGGCCTGGCACAGATCCCTTGTTGGGGATTTCACGCTGGAATGGTACAAGTATGTATTCGACAACTACTCTCGCACGATCGGGATCAGCCTGCTCATCGGTTTCCTATGCATGGGCATTGGTATTCTCATCGGGGTGCCCGCGGCTTACGCCTTCGCCAAATATGATTTCCCCGGCAAGACGCTTTTCGAGCAGATAGTGGCGCTGCCCATGGCCATCCCGGGTATCGCTCTGGCAGTGGCGATCATCCAGACTCATTCTCATATCCGAGGTAATTGGTATTTCGTTTTGCTCGGCCACCTAGTCGTCACTCTGCCGTACATGGTTGACACCGTCACAGCTACCCTGCGCGGCCTCAACATGCAGGTCTACGAGGAAAGCGCGGCGAGCCTCGGCGCTTCCTGGTGGCAACGCTTTATCCACGTTGTAGTGCCGAACATCAGGCAGGCCATCATTTCTGGAGCCTTGATGATCTTCACGATTTCCCTCGGGGAGTTCAACATGACTCTGTTCCTGTACACCCCCATGTACATGACGCTCCCTATCGGACTTTACGAATCGTACGCCTCCCTGCGGCTGGAGATTGGTAGCGCATATACCTCGATTTTTCTCGTCCTGATCATCCCCGTGCTGCTTGCTATTCAGTACCTGGGCGCAGCCGATGAATCTGAGCTGAAAAACATCTAGGAACTAAAGGGGTGAGAGACTTCCATGACGGGTCGGGGTACTGACAGCAAGATTCGGCTGGAAAACGTGTCGAAACGCTTCAGAGACGGTACAGTTGCGGTCGACAACGTTTCCCTGGATATTCAGGCAGGGGAACTGCTGGCAATAGTCGGCCCCTCAGGTTGTGGCAAGACCACCACCCTAAGGATCGTCAGCGGACTGGAACGTGCTGATACCGGACGAGTCTACTTCGACGGGGTGGACGTCACCGATGTCCCAGCGGAAAAGCGCAACGTGGGCGTGGTCTTCCAAAGCTATGCCCTGTTCCCCAACATGACGGTTGTCGAAAACATCGAGTACGGGTTGAGGATCAGGAGGGTTCCTCCAGCCCAGCGCCGTGAGCGGGCCGGGCAGCTGATGGAGATGCTGAAGATCGCCGGTTTAGCTCACCGACGCCCTTCGCAACTTTCGGGAGGACAGCAGCAACGGGTGGCTTTGGCCAGAGCTCTGGTGATCGAGCCGGCTGTCCTTCTGCTGGATGAGCCTCTGACAGCCCTGGATGCCAAGCTGCGCGACGAACTCCGGGTTGAGTTGCAGCGAGTGCTGAAGAGATTGGGAATCACGGCCTTGTACGTGACGCATGACCAAGCGGAAGCGATGTGCATAGGTGACCGCATCGCGGTCATGAATCAGGGTCGAATGGTGCAGATAGACGTCCCGACTAATATCTACCGGCGCCCGGCGACTGCCTTTGTCGCTGGCTTCATCGGGACCACCAATATGGCGCGGGGACACCTTGCGGCGGAAGGCGGGCGACTGTACGTCGACGTGGGTTACGCGCGCTTTCCGGTCCCAAGCACAACGAAGGGGCCGGGAGAGGAATTGACGGTTCTTTTCCGGCCCGAGGATGTCAGCCTGGCGGCACCCGGCCAAGAGCACTTCCGCGGACGAATCGAGAACATCTTCTTCTTGGGAGATAAGGTGCGGGTCTTTGTGCGCACCTTCACCGGCGAGGAAGTCATCGCGGACCTTCCTTCCGAAAGCCGCGTGGAGCGTTCTACTGACTATCCTTTCCAGGTAGATGCCGCCAAGCTCTACTCTTGGGCAGAGGAGACGGCCTAAATGAGGATCGGTGCTTCTACCCTCCTTTACCTTGAGGAGGACATCGTAACCGCTGTGAACGGAATAGCAGGTCACGGCCTGCAGACAATCGAACTGTTTTGTGAACTGCCCCAGCTGTACCCGGGTACTGTTTCAACGGAGGAACTCTCTCGGTTGCGCACGCTTTCCACCCGGTTCGGTCTAAGTTACTCTCTGCACACTCCCTGTTACGACCTGAATCCGGCCTCTTCAAACCCAGGGGTGCGGGCCCAGACCATTGTCCAATACGAGCAGACCTTGGAATTGGCGGAACTTCTGGGCAGCCGCGACGTGGTGGTTCACTGCGGTCACAAGTCTGACCTGAAGATCCGTTCGGCTGACGCTCTGGCGTACAGCCAGGAAACGCTGCACCAAGTGGGCGAGAAGGCTCGCTCCCTCGGCGTTCGCCTGTTGGTGGAGAATACCGGTTACGGCACGTTGGGTTTTCTGACCAGGCCTGAAGACCTGCTCGAGGTGGTCGCAGCGTGCCCGGCGGACACGGGCCTGTTGCTCGATACGGGCCACGCCGTCCTTCAAGGGTTTAACCCCACGCTTTGCGCCCGTACCTGGTTGCCTCGGTTAGCCCAAATCCATGCCCACGACAACCTTGGGCACCGAGACGACCACCTCGCCCTGGGGCGCGGAGTGACGGACTGGACGGCCCTGCTCGCTTTGCTTTCGCAAGAACAGTGGAGCGGTGTGTTTATGATTGAAGTCTATGACGCGGATGATCCCGTGATGGCCTTACAGGAGAGCCTCGCGGTAGTGAACGGCTGCGGGCGGGGGTGGGCGGTTGGGAGATGATTCTTGGCGTCTGCCGACTGAGGGCGGTTGCCGTCTCCGACAGCCGTAAGAATGGTATAGTTTTGTGCCGGTAACGCAGGGGAAGCCGGCCGGCTAAGCGAATAGTTCAGTCAATAGCGCGTGGGACGGAGAAGCGGAGAGGTCCGCACGGGTAAGTTGACCTGTGCCCCGGACCTCTTTCTTGTTGGTTGTTCCGGCCCGGGGGGGGGTCGAGGAGGTGCCCGGTGGGTGTCATACCCGGACGTGGTGGTCATCGGCGGGGGCGTTGTCGGCGCAGCAACCGCCCGGGCGTTCAGCCGCTACCAGGTGGATGTGGTCCTCCTGGAGAAGGAACCGGATCTTCCCTGGGGCACCACCCGGGCCAATAGCGGCATTGTCCACTCTGGTCATTATGATCGCCCCGGGACGGCCAAGGCCCGCCTCTGTGTGCGCGGGAACCGCCTGCTCCGTCGACTTGCGGCCGAGCTGAACGTGCCTTACCGCCAGAACGGCTCCCTCACCGTCGCTTTCACTCCGGAGGAGGCTGCCAAGCTCAGCGAGTGGTACGCCCGCGGGCGAGCCAACGGCGTCCCCCGGCTCCGGCTGATCAGCGGACGGACGGCGGCCAGGCTCGAACCGAACCTGGCCAAGGAGGTTCTTCGGGCTCTCCATGCACCGACTGCCGGTGTGGTCTCCCCCTATGAACTGGCGTTAGCCCTGGTGGAGAACGCCGTCACCAACGGGGTCGAGCTCCGCCTGGAATCCCCCGTCGAGGGTCTCCGGCCGGCCGGGAAGCGCCTGGAGGTAGCCACGCCGGGAGAATCCTATTTCGCCCGCCTGGTGGTCAACGCGGCGGGTCTCGGCGCTGAAGGGGTCGCCCGGATGGTAGGGGACGAAACGGTGGCTCTCCGGCCGCGCCGGGGCGAGGAGTACCTGCTGGATAAGGTTTACGGCAGCCTCGTCACCCGGACCATCTTCCCGACCGCCGCCGGCTACTCCAAAGGCATCCTGGTCATCCCCACCGCGGAGGGCAACCTGATGCTCGGCCCCACCGACGTCCCGGACTCGGGGTTCGAGGACCTCTTCACCACCGCGGAGGGCTACGCCGCCATCGCCGCTGCCACCCGCCGGCTCGTCCCATCCTTGCCCGGCCCGGAGGCAGTGATTGCCTCTTTCGCCGGCCTGCGGGCCACCTCGGCCACGGGCGACTTTGTGATCGGACCGAGCCCAACCTGTCCCCAGCTTATCCACGCCGCCGGCATCGACTCGCCCGGTCTCACCGCCGCCCCGGCCATCGCCGAGGAGATCCTTTTTCATGCCCAAGCCGCCGGCCTGAAACTGCAGAAAAAGCGGGAATGGAGGCGCGGGCGGCCCGCCCCGGTTCGCTTCCGGGAGCTGGACGACAAAGCCCGGGCAGCACTGGCGGCGGCCGACCCGGCTTACCGCCACGTGGTCTGCCGATGTGAGCTGGTTACGGAGGCTGAGATCGTCGAGGCCGTCCGGCAGGGGGCGCGGACCCTAGATGGCGTGAAGCTCCGGACCCGGGCCGGGATGGGGCGCTGCCAGGGTGGCTTCTGCACGACAAAAGTGATGGCCATCCTCGCCCGTGAACTCGATCTGCCCTATACCGCTCTGACAAAGCGGGGGCTTGGCTCGGAGATCGTTGTTGAAGATCTGGCCCGAAGAGGGGGTGAAGGCCGGTGATTCCGCTTCTCTCGGTGGACGTCGCGGTCATTGGGGCCGGGCCGGCCGGGCTCGCCGCCGCCACCGCCGCCCGGCAGGCTGGGGCGGAGCGGGTGGCGGTTTTCGAGCGGCTGGGGGAACCCGGTGGCATCCTGCCCCAGTGCATTCACAACGGATTTGGCCTCCACGTCTTCCAGGAAGAGCTGACCGGCCCCGAGTACGCCGAGCGCTTCGTCGTCCAGGCGCGGGAGGCCGGAGTGGAATTCTGGCTCAACTCGATGGTTCTTTCGCTCTCGGCCGAGCGGCGACTTTCAGTCATGAGCCCGCAGGGTCTGGTACACGTGGAAGCCGCCCGGGTGGTTCTGGCGATGGGTTGCCGTGAGCGGACGGGGCCAAACATCCTTCTGGGCGGCGCCCGGCCGGCCGGTGTCTTCACAGCGGGAACCGCGCAGCGCCTCGTTAACGTGGAGGGGTATCTCCCCGGCCGGGAGGTGGTCATTGTCGGCTCAGGCGACATCGGCCTCATCATGGCGCGCCGCCTGACCCTCGAAGGCGCCCGGGTCAAGGCTGTCGTGGAACTCCTCCCCTACCCGGGGGGACTCGCTCGGAACGTTCGCCAATGCTTGGAGGATTTCGGCATCCCGCTCCGCCTCGCTCACGCCACCTTGAGCGTCGAAGGGCGCCGGCGGGTGAGCGGCGTGGTGATCGCCCCGCTGGATGAGACCGGCCGTCCCGTTTTGAGCCGGGCTGAGCAGATCCCTTGCGACACCGTCCTTCTCTCAGTCGGCCTGATCCCGGAGAACGAGCTGTCCCGCCAGGCTGGCCTGGAGCTGGATCCCCGGACAGGCGGCGCCGCGGTGGACGAGCGGGGCGAGACCTCGATCCCAGGCATCTTCGCCTGCGGCAACGTCCTCCAGGTTCACGACCTGGTGGACTACGTCACGGCCGAAGCTAGCGCCGTCGGCCGCTGGGCCGGCAGCAGCCAGGCATCCGGCAGCCGGGAGCTGGCCCTCGTCCCCGGGGGCAACGCCCGTTACGTCGTGCCCCAGCGCCTTTCTGCCGGTCTGGTCCCGCCCTTCACCATCTCCACCCGGGTCCAGCGACCGGCGGGGGCGTCGGTGGTCCGACTGGGGGGCGTAGTGATCGCCCGGCGGGCGGTGGTGCGGCCGGCGGAGATGATCCGGGTGGACGTCAAGCCCGGCGACTGGACGAAGGTGCTGGCCGAGGTCGGCTCAGAGGGATGCCTTCGGCTGGAGGTAGAGGAGGAACGGCCGTGAGCGAAGAGATCCAACGCTTCACCTGCATCGTCTGCCCCCTGGGTTGTTCGCTCACCGTGACGCAACAACCAGGACAGGCCGAACCGGCAGTGACGGGCAACCGCTGCCAGCGGGGGCTTGAGTACGGCCGGACTGAGGTTAGCGACCCCCGGCGGATCCTGACGACCACCATCAGCCTCACCGGCGCCACCCTCCGCCGTCTTCCCGTGAAAACCGCCGCTCCATTGCCCAAACAGTTCCTGCTGCCGGGGGCCGAAGCGCTGCGGAAGGTGTCGGTGGCCGCTCCGGTCCGGCTTGGGGAAGTGATCCTGCCAGACCTCCTGGGAACAGGGGTGGCCGTCGTCGCCACCCGCGGAGTCCCGCCGGGCTCGTAGAAAGCCCGATACTCAGCTTAACTCGACTTTGGTTTTCCCAGCCGTTTAACCAGCATTGACTGGATAATCACGAATACTAGTACTAGGTGAGCTGCATAAAGGTACCCCTGCCAGGACTGCAAGTGCCATCCTGTCTTCAATAGTCACCTTGCCTACCCCCATCCTGCAAATTGTGTTCGAGCACCCACCTGACAATTTAGGGGTTTACAACACTTTTATCGACTGCTACAATTAGAGCAAAAGTATCCTAGTATACCAGTTGGGGAAAAGGCTGGATGGGGAGAGAGCTGCTTGTTCGAGAAGAAGACCACGGCCGACTACATCTACGAGACGATTCGGAACGACATCGTGGAGCTGCGCTATAAGCCGGGGGAGAAGCTCTCGGAGGTGCAACTCGCTCAGAGGTACAAGGTCAGCCGCGCCCCGGTGCGGGACTCGCTGAACCGGCTTGAGCGGGAAGGCCTGGTCGTGGTGAGGCCGCAGATCGGCACGATCATCTCCCCCATCTCACCGCGGAAGATCATCGACATCTGTCAGGTCCGGCTGCTGCTCGAGCCATACGCGGCCGGCGTCGCGGCCGAGCGGATCACGGAGGCGGAGAAGCGGGAACTCGCCAGGCACTTCGACGCCCTCCTGAACGGCGGCGCCGAGGGCGAGGAGCGGAGAGCCCTGGTCTTCGAGGCCGACACGATGCTGCACCAGACCATCTGGACACTCTGCGGCAACAAGGAGATATACTCCATCCTGAGCGGATACCGGGATGAGATCAGACGGACCCGCCTGGCGACCGCCAACTTCGCCAACCGGCTGCCCCTGTCCGAACAGGAGACAGTCACCATCTACAAGACCCTCATGGACAGGGACGCCGAGGCGGCCAGAAAGGCCATGCAACAGCACATCTCCAACCTGGCCGAAGCCGCGAGACAAGTCTTCCAGGGTAACGAGGACATGATCGAGGAAGCATGACCGGGACACCGGGAGCCCGGTTGAGGGGGATCCCTGCCAAATCTTGTATACTACAATCCTAGCATACACGAAGGGTGACCCAGCAAGGCTCCGGCGAAGGGCGGCCAGCAGGCTGGGGTTCAGGGGCCGGGATCAGATCGGACGCAGGAGCGCAGGGCGCAAGTCCACTACACGAGGAAAAGGGTGGCCGGAATGAGAGAGATCACAACTGATGTCCTGGTGATCGGTGGAGGCGGGGCCGCCTCGCGGGCGGCGATCGCGGCCTACGAGGCCGGAGCGCAGGTCCTGATGGTGATGAAGGGGAACTTCGGCAAAAGCGGGACGACCTGCTGGCCCGTGGCGGAACTGGCCGGCTTCAACGTCCCGAACGGCACCAACGACCCGACCGACTCCCCGGAGGTCTTCTTCAACGACATCATGGAGGCCGGCCTCGGCATGACTGACGCCCGACTGGCCAGAATCCTGGCGGAAGAGGTCGAGGAGGCCAAGAACGATCTGGAGCGCTGGGGGATGGAGTTCGCCCGGCAGGGCGACCGGTACCTGACCATCCAGGGCTGTTTCAGCAGCCGAAACCGGATGCACATCATCAAGCGGCTCGGTGCCCCCATCGTCAACGCTCTCAAGAGCCACATCGCCACCACCGGAATCAAGATCATGGAAAGCGTGATGGTCACCGACCTCATCGTCTGGGACGGGGAATGCGTGGGTGCCTACGGTCTGGCCGAGGACGGGGAGGAACTCCTCATCAAAGCGAAGGCGACGATTCTTGGTACCGGTGGCGCCGGCCAACTCTTCAAGATCAACCTCAACCCGCCGGACATCACCGGCGACGGGCACGCCATGGCCTTCCGGGCCGGCGCCGAGCTGCTCAACATGGAGTTCATGCAGGCGGGTCTCGGTATCATCTGGCCGATCAAGAACATCTTCCGGGCGGCCACCCTTTTCATGGCCTACCCCCGGATGTACGACAAGAACGGGGCGAGCTTCCTGGAGAAGCACCTGCCGGAGGGGGTCACGCCGAAACAGGCGATGGATGAGAAGACCCACTACCCGTTCAGTTGCCGGGACAACTCCCGTTACCTGGAGATCTCGATCATGCAGGAGATCCGGAAGGGCAACATGACCGAGCATCGGGGTGTCTACTTTGATTTCACCCATGTGGACGAAGCGGAGATCGCCAGGCGACCCGAGGACGACGTCCTCCGCAAGCTCTGGCCGGTTTCGATCGAGTGGTTCCTGCAGAAGGGTTTCGACCTCCGGAAGACGCCGATTGAGGTCACCATCTTCGGTCACGCTGTGAACGGCGGGGTGCGGATCGATCCCCACGCTGAAAGCTCCATCAAGGGTCTCTACGCTGCAGGCGAGGTCGCGGCGGGACCGCACGGCGCCGACCGGCTCGGCGGGAACATGCTCACTATGAGCCAGGTTTTCGGGAAGCGGGCCGGCCGGTTCGCCGCGGAGCGGGCGAAGGCCCTGGGGGAGGTCATGATCCCCCGAGAGGTGCTTGAGGAGAAGCGGGCGCGGGTCGCGGCGCAGCGGGCCAAGCAGGGGGAGATCACCCCGGATCAAGCCATCGATGACCTCCAGGAGGTCCTCTGGGCCAACATGTTGATCCTGAAAAACGCCGAGATCCTAGGCCGGATCAGGGTCAAACTCGCCGAAATGAAGGAGGTCTACCGGAGCGGCCTCAAGGTCCGGGGCGACCGGGACGTCCGAAAGGCGCTCGAGTTCGAGGATCTGCTGACCGTAGCCGAGATCATGACCGAGGCGATGGATCTCCGCAAGGAGAGCCGGGGCAGCCACTACCGGGACGACTACCCAGAGCTCAACGAAGCGGAATGGGGTCAGGCGTTGTCGGTGACGAAGTCCGGTGACGGTTTTGAGCTGAAGAAGGTCCGCCTGTAGAGCTCGAAGGGGCTGGCGTGAGGAGGAGAGCCATGAAGCGGGTCAATCCGGATTTGTGGGCAGGGCTCATCTTCATCGTGACCGGCGGTGCGGCGGTGGTGCTGTCCCGCAGCTATGAGATGGGGACGGCTGCCCGGATGGGCCCGGCCTATTTCCCGACCGTTCTGGGGCTGCTCCTAGTCTTACTGGGGCTGATGGTTGCGGTCCGCTCCTTCTGGCAGGCGGGCGGGGAAGCCCCCAGGTTCCACTTCCGCCCCCTCCTCCTGATCCTCGGGTCGGTAGTCCTCTTCGGGGTGCTCCTGGAGAGGCTGGGGCTCATCCCGACCACCATCCTCACGGTCGTCCTGAGCAGGTGGGCCAGCCGGGAGTTCAAGGGAAAGGAAGTGGCTATCCTGGTTGCGGTCCTCTCCCTGCTCGCAGCCGGGCTCTTCGTCTACGGCCTCTCCCTGCCGCTCCGGCTGTGGCCGGAACTATGGAGGTATTGAGATGAGTGGCATGCTGGGCAATCTCGCCCTGGGTTTCGGGGCGGCTCTCAGTCCTCTGAACCTGCTGTACGCCTTCTTCGGGGCGCTGGTCGGAACGCTGATCGGCGTGCTGCCGGGACTCGGCCCAATTGCCACCATCGCCATGCTGCTGCCGGTGAGCTATGGGCTGGAGCCCCTCACGGCTCTCATTATGCTGGCCGGGATCTTCTATGGGGCCCAGTATGGCGGCTCAACCACGGCAATCCTGGTCAACATCCCCGGCGAGTCCTCGTCGGTGGTGACCTGCCTGGACGGCTACGCCTTGGCCCGAAAGGGCCGGGCCGGCCCGGCCCTGGGCATCGCCGCCCTGTCCTCGCTTTTCGCCGGGTTCGTGGCGACGTTCATCATCGCCCTCTTCGGTCCGGTGCTGGCCGAGTGGGCCCTGAAGTTCGGCCCGGCGGAATACTTTTCCCTCATGGTATTGGGCCTGGTGGCCGCGGTGGTGCTGGCCCACGGCTCGCTCCTCAAGGCGGTGGCGATGGTCGTCCTTGGGTTGCTCCTCGGGCTCATCGGAACCGACGTCAACTCGGGAACGATGCGGTTCACCTTCGATCTCTACGCCCTGTCGGATGGCATCGATTTCGTAGTGGTAGCGATGGGGCTCTTCGGGTTCGCAGAGATCATCTCGAACCTCGAGCAGACGAGCGAACGCCAGATCCTGGCACCGAAGATCCAGGGGGTCTTGCCGACCTGGGACGACTTTCGCCAGTGTTGGAAGGCAGTGCTGAGAGGGACAGCGCTCGGGTCGTTCCTCGGCATCCTCCCGGGCGGCGGCGCGACGCTGTCTTCATTCGCCGCCTACACTCTGGAGAAAAAGGTGGCCAGGGACCCGTCGCGGTTCGGCGAGGGGGCGATCGAGGGTGTCGCCGGTCCGGAGGCGGCGAACAACGCCGGCGCCCAGACCTCCTTCATCCCCCTCCTTACACTGGGCATCCCCTCGAACGCGGTGATGGCCTTGATGCTGGGGGCCATGACTATCCACGGCATCACCCCGGGGCCCCAGGTGATGAGCGAACAGCCGGTGCTCTTCTGGGGCATGATCGCCAGCATGCTGATCGGGAACTTGATGCTGGTCCTCCTGAACCTGCCCCTCATAAGTATCTGGGTCCGTCTGCTGTCGGTGCCCTATCGCCTGCTCTATCCCGCGATTCTGCTCCTTTGCGGCATCGGGATCTACAGCATAAAGGGCAATTCCTTCGATGTCTTCCTGGCGGCGGGTTTCGGGCTTCTCGGGTACGTATTCCGTAAGCTGGATTGCGAGCCGGCTCCGCTGCTCCTCGGGTTGATCCTCGGACCGATGATGGAGGAGTACCTGCGTCGGGCGATGCTCCTGTCGCAGGGGAACGCCGCGGTCTTCTTCACCAGACCCATCAGCCTGGCAATGCTCCTGGCCGCAGCGGTGCTCCTGCTTCTGATCGTGGTTCCGGCCGTCCGGACCAACCGGGAGAAGGCGTTCCAGGGATGAGGGTTTCCGGAACGAGGCGATTGTCTTAGGTCTAGAAGAACGTTCCAGTTTCGAAGAGAAGGAGGCAAAGCTGATGAAGAGAGCGTTCAGAATCCCCGTCGCCGTCGTGGTCCTGGCCGTTGTGGTCCTCAGCGTCACCGGGGTGGGTCTCGCCAAGGACGACTACCCTGCGAAGCCGGTCCGGATGATTGTGGCTTTCTCGCCGGGCGGTGCGACCGACATCATTGCCCGCATCGTGTCCCAGAAGCTCTCCGAACGGCTCGGCCAGCCGGTCGTGGTCGAGAACAAGCCTGGGGCCACCGGCATCATCGGTACGGAGATGGTGGCCAAGTCACCGGCAGACGGCTACACCCTGCTCATGGTTACGGCGGGCACCCACGCCATCAACGCCAGCCTCTACAGCAAGCTTCCCTACGACCCGGTGAAGGACTTCACCCACGTGGTCTGGGTGGCCAACGCCCCCAACGTCCTCGTCGTCAACGCCTCCAACCCAATCAACTCGGTGAAGGAGCTCATCGAGGCGGCTAAGAAAAAGCCGGGGCAGCTCACCTTCGGTTCAGCCGGCAGCGGCAGCACACTCCACCTAGCCGGCGAACTCTTTAAAAGCATGGCCGGGGTGGACATCGTCCACGTGCCGTATAAGGGCGGCGCCCCCGCCATGACCGACCTCTTGGGCGGCCAGATCGCGATGATGTTCGACAGCATCTCGCAGGCCGTGCCGCACATCAACGCCGGAAAGTTGAAGGCCCTCGGTGTGACGAGCGCCACCCGCTCGTTGGCTCTGCCGAACATTCCGACTATCGCCGAGGCCGGCGTTCCCGGTTATGAAGCCATGGCCTGGTTCGGCGTGGTCGCTCCGGCCAAGCTCCCCAAGCCGATCCTCGACAAGCTGAACAAGGAAATCAACGTCGTCCTCCAACTGCCCGAGGTGGTCGACCGGCTGAGGGAGCTGGGTACCGAACCGGTGGGCGGCTCGCCAGCCAAGTTCACCGCCCACGTCGAAGCCGAGGTCGCCAAGTGGGCGAAGGTCGTCAAGGAGAGCGGGGCCCAGGTCAACTGACAGGAATCCTGTCTGAAAGGATAATCGTCATGGCCAAGGTCGTCATCGTGCAGCCGATCCGCAGCGAAGGAATCGATCTTCTCCTCAAGAACGGCTTTGAAGTCAGGCAACTCGCGGACCGAAGCCTCGACAGCCTCAAACGGGAGGTGGCGGACGCCGACGCCATGCTCGTCCGGGACGCTCGGATCCCCCGGGAAGTGATCGAGTGCGGGAAGAAGCTGAAGGTCATTTCCCGGCACGGGGCCGGCCTTGAGAACATCGACGTCGACGCTGCCACCGAGCACGGCATCCAGGTCACCAATACCCCCGTCGCCAACAGCACCTCCGTCGCCGAGCACGTCCTCGGACTCATCCTCAGCCTGGCCAAGAACCTGCAGATCATGGACCGGGCGGTCAGGGACGGCCGCTTCGAGATCCGGCACCAGCGCTACGGCCTGGAACTCGAGGGGAAGACCCTCGGCATTATCGGCCTGGGCCGGATCGGACGCCGGCTGGCGGCTAAAGCCGCCCTGGGCCTGGGGATGAAGGTGTTGGGGTACGACCCCTACGCCGATCCGGCAGCTCTCGATCCCGCCATCCTTGAGGTGACGGGTGACTGGGACCGGGTCTTCCAGGAGTCCGATTTTGTCTCCCTGAACCTGCCGCTTACCGAAAAGACCCGGGGGATAGTGGGCAAGCGCGACTTCGCGCTGATGAAAAGGACCGCCTTCTTCATCAACTGCTCCCGGGGCCAGGTCGTGGTGGAGGGAGATCTTATCGAGGCGCTCCAAGAAGGGCTGATCGCCGGGGCCGGTCTCGACGTCTACGAGACCGACCCCCCCTCCCCCGACAACCCGCTCCTCAAGATGGAGAATACTGTGCTGACCCCGCACTCCGCGGCTCACACCGAGGAGGCGATGGTCAACATGGCCGTCCACGCCGCTCAAGGCATCGTCGAGGTCCTGAACGGGCGCCCCCCCACCTGGCCGGTGAACAAGGTTCGGAGCCGGGACTGAACATGAAGGACACCGTGGAAGCATTGCCGTTGATCAAGAACTACGCCGAACTCATCTCCCACGGCCAGGCGGGCGTCCGCCGGGATGCCCTGGAGATCGTGGAGGCCGGGATCCGGGGGGCCGACCCGGGACGCGGGACGCGCAACCTCGTCAAGCTTGACGGGGAGGTTCTCCGGGTGGGCAACCGGACCTACGACCTGCGACAGGTGGACCACATCTACGTCGTCGGCGCGGGGAAGGGGTCCTTCCCGATCGCTGCGGCGCTTGAGGAGATCCTCGGCCCCCGGATCACCCGGGGCGTAGTGGTCGTCAAAAACGGCGAGCAGCGCCGCCTCGCGCGGATCGAAATCCTCGAAGCCGGCCATCCCCTGCCGGACGAAAACAGCGTCTCGGGGGCCAGACAGATCCTCGAACTAGCCGAGCTGGCGGGGCCGCGGGACCTCGTCTTCGCCGTGTTCACCGGCGGCGCCTCGGCCCTGGCCATCCTTCCGCCGGCCGGCATCGGACTTCAGGAGATCCAGGAGTTGACCGACCTCCTGCTCAAGTGCGGGGCGCCCATCGACAGAATCAACGCTGTGCGAAAGCACCTCTGCCAGCTCAAAGGGGGGCGGCTGGTCGCCCGGATCCAGCCGGCCGAAGCCATCACCCTCACCCTGGACACGGCACCCGAGAACATGCCCTGGCCAGACATGTGTCTGGCTGACCCCTCGACTTTCCAGGACGCCGTCGACATCCTGCGCCACTATGATCTTTGGGAGAGGGTCGCCCCTTCCATCCAGGCCTACTTGTTGGAGGGGGTCGCCCGACCCGAGCGGGAGACCGTCAAGAGCCTGGCCGGTATGAAGGCGGTCCTCTTCAGTGTGGGCGACCCGGTCGGCGCCTGCGAAGCAGCGGCGGACCGGTCCCGCGCCCTCGGCTACCGTCCGGTGATTCTCTCTACCAGGATCGAAGGCGAAGCCAAGGACCTCGGGATCTTCCTGGCCGGCGTAGCCAGGGAGATCCTGAAGGCGGGCCGCCCGTTCCAGCCGCCGTGTGCCCTGATCTCCGGCGGGGAGACGACGGTTACCATCGGTGACACCTGCGGGAGCGGCGGCCCCAACCAGGAGACGGTGCTCGGTTTCGCCCGACACTTGAGTTGCCTGGCCGACGTGGCCTGCATCGCGGTGGACACCGATGGGACGGACGGGCCCACCGATGCTGCAGGGGGCGTCGCGGACGGGCTGACCTTCGAGCGCGCCCGGGAGGCCGGCCTGAACCTGGAGGAATATCTCAAGACCCATAACACGCTGGAAGCCCTCGGCCGGTTGAACGATCTGGTCGTCACAGGCCATACCGGCACCAACGTGATGAACCTGAGAGTGGTGCTGATCAGATGAGCTACGAACTCGAGCATCTGGGTGTCATGACGAGCGACCCGGCAGCGCTCGCCGCCTGGTATTGCTGGGTTTTCGGTTTCGAAATAGTCCTAAGGAGCGACACGAGCCCACCTGCTTTCTTCCTGGCCGGCGGGGGCGGTTCGATGCTGGAGATATGTCCTTGGAAAGAGGGTGTCCGGGCCTTGAGCACAGGAACGAGGTGGACGCGGTGGGCGACACGATTCTGAGCATTGAGGCGCTCGAGATTCTAAGCGGTACCGGCCGGCCGACGGTGGGCGTGGTTCTGGTCACGACCGGAGGCCTCTTCGTCGAGGCGTCGGTTCCGAGTGGGACGTCTAAAGGCAAGTACGAGGCCTGGGAGTTGCATGACGGGGGGGCGCGGTACCGGGGGCTTGGGGTGCAGGTTGCAGTGGAGAATGTCAATCGCCTGATCGCTCCCCGGTTATGCGGACTTGAGGTCGGCGATCACAGACGGATCGACAACTTGCTCATCCAGCTGGACGGAACGGAGAACAAGCGACGCCTGGGGGCCAACGCCATCCTGGCCGTCTCGTTGGCTGTCGCCAAGGCAGCAGCGGCCACCTCCGGGCATCCGCTCTACGTTCACCTCGGGGGGGAGAAAGCCACGCTGCTGCCCGTTCCCGTGGCGACCGTTCTGGCGGGGGGTAAACACTCCCCTTCGCTCCTGCCGTTTGAGGACTACATGTTCGTGATGAACGGCTTTGATCGTTTCTCTGAGGCGGTGGAAGGGCTGGTCGAAGCCAGGTACTGTCTGGCAAGGCTCGTTGCGGAACGCTTCGGTAATGTCCCGGAAGAAGGCGGAGCATTGGCGCCGCCCCTCCGAACGACGGAGGAGGCCTTCGACGTGATGCTCGAGGCGGCAGACCGAGCGGGGGTGGGAGACCGGGTGAGCCTCGGCCTGGACGTGGCTGGAAGCGACCTGTTTATCCCGGAGTCGCGGCGGTATCGGGCGGCCGGGTGGGAGCTCACTGCGGACGCCCTGACGGAGTACCTTCTCAGGCTCACCGGACAGTACCCGCTTACCTTCATAGAGGATCCGTTCGAGCAAGACGACTTCGACAGGTTCGCCCGTCTGACCGCAACCCTGGCCGGCAAGCAGGTCGTAGGTGATGATCTCTTCGCCACCAATCTGAGCAGGATTAAGATGGGAATAGAGAAGAAGGCGTGCAATACGCTGCTTCTGAAGATCAACCAGATCGGGACGGTCAGCGAGGCCCTGGACGCGGGGCAGTTAGCTGTCACCAGCGGCTACGACGTGGTTGTCTCCCTCAGATCGAGCGATACTACGGACAGCTTCATCGCTGACCTGGCAGTCGCTCTTGGGGCGAGGCAAATCAAGCTGGGGTCACCGGTGCGCGGCGAGCGGAACGCGAAATACAACCGACTGCTTTGGATCGAGCACGAACTCGGCCGGGAGGCGCGTTTCGCCGGCCGGCGCCGCTCGGGGTGACACGGCGCCAGAGCTGGACATTCCAGATTGGCAGAACCTGGTGGAGTTCATCCACGACTCAGACGCCGGTCCGGCATTGACGCTCAACGGGTGCGCGGCGTCGGCGTCGGGGTTCCGGGAGTGGTGAAGGAAGGGGGACTGGTGGAGTGGGCGCCGGCGCTTCAGTGGCGGAACCTGCCTCTGCTGGCCAGGTTGAGGGAGACCCTGCACTACCCGGTTTACGTCGAGAACGACGTGAACCTCCTGGCACTTGGCGAGTACTGGTACGGGAGCGGCCAGGGGGCGGAGATACGAGGGCTTCGGTTGGTAATCGTGCTGGGAGGAGGCGTATCCCGGAGCGCCGATCTTTTCCGCGACCGGTTGGTCGAGCTCTGCGCCCCCGTCCTCCAGACGATGCCCCGTCTCGAAGTGTCGGCGCTGGGAGCCTCTGGGCCCGGTGACTGAGGAAGTGCCCGTCTCGGTCCTGCAACTCCATCCTGATCTGACGGTCGTGCTCGACCAGGAGGCCGCCTCCGGGGTGAGGACTACTCTGGCGGCGGAGGAGCGTACTTCAGCCACACTTCGTCCACCAGTGCCTTGACCTTCGGGATGGCTCCCAGGAACCGGTCCTTGATGTCGTCCAGAATTGATCGGTCCCTGGCCTCGAAGCGCAGGGTGAGGAGGGGCTCGGTGACGGAGACCCGGAGGAGGCCCCAGCCATCGGGCCACTCGGCGCGGACGCCGTCCAGGAGGCTGAGTTGGCAGTCGTCGCGGGCGCGGAGGGCAGAGGCGAGGGTGGAGAGGAGTTCGGCCTGGTCCGAGTCGTGGTAGGGGAGGCGGATGTCCGGCGTGGTGAAGTAGGCGGGGAGCTGGGAGACGAGCCGGGCCAGACTGCCGCCGTTCTCCCGGACCAGGTCGGCGACGAGGAGGGCGGCGAAGAGGCCGTCGTCCCCGCCCAGCCTGGCGAAGAAGAAGTGTCCGCTGATCTCCCCGGCGAAGACCGCCCCTTCCTTGAGCAGGGTGGTCTTGATGAAGGCGTGGCCGGACTTCTCCATCAGGGGTATCCCGCCGGCCTCCCGGACCGTTTCCGGGACGAGGGTCGAGCACTTGAGGTCGAAGACGACCTTCCCGCCGGGATTGGCCTGGAGGAGGTGGCGGGCCAGGAGGGCGATCATCTGGTCGCTCGGCACCACCCGGCCGCGCTCGTCGACGAAGGCCACCCGGTCGCCGTCCCCGTCGAAGGCGACGCCCAGGGTGGCATCTTCTTCGGGGACTTTCCGGCAGAGCGCCGCCAGGTTGGCGGCGATAGCGGGGTTGGGTTCCCGGTTGGGGAAGGCCCCGTCCTCCTCGGAGAAGAGACGGCGCACGTCGTAGCCGAGCTCCGCGAAGAGTTCGGGAGCGATCCGGCTGTAGCAGCCGTTGCCGCAGTCCAGGACGACCCGCGTCTGGTCGGGGGGGATCGGGTTCGGGGGAACTGGGAGAGTTCCGGCGTGCTCGTCCCGGATGCCGCTCAGGGTCGCCTTGAGGTGATCCCGGTAGTCGGGGAGGAGGTCGAGGGTGACCAGGGTGCCGCCGGGGCGCTCGGCGAAGCTCCGCTGTTCGATCAGGGTTTGGAGGCGGACGATCTCCTCCTCGGTGATCGGCCAGTCGCCGAGGGTGATCTTGAAGCCGTTGTATCTGGCGGGGTTGTGCGAGGCGGTCACCATCACGCCGCCCGGGATCGCCAGCTGCCGCTTGGCGAAGTAGAAGGCGGGAGTGGGAAGGATCCCCAGGTCGACGATCTGGCAGCCCGTCTCGAAAAGGCCGGTGAGAAGCCCCTGTTTGAGGGCGGGAGTGCTGACGCGGACGTCGCCGCCGACCGCGACCGGCCCGCCGCCGAGGACGGTGCCGACGGCGCGGCCGAGGTCTGCGGCGAACTGGACGGTGAGCTCGTCGGGGTAGACGCCCCGGATGTCGCAAGCCTTGAAGATACTCATGCGGCTCAGACCTCCTCCGAAGCGAGATAGCCCCGCTTGGACATCTCCGCCAGGAAGTCGCGGTAACGGTCGGCGTAGCAGGCGGTCAGCGCCGGGTCGGGCGAAGTCTCGCTCTCGACGGTCACCATCCGGTCCGCCGCCTCGCAGAGGGAGCCCCAGTGCGTCCGGGAGGCCGCCAGGATGGCCGCTCCCATGTGGGCCCCGGTCACCTTCGGCTTCTGCAGCGTTTTGTTGAGGATGCTGGCCCGGATCCGGAGCCACTCGGGGCTCTTCGTCGCCCCGCCGGCCACATAGATCCGCTTCCCGACCTCGGCGCCGAGGCGGGAGAGGACATCGTAGGCCAGCCGCTCGACGTAGCCCACGCCCTCGAGATATCCCTGGTAGAGCTCGTACCGATCGGCCGGCTGCCCGGCCACGAAGCCTTCGGCCTCCGGGTCGACGATGGGGAAGCGCTCCCCCTTCTTCTGCAGAGGGTAGATGAGCAGGGTGGTGGGTGGGCGGTTCCGGATGGCGCGGTTGAGGGCGTCGAACTCCTCCCGCTGGAAGTGGAGCTCGAGGCAGTCTCCCCCGACGTTGCTGGCGCCTCCCGGCATCCAGTAGCCGTCGGGGTGGCGGTGCGAGTAGATCCTTCCTTTGGGGTCGAGGAGGAGGCGGCTGGTCACGCCCTTGAGGACCAGTGTGGTGCCGATGGTCGTGTTCCACGCGCCGGGCCGCACCGCCCCGGAGGCGATCTGCGAGGTGCAGCCGTCGGTCATGCCGAGGACGACGAGGGTGGACCGGGCGAGGCCGGTCGCCGCGGCGCACTCCGCGGTGACCCGGCCGATCGGGGTGCCCGGCGGGAGGACGGTGGGCAGGGTGGAGAGGGGCAGGCCGAGGAAGTCCTCGATAAAGGCGGGCCAGGCCTCGGCCACCAGGTCGTAGCCGCTCTTGAGGGCGGTGGAGTAGTCGGTGATCCCGGACTCCCCGCAGAGCTTGGTCAGGATGTAGTCGCCGGCGTGGGCGAAGAGCCTGGTGCGGGCGAAGAGGTCGGGGCGCTGCTCCTTCAGCCAGAGCATCTTCGGCAGGCCGAAGGAGGCGTTGAACTTGTAGCCGAGCTTCGCTGTCAACTCCTCGGCGGCGGCGTTCACCCGGGCGGCCTGCGCCCCGCTCCGGCGGTCGTTGTACATGATCGCCGGGCCCAGCGGCTCGCAGTGCTCGTCCAAGGCGAGGATCGTCCCGGAGGTGGAGGTGACGCTCACGGCGTGGATCCGGCTGGGGTGGTGGCCGGCGCGCCGGAGGAGGGAGACGGTCCGGGCGATCGCCTCTCTGGTGGCCTTCCACCACAGGACAGGCGGCTGTTCGAACCACCCCTCGGGCAAAAGCGGGGCGGCGCCGGAGAGAGGGAAGTCCTGGGACGCCTCGGCTAAGACCTCGCCTGCCTCGTTGACGGCGAGCGCCCGGGCGCCCTGGGTGCCGACGTCGATCCCGAGAAAGAGCCTCTCCGCCATGGCTTCATCCCCGCTCCGCCTGCTCCAGGAGTTGCTTGCGGTACTTCTCGGAGCCGAGGTTGCGGATCGCCTCCACCTCGGCGGGGGAGAGGGTTCGGGGGGAACCGAGGGACCTGGCGGCAATAAGGATCCGAGAGGCCTCCTCGATCAATTCGGTGCGGAAGAGCGCCTCCCTGAGGTTGGACCCGACCGTCAGCGCTCCGTGGTTGGTGAGGAGGAGGCCGTCGCAGCCGCCGATTACCGATTCCACGGCCTCGGCGAGCTCCCTGGTGGTGGGGATGACGTAGCCCAGCGTGGGGACCTCTCCCAGAAAGGCAGCGAAGTCGGGGAACAGCGGTTCAAGCGTTACGCCGCAGCTCGCCACGGCGATGGCCAGGGGCGGATGGGTATGGACCACGGCCCCGATCTCCGGGCGCTTCCGGTAGCAGGCGAGGTGCATGAGGACTTCCGAGGAGGGCTTCTTTGAGCCGTCGACGAGCTGGCCGGTGGCGAGGTCGACGCCGACGTAGTCGTCCCCGGTAGCCTCCTCGAAGGAGGAGCCGCTGGCGGAGATGTACATGAGCCCGCCGCAGCGGGCGCTGATGTTCCCGCCCGGCCCCACGACCAGGCCCTTTTTGGCGATCAGCCGGCCGCACTCGACGAGCTCCTCCCGGGTGCGCCGGGCGTCAGCGGTCATGCCCGGTCCCTCCCTCGCCGGCCGCGGGGATGATCTGCAGCTTCGTGCCGAGCTCGTAGAGGAAGGCCACCTGGGCGGTCTCCTCGATCAACTCCGCCGTGTGCTCGGCCTCCAGCACGTCCGGGCCGACCGCCACCACGCCGTGGGCCCCCAGGATGAAGGCGGCGAGGTCCGGCTTGGCTGTAAAGAGGTTCAGGACCTCCGGTATCTCCTCCAGCAGGACCCCTTGAGGCGAGGAGAAGAACCGCACCGGGATGGGAGCCCCCAGCTTGAGCTGGGTGTGCATGGTCAGGAGGGGAAGGTCCCGGCGGGTGAAGGACCAGGCGATGGCCCACGGGGAGTGGGTGTGGACGATGCCCCCGATGGTCGGGAGGTGCTTGTAGAGCTCACCGTGGAGGACGGACTCCCGGGTGGGCTTGCGAGTCCCCTCGACGATGTTCCGGTCGAAGTCGGTCACGGTCAGGTTCTCGGCGGTGCAGTCGATGAGCGAGACTCCGCTCGGCTTGACCACCATCAGGTTCTCGCCCGGCACGCGGACGCTGATGTTTCCTCCGTTTCCAGTCTGGATGCCCCGGGTGTAGGCGCGCCGGGCGGCCTCGACGAACTGGGCTTTCGCAATCTGTAGGGCGTCGCTCATATAGTCTTCCTCCCCCGAAAGATGACGAGCCGGGATTCAGGCTTTAGGACCCCAGTGGTGCAGGGCCTGTTGCAGCTCGGGATGGTCCTGGGCGGCCTCGGCCAGGTCCCGGCCGGCGATGGTGGCCTCGACCGCCTGCATCATGGCCCGGGCGCCTGCCGTGGCGCCCTGGGGATGCCCCTGCACCCCGCCGCCGACGGCGATGATGATGTCCGGCCCCAGGTCGCGGTAGAGCGGGGTCACGTTAAGCGGCGTCACTCCGCCGCCGACCACGCTAAAGACCGGCTTGAGCCGGCCGAGGGGCAGCCGGTGGGCCTGGACCGTCCGGAGCAGGTCGAAGTAGCCGGGGCCCTGGCCGCCGGCCGGGTACATCGTGACCACGGCGTCGGCTCCGGCAAGCCGGGGCAGGCGGCCGAGGAGCGTCGGGACGCTGATCCCCTGGTCCTCGCCGTTGCCGATGATCCCGGCCCCGGCGAAGTGGCCGAGGAAGAAGAGGTCCCGGCCGAACTCGGCGGTGAGGGAGGCCAGGGCGTCGAAGCCGGTCAGGACGAAGTTGACCATGACCCCTTTGGCGCCGGCCTCGAGCGCCGCCCGGGCGTTGTCTCGCATCCGCTCCGGGCGGTCAGTGATGTTGGGCAGGTAGAGCGGGGCCCGTCCCATCTCCTCCTGGATGCGCCGGGCCGCGGCGAGGTACGCCTTGACCCGCCCAGCCACGCTGCTGAAATCGGTGCTGCCCAGAAGCTCGTCGTCTTTGATCAGGTCCACGCCCCCACTGCCAACGGCATAGAAGAGGTCTGCCCCGACCTCCGGCGGGTAGCCGGTGCAGGGTTTGAGCATGTTCATGACCAGGGGGCGGCCCTCGACGCCGGTGAGGCGACGCAACCCCGGAATCCCGTGAGCCGGGCCGGGGAAGGCTTCGATCGCTTTCCCGACCAATTCCAGGTCGATCAGCTTGGCCCGGAGGGCGGTCGAAGCGTCGTTCCCGACCAGGGCGGTGAGGAGCATGGCGAAGCTGGTTCCGAAGTTGGCCCGGGGGAAGGCGACCCGGAGGAGGTAGGTCCCCTCCCCGGCGGCAGAGGTGTCCCGGGCGGGGGAGACGGGGTAGCAACCGACGACCCTGGCCTCGTGGTTCCGCACCATCTCTTGAGTAATACCGGGCACCGGGACCCAGGTCCCGACCGTCTGGCCGACGGCGAAGTTGCCGACCCGGGTCAGGACCTTCTCCTCGGGGAGACCGTAGGCCAGATAGGTCGCCAGGACGTAGTCGCCCTCCGGAAGGGACTCGGGGTGGTCGAAGGGCAGGGCGAAGTACGGCAGCATGTCAATTCCCCTTTCCGAGCAGTTCCAAGAGGGCCTCGGCCGCGGCCCGGCTGAAAGCGGGGTCGTTGATGTGGGCGTCTACCTCGCGGACGACAATGCCGGGGTTGAGGTTCTCCTTGAGCGTCCGGTAGAGGGCCTGGTCGGCCTCTGGATCCCAGAGCGGCCCACCCGGGAAGCCCTGCTGGTGCATCCCGCGGAGGGGGAGGACGACGGTGACCGGCCCCCGGCTCCGGTTCAGCCGTTCCGCGATCACCTGGGCGACCCGGGCCGCCTCTTCCGGGTGGAGCTTCAGGTGGAGAACGGCCGGGTGCTGGTAGATGCGCTTGCGGGTCTGCCAGTCGGGCAGCTCGGCCAAGGCGCTCTCGGCGTAGTCCACGACGTCCGCCCCGCCGGGGGCGACGACCTGAGGGATGCCGGCCCGGCTGGCGGCGTCCAGGCGGTTCTCGGCCCCGGAGGAATAGCCGCCGAAGAGCTCGCAGGCGATCTCGTGGAGGGTCAAGTCCAGGGCGGCCTTGAGCACCCCTTGGTCGATCAATTCCTCCATGGCCCGTCCGCCGACCCCGGTGGCGTGGAAGGTGACGACCTCGTACCCCTCCGCCTCGAGGAGGCTAACGGCCTGGCTGACCCCCTCGTTGGTCACCCCGAGCATGGTCGCCCCGATGACCGTCCGGTCGGGTGTTGGCAGGGGGCGGCCGGCGTGTTCGGCCATCCCGCAGATGGCGGCGACGGCGTTGTCCATGACTGCCCGGGTGACCAGGTTGATCCCGGCGACGTCGGCCACCGAATGCATGAGAAGCAGGTCCTTTGTGCCGACCAGGGGGTCGAAGGTCCGCCGGCCGCTGGCCATGGTCGAGACCATTAGCTTCGGCACGCCCAGCGGCAGGGCCCGCATGCCGGCCGTCCCCATGGTAGTGTTCTGGGCGCCGCCGAGGGAGAGGACGGCGTCGAACCGGCCCTGGGCGTAAAGGAAGGGGAGGAGGGCGGCCAGCCCCCTGGCCATGGCCATGATCCGGACCCGCTTCTCTTCCTTCATCAGAGTTGACAGGGACTCGCCTGCAGCCAAGGCGACTGCTTCTCGGGTGATGTCCGCCCCGAGGAGCGGCTCCCCCTTCACCCCGACGTCGATCAGGAGGGGGCGGTGGCCCAGCCGCCGGATGGCCTCGGAGACGTAGGCGGCTTCCTTGGCCTTGGTGTCCAGGGAGGCGATGACGGCGATCGCCTTGCCCATGTCGGCCGCGGCGCCGCGCTGGCGCGGCGCCGCTCACCTCCTCATGCCTGGCGTCTAGCGGACCCGCGGGGCCGGGATGACCTCCTGCCGCTTCAAGAGCTCCTCGATGGCGGGTTCGTGGGAGGGAAGGATGTACTCCCGGGCCTTGGCCCGCGCCTTCAGCTCCTCGATGCTCTTCCAGCACTCCACGATATTGGCGAACCGGGCCGGAGGGGTCAGGTTGTAGTGGATCTCCGGTATGGGATCCAGGTTGTCGTAGATGAAGATGGAGTCGCCGCAGCAGATGTACGTGCCCTCCGCCGTGTCGATCTCGACTGACTGGTGTCCCGGCGAGTGGCCCGGGCTGGGGAAGACCCGGACGCCGGGCATGAGCTCCTCCTCGCCGTCGACGACGTCCACCTTGAGTCCCTCGAAGGGCCGGCGGATGCCGAGGGCGGGGTGCTCGTAGGACTTGTAGTAGAGCGGGATGGGATCCAGGGCGAACTCGTACTCCTTCCGGTGGGCGATGAACTTGGCCTTGGTGAACTTATCCATGTAGTACATGTGGTCCCAGTGCAGGTGGGTGAAGACCACGAGTCCGACGTCCTCCGGCTTCAAGCCGATCTGGGCCAGCCGTTCGTGGATGGCAAACCCCTCCGGCTGGATCGAGCCGGGGTGGTGGTACTTGTCGGCGCGATAGGTGTCGGCCATGCCGGTGTCGACGAGGACCAACTGGTCTCCGCCCTCGATGAGATAGACGATCGCGGGCAGGAGCAGCTTCGTGTCGTCGACGTTCCGGTAGGCGTGAGTGCTGTGGTGGTAGTGGTATTGTTTCTTGTAGGTTGGCACGTACCCGGTCACGATCGGTCGGATGGTCAGCTGGCTCATCTCTCAGTACTCCCCCTTATCTTAGTTGGCCCACTTCTTCATCTGCAGGTCGATGAAGACGGCTGTCAGAATGACCGCCCCGAGGACGATCTGGTGCCAGAGGGCTGGAACGCCCATCAGGTTCAGGCCGTTGACCACCAGGGTCAGGATGATGGCGCCGATGACCGTCCCGGTCACCCGCCCCTCCCCGCCCAAGAGGGAGGTTCCACCCATGACCACCGAGGCGATGCCCTGCATCAGGAAGGGCTCGCCCATACCCAGTTCGGCGGCGTCCAGGCGGGCTGTCATGAGCAGCCCGGCGATGCCTGCAGTAAGCCCGCTCAGCGTGTAGACCAGGATGGTAATCTTGCAGACGCTGACGCCGGAGTAGTAGGCGGCGTCGCGGTTGGAGCCCAGGGCGTAGATGTCCCGGCCGACGACGGTCTTCGTCAGGAAGAAGTCGAAGGCCAGAACCAGGATGGCGGTGAGGATGATCGGGACGGGAATCGGGCCGACGTAGCCCACGCCGACCCACCGGTAGCTCGAGGGGAAGCCGAAGATGATCTGCCCCTGCATCAGGAGGAGGGCCAGTCCCTCCGCGATCCACTTCGCCCCGTAGGTGGCGACGAAGGGCGGGAGCTTGATCACCCCGACCATGACCCCGTTCAGGAATCCGACCGCCGTCCCGACGGCCAGCCCGATCAGCACCGCCACGGGGATCGGCAGGCCGGATTTGAGGAGCTGGGCGGTGGTGCAGCCGACCAGCGCCAGGACTCCCCCGACGGAGAGGTCGATCCCGGCCGTCAGGATGACCGCGGTCAGGCCGAGGCCGACGATCACCAGCAGGGTGGCCTGGCGCAGGACGTTGATGATGTTGGTCCAGGTCAGGAAGTTCTCGTTCATAATGGTCAGGGCGATGCAGAGCGCAGCCACGAAGGTCAGGCGGAAGATCGGCGCGATCAGCGCCCGGACGTTCCGGTTCATTGCGCCTTGAGCCCCCCTTCGACCGTCTGGCGGAACCTGACGTCCAGGACGATGGTCCCCAGCACGACCAGTCCGATCAGGGCGAACTGGTACATGTTGTGGACCCCGGCCACGTTCAGGCCGTTCCGGAGGATGGAGATGAGGAGGACCCCGAGGACGGTCTTGCCGATGCCGCCCTTGCCCTCCTCAAAGGAGGTGCCGCCGATGATCGTGGCGCCGATGGCGTCGAAGTCCCAGCCCATGGCGGCGGCGGCATACCCGGAGCCGGTCCGGGAGGCGACGAGTAGCCCGGCGACGGCGGCCAGGAGGCCGGAGACGCCGTAGACCAGGATGGAGACCCGCCGGGTGTTGACCCCGACCACCCGCAGGGCCTCCGGATTGCCGCCCAGCGAGATGACGTTCCGGCCGAAGGCAGTCTCGTACATCAGAAGCCAGCAGATCCCGAAGACCGCTGCCGCCAGGATGATCGACATGTTGACCCCGGCCAGGCTCCCGTTCGTCAGGAACAGGAGGACCGGATCGAGGGCCTGGATGGACTGGCCCTCGGTCAGCACCAGGCCGACGCCGTAGGCCATGCTCCCCACGCCGAGGGTGGCGATGAAGGGCGGGAGGCCCACGCTGGCGACCATCACCCCGTTAGTCAGGCCGCAGAGGAAGCCGGCCCCCAGCCCGCCCAGCATGGCCCACCAGATCCCGAGGCCCGCCTTGAGCAGGAGCGAGACGACCACGCTGACGAGCCCCATGATGAACCCGACGGAGAGGTCGATCCCCTCGGTCAGGATGACCGTCGTCACCCCGACCGCCACGATGAGCAGGGGAGCGGCCTGCATCGCCACGTTGGTCAGGTTGCTCAGGGTGAAGAAGCCGGGCGCGACCTTGCCGTAGATCAGGCACATCAGGACCACGATCCAGATGGCGGGCGGGATCTGCCGCCACTGGCCGAGGAGAGTCTTAACTTGCATTGGTCTTCACCCCCGTGCCGATGCCGAGCATCAGCGAAGCGATCTTCTCCTGGTTGGCCTCGCCGTGTTTGAACTCGCCCACGATCCGCTTCTGGAAGAGCACGTAGATCCGGTCGCTCATCCCCAGGACCTCGGGGAGGTCGGAGGAGATCATGATGATCGCATTGCCTTCCTGGGCCAGTTGGTCCATGAGGGCGTGAACCTCGGCCTTGGCTCCGACGTCGATGCCCCGGGTGGGCTCGTCGAAGATGAGGATCTTGGCCTTGGTGTCCAACCACTTGGCCATGACGACCTTCTGCTGGTTGCCGCCGCTCAGGTAGCGGACCTGGCGCAGGACGGACGGGGTGACGATCCGGAGCTTCTCCACGTACTCCCGGGCGATGCTCTGGACCTTCCGCTCCCGGACGACGCCCCGCGGGAAGTGCCGCCGCAGGCTGGCCATCACCGTGTTCCAGTGAACAGGGCTCTTCAGCGCCAGGCCGAACCGCTTCCGGTCCTCGGAGAGCAGCCCGACGCCGAGCTGGATCATCTGGTTGGGCGAGCGCGGGGTGACCTTCCTCCCGTCGATGAGGAGTTCACCCTTCTGGATGGGGTCGATCCCGAAGATCCCCCGGACCAGCTCGGTCCGGCCGGCCCCGACGAGGCCCGCCAGCCCGACGATCTCCCCGTAGCGGACGACGAAATCCGCCTCCTGCGGCCCGCCTTTGACCGAGAAGCCCTGGAGCCGCAGGGCCTCGGCTCCCGGCGCACGGCGGCTCCGAGGGTACATCTGGGAGATGCTCCGGCCCACCATCATCTCGACCAGTTGGTCGTCGGAGACGTCCCGGATGTTCACCGTCCCGACGTACCGGCCGTCCCGGAGGACGGTCACCCGGTCGCCGATCTTCCGGATCTCCTGGAGGCGGTGCGAGATGTAGACGATTGCCACGCCCTGCCGGCGCAGCTCCTCGATCCGCTCGAAAAGCCGGCTGACCTCCCGGTCGGTGAGCATGGCGGTCGGTTCATCCAAAACGAGCACCCTCGGGCTGGTCGAAAGGACCTTGCTGATCTCCACCATCTGCTGGAGGGCGGTGTCCAGGTGTTTCACCGGCAGCCTGGTGTCCACCTCGAGCCCGAAGGCGGAAAGGATCTCCCGGCTCTCCTCGTGCATCCGGCGGTGGTCGACGAAAGGCAGACCTTTCCACCGCCGGGGCTCCCGGTTGAGAAAGATGTTCTGAGCCACGTTCAACCAAGGCACCAGCATGAACTCCTGGTATACACCGCCGATACCGTGCTGTCGGGCGTCCAGAGGGCTCCGGAGCCTGATCGGCCGCCCCTCGAAGAGGATCTCCCCCTCGTCGGCGGCGATCACGCCCATCAGGATCTTGGAGAGGGTGCTCTTGCCGGCGCCGTTCTCGCCGATCAGGACGTGGACCTCTCCCGGCCGGACGTCGAAGTTGACGCCGTCGAGCGCCCGGACACCCGGAAACTGCTTCACGATTCCTCTTGCCTCAAGAATCGGCTGCGAACTCACGTTCAGCCCCCCCGCCGGGGGAGGGGGTCCGAGCGGGCTCAGACCCCCTCCGGAGTGATTGCGTTACTTCCACCAGGCGTCTTCGGCGATGTATTGGTCGATGTTGTCCTTGGTCACCAGCATGGACTCCTCGATCGGGGGGTACGGGATGAACTTGCTCGGCGGCAGCGTGCCGTCGTTCAGGTAAAGCACCAGGTAGGCCGCGGCGCACCAGGCGCTGGACCAGGGGTCGGCGTTGGAGGTGATGGTCAGGCGCCCTTCCTTGATAGCCGCCGTGGCGTCTTTCGAACCGTCCACGCCGCTTACGATCGTTCCCTTAAGCCGGCCGGCTGCCTCAAGAGCCTGGACGGCTCCGAGGGCCATCTCGTCGTTGCAGGCGATCACGCCGTCCACCTTCGGGAAGCGCTGCAGCAGATTCTCCATGACCTGCAGGGCGTCGAGGCGCCGGAAGTTGGCCGGCTGGGAGGCGAGGATCTTGATGTTCGGGTACTTGGCCAGGGCGGCTTTGATGCCGTCCAGCCGCTCCTTGGCGTTGATCGCCTGCGGCGGCCCTTCGAGGATGATGACGTTGCCCCGGCCGCCGAGTCTCTTGGCCACCGCCTCCGTGATCACGTAGCCGGACCGGTAGTAGTCCATGCCGGTGCGGAGCATAACCTTGTCGGTGTTGGCCGGGGTGCCGATGGCGACCACCGGAACGCCCATCGCCACCGCCTTCTCCACGACCGGGACGATTCCGTTGGAGTCGGACGGATGGATGGCGATGCCCTGAACCCCGCGCTGGAGCAGGTCCTCGATGATCTTGACCTGCTCTTCAATGTTGTCCTGCTTGGCCGGCGCCATGGCGAGCGCCTGGAAGCCCATCGCCTTGGCCGCGGCCTTAAAACCTTCGAGCTGCTTGATCATATACGGGTTGGTGGAGTTCTTGACGACGCAGGCCAGAAGGTACGGCTTTTTGGCCTTGACCGTGGTCGTGGTCTTGACGCCCAGCCCGGAGATCGGCAGCGGGAAGTCGGCTGCGGAGGCAGCAAGGGCGAGGACCAGGACCATCACCAAGCCTAGAACGACCAGCGAAGACCTTCTCATGTACTTTCCCTCCTTACTTGTAAGACCCAGGTACCAACGCATGCCTTTGCACTTCAGACCGGTCTCCTCGCCATCCTCACCCCCGTTCGCGTTCCATCCCGGTGATACTTGGCGTCAATGGCGTCGATCTTGGCCACCTTCGGCAGGGACCGCCCGCCGGCGAACTCCGCGGAAAGCCAGATGTCGAGCAGCATCTTGGCCGTCTCGACCCCGACGACCAGCGAACCCATTGTCAAGATCTGGGCGTTATTGCTCTTGCGGGCCCGCTCGGCGGTGTAGGGGTCGTGGCAGCAGACCGCGCGCACGCCGGGGACCTTGTTGGCGCAGATGGCCATGCCGGCCCCGGTTCCGCAGACCAGGACGCCCCGCTCGTACTGGCCGGCCGCCACGGCTTCAGCCAGCGGCAGCGCCACGTCGGGGTAGTCCACCGGGGCCGGGGTGTGCACGCCCAGGTCTGACAGTTCAACTTCGGGGTGATGCTGCTTGATGTGCTCCACCAGAGCTTCTTTGAGGGGCAGTCCGAAATGATCTGCGGCGATGGCCAGTCTCAGTCTCATGCTCGTTCTCCTCCCCCCAGGAGGATAGAATGGCCGGTTCAATCGGTGGCCCGGTTATGCCAGTGCGATGCGTCTTCGATGATCCCCCGGAAACGCTCGACATCCAGTGCCGAGCGCCCCACGAACAGGCCGTCCACGTCGGGGAGACGGCAGAGCTTCCCCGCGGTGTCCGGGGTCACGCTCCCCCCGTAGACGATCTTGAGTCTCTCCGCCGCGGCCTGCCCGAGCAGGCCGGCCACCGTCCGGCGCAGGTGGGCGTGCATCTCCTCGACGTACCCCGGGGACGCTGCCTCATCCACACCGATGGCCCAGGCCGGCTCGTAAGCCAGGAGGAAGTCCCCGGTCTCCGCAGGGTCCACGCCCGCCAGCACCACTTCCAACTGGCGTTCAAGGTGGCGGCGCACCTCCGTCTCTGCGGCCCGCCCTTCCTCCCCGAGGCAGACCACCGCCCTCAAGCCCGAGTCCAGCGCCCGGCGGAGTTTCCGGTTGACCTCCCGGTCGGTCTCGCCGAAGTAGCGCCGGCGCTCCATGTGGCCGAGCTCGACGTGGGTGCACCCGAGCTCCTTGAGCATCCCGGCGGAGAGCTCCCCCGTGTAAGGGCCCGCTTCCGCCCAGTGCATGTTCTGGGCACCATAGCCCACGGGAGTGCCGCCGAGGATGCGCCCGGCGTCGACCAGACAGACCGCCGGGACGAAGGCGAACAGCTCGACCTCCCGAAACCCGCCGAGGGTGCCGGCCAGCTGCTCCATCCAGGCGACCGTGTCCCGGTAGCCCAGGTACATCTTGATGTTGGTGCCCACCGCCAGCTGCCGCATCTGTTCCGTCCCCTGCGGTCTCAGTCACGGGACTCGCCCGACGCCTCGGCCACGAGATCGATCATCTCCTGAGCGTGGCGGCGGATGGTCGCACTCACCAGGCGCTGGACGCCTTCGGCGTCCCCGGCCTTGAGCGCCTCGATGAAGGCTTGGTGTTCCTGTTGGGTCTGGTGCCCCTTGGACCGGCTCTTGGAGTACAGGAGGCGGTAATAGGCGATACTGTCCCAGAGCGACCTGATCAGATTGTAGAGGCGGGGTTTGCCCGAAGCGGCGTAGAGGGTGAAATGGAACTCTTTGTTCAACTCCTGCTGGCGGATGCGGTCGCCCTTCTCGACGCACTCGGCGATCGCCCGGTTGATGCGTTCGAGTTCCTCGATCTCCCGGGGGGTGATCCGCTGGGCGGCGAAGTACGCCGCTTTCCCTTCCAGCATCTCCCGGAGCATGTAGACCTCTTCGATCTCCTGGGCGGTCAACTGCTTCACCCAGGTTCCCCGGTAGGGGGCCGATTCAAGGTACCCGCCCGCCTCGAGTACCCGCAGAGCTTCCCGGACCGGCGAGCGGCTGACCCCCAGCTTGGAGGCGAGGTCCTCGGCCGTCAGGCGCTGGCCGGCCTTGAGAGTGCCGTTCACGATCCACTCGATGATCTGTTGAGTCACCAGTTCGGAGAGGCGTTGGTACCGGTTGAGGAGGTAATTCTCGGGCACTTCGGCCGCCCCTGAGTCCCTGATGTCCATCATCCAGCGGGCCTCCTTTCCTCGCACACCAGGCAATTCCGGACCAAGTGGATTCTGAATGCGGAGGATTCTGTATCCATTGTATCCACTGGATGCAGTGATTGTCAATTGTGAACATTTTACGCCTTCATTGGGAAAAGCAGCCATCGGTGGAGGGCGGGGTCAACCCGCCTGCTTCAGGACCGCCTAAAAACCCCATTGACAAGAGGGAAAGAGGGGCGCTATTTTATAGATGTAAGTTGCATATAGCGCAAGGGGTGAGTGAGTCGCCGCGAAGAGGTTGTTGCCACAGTCACGGGAACCGTCCCTGCACCTGCGAGATGGGGAACCTCTACCGGTTCGCCGAGCCGATCGTGCTCGTCTCGTTGGCCCGGTTGGGGACCACCTACGGGTACCAGATCGCCCAGGAAGCGGAGCGGCTGGCGGTCACCCACGCCGGTCTCGACGCCGCCGCGATCTACCGGACGCTGAGGCGGTTGGAGGACGCCGGCTACGTCAACTCCACCTGGGATACCCGGGGCCCCGGGCCGGCCCGTCGCGATTACGTGTTGACCGAGGCCGGCTGGGCGCATCTGCGGGAGTGGGCCGAGGTGCTCGAGGACTTCCTGAAGTCGCTCCGTGCAGTGCTGGAGCAGTGCAGGGAGGCCGTAAAGAAGCACGACGAGGAACACGCCGACCAGTGACGGAGGCTGTTGTTATGTCCCTATTATGCAACTTACAGATAAGTAGAACTAACAAGGGGAGGTATGAAGCATGCCGGGTTTTGATGGAACCGGGCCGCGGGGCGAGGGTCCGCTGACGGGCGGAGGACGAGGCCGCTGTGCCGCTCCGGCCACTGACAAGCCGACTGTTCCTCTGGGAGTAGGACGGGGTGGCCGGCCGAGAGGTGGGGGGCGCGGCCGGTGCTTCGGTGGCGGGCGAGGCCCTGCGGCCGCCCCTCGGGGCCGGGGTCCCCGCCCCTAGACCGACGGATGACCCTGGCCGGATGAGAGTCGGACAAGCAGAGAAGGAGGCGCGGCTTGTGCGGTTGGCGATCACTTCTATCGGACCTTCCCTGGAGGATGCCGTCGATGAGCATTTCGGCCGGGCCCGGCACATCCTGATCGTTGATACTGAGTCGGGTCTGGTCGAAGCGCTCAACAACAGCCAAAACCTCAACGCGGCACAGGGGGCCGGGATCAAGACGGCCCAGCTCGTGGCGGACCACGGGGTCGAGTGGGTGTTGACCGGACACGCCGGCCCCAAGGCCTTCGCCGCCCTGCAAAGGGCCGGAATCAAGGTGGGCACCGTGACCTCGGGGTCGTGCCGCCAGGCTCTGAACCGGTTCACCCGCGGCGAGGTGCAGGCCATTAACGGCCCGGACGTCGAGAGTCACTGGGGCTGAAGAGAGGACGGAGAGTATGAAACCGGAGAGAAGCGTCAGAGTGGCGGTTCCGTCAGCGTGGCCGGGTGGACTCGATTCATACCGCTCCGGGCACTTCGGTCGGTGCGACTGTTTTACGGTGGTGGATATCCAGGAGGGGAAGCAGACCGCCGTTTCCGTAGTGGAGAATGTCCCCCACGCCGAAGGAGGATGCCTCAGACCAGTCAACCTCCTGTCCCGACACGACGTGGACGCCGTGGTGGTGAGCGGGATGGGATTCCGGCCGCTGCAGGGTTTCCGGGAGGCGGGGATCCAGGTCTACGTGGGCACCGGCGAGAAGGTCCGGCAGGCGGTGGAGGCCTTCGTCGCCGGCCGGCTGCCCGTCATGACGGACGAAGGGGTCTGCGGGGGCCACTAGATGCTGCGCGGAACCATCGCCATCGCCTCCGGCAAGGGCGGGACCGGCAAGACCACGGTCGCCCTGAACCTGGCCGTGGCCGTCGGCCGCCCGGTGACGCTGCTCGACTGCGACGTGGAGGAGCCCAACGCCCACCTCTTCCTGCGGCCGAGGTGGGAGGAAAGCCGCCCGGTCCACGTCCTGAACCCCGCCGTCGAGGAGAGCCGGTGCATAGGGTGCGGCGAGTGCCAGGCGCACTGCCGGTTCAACGCCCTCAGCCTTTTCGACGGGAAGCCTATGCTCTTCCCCGAGCTCTGCCACTCCTGCGGGGCCTGCGCCCGGGCCTGCCCGACCGGCGCTATCCAGGAGACACCCTGGCCCATCGGCGTCATCGAGTCGGGGATGGCGGGGAAGGTCCGGCTGGTCCACGGGCGGCTGGAGATCGGGGAAGCCAAGAGCCCCCCGCTGATTGACGAAGTCCGCCGCCGGGCGCCCGGCGAGGACCTCGTCCTCATCGACGCGCCACCGGGGACTTCCTGCCCGGTCATCACCGCCGTGAAGGGGGTGGACTACCTCGTCCTGGTCACGGAACCGACCCCCTTTGGGCTTAACGATCTGGAGCTGGCGGTGGGGATGGCCAAGGCGCTCCGTCTTCCGGCGGGGGTGGTGGTCAATCGGGCGGACCTCGGAGACTTCCGCATCCGCGGCTTCTGCGCCGCGGCCGGCCTCCCCATCCTCGAAGAGCTGCCCTATGACCCCCGGGTGGCAAAAGCGTACTCGCGGGGAGAGATCGCCTGCCTTGCAGTGCCGGAGTACCGGAGCCGGTTCGCTCGGCTGATCGAGCGCCTCGAGCAGGAGTTGGGCGAGGAGAAGTTGGAACGATGAAGCAGGTGACGGTCATTTCCGGCAAGGGGGGGACGGGGAAGACCTCCTTTGTGGCGGCTTTCGCCAACCTGTCGGGAGCCTCCGTGGTGGCGGACTGCGACGTGGATGCGGCCAACCTCCACCTGATCCTGGGGCCGGTGGCCCAGCGGGCCGAACCCGAGGCTTTCAAGAGTGGCTACGGGGCCGTCCTGGACCCGGACCGGTGTCGGGGGTGCGGCCAATGCGCCCGCGCCTGCCGGTTCGGCGCCCTGAGGATCGATGAGAGGGGCAAGGCTGGGCTCAATCCCCTGCTCTGCGAGGGGTGCGGGGTCTGCGTGGACGTCTGCCCTCGTAACGCTCTTACACTGGTTGAGAAGACTGCAGGCGAACTGTTCGTCTCGGAGACGCGCTTTGGGCCGCTGGTCCACGGACGGCTCGGCATTGGCCAGTCGGCCAGCGGGAAGCTGGTGGCACAGGTGCGGGCCCGGGCCAGGGAACTGGCGGGGGACGAAGGTCGGCAGTTGATTCTGGTAGACGGGTCGCCCGGGCTGGGGTGCCCGGTCATTGCCTCGCTGTCCGGAGTCGATGCTGCGGTGATCGTTAGCGAGCCGACGGTCGCCGGGCTTCATGACTTGGAGCGGGTGCTCCGCTTGTGTAGCCATTTCGGAGTCAAGCCCTTCGTGGTCGTGAACAAGTGGGATCTCAATCCGGAGATGGCGGAGAGGCTGGAGAAGGTCGGCCGGTCCCACGGGGCGGAGGTCCTGGGCCGGGTCGGTTTCACCCGGGTGTTCACCGAGGCCATGATCCACGGCCGGACCGTCGTGGAATACGCCCCGGAGAGCGCCGTGGCCTCCGAACTCCGGGCCGTCTGGCAGAAACTCGCCGAGGCGGTTCAAGTCTGAAGCGGGTGGCCGGCCGCCAGGGTCTGCTCCTGCCCGCTAAGACGGGCTCGGGGATCGAGGTCATCTCGCTGAACCTGCTGCTGCCGAATGAGGATGATCCGGTCATCTGGCGAGGCCCCCGATTGTGTCCTCGCCTCAGGAGCTGGCCACCATGGTGGTCAGGAAAGCGATCAGGATGGCGTCTGACCTGGGGGCTCACTTCTTCGGGCTCGTCGAGAACATGAGCTATGTCGTCTGTCCCCGCTGCGGCGAAGGGGCGGATCGAGGATTATCCGGCGGAGAGCCTCGCCAACCTTGACGCCGCCCTCGAGGCCCTGGTAAACGGCCCGACGTGGGCAACGTGATGTTCGGTCCAACCCCTTGAGCCGAGGCAGTCTGTCGCGCACAAGGAGAATCCGGGGTGAAGAGGGAATTCAGCGAGAACATGGCAGCAGTCGGGACGGAGTGAGGCGGCAGTGGATGTCGAAAGCGCAGAGCTGAGAGAGTCTGTGGAGGAGGTCCGGGGAAGGGCCGTCGACGGGCGGACGCTGGGGTTCCTGGCGATCCTGGGGGCAGTCGCCCTGTGGGGGCCCTCCTACGTGGCGACCAAGATTGTACTGGCCGAGATGGGGCCGTACCTCCTGGCTTTTGTCCGCTTCGCCCTGGCGACGGCCTTCCTCGGGCCGGTGGCCGTCTGGTCGCTGAAGGGACAGGGGGGCGTCAGGCTTCCGGTGAGGAGGCTGGCGGTCATGGGGTTGACGGGCGGCACACTCTATTTCGCCTGCCAGAACGCGGGCTTGCAGTACGTGACAGCGCTGGAGGCCTCGCTGGTGGGAGCGGTTCTGCCGGCGATCGTAGCGCTCGTCTCCTGGGCGGTGGCCGGGGAGAAGTTGCGCCCCCTGCAGGTAACCGGGGTGGGCCTGGTGGTCGCCGGGGTCGCCCTGGTGGCGATAATCAGCAGCGGGTCCCAGGGAGCCACTCTCAACCTGCTCGGTTATGCGCTTCTCCTCGGCAGCGCTGTGTCCTGGGCCTTCTTCACGCTTCTCGGCCGCCGGGTGGGAGCGGAGGTGCCGTCGGCGGTGGTGGCGGCGTTCGTAGTCGCCTTCGGTGCCCTCTTCCTCCTGCCCCTCGCCCTGTTCGACCTGGCCCGGGGCGGGTGGCCGGCGCTGTCCCCTCTGGCCTGGGCGATGGTGGTCTTCCTGGGGTTCGGCGGGTCGGGCCTCACGTTCGTGCTCTGGAACTACGGGCTGAAGACTCTCACTGCAGGGGTGGCGGGGAGCCTGACCAACCTGGTGCCCTTCGTTGGCGCCTTCTGCGCCTGGGCCTTTCTGAAGGAACAGCTGGCCTGGGTCCACCTCTGGGGCGGACTGACCGTCCTTGCCGGGTTGAGATTGGTCACCTGGTCGCGATAAGAGGTGAGTCTATGGAGCCGGCCTGGTCCGAGACCCGACGCGAGAGGTACGGACGCCAACTGGTCCTGACGGAGATCGGCCCCAGCGGGCAGCACCGGTTATGGGAGGCCCGGGTGCTGATCATCGGAGCGGGGGGGCTGGGGTCCCCGGCTGCCCTTTACCTGGCGGCGGCAGGGGTAGGCCGGATCGGGCTGGTGGACAACGACACCGTGGAGTTGTCCAACCTGCAGCGGCAGATCCTCTACCGCACGGGCGACGTCGGCCGGGTGAAGGTCGCTCTGGCGGAGAGCCGCCTGGCGGAGCTGAACCCGGATGTCCGGGTGACCCCCTACGCGGTCCGGCTGGACGCCGGCAACGTGGGTGGACTAATCGACGGTTACGACCTGGTGATCGACGCGGTGGACAACTTCGCCACCCGGTACCTGGTCAACGAAGCCTGCGTATCAGCCGGCAAGCCGCTCGTGGAAGCAGGCGTGCTCGGCTTCGAGGGAATGCTCACGGTGATCAAGCCGGGTGAAGGCCCCTGCTACCGCTGCATCTTTCCCGATCCACCGCCGGCGGAGACGGTTCCGGATACCAGGCAGGCCGGAGTGCTGGGGACCGTGGCGGGGACGCTGGGCATCCTTCAAGCCACCGAGGCTTTGAAGCTCATCCTGGAGATAGGTGACCCCCTGGTCGGGCGAATGCTGCATTACGACGGCCTCTCGGCCTGCTTCAGAGAGATCCTGCTGGAACGGTTACCATCCTGCCCGGTCTGTGGCAGGATTACGTGGTCGAAGGCATCCGGAGGATCATCGACTTCCTGAGCGGGGAATAGGGTAGCTGGCTCTGGCCAGCGGGGTCTTGGCCGGGAAGACGCCGGCGTTCACCGAGCGGGCGTCTTCGATGGAGTAGAAGGCCCGCGGGTTGAACCGCTTGATCGTCTCCTCGACCTCTGGCAGGGCCTTCCGCTTGATGATCGTGTAGATGATGTGCACCGGCCCGGTCGTCCCCTGGGCGTCGATGCTCGTCACCCCGTACCCGGCCTTTCGGAGGTGCTCCATGAGGTCGCGGGCGTCCTTATGGGTGATGATGCGGACCACCAGCTCCCCCATGGCCAGCTTCTCCTCGAGGGTGATCCCGACGAAGTTTCCCAGGGCGAAACCGCCAGCGTAAGCGATGTAGCAGGCGATGTTGTTGAGGTTCTTCATGATCTGCCCGATGGCGATCAGCCAGATCAGCACCTCCAGGAAACCCAAGAGCGACGACAGAAGTTTCCGGCCTTTGGCTACCATGATGATGCGGATGGTGCCGATGGTGACGTCGCAGACGCGGGAGATGAAAATGAGGACCGGCAGGACACCCCAGGTGAACCAGGCCGAGTCGAAGAAGGCGGACAACTCTACGGCTTCCTCCCCTCCAGGGCCATCCCGGCAGCCATAATCCGTGCGGCTGAGGACCAGGGGGTTCAACCCCTGCTGCACCCATTATACCATCCGGCACCGAGCCGGGCCAGGCAGGTGTGAAGGCCACCCTGGAGGAGCAGGTCTTTTGGGAAAACGGCAGGGCGTGACCGGGAGGAAGAACTTCCGGAACATGGCTCGGACGTACGTCAGCAACTGGAACGAGCACGGCTTGGTCAAGGACACCAGTGTCTCGCTGCATCTTGTGGTGGCCTACGACCTGAAGTATTCCACCACGAAGCCGAGCGACTACCGCAACCTCGACTCGAAGATCTACGACTTGGTGGACTCCATCGACTTCGTCGGCGACTCGGCGGTCAAGAACGAGGTTCGCCAGTTGGTCGAGGAGGGGGTGGTCGCCCATGCGCGGGGCGGAGCCTAGGCGGCGCGAAAGCCGGACATACAGAGAGAGCGTCCCTCCGACGCTCTCCCCGGAACCCGGGCTTATCGGGTGTACCGGCGTCCTCTGGGGGGAGGACACACCCGCCGCACGGGGACGCCCAGGTTCCACTTCGAGACTAACAACCACCCCTTGCCCGGCTCTGTGACGCGCGTCACACTTGTCCCCGAGAATTCACCGTGCTGCCGGGCAGACCGCGCTTATTTCCTGTTCCTGGAGCGGGATCTGGCCTCCCGGACCGCCTTCTGGGCGCTGGCCACCCCTGCCACCTGCAGGGGGAAGAGCGCCGTCACCAGCGTCCCCAGTCCGACGGAGAGCCAGACCCGCAGGCCGGCGAGCACGCTGACCGTGGCGGTGAAGAAGAAGAGCAGAACGGCGCTGCGCAGGATGGTCTGCCGGACCGGGACCCGCCGGCGCTGCTCCCCGCGGGCCAGAAGGAACTCGGCGAGACAGTACAGGAAAAAGATGAGAATCATCAGTGCGGCACGGAGGGTTGTCACGCGAGCATCACCCGAGTTCCAACCTCCCCCGCCTGACGCGTTTCATACACGGCGCGAGGCAGACACTCGCAGGAAAACGCAGCCAGGGGGAAAATACAGCAAGGGACCGCCTTGTTCCCAGGACTCAGGGGAGGGAGTAGCATGTTCTTCAGAGTATCCAGCGAGGTTTTCCACTTGGTTCCGGAGGCCTTCTTCGGGGTGGTGGTGGCCCGGGGAGCGGTCCAGGGCGAGCCGGGGTCCGGGCCGGCCCGGGCAGCGGAGGAGCGGCTTCTGGCGGCGATGGCGGAGGCCCGGCGGAAGTTCGCCGGACAGGACGTCAAGGCCCACCCCGACCTGCGCCCGTACCGGGAGGCCTTTCAGCGGCTGGGCATCAACCCCAACCGCTTTCCCAGCTCGATCGAGGCCATGGTGAGCCGGATCGCCAAGGGAGGCTCCCTGCCCTCGATCAACCCGGTGGTGGACCTGGCGAACAGCGTCGGCCTGCGGTTCACCGTCCCGCTGGGCGTGCACGACCTGGACCGGTGCTCCGGGGACCTCGAGGTCAGGCTGGCCCGGCCAGGGGACGTCTTCACCCCCTTCGGTGCGACCGCGCCGGAACCGGTGGAGCCAGGAGAGGTGGTCTACGCCGACGGGGCCGAGGTGCGGACGCGCCGGTGGATCTGGCGCCAGGGGGAGTACTCCAAGGCGACCCGGGAGAGCACGAACCTCTTCTTCCCGATCGACGGGTTCAGCGGAGTGAACGCCGACCGGGTGCTGGAGGCCCGGTCCGAGCTGGCCGCTCTACTGCAGGAAATCACGGGGGCGCGGGTCAGCGAGTTCTTTGTCGATCGCGCCCATCCCGCCGCCGACCTGACTGAGCGGAGCGGTCGACCCTGAGCACACCGGGGAAAGGAGAGTGTCGCGCCCATGATGCACGCCGCCGCCTTGAGCGCCCGGAGCACAGCGCTCCACCGGGCAGCGTTCGTGGCCGACGGCCACGCTGACACGCTCGGCCGGTTCTACTTCATGGGTGGCAGCTTCACCGAGCCGGCGCCGGGGCAGCAGATCGACCTCGAGCGGCTCCGCCAGGGCGGGGTGGGGCTCCAGGTCATGGCCTGCTGCCCGGTCTGGGGGAAGCTTGCGCCAGGGACCCGGCGGACCTGTGCCCGGGCCGTCTTCAACATGATCGACATCCTCCACCGGGAACTCGACGCCTACCCGGACCTTCGGCTGGTGACCGACGCGGCCGGGCTGGAACGGCTGGTCGAGGCTCGCCGGAGCGGGGAGCAGCCGGTCGGGTTGGTCCTCGGGATCGAAGGCGGAGAGGCCCTCGAAGGCGACTTGGCTTTGCTCCGCACCTTCCACCGGCTCGGGGTGCGCCTCGTGACCCTCACCCACAACTTCCGCAACGAGCTGGCTGACGGCGCTTATGAGGAGTCGCCCGGCGGCTTGACCCGCTTCGGGCGCCAGGTGGTGGAGGAGATGAACCGGTTGGGGGTGGTGATCGACGTCTCCCATCTGGCTCCGGCCGGGTTCTGGCAGGTGCTCGAGCTCAGCTCCGCCCCGGTTGTCGCCTCGCACTCGAACGCCAGAGCGCTCTGCGGGCACCGCCGGAACCTCACCGACGAGCAGGCCGAGGCGCTGGCGGCGAAGGGCGGGGTGGTCGGCGTCACCTTCTGCCCGCTCTTCCTCCGTGAGGCGCCTGACGACCAGCACCCGCTCCCGGCCAGCCTGTCCGACGTACTGGACCAGATCGACTACCTGGTGAACCTGGTCGGTCCGGACCACGTCGCCCTCGGGTCCGACTTCGACGGCATCGACACCGTTCCAAGGGGGCTTGAGGACGTGTCCAGGCTTCCCGCTCTCACCCGGGGCCTGCTAGAACGGGGTCACTCCGAGGAGGCCATCCGCGGCATCCTCGGGGAGAACCTGCTCCGGATCTTCCGGGCCGTCTGGCGCTAGAGCTGCTGTGATCCGGTGGAAACAGGAAAACGCCACAGGGGCGTGGAAGTCACGCCCTCTGATGAAGATACCGCTTGAACGGATACTCGATCATCTTCCGGCCGGGGTCCTCTTCGCCGACCCGGAGAATACCATTGTGTACTGCAACGCGGCGGAGCGGCAGCTCCGCGGCGGCAGTGGCAGGCCGCTCATCGGCCACTCAGTGCTGGAGTGCCATCCGGAGCCGGTGCGGGAGAAGGTGGAAGCGCTCATCCGCTCCTTCAAGGAGCGGCAAAACTCCGGCATGGTGCTCATGAACGAGCGCCACGCCAAGTTCATCGAGCAGTGGCTCATCCCGGTGTACGACGGCGACCGGACGTTTCTGGGGACGATGCTGGTCAGTGTCGACGTCACCGCCCGGGAGTCCTCCCGCCGCCAGGTCGAGCTCAAAGCCATCCGCGACGAGCTGACTGGGCTGTTCAACCGGAACCACTTTTTTGCTGTCTTCGACAGTTATGCCGGGCAGCTTGGGCAGCAGCTGCCGAGCCTGGTGCTGATCATGGCGGACGTCAACGGGCTGAAGGCGCTCAACGACCGACTGGGACGCGAAGCCGGAGACCGGTTGCTCGTCAGGGCCGCGGAGGTGGTGCAGAGCGCGGTCCGCACCCTGGACCCGGTCTTCCGGGTAGGGGACGATGAGTTCGTCGCCCTCCTGCCGGGAGGGGACGAGAAAGCCGCGGCCGCCACCTTCCGGCGCATCAAGACTGCCTGCCGCCGCTTCAGCGAGGTCCATCCGGAACTGCCGCTCAGCCTGGCCGTGGGGTGGAGCGTGGCCCGAAGTCCTGAGGGTGCGGCGGCCATGTTTTCGTTGGCGGACAAAGCGATGTACCAGGACAAACAGCGGGAGAAGGGTCAGCTCACGTCGCCCAGGTAGATCGGGCGCCGGTGCGCGGGGAGGCGCAGGGCTCTGAGCAGAGCCCGCGGGTACAGACGGTATTCCTCGAGTCGGTCGAGGTCGAGCCATTCGACCCCGACTTGATGCCAGAGCCCCGCCTGGCGGGCATCGGGATCGGTCCCCGGGCGGGGAACCTGACCGGCCGGCAGAGTGCAAGCGAACATCAGTTCCACCTGATGGACGTCGGCGTCGAGGGCGGCGAACTCGTGGTTGCGGCCGATGTAGTCGCGGACGAAAAGCAACTCCCCGACCTCCACCTCCACGCCGATCTCCTCCCGGCACTCCCGCTGCAGCGCCGCCGGCAGGGATTCCCCGGGTTCCTGCCCGCCCCCCGGAAGGAGGTAGAACTCCCCCTCCCGGTCGACGTTCCTGGTGGTCAGGAGCCGGTTATCCTGGATGATGATGGCTTTGGCCGAGACGCGCACGGCGTTTCTCCGGCCGGCCCCCTCCGCCTGCCCGGTCACTTCCGGAACACTTCCTCGAACGAGGCCTTGACCGCCACTTCCATCCGGCTCCGCCAGGCCTCGAAGCGGGCTAGGAACTCCCGGGCCTCCGGGGTGAGGCTGGTGCCGCCGCCGCCCCTTCCTCCAGCGTGGGTCAAAAGGAGCTGGAACCCCAGGCGTTCCTCGCACTTCCGCAGCTTGCCCCAGGCGGCGCGGTAAGACATCCCCATCTCCCGGGCGGCGGCCGTGATGGAGCCCCGGGCCTCGATGCGGCGGAGAAGCCCCGCCCGGCCGTTACTGAAGACGAGTTCTCCTCCTTCTTCGATCCAGAGCTTGAAACGGGGTTCCACGTTCCTCCTCCTCTCCGCTCCGTCTCCTCCTGAGCTTCGTTCGAGCATTCGGCTTCTCCTGCCCTTGCTCCTGCGAAAGGAAACAGGACGCCCGGCGCGGAAGGAAACTTGGAGGAGGGAGCGATATGAGCATGCGGGAGTACGCCGAGTTGACCTATACCGAGCTTGCGGCTCTGAGCCGCCAGCGCACCGTCTTCCTGGGGTGTGTCAGCCCGCTGGAGGTCCACGGCCCGCACCTGCCGCTGGGGACCGACGTCTTCGTGGCCGAGGAGCTCCGCCGGCGGTACGCCGCTGCCCTGGCCGCCAAACATCCCGAGCTGGAGTTGATCGCCGTGCCGCCGCTCTACGCCGGCTCGGACCCGCTCCCCTTCCCGGGGTCGATCGACGTCCCGCCGGCGGTGCTGGAGGGGCACCTCCTCGCCCTGGCCCGGAGCCTGGCCCGGCAGGGGTTCCGGTACCTCCTCCTGGCGGACAACCACGGCGGTCCCCGCCACCAACTAGCGGTCGAATCGGCGGCCCGAAAGGCCTGGCGGCGGTTCGGCTTCTACCTGATCGACCCCTTCGGCGTCGTCTACCGCTACATGGTGCAGCACGACCCGGAGTTCCTGGCGATTACCGGCCTGGCCCCCGGGCGGTGCGGCGACGACCCCGACGCCCACGCCGGCACCAACGAGACTTCCCTGATGCTGGCTGCCCGCCCTGAACTGGTCAAGGAGGAGCACCGCCGCCTTCCCGCCTCTTGCCCGCCCACCCGTTCCACCGTGCGCTCCGTGGTCGGCGCGGTGGCCGCCGTCCTCAGGGCGCTCGGCGCTCGGGAGACTGCGGCGGACCTGGTCCACCTGGGAGAGACCCTGGCCTGGGTCGGCGATCCGCAGAAGCTCCCCTACATGGGCAGCCCAGCCCTGGCGACGGCTGAAGCGGGGGAGGCGATGTACCGCGGCCACGTCCGGGTAATGCTGGATCTCATGGACCAGGCCCTCCACGGGAAACCGGTGGATATCCGTCCGCTTTTGTGGGCTGTCCGCTTCCTCAAAGCGCTGCCGTCCTGAAGAGACTCGGCGGCAGGGGACGCGGGGGAGGCGCAAGGCTCCCCCGCTTCTCTATGCCTGCCCGTTTCCGCGTCCCGGCGAGGGGGAGGATTCTTGATAGCAATAGCGAAAAGATAAATATATTATAACTGTATTGCGCGAATGAACTATTGGTTCTATAATAGCCACCGGGAAAGGAGCAGGTCAGATGAGCGAGGCGACGGTGGGCAACGCCGGCGTTGTCCCGGCAGAGGAGAAACCGGACAAGGCGTCGATCGTGGTCATGAGCGGCGACCTGGACAAGGTGATGGGGTCCTTCATCATCGCCACGGCCGCGGCGGCGGCCGGTATGGAGGTCACCATGTTCTTCACCTTCTGGGGGCTGCGGGCGCTCAAGAAGAACGTCCCGACCGGGAGGACCTTCTTCGGACGCTTGCTCGGACTCATGTACGGCGGGGACATCACCAGGTGCAACCCGTCCAAGTTCAGTTTCTGCGGTCTGGGCCGCTGGATGTTCAACCGGATGATGAAGCGGCACAACGTGCCGGACCTGGCGGAACTCCGCCGGATGGCCATCGACCTGGGGGTCAAGTTGTACGCCTGTCAGATGTCGATGGACGTGATGGAGTTCCCGCGGGAGGCCCTGATCGACGAGCTTACCGACGTAGTCGGGGCGGCCTTCTTTGTAAGTGAAGCGGCGGAGTCCAGCTTCTCGCTCTTCATCTAGGGCTTGACCGGCGCCGGGAGCCCCGGCGCCGAAAACACACCAGAGATCGGGGAGGAATTCCAGTGTCGGACGAATTCAAAGTGGACCTGAAGCTTGACCTGAAGGGGCTCGCCTGCCCGCTGCCGGTGGTGCGGGTCAGCAAGGCCATCAAAGACATCCCGCTGGGCGGCGTCATCGAGGCGGTGGCCACCGATCCCGGGGCTTTAGCCGACTTCCCGGCCTGGGCCAAGACCTCCGGGAATGAGATCCTCAAGACCGAACGGAGCGGCGCGGAGCTGAAGTTCTACATCAAAAGGGTGAAGTAGATGCATGCGCTGGCATACTGGATTACCGGTCCCGGCGTCTACCTGGCCGTGGGGGTCTTCGCGCTCGGCCTGGGGTACCGCCTCTACCAGTGGCGTAGGATGGCAGCCAGCCCGATGCGGCTGGGGATCTTCCCCAAGCCTCCTCCCGGGGCCAAGGTCCTGCGCATCGTGGCCGACACCTTGGCCTTTCCTCAGCTGGCCGAGGTCAACCCCTCGCTCTGGGTGGCCGCCATCGTCTTCCATGTCGCCCTCCTCGGCGTCTTCGTCGGCCACCTGCACCTCTTGGGGAGGTTCCCGGGCCAGCTTGAGGAGATGATGACGGCGAACGCCAGCTTGGTCGGGGGAACCATGGGGGTCCTCTGGGCCCTGGCTGCGCTGTACCTCCTGATCCGGCGATTCAAAACCCCCTACAAGGAGATCTCCACGCCCGAGGACTACCTCCTCCTGCTCTTGATCCTGGGCGCGGTGGTGATGGGGGATCACCTGCGGTTCTTCGGGCATGTCGACGTGGGCGTGTACCAGGAGTACATCCGGAGCCTCTACGCCTTCCGGCCGGAACTCCCGGCGGCGCTCGCCACATCCTCGGTCAAGTGGTCCTTTGTAGTGCACATCCTGCTGGCCAATTTGCTCCTCATCTACTTGCCTTTCTCGAAGCTGGTGCACTTCATCGGGGCCTTCTTCACCAACGGGATTAGGAGGGGTTAGCGGTGGACGAAACCACGAAGCAGAAACTGCTCGACGTGATGAAGAGCAAGTTGAACCGCCAGCTCCTCTACTACTTGGACGTCTGTGCCAAGTGCGGGGCGTGCAAGGACGCCTGCCACATCTACAGGGCCACCGGAAAGGCGGAACTTGTGCCGTCGCACCGGGCTGACCTCCTGCGGCGGCTCTACCGGCGGCACTTCACCTCGGCCGGGCGGGTCTTCCCCTCGCTGTATGAGGCTACAGACCTCTCCGACCAGCTCCTGGACGAGATGTACCAGGCGGCCTTCACCTGCACGGGCTGCCGCCGGTGCATGGTCTACTGCCCCTTCGGGATCGACCTGACCTGGGTCATCGGTGTGGAGAAGGCGATGCTCTCCGCGGTGGGGAAGGTCCCCGAGGAACTGAATATGCTGGCTGACGCCGCCATCGAGAAGGGCAACAGCATAGACCTCTACCGGGAGATCATGCAGGACCAGATCCGCAGCCTCGAGCCGGAGCTGCGGGAACTGACCGGCATGCCGGACGCCACCATCCCGATGGGCAAGAAAGGCGCCCGGGTGCTCTACGTCGCCCTGGCCGGGACGGGGTCCATCCTCCCGCCGGCGGTCATCTTCAACCTGGCAGGCGAGGACTGGACGCTCTCCGAGTTCGAGGCGGCCAACTACGGCTACTTTCTGGGCGACACCGCCCGGGCGGCCAGGATCGCCGAGCGGATCGTCAACGAGGCCAAGGAACTGGGCGTCGAGGAAGTGGTGCTCACCGAGTGCGGCCACGCCTACCGGGTCATGAAGCATCTGGACGAGGTCTGGTCGAAGCAGAAGTTCCCCTTCAAGGTGTTGAGCGTCTTCGAGCCCTGGGCCCGCTACCTCAAGGAAGGGCGGGTCAAGGTGTTGCGTCCGATCGCTGAGCCGGCGACTTACCACGACCCCTGTCAGCTCGGCCGGAACGGCGGCATCTACGAGGAGCCGCGGGAAGTGGTCAAGGCCATCTGCACGGACTTCCGGGACATGACACCCAACCGGGAGAAGAACTGGTGCTGCGGCGGCGGCGGGGGACTGGTCGCCCAGACAGACCTGGAGGAGTTCCGGGCCGACACCGGCCTCGTCAAGGCGGAGCAGGTCCGGGCCACGGGGGCCAGGATCGCGGCCACGCCCTGCGAAAACTGCCGGCTCCAGTTGGCCCTGCTGAACGAGCGCTACCACCTGGGGGTCGAGGTCGTCGCTGTGACCGACTTGCTAGTTCGGGCGGTCGCCCCGGGGGCGCTGCGGAAGCCGGAACAGGAGCCCCGGGAAACGGCGCGGGAGCAGGAGGCCAGCGCGTAGGTCCGGCCCATAAACCGCTCCGGGTTCCGGCTGGACTTCTGAGCGCCGGCTCCGTCGGCTTACGGCTCGAGGTCTGCCTGCTCCCGGTTCAGGGCGATATCCCTACCGTACACCGCCGGGCCGAAGACCCGGCTCAAGTGTTCGACGGGGAACGGCTTGGTCACCAGGGAGACGAGAGGGACGACCGCCAATGGCACGACCATCGCCAGGACGCCCGAGAGGGTGACCATCGCGGGGTCGAGCCCATGCCACCACGCGAAGCCCAACGAGATGGCCAGCCCTGAGAGCGCGCCCGCCCAGGCGCCGGCCCGGGTGGTCCCTTTCCAGTAGAGGCCGTACAGGTAGGGCGCCAGGAAAACCCCGGCGACCGTGCCCCAGGAGAGGGCCATCAGCGAGAGGATAAAGGCCGGACGGGTCACCGCCAGGGCGAAGGAGAGCACGATGAAGAAGCCGCAGAGCACCCGCATGAGCCGGACCATCGCCTGCCCGGAAAGCTTCGGCCACCACACCCCCTGGAAGAGGTCCATCCCCACCGCCGAGCTGGCCACCAGGACCAGCGAGGAGAGGGTGGACATGGAGGCGGAGAGGACGAGCAGCAGGAGGATGGCGGCCAGCCAGTCGGGCATCGCCAGGGTGATGAGCTGGGGCACCAGCAGGTCGGCGTTGGGCTTCCCGCCGGCCAGCGGCAGCGCCTTGAAGAAGAGCCTGGTCAAAGAGCCGAAGAAGTAGGCGCTGAAGGTGATGATCCCGGCGAAGAGGGTCGAGACGATGGCCGCCGGGCGGACCGCCGCCTCGCTCTTGATCGAGTAGAACTTCTGGACCATCTGCGGCAGGCCCCACGTTCCTAGGCTGGTGAGCAAGACCAGGTGGAGGAGGGGCCACGGCCCCGGCGGGCCCACCGGAGAGGCCAGAGCCGGATCGATAGCAGCCAACTTCTGCATCCCCGCCATCAATCCGCCCACCTCCGGCCGGAGGAGGATCGTCCGCACCATCAGCGCTGCCCCGCCCAGCATGATCAACCCCTGGACGAAGTCGGTCAGGTTGACGGCCAGGTATCCGCCCATGACCAGGTAGACCAGAGTGAGGACAGTCATCAGGAGCAGGGCGGCGAGGTACGGCAGGTGGAAGACCTGCTCGAAAAGGTAGGAGAGGCCTATGTAAACAGAGCCCGAGTAGGGCACGAGGAAGATGAAGATGACCAGGGCGGCGAAGATCTTGAGCCTTTTATCAGCGTAACGAGCCCCCAGGAACTCCGGCATGGTCATGGCGTGGAGGCGGATGGTCATCTCCCGGGTGCGCCGGGCCAAGACCAGCCAGGCCAGGAGCGAGCCGACCAGCGTGTTGCCGAGGGCGATCCAGAGCCCGGAGAGGCCGAAGCTCCAGCCGATCCGCCCGGCGTACCCGACAAAGAGCACGGCTGAGAAGTAGGTCGTCCCGTAGGCGAAGGCCGACATCCAGGGGCCGATCTGCCGGTTGCCGAGGAAGAAGTCGCCGAGGGTGCGGGTCCGCCGCATGGTGATGACCCCGATGGTTAGAAACGCGGCCGCGTACAAAACCAGGAGAAAAACCTTCATGAGACCGCTCCTCCCTGCTCCCTGCCTCGCCGAGGTTTGGCGGTAGATATTCCACGCCGCCGGCCCCTTTCCTCCCCTGGCCTGGTCTGAACTCATCCCTATCCGTCGGGCGAAGGTAAACCGCCCGGCGGGACGAAATCTGTAACCGTCGGAGGTGGTTGGCGTGAGAGGGCGCGCCTGGCTCAAGGTGATGGTGATCACCGCGGCGCTGGTGATAGGTCTCGGGTGGCTGGCCGCCCGCCCGGTGCCCGACGTGCCGGTCTACGACGGCGACCTCGAGTTCCAGGCGAGCCAGGCGATGCTCTACCTGTCTGAGCTGGTGACCCGGTTCCCCCGCCGGGACTACGCCTACCCGGCCCGTCGGGAGGCTGCCGAGTGGATCGCCGCGGAACTCGGGCAAAACGGCCTCCAGGTTTATACGCAGGAGTTCTCCGAAGTGATCGCCGGCCGCCGGGTGGACGGGCTGCAGAACGTCTTCGCGGTGCTCCCCGGCCGGATCTCCAAGGCGATCCTGGTGGTGGCGCACTACGACACTCCGCCGTTCGTCCGGGAGGGGGCGGCGGACGACGCCTCGGGCGTAGCGACGATGATGGAGCTGGCCCGGGTCTTCTCCCGGACCAACCCCCGGTGGACCATGATCTTCCTGGCCAGCGACTCGGAGGAGTACGGCGCCATGTGGGGTTCCTACCGCTTCCTTTTGGCGAGCGGGTGGAAGGACCGGCTGGCGGCGGTGGTGAGCCTGGACTTCGCCAACATGGGGCCGATGAAGGGCATCAAGTTGCGGAGCATGGGCATCCACCAGGGGTACACGCCTCTCTGGCTGCGGGAGATGACGAAGGCGGCCATCGCCCGGGAGACGCAGGCGATCGACGTCTCGCCCGTCATGGAGTGGGTCGAGCGCTCCGTGGCGGTCGCCCCCACGGAACACGGCGTCTACCTTGAGGCGGGTATCCCGGCGGTGGACCTGTGGGGCGTACCGCAGGATCAGGCCTGGCAGTCCCGCCACTACCACACGGTCCATGACACGCTGGACAAGGTCCACCCCGCGACTGTGGCCCACTACGGGCGGGCGGCGGAGCGGCTGCTCCGCACGCTGCAGGGCCTGGAGGATTGGCCCTCCGGGGAGATGCGCTACTTCAAGCTCGGCCGGCGTTACCTGCCGGGCGGGGCGGTGCTGCTCCTGCAATTGGTGGCCCTGCTGCCGCTGCTCGTCGGGACGCTCAGGGCACGGCTGGCGGCCGGCCGCGGGCGGGCCGGCGAGGTCTGGTTGGAGGTTCGCCACCTGAGCGCCCTCTTCCTGGCAGGGTGCCTGGGCTACCTCGCTCTCTGGCTCAGCTCCGAGAAGGGCCTGATGGTCAAGTACGAACTGTATCCCGCCACCCAGAAAGACCCTGTGCTCAACGCTCCCCAGCTTCTGCCGTTGGCCCTGATGGCGGCGGCGTTGATCGGGGGGTATTTCGTGTTCCGCGGGGCGCTGCGGGTCAGGGGCGGGGTTTCGCCGGCGGTCCGGCGGGCGGTTGCCCTGACCGGACTGCTGTTCCTGGTTGTGGCGGCCGTCCTGTTCAACGGCGGGTTCGCCGCCCTGGCCTTCCTGGCGCCGGCCATCTATCTCTGGCCGCTGGCGAGGACCGCCCGCAACCGGTCCGTCCGGCTCCTGAACGTCGCACTGGCTCTCTCAGCGCTGGTGGTCTTTGCAGCCTTCGTCGCGCTCTTCTCGCAGCTCTACTTCATCGGCCATGTCTGGTGGTACATCCTGATGGCTGCCGCGTACGGGCTCTTCCGGGCCCGGGCGGTCCTGGCCTTCCTTATCGCAGCGGCCCTCTTTCTCCGCTTCACTTCGGCGGCTCTCTGCCGCGAGTGAAGTGCGCTTTCAGGCCTACTGGAGCTGCTTCGGCTGGGTGTTGATCCTCAGCCGGGTGGCCTTCCCCTTCCCGGGTTCGGCTTTCGGCACGCTGACCTGGAGGACGCCGTTCCGGTAGTCGGCCGTCGCCTGTTCGTGTTTCACCGGCGCCGGGAAGGGGATGGTCCGGTAGAAGCTGCCGTAGCGGCGCTCGATGCGCCGGTACCCCTGCGTATCAGCGTCGGTCTCCTGCTTGACCTCGCCTTTGAGGGAGAGCCCGTCCTCGGCCACCGTCACGTCGAGGTCGTCGGGGTCGACCCCCGGGATTTCCGCGCTGACGATGACATGGGTGGGCGTTTCCCGGACGTCCACGGAGGGTCCCCAGGCCGCCGGGAAGGTCCGCTCCCCCCACGGCACCGGCCAGGCGAAGTTGAGAAGCCGGTTCATATCCTCCCGCATCCTGTGGAACTCGTCGAACGGGGTCCATTTGACCAGGTCAGCCATGTGAGTTACCTCCCGAGTGAAGAAATTGCTCACTCGGTAGTCTGCGCTCCGGCTGGGCGCTCTATAAGCACTCGACCCCGCCTGCTTGCCGAAATTCAGGCCTTTCTGCCGAGGAGGGGCGGGGTGTCGACCGGTATCAAGACGATGGTCGAGTTCTTTTCCACGGAGATCTCGGTCAGGGTCTGCAGGTAACGCAGCTGAAGGGCGGCCGGCTCGGTGGCGATGACTTTGGCGGCCTCGGTCAACTTCTGCGACGCCTGGAACTCACCGTCAGCGGCGATGACCTTCGCCCGGCGCTCCCGCTCCGCCTCGGCCTGCTTGGCCATAGCCCGCTTCATCGTCTCCGGGAGCTCCACCGCCTTGATCTCGACCCCCGTGACCTTGATCCCCCAGGGATCGGTCGCTTCGTCGAGGAGCTTCCGCAGGAGGTCGTTGAGTTCCGCCCGCTTGGCCAGCATGTCGTCGAGCTCGTGCTGGCCCAGGACGGAGCGGAGGATGGTCTGCCCGAGCAGGGTGGTGCTGTTATAGTAACTGACCACCTTGGTGACGGCCAGGACAGGGTCGAAGATGTTGAAGTAGACCACCGCGTCCACCAGCACCGGCACGTTGTCCCGGGTGATGATCTCCTGCTTGGAGACGTCCACCGTGATCGTCCGGGTGTCCAGCTTGACCACGCGGTCGATGCCGACCGGCAGGACCACGTTGAGCCCCGGTCCGAGCACGCCCATCAGCCGCCCGAGGCGGAACAGGACGCCCCGTTCGTACTCGGTGATGATCCGGACCATGCTGGCGAGCACGGTTCCGGCGGCCACCGACCACAGGATGAAGAGGGGGAAGAGCAGCGGGGCGCTCTGCAGCCACCACGCCACCCCGATCCAGATCACGCCCAGAACCGCCAGGATGGCTGCGGTACCGCTCTGCCTGGTGCCGATCGCCAGCCCGATCCACCCGAGCCACCACAGGCTCATCACCGCAAAGATGGCGAGCGAGAACCAACCGAGTCCTGCCATGAGCGTCCACCTCCCGCGCTAAGTCGCCTTTCGACTGTATGATAATTCCGGCTCGGCGTGCCGATTCCTATCGCTCGAGCAGGATTCGGAGACCAGGCGTTTAAGACGCTTAGAAAAGCCCGGCCGGGAGTGGAGCGACATGTCTGGCAAGACGAGAACCTGCTCTTTCGGGACATCCAAGCGGGAAAGCCATGATGCTTCGGCTTTCTACGGGCGGAGCATTTACGGCCACGGCCTTCCCGAACTTGAGGTAGGTTGCCCCCTGGAATCATCCCCCAAGAGAAGCGTTCCCTCCAGATCTCTCGCAGACTGGGCGGACCAGGTGTACTGTCACACCGCTGAAGACATGAGGCACATTCCGGACGGCTCGGTAGGGCTGGCTCTTACTTCTCCGCCCTACAACGCCGGGAAAGATTTCGATGAAGATCTGGACCTGCCCAAATACCTGAATCTGATCAAGCGGGTCGCCGACGAGGTTTTCCGGGTTCTGAGACCTGGCGGGAGGTATGTGGTCAACCTCGCCAATCTGGGGCGCAAACCGTACGTCCCCCTGCATGCCTACTTCTACGCGGTGCACCTGAAGGCTGGTTTTCTGCCTGCTGGTGAAATCGTCTGGCGCAAAGGCAAAGGGATGAGCGGCAACTGTGCCTGGGGCACTTGGCGGTCGGCGAAGGCCCCGCGACTGCGCGACCTGCACGAGTATTTGCTGGTGTTCACGAAAGAGCGTTTTGACCGGGCTGATCGCGGGGAAACCGATATCACGGCGGAGGAGTTCATGGCGGCAACCCTGTCGGTGTGGGACATTCCTGCCGAGTCGGCCAAGAAGGTGGGGCATCCCGCCCCCTTCCCCGTGGAATTGGCCGAGCGAGTCATCAAGGTATTCTCGTACAAGGGCGACGTCATCCTGGACCCCTTCAATGGTTCGGGGACTACTTGCGTGGCGGCGATTCGCCATGGCAGACACTATGTGGGTTACGACATCTCTCCCGAGTACTGCGAACTGGCCAGGCGCCGGATTGCCGCCGAACAAGCAGGCTGATCACATCCACCCCCGCCGGCGCATCCACCAGAAGAAGACGCCGGGTAGGGCGAAGACGGCGGTCGCGAAGAGGAGGAGACCCCACCAGTGCCAGTCGGCCAGCACCTCGCGCCAGGGGTTCATCCCGAACAGCCCGACGAAGAACGACGCCGGCAGGAACCACGTGGCGACGATGGTGAGCCGTTCCATGACTTCGTTCAGCCGATTGTTGACCTCGCTCATCCGATTGTTGACCACCGACAAATACACGTCGAGTGAGCTGGTCACCAGGTCCTGCAGATTCTCGTACTGGTCATGGAGCGAGGCAAACCGGTCGTAGGCGTCGCGGAAGTAGACTCTGGCGTCCTCGCTGATCTCCGGATGTTCGTCGCGCGCCAGCCGGTTCAAAACCTCCCGCTGGGGACTGGCCGCCCGCCGCAGGTGCGAGACGGCCCGCTTGACGGAGAGGATGCGCTTCAGGATCTCCACGGTAGGCGTCCCCATGACCTGGTCCTGCAGGTCCTCCAACGCCTCGTTCAGGAGGTCGAGGGCGGCGAAGTACTCCTCGGCCAACTCGTCGACCAGCACGTAGAGGAGACGGTCGGCACCGGCCACGTCGCGGCGCCGGTCACTCTCCCAGGCGTTCCAGACGCGGTCGAGGGCGGGGATGGCGGACTCGTGGTAGGTGACGAGGAAGTTCCGACCGAGGAAGACGTCGAGTTCGACCGGTTCTTCCGCCACCGCCGGGCCCGCGAAGGCGGCGCACTTGAAGACGGCGTAGAGGTAGCCCGGCCACTCGTTGAGCTTGGGGGCATGGGCTTCCTCCAGCGCGTCCTCCACCGCCAGCGGGTGGAAGCCGAACGTCTCCCGCAGCAGGGGCTCGCAGGCTGCCGGCGGTTCCCCGGCCAAGTCGATCCAGAGCAGGCCGCCCTCCGCAGCGAGCGCAGGGCCGAGTTCGTCGCGCTTGAGTCCTGTCCGGGGCGAGCCTCCCGGCGGTCGATAGAGTGTGCGGATCATGGCGGTTGATTTCGCCCCCGCCCGGGCCCTTTTCCTGCCGGGAGGGATCGCCCAGTGGGACGCTTCCCCCGGTCACCGCGTATCCTTCCGGTCGATCGGGACCTTGACGTCCTTGCCCGTCCCGGGGTTGTGGCCCGAAGCCCACTGCGCCTTGTCGGAACTCGCCTCCCGCGGCCGCGGGCGTCCCGCGGGCTTGTACAGCTCGGTGGCGAACTCTTCCCGCCCGAAGTCGACTTTGTTCCGATAGATGTCCTTCTTCCTCGGCATGGCGGAGCCTCCTCTCCCGGAAGGCTCCCCGCGGCGCGCTCCGCGTATTCCGCCCCCAGCCGGTCCGCCGGAGAATTTGCCGCGCGGGGATTCATCTCCCTCCGCCCACCTGCGTATCCTGTCAGGACGTTGTTAAGTCGATGACGGAATGGGGGACGCGGCGATGTGCGGGATTACCGGCTGGGTCGACTGGGAGCAGGAGTTGGAGGGGGAGGAGGCGGGGGCGGTCCTGGAGGCGATGACCGCGACGCTCGCCAGCCGCGGGCCGGACGCCGCGGGAACCTGGGTTGCCGGGCACGCGGCGCTGGGCCACCGGAGGCTCGTCGTCGTCGACCCGGCCGGCGGCGGGCAACCGATGGTGCGTCGCCGGGGGGAACAAACCTTCGTTCTGGTGTACAACGGGGAGTTGTATAACACCAGCGACCTCCGGGCGGAACTCACCGCCAAGGGCTACGCCTTCCAGGGCCACTCGGACACGGAGGTCCTCCTTCTCTCATTCATGGAGTGGGGGCCGGAGTGCGTTGACCGCCTGAACGGGATCTTCGCCTTCGCCGTTTGGGACGCCGCCGCTCAGAGCCTTTTCGCCGCACGTGACCGGCTCGGGGTCAAACCCCTGTTCTACGCCGAACGGGGCCGTGCGTTCCTCTTCGGTTCCGAACTCAAGGCGCTTCTGGCCCACCCGGCGGTGGAACCGGTGGTGGACGCCGAGGGGCTGGCGGAACTCTTCGTTCTCGGCCCGTCCCGGACGCCGGGACACGGCGTTTTCCGGGGGGTCCGTGAACTCCGGCCGGGGCATTGCCTGATCTTCGACCGGAACGGCCTCCGCCTCCGGCGGTACTGGGGCCTGGAGAGCCGCCCCCACGAGGATGACCTCGACACGACCGCCGGGCGGGTACGGGAGTTGCTCGAGGATACGGTGAAGCGGCAACTGGTGTCCGACGTACCCGTCTGCACGCTGCTCTCCGGCGGCCTCGACTCCAGCGCCGTCACGGCCTTCGCCGCGAAAGCCTACGCCCGCGACGGCTTGGGACCGCTCGACACCTATTCCGTGGATTACGTCAACAACGCCCTCTACTTCCAGCCGACCTACTTTCAGCCGGACTCCGACGCCCCGTGGGTGAAGAAGGTCTCGGAGTTCCTCGGGACTCGCCACCACAACGTAGTTCTGGAGAACGAGCAGGTGATCGCGGCCCTGACCGATGCCACATTGGCCCGGGACCTGCCCGGCATGGCCGATGTGGACTCTTCGCTCTACCTTTTCTGCCGCGAGGTGAAGCGAGGGGCCACCGTAGCGCTCTCGGGCGAGTCGGCGGACGAGATCTTCGGCGGATACCCCTGGTTCCACAGCGAAAAGGCGCTGGCCTACGACAGCTTCCCCTGGCTCCGGGCGACCGGGCAGCGGGCGGCCCTGCTGGCGCCCGAGCTGCGCGAATGGGCGCGGCCGGTGGCGTACGTGGCGGAACGGTACCAGGAGAGCCTGGCCGAGGTGCCCCGCCTACCGGGGGAGGATCCCCTGGAGGCGCGCCGGCGGGAGATTTCTTACCTGAACCTTACATGGTTCCTCGCCACCCTGCTCGACCGGAAGGACCGGATGAGCATGGCGTCCGGCCTCGAGGTGCGCGTGCCGTACTGCGACCACCGCCTGGTCGAGTACGTCTGGAACATCCCCTGGGAGTTCAAGAACTGTGATGGGCAGCGCAAGGGTATCCTCCGCCGGGCGCTGGCCGGGACCCTGCCGGACGACGTCCTCCACCGCCCCAAGAGCCCTTACCCGAAGACGCATCACCCCGGCTACCTGTCCGCAGTCCAGGGGTGGCTGGCGGAGATCCTCGACGATCCGGCTTCCCCTCTGCATAACTTCATCGACGGCCCGCGGGTCCGGGCCCTTGTCCAGTCAGGCGGCGAAGGGCTGCCTTTGAGCTGGTACGGGCAACTCATGGGAGGCGCGCAGTTGTTCGCCTACCTTATCCAGCTCGACACGTTCCTGCGGCGGTTCAACGTCCGGGTGGCCGGCCGGTAAGCGCGCGGCCGGCAGAACGAGTCTCGGCGGCGCAGCGCCCACGTCATGCAAAATGGGTTTCGGCTTCCTCTACGCCCCGCTGTGGGTGGTTTTCCTGCAGGCGTACTGGCGGCGGGTCGCCCCAGTTCAGGCTAGGCCTTCCAAAGGAGATGGAGATTGCAGAACTCGCGGGCGATCAGTTGCTCTGTCTCTGGAAGCTGGAAAACCGCCTCCGGTCGGTCGCCGGGCTTCAGGAACTGGCGGTAGCTCTTTCCGGCGGCGGCGACCTCGATCTATTCGATGTAGTGCTTCTCCTCCATCGGGTGCGGAACGCTGCCGACCGTCACCTTGACCCCGCCGGGGATCTTCTCCACCACGGGCACGTGCTTCTCCCGGGAGGCGTCGACCGTGTTCTCCGCCATGAGCGTCATCGGCCGGCCGCAGCAGACGAGTTGGCCCTTGCCGGCATGAAGCACCGTGACGATGTTCCCGCAGACCTCGCACTTGTAGACCTCACCACGCACGGTCATGATCATTGCTCCTTTCTCTTAACCGAAGAATCCCCCGGTGTTGCTGCCGGTTGCCGCCAGGCGGTTGATGGCGAAGAGGGAGGCCGCCCCCACGACGATCAGAATGATGCCGAGGGCGGCTGCCTGGTTGATCACTCCCGAGGTATAGAAGGAGAAGCTCCCGACGGTCATGGTCTCGCGGCCAGGGAGAGCCAGGAGGATCGAGGCCGCCGCCTCCTCCATCGACCGGTGGACCACCAGGAGCGAGCTGTAGGCGGAGCGGACGGTGTAGGGCAGGCGGCGCACCGCCAGGACCAGCGGGATGATGAGCCAGAGGTCGGTCAGGGCCACCCCCAGCCCCGGCAGCGGCGAGTGGAAGGCCCGGATGAAACCGATGCCGAGGGCGGTGCCCGGGAGGGCCAGGACCTCAGCGTAAACAGGAAGACTTCCGCGGCCCACGTGGTCGGACCCCGGAGCCTGCGCCGCTCGACCGGCCTGTAGGAGAGGGTGCTGTAGTCCTTCACGGCGACGTACTTCTTGGCGACGATTAGGAAGACGATGGCGAGGAGGACCATGATGGCCGCCGAGGCGATCCCCATCTTGAACAGGCGCGGATCCACGTACTGAACGATGTTCAGGTAAGCCTGGGGCGCCAGGAGGTCCTGCACGCCCACTACCAGCGGGGTGGCGAAGTCGGCGAAGGCCCAGATGAAGACGAGCAGGCCGCCGGTGATGAAGCCGGGGGTGGTGAGAGGCAGGGTGATGCGGAAGATTTTTTCCAGGCCAGTCGAACCGATGCTCTCGGCCGCCTCTTCGAGGGAGACGAGCGGCGACATGATGGTCGGGATGAAGGAGAGGTACGCCTCTTCCTGATCGTGGGTGACGCGGA
>DYFA01000033.1 GCA_020725425.1 Aneurinibacillus sp.
CCCTGCTCTACCAACTGAGCTACCTTGGCATTATGGCGACCCCGAACGGGCTCGAACCGTCGACCTCCTGCGTGACAGGCAGGCGCTCTAAACCGACTGAGCTACGGGGCCGGGGTGCCAGGCACCTTGGCAGGAGTTATAATACCATGCAGGGGGAAAGCGTGTCAAGCCGGTCGCCGCTTACCTTCCAGTTGATGATCGAAGGCAAGGCACCACGCTGCCGGCATATGGCAGCACGGCCACGGTTCCAGGGTGACGGCCCAAAAGCTCGTCGAGGGCAGCCTGGGCGCTGGCAGCGGGCTCGAAGAGGGCCTGCCTCGCTACCTCAGGAGGCAAGGAGGAGACCAGAATCACCCGCGCCCGCTGCATGGTCAGGGCCACCGCCAGAGCCTTGTGTCCACCCATCACGAACTCCTTTTTCATGCGGTCGATGATGACCTCCGGGCTGCCGGCGCTCGTCATGCACCGCTCGAACGTCTCGTCGCCAAATCCTTCCCGGCACTCCGCCACGAGGATGATCGTGCCCCCTGCCTTCACCGCGAGCCGGGCGTTGTCGAGACCTTTCTGCGCCTGGTACAGGTTGAGGTCCTTGGGATATCCGCCGGCCGCTGCGACAACGATATCCGCAGGCTCCGGCAGCTCAACCTTGAACAGGCGGTCCGCAATCCGGCATCCCTCGCGGTGGGCGAGCCGGTGGTGCCCCGCTACAGCTGCCACGATTCCCTTCCGCTCGTTCACTACCACGTTCAGGATGAAGTCGATTCCGACGGCCTCGCCGACTTCCTCGATCGCCGCCCGGACCGGGTTCCCCTCGACCCGGCCGACCTCCGCTCCCGGCAGGAGCATCAGACGGTGGGTCGCGGTGACCGCCGCCCGGGAGGAGACCCCCGGCATGACAGCCTTGGCGCCTCCGGAATAGCCCACGAAGTAGTGGGGATCGATGTTCCCGGTGCAGATGCGCAAGTCGGCGGCGAGGACGGCCCGGTTCACCTCCACCGGCAGGCCGCCCGGCGTCACGCCGCAACTCACGCACCGGTCCGGGGAATGGTCCTCGACCGCCACCGAATCCGCTACGGCTTCGCCCACTAGGGCGCTCTGTTCCTCTCGTGTGTGGCCCCGATGCAGTCCGGTGGCGACCACCACCCTTACCCTGCTCCGATCGAGCCCTCCGTGCTCCAGCTCCTCCAGGAGCGGCGGCAGAAGAAGCCAAGTGGGAACGGGCCGGGTTATGTCGCTGACCAGGATCACGGCGCTCTTACGCTCTCTGGCTAGTTCGCGCAGCGGCGGTGATCCGATCGGGCCAGCCAAGGCCCTCCGGAGGAGGCTCTCCGGTTCTCCAGCTTCGCCTACGGAGTGCGGCAAGAAGACACCGAGGAGGTTCTTCCAGGGTACGGAGAGCTCCCTGTGCCCCTTCCCGTAAGGCAGGGCGATCGTTTCCGGCATCAGCACTCCTCCCATTCTATGCTACAAAGCCTCTTCACCCTCTTCTCCCGTCCGAATCCGGACCGCATTCTCCGCCGGCAGGACGAAGATCTTCCCGTCCCCCACTTCCCCCGTCCGGGCGACCGAGGTGATCTGCTCGATCACCGACTGCACCGCCGCATCGGGCAGGAACACCTCGATCTTCACCTTCGGGAGCAGGTGGAGGGAGAACTCGGTCCCCCGATATAGCCCGGTCTGGCCCTTCTGTTTGCCGCATCCGTCGACCTGCATCACGGTCATTCCGCCCACGCCGAGCTTCTCCAGCGCATCGATGACCTCTTGGGCCACGTTGGGGCGGACGATCAGCTCCAGTTTTTTCATCGACGAATCCCTCCTCAAGTCTCAACGTGCTGTCCTGACGGAGCCGACGCCGGCCGGAGCCCCGAATGATACTCCGGGTTCAGCGCCCGCCGCCGGGCGGCGGCGATGTGACCGTCGGTGGTCAGTGGAAACTCGGGATAGCCGAAGACCCCCATCTCCGGCAGATCCAGTCCGGCCAGTTCATTCTCCGCCTTGCTCCGCAGTCCGAAGGCGGCGTGATAGGCTTTGTAGAAGGCATACGCCATGCCCAGGCCCCACAGCGCCGCCACTCCCACATCGATCAACTGGGCGTAGAGCTGCCCGAACCCGCCACCGTACAGGAGCCCTGTCACCGCGCCCTTCACTCCGTTGAGCCCCTCCCCGTAGGTGCCGTCGGCGAACAACCCCACGGCGATGATGCCCCAGGCACCGTTGACGAAGTGGACGCTCACCGCGCCGACGGGGTCATCGATCCTGAGCCGCCGGTCGATGAAGAAGACCGACTCCACCACCAGCACGCCGGCAATCAGGCCGATGATGACGGAAGCAGTAGGATTCACGAAGGCCGAAGGAGCGGTGATCGCCACGAGACCCGCCAGGGTGCCGTTGCAGACCATCGAGGGATCGGGCTTACCGTAGCGCAGCCAGTGGTAGACCATGGAGGCAAACCCGCCGGCCGCCCCGGCCAGCATGGTGTTGACCGCCACCACTGCCATACGGAGGTCGGTGGCCGCCAGGGTGGAACCGGGGTTGAACCCGAACCAGCCGAAGAAGAGGATGATCGTGCCCAGGACAGCCATGGGAAGATCGTGTCCGGGCAGGGCGTTCGGCGTCCCGTCCGGCTTGTACTTGCCGAGCCGCGGTCCCAGCACCGCCGCCCCGGCCAGCGCCGCCGCTCCCCCGATCATGTGGACCACGCTGGAGCCGGCGAAGTCCACCGCCCCGTGGCCGAGACCCAGTTTGGCGCCGAGCTGGGCCAGCCAGCCGCCGCCCCACACCCAGTTGCCAAAGACCGGATAGAGGAACATCGAGATGAAGAAAGTGCTGGCGACCACGCCGGAGAACTTGACCCGCTCCGCCATGCCGCCCGTCGGGATGGTCGCCGCCGTGTCCATGAAGACCATCTGGAAGAGGAAGAGCGCCACGACGGTCACGTCATACGCCATCCCGGAGAGGAACCAGCCGCTGTTGCCCAGGAGGTTCCAGCCCCCGACGCTCAAGCCCTTGCTCAAGATGGATTGTCCGCCCAGCGTGCCGATCGCCCCGAAGTTTCCGAACATGAGGGGGAACCCGACCAGCCAGAAGCCCAAGGCGCCCACCAGGAAGACCATGAGGTTCATGGTCATGGTGTGGGCGGCGTTCTTGGCCCGGGTGAAACCCGTCTCCACCAGGGCGAACCCGGCTTGCATGAAGAAGACCAGGAACCCGGTCAAGAGCACCCATGTTAGATTAATGGCAACTTTATTCTTCCCTACCTGGGCCGCCACCTCCGCCAGCGTCGGTTGCCCGGGTTGGGCGGCGCCGATATCCACCGCTCCTCCGGTCAAAGCCCCCGTGGGATCCCCCGCCGCGGTTGCGCCGACAGGGAGCACCGCACCGAGAAGCACCGCCGCCACCAAGAGTACCACCAGCCGCCAAAGTTGCCCTCCGAACGCCTCCGGCCTGATTTCCGCCATTGCTTGCTCATCCCCCTTTGTTACTCGCCCACGTCTCATCCTGCAGGAAAATGACATGAACTTGACACAAAGATAACATTCAAGTCGGGTCGCGTCAAGAGGGGGGTAGTCAATCTCTGTGCGCGGCTTTCACCGGCGCGAGCCGAACATTAAAAGGGCGCCTCCCCCACGATTGGGGAGCCGCCCTTTCCGTCGAAACAGAGGAGGGTTTTACAGCCTGATATCGATCGCCCGGCCGAGGTGTGGCGGGTTGGCCGCGGCGGGTGCGCCGGATTGCGCCATTCTGGCCAGCGTCTCCGTCACCACCGCCACCGCCTGCTTCTGCGCCTCCATCGCCTTCTTGAGCATGAGCACGTTCACTTGGCCCGGATACTGGTCGAGCGCCCTGACCCCGCCCATGCCATCACCCCCGGATTCTCTACTGGCATGATTCGCCAATATGTCAGGCTTTCCTGCACGACGGGCAAAGAAAAACCCGGGGAGCCGCACCCCGGGAGATGTTTAGCGCTGGTGGGCGAAGACGGGCTCGAACCGCCGACCCCCTCCTTGTAAGGGAGGTGCTCTCCCAGCTGAGCTATTCGCCCCTTCTGCCGCGCGCCAGAAGCTCGGAAGCACCTGAATTATAGCATTGGCCGGGAGGCGGGGTCAAGGCGGCGGTCAGGACTCCTCCGGCAAGTCCGGAGCCTCACCAGGCGGGGGGAGCTGACTCAGGAGGCGCTTGGCCTCGCGGGCGGCGGAGAGTCGGATCAGTTCGCCCGCTTGAGCCTTCTCCCCCAACGCGATCAGCTGCTCCACCAGCTCGGGAGGGGCATAGTTGAAGCCGATCTGCTCCCAACCGCGGGAGCCGGTCACGGCCCAGGCCTCCCCCAGAATCCACTCCAGCGCTTTGAGCTCCTCCGGCACGAACAGTCCCCACTGCTCCTTCAGTCCGTGACGGAGCCGGGCCACCGCCGCCTCCACGGCGCGGCTGCGCTCGACCCCATAGGACCGGGAACCGACTTCCTCCTCCTCGATGTCGTGCTTACGTCGCATGGCCCTCCACCCCGCTCATCCGGCCCCGCGCGTGACGCGTCAGGGCCTTCTTGACTTTCTTCAGGCGGAACAGGTCTTCGCGAGCGCGCTCTTCCAGCACCATCTCGATGTAGTCAACCTGTTGGCGCAGGTCCGGCAGGATGACATTCTCCAGGGCATTCACCCGCCGGCGGGTTTTCTGGATTTCCGTGCCCAGCCGGCGCAGCTTGGTCTCGATGCCGGCCAAGCGGATGATGACCTCCAACTCGTCCTCGAAGGCCTCCGCCGCTTCGTCCACGCGGCTGGAGACGCCGGTGATGCTGTAACCCCGAGTGAGGGCAGTCCGGTGAACGCTCCGCCGTTCGATGGTCGGGCAGGGGACCCCCATCACGTACGTGCCTGACATCTCGATCTCCAGCCGGCTGCGCGCCGCCATGGCGGCCGACCGGATGGTGACCGTCCCGTCCACCGCGTTCGCCAGCGCCAGCGCCTGCCGGGCGTTCTCCGCGGCGATCTGCAGTTGGCGGCTGCCTTCCAGCACCCGGTCCATGATCGCCATGAACTCGATGACCAGCGCATCCCGCTTCTCTTTGAGCAGGTCGCGCCCCTGCTCAGCGAGGGTGATCTGGTTCTTTCGGGCCAGAAGTTCAGTCCTTGTGGCGTGTAGTTCCGCCACGCTGCTCCCCCTCCGCTTCCTTGGCCACCAGGTACTTCGCGATGAACTCGCGCTTGATCCGTTTCAGTTCCCCCTCCGGGAAGGCTGAGAGAAGTTGCCAGGCGATCCCGAGGGTCTGCTCGATGTCCCGGTCCTGATTCCCCTGGGAGAGGAAGGTCGACTCGAAATCCTCAGCGAACTTGAGGTACAGCCGGTCAGTCTCGGACAGGGCTTCCTCACCGACGATGGAGACCAGCTTGCGCAGGGAGCGCCCTTCGGCATACGAGGCGTACAGCTGGTCCGCCACGTTCCGATGGTCCTCCCTCGTCTTCTCCTTCCCGATACCCAGGTTCATCAGGCGGGACAGGGAAGGCAGCACGTCGATGGGTGGATAGACGCCCCGGCGGTGCAGTTGCCGGGAGAGCACGATCTGGCCTTCCGTGATGTAGCCGGTCAGGTCGGGAATCGGGTGGGTGATGTCGTCATCCGGCATGGTAAGCACGATCAGCTGCGTGATGGAACCGTTCCGCCCCTTCAACCGCCCCGCCCGCTCGTATAGGGTGGCCAGGTCGGTGTACATGTAGCCGGGATAGCCGCGGCGTCCGGGCACCTCTTCCCGGGCGGTCGAAACCTCTCGGAGCGCCTCGCAGTAGTTGGTCATGTCCGACAGCACCACCAGGATGTGCATGTCGTAGCGGAAGGCCAGGAACTCAGCGACAGTCAGGGCGCAGCGCGGAGTCAGCAGGCGCTCGATCGTCGGGTCGTCCGCCAGGTTGAGGAAGAACACCACCCGGTCGAGCGCCCCGCTCTCTTCGAACTGATGGCGGAAGAACGCCGCTTCCCGGTGGGTGATGCCCATCGCGGCGAAGACGATCGCAAACTCCTCGCCGGTCCTCACCTTCGCCTGCCGGATGATCTGGGCCACCAGCTCGTTCGCCGGCAGGCCCGCCCCGGAGAAAACAGGCAACTTCTGCCCGCGCACCAGGGTGTTCAGTCCGTCAATGGCTGAGATTCCCGTCTGGATGAAGTCCGAAGGCTTCGCCCGGGCGTAGGGGTTGATCGGGAAGCCGGTGATCGGCAGCCGTTCCTCCACCACCGGTGGCGGCCCGCCGTCGATCGGCTCGCCGACGCCGTTCAGGACACGCCCCAGAAGGTCGAAGGAGACTCCGATCTTGGCGACCTCCTCGCGGAACTGAACCACCGTGCGATTGAGATCGAGTTGGTTGGTTCCTTCAAAGACCTGGATGACCGCGTGCCGCTCCGAGCAGTCCAAGACCTGGCCGGTCCGCCTTTCGCCGTAGGGCAGGAGGAGGTCCACCATCTCATTGTAGCGCACGTGCCCGAGGGTCTCCACGAAGAGCAGCGGCCCCGAGACGTAGGTCGCCGTGCGGTAATCGCGGCGCACGAGCGGCACGACTTTCGGCGCTTCCCCTTTCCGGAGCGAGAGGCTCATGCCGAGGTCACCTCCAGCGCTTCGATCCGGGCCGAGATCTCCGCCTGCAGCTTCTCGAGCCGCTCCACGGCTTCCCGGCCGGGGATCTCCTTCATTCGGGCGATTTCATCCTTGAGCTTCAGGGCGTTGACCTGGCTGAGCGACACCCCGCGCCGCAGGGCCGAGGCGCACGCCTGGTGGTACGTCAGAATCACCTTGAGCATCCAGAACTGCTTCTCCAGGGGGCAGAACCCGTCCACCTCGCTGAAGGCGAACTGTTGGAGGTAATCCTCCCGCAGCATCCGGGCCACCTCCAGGACAGACCGTTCCGCCTCGGGCAGGGCGTCCGGCCCGACCAGTTGCACGACCTCCTGGAGCTCCGCCTCTTGTTGGAGGAGTTTCATGGCCTGCTCACGCTGGGTCTCGAACTCCTCGCCGTACCGGGCGCTGTACCAGTGGCGGATCTGCGGGGTGTAGAGGGAGTAGCTGCGAATCCAACTGATGGCCGGGAAGTGGCGGCGGTGGGCCAGGCTGGTGTCCAGGGCCCAGAAGGCGCCGGCGATGCGGAGACTGTTCTGGGTGACCGGTTCCGAAAAATCTCCGCCCGGCGGGGACACCGCGCCGATGATCGACACGGACCCGACGCGTCTTTCCCGCCCCAGGCAGACGACGCGCCCCGCCCGCTCGTAGAAGGCGGCGAGCCGGGTTCCGAGGTAAGCCGGGTACCCCTCTTCCCCCGGCATCTCCTCCAGCCGGCCCGAGACCTCGCGCAGCGCCTCTCCCCACCGCGAGGTCGAATCGGCCATGAGCGCCACGTCGTAACCCATATCCCGGTAGTACTCCGCCAGCGTCACTCCCGTGTAAATCGAGGCCTCTCGGGCTGCCACCGGCATGTTGGAGGTGTTGGCGATCAGGATCGTCCGCTCCATGAGCGGCGCCCCCGTTCGGGGGTCAACCAGTTCAGGGAACTCCTCGAGGACCTCCGTCATCTCATTGCCGCGCTCGCCGCAGCCGACGTAGATCACGATGTCCGCGTCGGCCCACTTGGCCAGCGTCTGTTCGGTCACCGTCTTCCCGGTGCCGAAGCCGCCCGGGATGATGGCGGTACCCCCTTTGGGAACCGGGAAGAAGGTGTCCACCACCCGCTGCCCGGTGATGAGGGGCAACTCGGGATCCAGTTTCTGCTGGCACGGCCGGGGAATCCGGGCCGGCCAGGCTTGGGAGAGCAGGATCGGCCGCCCGTCTTCGTACCGGCCCGCCGGTTCGACCAGGGAATAGTCCCCTTCGGCGAGCTCCGCTACTCTTCCACCCCCGTTCGGGGGGACGAGGATGCGGTGCGTAATGGCCGTGGTCTCCTGAACCTCCCCGAGGACGTCACCGGGCTGAACCACCTCGCCCGGAGCGCAGCGCGGGATGAAATGCCACTTCCGCTTCGGGTCCAGAGGCGGGACCACCAGCCCGGCCCCGATGAACTCGCCGTGCTCGGCGCTAATGACTGGCAGCGGGCGCTGGGTCCCGTCAAAGATGGAGCCGAGGAGCCCCGGCCCCAACTCCACCATCAGAGGTTGTTCCGTACTGGTGACCGGTTCCCCGACTTTGAGCCCGGAAGTCTCCTCATAGACTTGGATGACGGCGCGATCGTTCTCCAGCCGGATGATCTCGCCGCTCAAACCGGCCTCGCCGACCCGCACCACGTCATACATGCGGGCTCCCGCCATGCCTTTGGCCTCCACGACGGGGCCGGTGACCCTGGCAATCATGCCGGAAAGCATCCCGCGTTCCTCCTTGTCAGCCCGACTTGCGGGTGCCGGTCAGCTTGATGTCAAAGCCGACGGCCCGCCGGATCAAGTGACGGATGTACTGGCGGCGCTCCTCGGAAACCTCCGCCGCGCTGCGCGAGGGAATAGGAATCAACACCGGCCGGTACACCCGGTCAAGCTTCTCCCGCAGGGGATTGTCCACCGCTCCCATCAAAGCCTCGTCCAGAGCGATCAGCCCGACCTGTTCGTCGTTGATCAGGCTGATCAGGTGTTGGCGGGCCTCCTGCACGTCCTCCGCCACGCGCACCTGGACGCCGGCCAGTTGAAAGCCGTAGGAGCTGTCGCGGCTGGTGACCACCACCACGCTAAACAAGGATCAACGCCTCTTTCAACCTGGCTTCAGGCATCCTGACCTCTTTCCCCCGGGCCAGCAGCCGAAGATTGGTCAACTCGTTGAACTTGGCATAAAGATAGGCGATCATCACCGCCGAGCTCAGCAAGTCACCGCGGAACAGGCTTACTGCCTGGGTGACCAGGTACTCCTCCAGCCGCCGCTCAAGGAGCGATACGGCTCCCCGTTCGAGAAACCGGGGAAGGGCCTCCTCCAGGACCTTGGCATAAGGGGTTCCCGCAAGCCCGGTGAGAAGCTCTCCTACGCCCTTCCCCGCAAGCTTCACGAAGCTTTCCTCAGATACGGCCTTCCCCCCGGGGATGTAGAAGCGCCGACACTCCTCGGGGGGCAGCCCTTCCCGGGACAGGCGCAACAGAGTGACGATGTTGACCACGTCGATCTCCCGCCGGACCACTTCCCTGACCAGAGAGACGCTGAACGTCCGCCCGCCGCTGATAGACCGGCCAGCCGGCCGGCGGCGGGCGACCGCCGCCATCAAGCAAGAACCCGGCCAACGGCGACGGGTGACGTCGCACAGGTAACGGTAGTGGAACTGGTCCAGCTTGAGTTCGAGGGCGCTCAAATCATGGGTTTTCGCGTAGTCCGGATACCCGGCCAGGAGCGGTCGGGCATACGGGCTTCCCCAGACCAGCAGGAGGTCGATGACCGCCTTCATGCTGGATTGGCCCGACAACTCCTCGAGCTGCGATTCATCGAGGCTACCCACGGGCAGCAGGCTCTCCCTGATCTCAAAGGAAGGAGCGCTTATGTGCTGGCCGCGCAGGAGCGTGCGGAGGTTGTGCACGTCCCACCGGCTCACCAGCACCCGCAGGATGGCCGAGGCCTCGGGGTTGGCCGCGGCATACTGGGCCACCTTCTGCACGGTGACCACCACATGGCGGCGCAACCCCTCCTCCAGGCCGGCCGCGCCAGGCTGGCGCAGCCGGCCCCACTCGAGGTCCGGTTTGTAAGCCGTGGACAGAAGCGCCGTCATGAGCTGGGCCACGCCTTCCGCTTTGCTCAGCGATTCCAGCGCGGCTCTGCTCAAAAGGCGCGTTTTCATGGCGCGCAGCCTGGCGTTCAGGTATCCGTAGTCCCGCATGTCCCTCTACCTGCCAAAGAGGGTCTGGTTCACCTCCGGGCGGAGGAACTTCTCCGCCTTGGCCAGCCTCGCCTCGAAGGTGTTGTCGATGATCACTCGTCCCCCGTCGACTTCCAGTCTTAGCCCGCCGGCAGTCACCGCCGCCGGTTCAACCTCGGCGTCGACGCCCAGCTCTTTCAGCACCTGGGTGGTAAGCGTCACGTCCCGGGCGTCGACGATCACTTTGATCTTCCCCCTGACCCCTTCCAGCGCTTCCCGGACCAGCGCCCGAAAAGCGGCCGGGTAGACCGGAAGCTGGCGCACCCTGTCCAGCTTGGCTTTGGCCTGACGGAAGACCTCGTCGATCAAGGCTTCCTTCGCCAGCGTCACTTCCTTGCGCACGGCAAAGCGGGCGCGCGTAAGCCGACGGGCCCGCTCCGCTACAAGGGCGGGGTGGACTTTGGCCATCGCCTCCTCTTGGAGGGGCCGGATGCGCTCCTCAGCACCCTTCAAGAGAGCGCGAGCCTCATCTTCTGCGCGCTGCCGTATGCGCTCGAAGCGGGCGGAGGCCTCCGCCTCGAGCGCCTGCAGCATCTCTGTTACAGCCATGCGTTACACCTCAACCCCCTGATCACTTCAGGGTCGTGACAATCATGGCGGCAACCACGAAGCCCAGCACGACGATGGTTTCGGGGATGGCCTCCAAGGCGATGACCATACCCGCCGTCTCCGGCCGTTCGGCGATGGTGCCGGCACCCGCCGACCCGACTCTCATCTGAACGACAGCGGTAGCCCACGAGCACCCCAGGATGGTCAGGGCAGCAGCCAGTGCCTTGACGGCGATTTCAGACATCCAACTCACCTCCCTCTGGCAAATGGTTTGTAGCGCTTCCCACCGGTTTCGTAAAACCACTTGAAGAACTCGATGACATTGAGGCGGATCGCATGAATGCCGGGACTGAAGGCGTGAATCAGCAGAGCGATGGCGTGCAGCAGGCCGGCGATGGCCAAACCGGCAGCCAAATTGCCCATCTTCGTCGCCAGGGTGTTGGCGGTGACCGCCAAGACCACACCGGACATCCCCAGGGCCATCAGACGGGCGAAAGAGGCCACGTTGCCCAGCATGCTGAAGACCTCCATCGGACCCATGAGGCCACCCCCGACGACCAGCAACACCAGGCCGACCGGGAGCATGATCCCTCCGAGCGCACCGGGGATGTTCACCACCATGCGGAGAGCGAACAGCACGGCACTGACCAGAACCAGCGCCATGCCGATCTTTTCCATGGCGTGCCGTGTGTGGCGGCCGCGGAAAGCGTTGACCGCCCCGAGCAGGAGGCCGACCAGGATGCAGAAGGCGCCGAGACCCACGGTGACGAAGAGGAGCGGCATCATGTTCTCCATGCTGCGTTCGAAAGGCAGTTCCAGTCCGAAGAGATGAATCTCGCGCACCAGGTGGAAGCGGTGGGGCAGGTCGCCGAAGGCCTCCCCGTAGAGGATGCCGAAGAGGATGGTCGCGATGGCCCCGGCCGAGAAGATCCCGAGGAAGGACATCACCCCGGGGTTGTTCTTAAACTTGCGCCTGAGAAGGAGGGCGATGATGAGCCAAACCAGACCATAGCCGGCGTCGCCGACGATGATCCCGAAGAACACCGGAAAGAAGATCGCAATGAAGGGAGTGGGATCCACCGTGCCGTATACCGGGGGTTGGAACAGGGAGAGGATCAGCTCGAACGGCTTGGCCCACTTGGGATTCTCCATCACCACCGGGACTTCCTCGAGCTTCTCCTCGTCGACCGGGCGTTCTTCAATCAGCACCCGACCCTCCAGCTCGGTCCTGATGGTCTCTTCTGTCCGGCGGAGATCCTTTCGCGGCACCCACCCCCGGATGACGAAGGTGAACTCGGTTTCGCCGCACAGCGAGTTGCACTGCAATTCCTCGATCCTGTCCCGGACCGCAGCGGCCAGCGCCTTGAGCGCTACGTACGACTGGCGGGCTAAGGCGGCCAACTCGCTGTCCACCTCTTTGACGGTATGCGGGAGTTCCTCCGTCCGCTGGCGGATGGCCGTTAGGGCCTCCTGGGGAGAAAGCCCGGCGAATTCGGCCGGCAAGCGGATCAGACTCACGTTGTCCGCGAGAACCTCATGTATCTTTTGGGAAAGATCCGCAGGATAGACCACGATTCCGGCAGTCGCGTTCTCGTCCAGTTCCTCATGTTCCACCCGGATGCGGACCCGGTCCAGGTTTACCAGTTCGTGGCGGATGGCATCCAGGGCCGCCGGGTGTGTCCGCTCAATCAAGAAGGCGGTCGTCTGGTGGTCTGGAGGAATTTCCAGGCGCGCCGCCAGCGGTTGGATTTTCTCCAGGATGGTCTCGTACCGCCGGAGCGTCAGGAGGTCCAGTCTGGCCCGGTCCTTCTGGGCACTCAGCTCGCGAGTCCGCTCCCCCTGTTCAGCGATGGCCCGGTCCACCTCAGCCAGCAATTCCTCTGAGGTGCGGGCGGATAGTTCCTTAACGCGCCGCTCCAGCTCCTCATCCGAGGGCGGGTTTTCCAGAGGCGGCAGGGACTCCAGGATTCCGTTGATCACCGAGACCTTGTCCTCCAGAGCCGCCCGCAACTGCTTGCACTCCTCATCCACGGTGATCGGGCGAACCTCCTCCGCCGCCACCGCTTGACCTGTTTCGGCAGCTTCCTCGGTTGCTTCTGATGCTACGACGGGTTCGAAGTGGAGAGTGCCCAGACGGTGAAGAAGGCTCAGGGTCTGTGGCAGGAGACTCTTGGGACCCACCAATTCCACTTTCGCCATCGGCAGGAACATTCACCGTTCCTCCTCTCCAGATAGCTCTGGCACTACGCACCGGCTCACAAACTCCACCGCCGCCGCTATCCTTTCCTTGGCAGTCTGACGCACTGCTTCTGCCTCGGCGTCCGAGCGGGCGACAATGGCCTGCGCTTCGCGGTCGACCTTGTCCAGTTCAGCCTGAAGAAAAGCCTCTGCCTTCGCCGCCGCCTCAGTGGCTGCGTTCGCCACGAGCAGGTCCGCCCGGCGTCGAGCCTCGGCGACCACTCCTTCCGCCTCGCGGCGGGCGGCCAGGACGAGTTCCGTCAACTCGCGCTCCTTCTCCCGCACCAGCTCCAGGGTGCTCCCCTCGGCATGCCTCTCCCTGGACGCCTGGCGGGAGGGCTTAGTCGGCCCGTGCGCCATCCTTCCCCCCTCCTTATCGGTCCCGGCGTCGCGCCAAAGTTTTCGTGAAGCACTTCACGAATTTTGGGTCAAATGACGCGTCGAAACTGCCGCGACCGTCCTCTGCTACAGTCCCGCTGCATGCAAAGAAGTGAAGACTGGTGAAATGAGCGCTGAGACGAAGAGGGCAACCCTTACCAGCTAGGCTGCCATGTAGAGAAGTGCGATGTTCCCCCCACCTGTACTTCCGGTGGCAATATATTCGGACTCCTGGGTCAAAGTCCTTCTATGGTTTGGAATATTTTTGCGAAAGCAGCAGCCTCAGGCTGTCTCGACTTTGGAGGAGGTGAAGTGATTCTCCGCCGGGCGGACGGCGAGGATCTCGTACTCCACCGCCCCCGCGGGAACCTGGGCGCGGACGCGCTCCCCCACCCGGTGCCCCAGGACCGCCTGGGCCACGGGGGATTGATTGGAGATGCGGTTCTTGAAGGGGTCCGCTTCAGCGGAACCCACGATGCAGTACTCGAACTCGTCTCCGGTGGCGCAGTCGCGCAACCGGACCCAGGAGCCGAGCGCCACCACGTCACCGGGCGCCGCCGACTCATCGATCAGCTTGGCGCTGCGGATCAAGTTCTCCAGCTCTGCGATCCGCCCCTCGACAAAGGCCTGCTCCGTCTTGGCCGCCTCGTACTCGGGATTCTCCCAGGCATCCCCGAATTCGAGGGACTCGCGGATGCGGTTGGCCACCTCCGCCCGGCGGACGTTGCGCAAGTGCTCCAACTCGGCGACGAGCTTGCGCAGTCCCTCCGCGGTCAGGACCATGTCTTTGTCGGGCCGGTCGGCCATTTCGCTCACCCCTGCTCTGCCCGTGTCGCTAGAGTATATTCCCCCGGCGAGTCCACCTTGCCAGGGGAAAGGGCGCGCCAACGAACAATTGTTTCGGCTTTAGTGGAGTATTTCGCCTGTCCGGCCCAGAGTCCTGCCACGGGCGGCGTCGTGGAGTTTATTTTTGCCCGGGCAGGAGAAAATATGTCCCGTTCCAGCGGGAGGCGAGGTCGTGCACGCCCTGTGGAAAGGAACCATCTCCTTCGGGTTGGTCAGCATCCCGATCAAGCTCTATCCTGCCACCCGGCACCGCGACGTCCGCTTCACTCTGCTGCACCGCAAGTGCCACACCCCCCTCCGGTACCAGCGCTTCTGCCCCGAATGTGGGACGGAGGTGGCGAAGGAAGAGATTGTACGGGGGTATGAGCACCAGCCCGGCCGCTACCTCGTCCTCACCGAGGAGGACCTGGCCGGGCTGCCCGCCGCCGCCGCCCAGACCGTGGAGATACTGGACTTCGTGGACCTGGCTGAGATCGACCCGGTGTACTTCGAGAAGTCCTACTACCTGGAGCCTCAACCGGGCGGGGGGAGAGCCTATGCCCTCCTGCGCCGGGCTATGCAGGAGAGCGGGAAAGTGGGGCTGGCCCGGGTGGCGCTGCGGGCCAAGGAGGCTTTGGCGGCGGTGCGGGTCTTCGGGCCGGGACTTATCCTCAACACCATGTTCTCCCACGATGAGGTGCTACCGATGAGCGAACTGGCGGGGCTGGCCGAGCTGCCGGACGAGGCGGCGCTGGACGAGAAGGAGGTGCAGATGGCAATCACCCTCATCGACCACCTGACTGCGCCTTTCACCCCGGAGAAGTACGAGAATCCGGCTGAAGAAGCCCTTCACCGGCTCATCCAGCAGCGCCTGGAGGGTGAACCGGCGGTACCCCCGCCGCGCCGGCGGGAAGCGGCTGAGGTGATCGACCTGATGACCGCGCTGAAAGAAAGCGTCGCCCGGACTAAGCTCCGCGACCGGGAGCAGGCTCCGCCGGGGGCGGTGGCCGGGGCCGGGGCCCGGCGGGCCAAAGCGGGGGAGCCTTCGCCCCCCCGCCGGGCCAAGCGCAAAGGTGGGAGGTGACCACGCCCGGCCTGCCACCGCTCCTTCCGGCCGCGATCCCCCCGATGCTCGCCACTCTCGGTGGCGCCCCGTTCGACTCTCCGGACTTCTGCTTCGAGGTGAAGTGGGATGGATTCCGGTGCCTCGCTTTCCTCGAAGCCTCCACCCGCTTGCAGAGCCGGCGGCTGATCGATTTAACCGGGCGGTACCCGGAGTTGGCCGACCTTCACCGGGCAGTGCGGGGGCAACCGGCGGTGCTGGATGGCGAGATCATCGTCCTCTCCGGCGGGCGGCCGGACTTCGAGACGCTTCTCGCCCGGCATCAGCTTGCGAGCCGCGCCCGCCGGCGGCAGGCGGCGCTCGCCCACCCGGCCACCTACGTAGCCTTCGATCTGCTCTACTGGAAAGGCCAGAACATCATGGGCTATCCCCTCTACCGCCGCCAGGAGCTGCTCTCCGAGACACTCAGCGAAGGCGACCATCTCGTCCTCTCCCGCCCGGTCAGGGAGAGTGGGACTGCCTACGCCCAGGCCGTTTTCGCCCGGGGACTGGAAGGAGTCATGGCGAAGCGGGTGGAAAGCCCTTACCTCCCCGGGAAGCGCAGCCGGGACTGGCTCAAGCTCAAGCGTCCGCGGGGCCTGTCCGGTGCCATCGTCGGCTACACCGAACGGGCGGACGGAGGAGTGGGCTCGGTAGTGGTGGGGTTGTACGACCCGGAAGGGAGACTGCACCTAGCGGGCCGGGCCGGGGTCAGTTTGCCTCAAGCGGAAGCCAACGACCTGCTTGAACAGTTGACCTCCCTTCCCCAGGCCGCCCCCCCGCCGGGGTCCCTCCCGGCGGGGCTCGCCCGGAAAATCCACTGGGTCGAGCCGCGGCTTGTCTGTCGCCTTGAGTACCTGGAACTGACCTCCGCCGGCCACCTCCGCCACGCCGTCTTCCGCGGGCTGGTTCCCCGGGAGCCGCGGTCTTGCACGACGGCTCAGCTCGGAGAGGCCGGACGTCTGGAAGGAAGGTCGGAATGACGAACGGCAAGAGACGCCTGGTGCAAGTCGGCACACGCACCTTTCCCGTCTCCAACCTGGACAAGCTCCTGTGGCCGGAAGACGGGATCACCAAGGCGGAGTTGATCCGCTACTACTTCGCTGTCGCTCCTTACCTGCTCCCCCACCTGCGCGGCCGGGCGCTTACCGTAGTGCGGTACCCGGACGGCATCCGCGGAGAGGGCTTCTACCAGAAGAACCTCCCGCCTACAGCCCCTGAGTGGCTGCCTCGCTGCGAGATTCCCTCCGAGGAGGCGGGAACCATCTCCTACCCCGTGGTGGAGGAACTGGCGGCCCTGGTGTGGCTCGCCAACCAGGCGGTTCTGGAGCTCCACCCCTCCCACCACCGCTGCGACCGACCGGACCGGCCCGACTGGGCGGTGATTGACCTGGACCCCGCGGAAGGAGCGGGGCTGGACGAGGTGCGCGAGGTAGCCGTGCTGGCCCGGAGGCTCCTGGACGACTTCGGCCTCCACGCTTACCCCAAGTTCTCGGGGGCCACCGGCGTCCACCTCTACCTCCCGCTCCCTCGCCGCTACTCCTACACCGAAGTGAGCCGGGCCATCGGCTACCTGGGCCGCCTCCTCGTCCAGCTCAACCCGCGCCTGGTCACCACCGAGCGGCTGGTCCGCAACCGGACCGGCCGAGTGTACGTGGACCACCTGCAGAATCTGGCCAACAAGACGATCGTCGCCGTCTACAGCCCCCGCCCCCGCCCGGGAGCGCCGGTTTCGACGCCGGTGACCTGGGAGGAACTGCTCAGCCGGCGGCCGGAGGAGTTTACCATCCGCACCGTGCCGGAACGCCTGCGCCGGCTGGGCGACCTGTTCGCCCCGGTCCTGCGCGGGCCCCTGAACGCGGCGGCGGTGGACCGCTTCTTTGCCGCGGCATCCGCTGGCAAACCGGGAAGGGGGCGGAAAAGCACGTAACCCTAGCTAGAGAATATGGCCCAAGGGGTTGGAGAGACTAGAGACCAAGGAGAGATGGGAATGAAAGCGACTGGCATTGTCCGGCGCATCGACGACCTCGGGCGGGTGGTCATTCCGAAAGAGATTCGCCGTACACTGCGCATCCGCGAAAACGATCCCCTGGAGATCTTCACCGACCGCGAGGGGGAGATCATCTTCAAGAAGTACTCCCCCATGGGGGATCTCGCCGACTTCGCCCAGGAGTACGTGGACGCCCTCCACGAGTCGACCGGGCATGTCGCCGTCATCGTCGACCAGGACGAGATCATCGCGGTCAACGGAGCTCCCAAGAAGACCCTCCTTGGTCGGCGGATCACCGGAGAGGTGGAACGGCTACTCGAAACGAAGCAGAGTCACATCATCACCACTCCCAGCGAAAGCAGCCCCGTCGACGGCTTCTCCTGCAGCGCTCAGGTAGTCTCCCCTATTGTCAAGGACGGAGAAGTGCTGGGCGCCGTGATCCTTGTGGCCAAGGAGGGCACGATGACCGACGTCGAGCGGAAGCTCTGCGACACCGCCGCCAACTTCCTCGCCAAGCAACTGGGGTGAGACCCGCCTTAAGCCGGGTCAGTCAGTTCCGGCGCGGTTCCCAGCTCTGAAGGGCAAGACCAGGGGTAGATCACCGGCGGCCTCTGGTTTTCGCGGCGGTGCCAGAACCGCTCCCAGAGCTGTTCCGGGCTGAGGCCCGCCGTTTCCGGCACCGCCTCCGCTTCAGGCGGCGGCCCCTGTTTAACGCCAACCCTCTCCCCGCGGCCACCACCAGCATCGGAGCCACCCGCCTTCGCCTCAGCCGAGGCAGCGGATTCAACGGGGGGTGCAGAAACAGGCGGTGTCAGCTTGGCCAGCAATTCGTCCCGCTCTGCCTGCACCCGCTCCTTGATTCCTTTCAGCTCGCTCAGGCGCGCCTCGTGCCGGGCGATCCCGGCCTCCAGCGCCAAAAGCCTCGATTCGATCCGCCGCAAGGCCTCCCGGCCGTGCCGGTCCAGGGTTGCACTCACACTTTCCACCCCCACCACACACCTGGGTCGGGCGCTTGGCCCACTCCATGGTATTCACCAGGCAGCGGGAGGGAAACCGTTCGGCTAGGCCGAGTGGGCCAGCAGGCGATCGATCTTCGCCCGGTCGAACCCGACCACGACTTCGCCGTCGATGGTGATCACCGGGACGCCGTACTGGCCGGAGATTTCGATCATCTCCTGAGCCGCCGCCCGGTTGAGGCCCACGTCGATGTCCTCGAAGGGGATATTGCGGGACCGCAGATAATCCTTGGTCACCTTGCACCACGGGCAGGTGAGTGTGGAGTAAACCTTGACCGTCGCCATCTGATCTCAGACTCCTTTCCTGGCACCTGTGCGAGAAGCGGCACGGCCTTTTCGCTGGCTTCGTATATATTTTATGTACGCTTCGCCATCCTTGTCAAGGGCCACCGCGCCCGGAGTGCCAAAACTTACCTTTGCCGCGCCGGGAGAGGCAACGTATAGGCCGTTTCGGAACGGGCATAACTATAACCGCAACCGAGGAAGAGTTTTCTTTCCTCCCCCACAAGCCCATAGCCAGGGAGAATGCGGGAGCATTCTCCCTGGCTATTTTGTCGGCCGCAGGTTCTCCCCCTTCTGTTCTACGTGATAGGCGAAGGTGGAGTGGTTGTGGATGGACTCGTAGGACTCGCATTCGGCTTCGAACCAAACCACGCGGGGCTCCCGTCGCAGCGCCGCCACGACGTCCCGCAGGATGTCCTCGACGAACTTGGGGTTGTCGAAGGCGTGCTCAGTCACGTACTTCTCGTCCTCCCGCTTGAGCAGCGGGTAAACCTCCTCCGACCCCTGCTGTTCCACGAGAGCGATCAGATCCTCGATCCACAGGTACTGTCCAGGACGAAAGCGGCACCGGACCCGGATCACCGCCCGCTGGTTATGCGCTCCGTAGGCCGAGATCTCGCGGCTGCACGGGCAGACAGAAGTCACCGGCAGCTCCACGCCGAGCCGGAAGTCGAAGTGTCCGCCCTCCAGGAAGCCGGCGAACTCACAGTCGTAGTCCAGCACGGAGAGACTCCCGGAGACCGGCGCCCGCTTGGGCAAGAAGTACTTGAAGCTCACCTGGATCTCGGCCCGCTCGGCCTGGAGCTTGTCCCGCAGCTCCTCAAGCACCACCCGCAGCCTGCGGCTGGACAACCCCTCCGTGCTCCAGCGCATCAGGACCTCGAGAAAGCGGCTCATGTGGGTCCCTTTATAATGGCGGGGCAGGTCCACCGCCAGCCGGACACACCCCAGCACCTGCTGGGTGCCGCCGTCGCGCTGCTGGATGAGCAGCGGCACGTGGACATCCTTGACCCCCACCTTCTGGAGGTCGATGCCCCGCGGGTCGAAGGCGCTCTGCACGTCCTTCACGCCGTCTCCTCCTCAGAAGCGGCCGGCCAGCGGGGTGAGCGCCAGCGCCCGGAGGAGCCGGTAGGCTCCCTCCAAATCGTCCAGGTCGATCATCTCGGCCGCGGAGTGGACGTAGCGGCAAGGCAGGGAGACCGCCCCGCTCGGAATGCCTTCCAGTGTCACCTGGATGACGGCGGCGTCGGTGGCGCCGCGCTCCAGGACCTCCCGCTGGTGGGGTATCCCCTCCCTCCCCGCGATTTCCAGGAGAAGCTCCCGGACCGCCGGGTGGGCGATCAGGCCCGTGTCCATCACCTTGACCGCCGGCCCCTTCCCCAGCGCCACGGTCCGGCGCTCGGCCTCCGGGGTGTCGCCGGCGGGGCTGACGTCGATGGCCACCGCTACCGCGGGGTGGAGCCCGAAGGCCGCCGTCCGGGCCCCCCGCTGCCCGACTTCCTCCTGGACACTGAAGACGACCACCAGGTCGTTCGGCACCTCCCGCAGCTCGGTCAGCAACCGGACCAGCAGGGCGCATCCGGCCCGGTCGTCGAGGGCCTTGGCGACCACCCGCCGGCAACAGACCGAAAAGGAGGGAGCGAAGCTCGCCACCGCTCCTGTTCCGCCGGTGAGCGCCCGGGCCTCCTCGGCGCTGGTCGCTCCGATGTCGATGAAGAGCCTGGCCGGGCGGAGGTCCTTGACTTCCTCCACCTTCTCCTGGCCGACAACCCCGGGCACCCCGTTGGAAAAGGCCACCCGGGCGCCGACCAGCCGCCAGGCCGGGATACCCGAGCCCACCGGCATGAACCGCAGAAACCCTCGCTCGTCTACCTCCGTCACGATCAATCCGATTTCATCGAGGTGGGCCACGAGCATCAGCCGGGGGCCCAGCCCGAACTTGTGGGCGATGAGGTTGCCGAGGGCGTCGACCCCTACCTCGTCGGCATACGGCCGCACCAACTCCCCGACCACCCGCCGTATCTCATCCTCCCGGCCCGATACGCCGGCCACCGCGGTCAGATGCTCAAGCACCTCTTTCACTGAGGTATCCCCTCCTCGGCGATGCTCTCCAGGAAAGCCCGGGCCAGCTTGACGGCGTTCTCCAGGTCGGCGGGGTTCAGTGCGGTCACGGGCGAATGGATGTACCGGGTAGGCACGGAGATGGTGACTGACGGCACCCCGGCGCCGGTAAGGGCGATCCTTCCGGCGTCGGTGGCGCCTACGTTGAGCCGGCGCAGCTGGTACGAGATGCCCCAGCGGGTGGCCACCGCCCGCAATCGTTCAACCAGCCACGGCCGCACCACGACCGAGGCGTCCATGACGGTCACCGCCGGCCCCTGCCCTACCACCGTGGATCTCAGGTGGGATGGGGACTCGGGAACGTCCGAGGCGGTCGTTCCCTCGAACACCAGGGCCAGGTCGGGTTCGAGCCGGTAGGCTGCCACGCCGGCGCCCCTCATCCCCACCTCCTCCTGGACGGTGAAGACCCCGTAGAGGGGAAAGGGATACCGGTCCTTCAGAAGCTCCGCCACGGCGGCGCACCCGACTCGGTCGTCAAAGGCCTTGCCCTTCATCAGGCCCTCGCCGAAAGGACCGGGTTCCGTGGCGAAGACCGCTACCTCCCCGATCCGGACGAGCTCCGCCGCCTGCGCCTCATCCGTCGCCCCGAGGTCGATGTGCAAGTCGGAAAACCCATAGGGTTTCTTCCGCTCCTCCGGTTCCTGGAGGTGGACCGGCTTCCCGCCGATGATTCCGGGGACCCGGCGCGGCCCGACGTACACTGCCTTGGCCGGCAGCACCCGCGGGTCCATCCCACCCACCGGACGGAAGCGTAACAGCCCGGTCTTCTCGATCTTAGTGATCATGAGGCCGACCTCATCCTGGTGGGCGGCGAGCATAACCCGGGGCCGCTCCGCCCCGGAGCTCCCCCGCTTCAGGCAGATCAGGTTCCCCAGGGCGTCGGTCTGCAGCTCATCGACGTGCGGGGACATCCGCTGCCGGAGCAGGTCGCGGACCTCATCCTCCGCGCCGGACACCCCGCTGCAGGCCGCCAGCTCGGCTAGAAGCATTGCCATCCCTCCACCAGCCGGCGGTCGAGCCGCGCCACCGCCTCCGCCAACAACCTCCCCGTCGCCTCCACGTCGGCCAGGCTGACCACCTCGACGGCGGTGTGCATGTTGCGCACCGGGATGCCGAGAAGCATCGTCGGCACGCCAGCCCGGGCGACCTGCAGGGCGTAGGCGTCGGTTCCTCTGGGATCCGGTTCCGCGCTGAACTGGTGCGGCAGGCCAAGGCCGCGGGCAGTCGCCGCGAAGTGCTCCCACACCCGCGGATGGACCGGCGGGCCGATGGCTAGCGAGGGGCCCTTACCCAGTTCGGCGGGGGTCCGGTTGGGTTCCTCCTCCGCAAAATCCACGTCGATGGCGACGGCCGCATCGGGCGCCAGGGCGAAGGCGGCGGCGGTGGCTCCCCGGTAGCCGTCCGTTTCCTCTCCCACCGTCGCCACCGCATACACATCCGCCACGTGAGGCCGGCGGCCCAGTTCCTCCAGGCACACGAGGAGGCTGGCCACCCCCACCCGGTCGTCGAAGGCTTTCCCGGCGACCCGGTCGCCGGCCAGGGAGAAGAAGCGCCCGGCGAGGGTGACCGGGTCCCCCACCCGGATCTCCTCCCGCGCCCGGGCGGCCGGCAACCCGACGTCGATGTACAGCTTCTCCCGCGGGTAAGCCTGCTTCTGCTCGTCGCCGTCCTGGATGTGAGGCGGCTTGGCTCCGATGATCCCCGGCACCGGCCGCCGCCCATGCACCACCACCTCCTGGGCCACCAGCACGCGGGGATCGATCCCGCCTACCGGCAGGAAACGCAGGAAGCCGTCGTCTTCGACGGCCGTGATGATCAACCCTATCTCGTCCAGATGCGCCGCCAGGAGGACGCGGGGGCGGGGTCCCTCCCCCTCCCCCCGTTTCAGGGCGATCACGTTCCCCAGGCGGTCCCGGCTGACCTCCGCATCCAGCGCGGCGAATTCCTCCCACACCACGGCGGCGACGGGGTCCTCGAACCCGGACACACCCGGGGTGGTCGAGAGCCTCGTCAACTTCTCCCGCAGGTCCACGCGCCTCCTCCTTCTCCTTGGCATTTCGCTGTCCATCGGCGTTTACCTGCGCCACTCATACCCACCGCGACTCAGGTCTTCCAGCCGAGAAACCGCCGCTCCAGCCAGGTCACCCCGTAGTACAGGGCGATCGAGACGAGGCAGAGCACTCCCACACTCGCCATGATGAGGGACATCTTGAACACCTGGCCGCCGTAGACGATCAGGAAGCCGAGCCCCGCCTGGCTGACCAGGAACTCTCCGACGATCGTCCCCACCAGGGACAAGCCCACGTTGACCTTGAGGGCGCCGATGATCGTGGGCAGGCTTGCCGGCAGCACCACCAGCCGGAGGAGCTGGGTCTTGGTGGCGCCGAAGGTGCGGAGGAGTTTGATCTTGTCCTGGTCCACCTCCTGGAAGCCGGTGAAGACCATGAGGATGGTCACGATGACCGAGATCGCCAGAGCCATGGCAATGATGGCGGGGATGCCGTTACCCAGCCAGACGATGAAAATGGGACCCAGGGCCACCTTGGGAACCGAGTTCAGGACGACGATGTAAGGCTCGAGGACCCGGGAGAGGTTGCTCGACCACCACAGGGCGACGGCGATGAGGGTGCCGATCAGGGTGCCGGCGGTGAACCCGACCACCGTCTCCGAAACAGTCCAGGCGGAGTGGCGCCACAGGGACCCGTCCCGGGCCAGGTTGAGCAGCGTGGCGGCGATCTGCGAGGGCTGGGAGATGATGAACGGATCGATCCAGCGGAGGCGGGCCGCGGTCTCCCACAAGGCGACCAGCCCGACCGCGAGCGCCAAGCGGGCCAGGGCGATCAGGCGGTGGCGCCGGCGCAATCCGCTGAGGTACCGCCGGTGATCCTCCGAGACTTCGGCAGCCTGGGGCGGAACACCCAACCCCAGGCCCAGCCGGGTCTCGGGGAGGTACTGATCAGCACCGGCGAGCTTTTTGGGGAAGTCGTTTCCGCGCCCGTCAGGCATGCACGTCAAGCTCCTTCCAAACAGCAGCGAAGTAGGTCCGGAAAGCCGGCGAGTCGTTCCGCGCCGACAGAGCCGAGTGCGTGCCGAGGCCGAGGTCGATCCGGTGCTCGGCCACCACCGTCCCCGGGCGGTGCGAGAGGACCACCACCCGGTCCGACATGGCGATCGCTTCGGAGATGTCGTGAGTCACCAGGACGACCGTCTTCCGCTCCTCCCGCAGAATGTGGCCTATCTCGTCCTCCAGCGCCAGACGGGTCTGGTAGTCCAACGAAGCGAAGGGCTCGTCGAGGAGCAGCACCTCCGGGTCGGTGGCCAGCGTCCGCACGAGAGCCACCCGCTGGCGCATCCCGCCCGAGAGCTGGCGCGGGTAGTATCGTTCGAAGCCGCCCAGGCCGTACCGTTCGAGCATTGACCGCACCTTGCGCACGGCCGCCGCGTCCCGCCGGCCCATGACTTCCAGCCCGAGCAGGGCGTTGTCGAGGATCGTCCGCCAGGGGAAGAGGTGGTCATGCTGCAACATGTACCCGACCTTGGGCGTGGGGCGCTCGACGAGGTCGCCGTCGATCCGGACCTCCCCGGCGGTGGGACGGATGAGCCCCGCCACCACGGAGAGGAGCGAACTCTTGCCGCACCCCGAGGGCCCGACGATGCTCACGAACTCCTCTGAAGCGACCGTGAGGGACACGTCCCGCAGCGCCTCCGTCTCCCCGTGCCGGTGCTGGTACGTCAGACTGACGCCCTTGAGGGAGAGGCGGGGCTTGAGGGAGGAGGGGGCGGTCACGGAGCGGTGATGGCCGCCACGGCTCTCTCCGCGAACTCGTTCGTCACCAGCTTCTCGAAGGGCACCCGCTTCGGCAGTTCCCCGCCGGCGATCATTATCTCCTGCAGACGGTAGAAGCTCTCCTTGCTCAGCACCGGCGTCCGCTGCCACGCCCCGATCCTCTGGTAACGCGTCACGCACCGCAGCAGCACCTCCTGATCCACCTGGGGGAAAAACTTTTCGATCGCCTTCACCAGCTCGGCCGGCTCGTGCTGTTGCGTCCAGAGCATCCCCCGGTAGATGGCGTTGGTGAACTTCTGGACCAGGTCGGGGTGGTTCCTGACCCAGTCGGCCCGGGCGTGGAACGCCGTGTAGGCCGTCGGGCCGACCGCCGCCCCGATGGAGGCCACGACGTACCCCGTCCCTTCCTTCTCCATCATGGAGGGGGTGGGCTCGAAGAGGGCCACGTAGTCGCCGACCCCGGAGGCGAAGGCTCCGGCGGTGGCGGTGTAGGCAATGTTGCGGATGATGTTGACGTCCTTGAACGGCTCCAGGCCGCTCTTGCGGATCGCTTCTTCCAGGCACAGCTCCGGTACCCCGCCCGGGCGGGCGCCGATCACCGTCTTGCCCTTCAGGCTGCTCCACTGGAAGTCCGGCTCCGGCCTCCGGCCGACCAGGAAAGAACCGTCCCGGGCGGTCAGTTCGGCAAAGAGAATGAAGTGGTTGGCCGCCCCCTGGGTGTAGACGTAGATCCCCGCCTCCGGACCGAAGAAGCCGATGTCGACGGTCCCCGAGACCAGGGCCGCCGCCCCCTTGTCGGCCCCCCAGGCGGTCGACAGCTTGACCTCCAGCCCCTCTTCCTCAAAGAACCCCTGGCTGAACGCCACATACAGGGGCACGTAGAAGACCGACCGGACCACTTCTGAAAGCCGCACCTTGGCGAGCGGAGCAGCCTCCCCCACGCCGGCCAGGCTCAGGAGGAGAAGCGCGGCCACAACCGTCGCCACCAACGCCCGACGCACCGCCAAACACCCCCTCAAGGCAGATTAGGCTCCTCCCCTGCAGGGGAAGCCTTGCTTACCTTATGCCCTTCGGGGACCTTTGGTATATGTCCATAGACGAGATAGGACGTGATCAGCCCGGCCGAGAGTTGCCCCTCCGCAATCACCCGCCCGTCCGCCACCACCAGCGGCAGGCGGACGCCGGGTGTCGCCAACCGGAGCCGCACGTCAGGATAGGCAGCCAGTTCCGGCGCTTCGGCGTCCAGGTAGCGAAGCTGAACCTCCCCCCCGAACCGGTCGGCCAGCACCGGCTCGATCACCTGCACGGCGCGCTGGACCCACTCCTGCGCGTCCCACGGACGCTGGCCCTCCCCTCCCCCTCACCCCTTCCCGGGCGGAGGGCAGCCGACCACGAGGACCTCCCGTGGCATGCGCCCCACCTCCTCACACCAGCAGGGTATGAGGGGGAGACAGGACCGGTCCACAGGCGAAACAAATCAGTTCAACTTCGTGATCTGCAAAAGGTCGCAGAGGTCGCTGAGTCGGGTGGTGAGATCCCCCTCGCTGATGAGGAGGTGATGATCCACGCCTTGCTCCAGCATCCGTTCGAACACCGCTCTGGCATCGCCCTCCATGCGGATCCGGGCGACAAACTTGCTCCCTGCGCTGATCCATTCCTCCTCGGATACCCGCTCGGCGGAGCCCCTGGCGATGAACATCCGGTAACTCCCGGCCTTTCCGCACAGGTTGACCAGCGTGACCACCGGGAGCGGCCTGAGGGGGAAGCCGACCACCGTGCCGCTTTCGCCACCGGGGAGGATATGCACCTTTGACCCGTCCTCCGCCAGGGAATGGGCCGAGCTGCCCTCGTGGGCCAGGAGAAGGCTGTTGCCCTCCAGGTCGAGACGGCCCACCTCCGCCAAGGCAGTCGGGCCTTCAGCTCCCAGGTCGTTCAAGACGGACATCACGACCGTGTGGCCGATATCGCCCTCGGTGTCCAGAACGAGACCCTCGTCGGCCAGCCAGGAAGAGGGAAGGTTCACCACGCCGCTGTAGTTCGGGTAGCACTCCGCCGCCGCCCCGGTCAGGCCGTACCGTGCCCAGAGGTCCCGCACGCCCAGATACACCTGGGCCGCATAGAGGAGGCGCTCCTCTCCCACCTCGGCTTTCCCGAGCCTTCCGGACTGGCGCATCCGCTGCACGACCTCGGCAGCCTCCGCGGGTGGGTGTTGCCGGGCCTGACTGATCAGCTCGTCCATTTCGACGTGAACGATCGTCGTGCCGAAGGCCCGCGTCAAGTCCCACTCCTCGCTGGTCATGTCCTGGGAGCCGGCGACCCGCCAGGTCTGCCGGGGTCCGATCAGGGCGATCCTCCCCTGGCTCACTCTCCTGGCAGCCTTGGCCACCTGAGCGTAGCTGCGGATCTGCTGCACGAGTCCCTGCTCCTCGGGTAGTCCGTACACGTACTTGTAGGGGATCCCGTTCCCCCGGAGGATGCTCCCGAAATGCTGCACGCAACCGAGCGAAAAGGTTTCCGTGAAGGGAACCGCCCACAGGATCACCGGACGCCGCACGGTGTTGACCAGGAGATACTGCAGCGAATCCAGCACCCAGGTGGCATGGATGATGACCAGCACATCCGGGTCGGCCTCTGCCAACTGGCCGGCGGCCTCCAACGCCTCGGCGGCCTCCCAGACGACCTTCCCTGCGGCCTTGACCTCCAGCCCGCTTTGCTTCAGCGCGGCCCCTGCGCCGTTGAAGAGCGCCTCGGCCCTCTCTCCGCCGCTCTCGAAGTGGCTGGCCACCGCCACCAGCCCCACTCTGGCCTTTGCCATGACTCTACCTCCTGTTCTTCGCCTGAAATGAGCACACTCCGCCCTAGTCCATGAAGATTCCCCCGTTGACATCGAGGATCTCTCCTGTGATGTACCTCGCCCGGGGCGAAGCCAGAAAGACGACGGCGTCCGCCACGTCGCTGGGGCGCCCCGGGCCGCGAACAACCCCTTTGATACTGGCCTCTTTTTTCTCCTGTCCGTAGACATCGAGCATGGGAGTGTCGATCAACCCCGGCGCCACAGCATTGACGTTGACGTTGTACGCCAGGAGTTCTTTCGCCGCCTGGATGGTGAGGCAGGAGACGCCGGCCTTGGACACCGAATAGCAGGCTGCCGCGTTGATCCCCCCGACCTTGGCCGCCACCGACGTCAGATTGATGATCACGCCTTGGCGCCGCTCTTTCATCTCCGGGATAACCGCCTGGGTGCACAGGAAAACGCTCTTAAGGTTCACCGCCAGGCAGCGGTCCCAGTCGGCCTCGGCAATCTCCTCCAGCCTCCCCCCCATGGTCATCCCGGCGTTGTTCACCAGGATGTCGATCGGGCCCAGCCGCCGGCGCACCGCCTCGATCGCCGCCACCACCTCGGCTTTCCGGGAGACATCGGCCTTGACCGCCACCGCCCGGCGGCCCTTGCGCTCGAGGTCGGCCACGAGCAGGGCCGCGGCGTCCGGTTTGGAGTGGTAGCAGACCCCGATGTCCGCTCCCGCCTCCGCCAGGGCGCAGCAGATGGCGCGGCCGATGCCGCCCGTGGCTCCGGTGACAAACGCCACCCGACCTGCCAGTTCCATGTCGTCGAACCCCCCTTCTGCCCGAGTTGACTAGCCTGCCTGTCGGCCCGCCCCCCGGGCGAAGCGCGACCAGCGCAGGGGCGTCACATCGACCGTGGTCTCCTGGCCCAGGATGATCTGGGTGATGAGTTGCCCCGTGAGCGGCGCCACGCCGATGCCGTCGCCCTCGTGGCCCGCCGCGATGTAAAACCCGGGCACCTCCTCGACCGCTGAGATGATCGGCAGGTGATCCGGAGTGTACGGCCGCAGGCCGGCGTAAGTTCTGATGCAGTGCAACTGGGCGAGAGCGGGGATGAAGCGGACCGCCCGGCGGATGATCGCCCTGATCACCGGGTAGGTCGTGCGGGTGTCGTACCCGGCGAACTCCCGGCTGCTGCCGAGCAACATGTTGCCGGAGGCTGTCGGCTCGAAAACGAAGGCCACGCCGTACTTGAGGGTCTCCGAATCGGTCCCCTCGGTCAGCTCCGGATGGAACTTCGCTACCACGTAATGGGCTTCCGAGATCTTGCGGTGTCCCACCTGAGCCGTCTGTTCGACGACCACGAGCTGGCCGCGCCGCGGGATGATGGGGATGTCGAGGCCGACCATCTTCCCCAGGAACGGTGCCCAGGCGCCACAGCAGTTGACGAGGCGCGGGGTCCGGATCTCCCCCCGGTCGGTGACCAGGCCGGCTATCCGGCCCTGCTCGTCGCGCTTGATGCTCTTCACCTCCTCGTAGGTGCGGATCTCCGCCCCCAGGCGGCGGGCGGCCCGCGCCAGGGCGACGGCCACCTGGATCGGCATGCAGGAGGCGTCGGAGGCGCACTCGATCGCCCCGAGGAAACCCGGTGCCAGAAGAGGTTCCTGCTCGTACAGCTCATCCTGATCGACGAAGCGCACCGGAAGCCCGCAGGCCAGTTGCTGCTTCATCCGGTCCAGCATGAAGTCGAGTTCCTCCGGGGTCTCAATGACCAGGATGCTCCCCTTCTGCGTGTACTCGATGTCCCAGTCCAGCTCGGGCAGGATTTGCTGATAGATTCGGTTGCTCTGGATGGTGAGGTTGGTGTCGTAGCCCGGCTGGTGGTCCTGGGCCATGATGTTTCCGTCGCAGCCGCCCGAGCATCCCGCCGCCAGGTCGCCCCGCTCGACCAGAGCCACCTTCATGCCCGCCTTGGCCAGAAAGTAGGCGCAGGCCGCGCCGCTGACCCCGCCGCCCACCACGGCCACATCCACGCTACTTGACGGAGTCATCGTCATCCCTCCCCAGGAGCCCGATCTCCAACGGCCGGACGGGCGGCCGCTTCGTCGCCGGCCGCAGCTCCGCCGGGTTCACCCCCGTCTGCTCGGCGATGATCTGCCTGACCAGCCGCTCGCACGTCTTTCCTTGGCAGAGGCCCATCCCCGCCCTGGTGCGGATGCGCACCCCGCGCAAATCCCGCGCCCCGTCGGCCAACGCTTCGAGGATTTCCTGTCTCGTCACCTCTTCACAGCGACAGATGACGGTGTCGCCCTTGTTGCCGCAACTCACGCCGTTCACTCCCCTTGTCCGGGCCGGGGCTTCTGGCCCCGGCGTTCCATGCTTCTGACCTCGTCGGCCACCTCGAGCGGGACTGCCAGGAAGACCACCGGCGTGCGATCGTTCCGGCTCGAGTTGACCACGCGGATGACCCGGCCTTCGGCGACTACCTCTCCTGCCCGGTTGGTCGCCGGGACTCTCTCCCCCGCCGCCGGCAGAGGGACGTACTCGTAGGGGAACCCGACCAGCGCCTCGCCGGGGGCGAACGCTTTGTCGACCAGGAAGATCGCCTGGCCGGGACAGACCGCAAGACAGAGCCCGCACCCCTTGCACAACTCGGCGTCCAGGCGCGGCAGATTGGTGATCGGCTGCCCCACCTTGATCGCGCCGTAAGGGCAGACAGTCTCACACGGGTTGCAGGGTATCTCCTGGACACACTCGATCACCGCGCAGGCGCCTCTGTCCAGCCGCTCCTCGCTCGGATAGCCGGGACTCCTCCGGAGCTCCTCGCGGCTTGGGAAACCGTCCACTGCGACGCTCATCCGGCCTTCCCCACTTTCATCAGTTGTTCTTTGGCGGCTTGACGGCCCTCACCAAAGGGGCCCATCCGCAGGGCAGCCAGCCGCTCCCAGGCCGCCGTCATCCGCTCCTCCGCCTCGTCCGGTGAGAGCAGTCCGAGCGATGCCGCAGCGGCTATGCCCGCCAACCGACCCTCTTCGATTGCCGTGCTCGCTTCCTCCACCCCCGTCACGTCGCCCGCCACGAAGATCCCCTTGACGGTGGTTTCCATCCGCTCGTCGTGGACCGGCACGAACCCTCCGAGGGCGGGGAGGTACTCGCACTGGCACCCTGCCATCCAGGCCAGTTCCGCCAGCGGGGTGAGGCCCACCGCAAGGCACACGGTGTCGACCTCCACCTCCCTCTCCGTGCCGGCCACCGGTTTGAAGTCGTCAAGCTGGCAGATGACGGCGGAGCTTACCTCCGGCTCGCCCTTGGCTTCGAGCACGGTGTGGGAGGTGAGGATCGGGACGCCGGCCCGGCGGACTTTCGCGGCGTGAACGGCGTACCCGCCGATCTTGGGCAGCGCCTCGATGACGGCCACCACGTCCGCCCCCGCCTGCAGCAGCTGGTAGGTCACAATCAGGCCCACATTGCCCGAGCCGACCATCAAAATGCGGCTGCCCGGCAGGACCCGGTGGAGATTGATCATGGTCTGGGCTGCCCCTGCCCCCATCACCCCCGGTTTGGTCCAGCCCTTGAAGGAGAAGGTGTTCTCCATGGCCCCGGTTGCCAGGATGATCCGTTCCGACTCGATCTGGACCGTTCCCTTGGGGGTGGTTCCGGCGACAATCCGTCCGTCGTAGATCGCGAAGGCGGCCGTGTCGAGCACCAGTTGGACACCGAGCTCCTGCGCTTCCTGACACAGCTTCCGGGCGAGGTCGATCCCCCGCGTACCGGCGAAGTGCTCCCGTGAGCCGAAGAACTTGTGGATCTGCTTGAAAAGCTGTCCTCCCGGGCGGGCGTTCTCGTCCACCAGCACGACCTTGGCCCCGGCACGGGCTGCTTCGATGGCAGCCGCCAAGCCCGCCGGGCCGGCGCCGATAATGGTGACATCGGACCTGGTCATTTTGCCTTCCCCCACTTGCCCAGCCCTTGCTGGGTTTCTACGGTCATCCCTTCCGCCACGGGAGTGACGCACGTCCGCACGTTCGGGACCCCGTTCACGACCATCACGCAGTCCGTGCACCGCCCGATGCCGCAAAACAGCCCCCGCGGCTCATGCCGCTTCTTGGTGATCCGGTTGACCCGGATCCCCTTGGCCAGGAGCGCCGCCAGGATCGGCTCCCCCTCGAACGCCTCCACGGGTTGCCCGTCGACCGTGATCGTCACTTTGCGGCGGGCTTCCAGCCTCCCCAGGATGGGATGATCCAGTACCCTCATCGTTGTGTGCCCCTTTCCGGATGAATTGCCGCCCCCGTTTGGGCTTCTCCTGCCAATGCAGCGTAAATCGCCAGGATGCCCTGGGTGACCTTAGGCTCGGGCCGCTTCCATTGGGCGCGCCGCCTGGCCAGTTCCTCGTCGCTCACCCGCAGGTGAAGGCGGCGGTTGGGGAGGTCGAGGTCGATCGTATCGCCGTCCTGAACCAGAGCGATGGTCCCTCCGGCCATCGCTTCGGGCGCCACGTGCCCGACGGCCGCGCCCCGCGTGAACCCGGAGAACCGGCCGTCGGTGATCAGGGCGACCGAGCTGTCCAGGCCCATGCCGAAGAGGGCATCGGTCGAAAGCATCACCTCGCGCATCCCCGGGGCGCCCGCCGGCCCTTCGTAACGCACCACCACCACTGTGCCCCCCTCGATCTCGCCTCCTCGGATCGCCTGGAACGCCGCCTCGTCGGAGTCGAAGACCTTGGCCCGGCCGGTGAAAGTGAACATGCCGGGCTTGAAGGAGGAGGGCCGGCAGATCGCCCCCTTGGGGCAGAGGTTCCCCCACAGCACCGCCAGGCCTCCGGCCACGTTCTGAGGGTCGGCGAGCGGCCTGATCACCCGCGGGTCGCGATTCACGGCGCGGGCCGCCACCTCGCCCACCGTCACCCCGCCGACGGTCACGGCTTCCAACTCCAACACCTCTCTGAGCTCGAGAAGAACCGCCGGGACCCCGCCTGCGGCGTGCAAATCCGTTACATCGTAGGGTCCGTTCGGAATGACCGAGCACAGGCAGGGCACCCGGCGGCTAAGGGAGTCAAACTCTTCTATCCTGAAGGGGATTCCCAGCTCCTGGGCGAAGGCCAGAAGGTGCAGGACAGCGTTGGTCGAACCGCCGATGGCCAAGTCCACCTTCGCCGCATTCCTCAAGGCGGACAGGGTGAGGATCTCCCGGATCGTCTGCCCCTCCTGCACCATCTCCACGATGCGGCGCCCGGCGGCGCGGGCCGCCCGCACCTTCTCGGACCACACCGCGGGGATGGTGGACGTGCCCGGCAAAGCCAGTCCCAGGGCTTCGGCCAGGATCTGCATCGTATTGGCCGTCCCCATGAGCGGGCAGGCGCCGGGCGTGGGGTTGACGACCTCCTCCATCGCCAGGATGTCCTCCGCCGCAACCCTCCCGGCCGCCGCTCCGCCCAGGACCGCCTCGTCGAACTCGCTCTGCACGAGCTTGCGGCCGCGGAAGGCGCCCGGGAGCATCGGGCCGCCCGTCACCATGATCGTCGGCACGCCGACCCTGGCCGCCCCCAGGATCTGCCCGGGGATGATGCTGTCGCACGACGACAGGAGGACCAGGCCGTCGAACAGATGCTCCGTCGCCACGATCTCGATCGAAGCGGCGATCACGTCGCGGATCACCAGTTCGTAGCGGAGGTGCTTGGTGCCGACGCAAATGGCGCCGCAGGTCGAGATAGTCCCGAACTCGAAGGGGACTCCGCCCGCCTGCCACACCCCAGCCTTGACCGCCTCCGCCAGGGGCCTTAGGTGGGCGTGGCCGGGAGCCGCCTCGTTGAAGGCGTTGACGATCCCGATATGCGGACGCAAGAGGTCGTGGTCGCCGTAGCCGCAGGCGTGATAGATGGCCCGGCGCCGCGCCCCTTCCAACCCTTCAAAGAAAGTCTTGCTCCCCCACATGGCAGGTCCTCCTCGCTACATGAAACCGGAGTACCGCTTCTGGACCACTGCGGTGTAAACCCACCTGATCATCGTGACGAAGTCGAAGACCGGCAGGCCGGTGGCCTCCTGAACTGCCTTGGAGAAGGGCGGCAGGTCGCTGCACTCGAAGACAAACGCCTCGGTGTCCGGGTAGAGGCGCAAGAGCTTCTTGGCCGCATCGACGACCTCGGCCTCCATCGCGTCGATGTCCGCCTCTACCTTGCTCTCCTCCAGGATCACTCTGCGGAACTCGTCGTAGTCCTCCAGGCCCACGATGCCCAGCGGAATGACGTCCGGGTCGATCCCGACCGCCTCGAAGTGCCTCTGCCCCAGGTTCTTGGCGCCAGCGGTGAGAATTCCGACCCGTCCTTTGGCTCCCAGCATCCGGTGGACCATCGGCACCATCAGGAGAGGCGAGGTGAAGACGGGAATCCTGACCGCTTCGGCCACCTCCCGCTGGAAGATGGCATAAAAGCCGCAGCCGGTGGTGATCGCGCGGACGCCCTCGGCCTCCAGCTTCCGGGCGGTCTCGATCACCTTCGCCAGGCGGGTGGCGTCGGGCCCTCTGGCGTCACACCACCAATCAGTGGGCAGGTCGGGGACATTGACAATCCGCACTGGAAAGTCATACGTCGAGGCGTTGCCCACATTCCCCGGGATCAGGGGATAGGTGGTGCTGTTGAGCATGATGCCGATCGCTTCACCGTAAAAGGCGCGGCCGCCCTTTATCCGCATGGCTGTTGCTCCTTTCGCGGAATTTTGACGATCTGGCCGGCAGTGCCGTCCACTTTCAGGTAGTCGCCGGTGATTAGGGCGTCGAACACGGCTTGCTCGACCGTCACAATCGGAAAACTGCGTCCATAAAGCTCCTCCGCGATGATCGGCCCTAACGCCAGGACGGCTTCGGTTTCGAGGTTGATGATAGCGGCGGGATTGGTCCGACACCGGACCATCTCCATCAACACGCCGCACCCGCTGCTCGAGCCGGCCCCCCAGGGGAAGACCAGCACCTTGCCGGCCACGCTGACCCCGCGCCACTCGTGGTGGGCGTCGGTCACCACCCCGGTGGACGGGTCCACGCCCCCCCAGAAGCTCAAGGAGTTCAGCGTCACCAGAGCCTCGCCTTCGCCGTAACCCCCGATGATGCCGCGGGCCGGATACCGAAGCGCCGGCCGTCCTCTCGTCATGCGGCCACCCTCCCGGTCGCAGCCGCCTCGGCGCACTGCGCCAGGGCGCAATACTTGACCTCCACCCCGATCAACCCGGGGGCGTACTTGGCGAACTTGCCGGAATTGGTGGCCATCGTCCGGAAGTTCCAGTCGGCCAGGGGCCAGTGCAGGATGCAGGTGTCGGTGGCCAGGCGCACGCCCGCGGCGGCCAGCTCGGCGGCCAGCCCGGTGGATTCCAGAGCCCCCAGGACAGCGCGATTGGTGTAGAGGAAACACTCGACGCCCTTGGCCACGCACCGCCCTCCAAGCGCCCGCAGAAAGTCCCAGGCTTCAGCGTAGGAGAAGTGTGGACACCCCAATGCCACCAGGTCAACCTTTTCGCCCCCTGCGGTGGTGAGTTCGTTGCGTGTCTCAGCGAGGTCGGCCGGGGTGACGGTGAGCACCTCGGCGGGCTTCCGGCCGCCAAACGCCTGCCGGGCGGTGGGAGCCTCCGGGGTGACTCCGACCACGTGGAACAGTGCCAGGGAGCCCGACGCCGCCCCGGCGGCGCTCAGAGCCTTGAGGCAGTCGGCCGTGACCTCTTGCGGCACCCCTTCGATGACCGGAATCCTGCTGCCCAAAGTCTTGCCGAGCCAGTAACCCAGGAGGCCGAAGAGCGACGTGTCGTAGGCCAGTTCGGGGCCGAAACCCCGCAAGCGGACTAAGACGGAGCCATGCCGGTTCTCCGGCAGGTGGAGGCCGAAGCGCGGCGTCCGGCCGGTGACGGCGGCGCAGGCGTCCACGAAATCGCCGTAGCGGTGGGTGCGCGCGCCGATCACCGAGTTCACGTAGGCGATGGCGTTCGACTCCGCCCAGACGATTTGCTCGCCGAACCTGGGAAGAGGCCCGGCCAGGTACGGGGCGCAGGTCCAGGTGGGAATGGCCCCCATGGCCAGGTAAGCCTCTTCCATCCGGCGACACTTCTCCGCCAACGCCTCGGGGAAGCGGAACTCCCGCCACCGCCGGATGTCACGTCCCGAGACGTTGGTCGTGGTGGGGACGACCACCTTGGCCCCCATCGCCGCCAGCTTCTCGGCAAAATCGAGGCCGGCGTCACCCGCCGTCTGATAGCAGCACCCGTCCACATGGACCTGGGAGATCGACTGGAACTCCTCCGCCCCATACAGCGCGCCGAGTTTGACCAGGATCCGCATGGCGAAGGCTGCCGCTTCCCCCTTGTCCCCGGCGAGCATCTCCTCTTCGACCCGGCTCAGCCTCACTTCTCTAGCCTCCCAGGTACGACTTGCGCACCGTCTCGCTGGCCAACAGGTTTCTCGCGCTGTCCTCCGCCACGACGCGCCCGACCTCCAGGATGTAGCCCTTGTCGGCGACCTTCAGCGCCATCTTGGCGTTTTGCTCAACGAGGAGGATGGTCACGCCCTGCCGATGGATCTCCTGGATCAGAGCGAAGACCTCCCGCACGACGAAGGGGGCCAGCCCCATGGAGGGTTCATCCAGGAGCAAGAGCTTGGGCCGGGACATGAGGGCCCGGCAGATGACCAGCATCTGCTGCTCGCCGCCGGAGAGGTGGCCCGCCCGCTGGTTGCGGCGCTCACCAAGCCGGGGAAACTTGGCGAAGAAGTCCTCGATGTCTTTCTCGACTTCGCCGTCGCGCCGGGTATACGCTCCTATCTTGAGATTCTCGTAGACAGTCTGACGGGGAAACACCTTGCGCCCCTCGGGACAATGAGAGATTCCGGCCCGGACGACCGCATCAGTCGGCAGAGTGTCCAGCCGCCTTCCCAGGTACACGATTTCCCCGGCAAAAGGCTTGAGCAATCCGGAGATCGTTTTGAGGAGGGTGGTCTTGCCGGCGCCGTTGGCGCCGAGCAAGGTCGTCAACTCCCCCTCCTTGACCGAGAGGGAAACGTCCTTGAGCGCCTCGATCTTGCCGTATTTGACCGACAGGCCCTTGACCTCAAGAAGCATCGGCGTCTTCCTCCTCCCGCCCGAGGTAGGCTTCGATCACGCGTTCGTCAGCCTGCACTTCTGCCGGAGTCCCGTCGGCGATCTTCTCTCCGAAGTTCAGAACCACGACCCGGTCGGAGATGCCCATCACGACCTGCATGTTGTGTTCGATGACGACCACCGCCGGCCCCATCCGGCGGATGCCGCCGATGAGCGTCATCAGTTCCATGGCCTCCTGCGGATTCATCCCGGCCGACGGCTCATCCAGGAGGATCAGCTTGGGCTCGCTGGCCAGCGCCCGGGCGATCTCCACCTTGCGCTGCCTTCCGTACGGCAGGTTGGCTGCCCGTTCGAACGCCACGTCGTCGAGCCCCAGGTACTCCAGGATCTTGTGGGCCTTGGCGTAGGCCTCCGCTTCCTTTCTCACCGTGGCCTGTGATCTGAGCACCACTCCCAAAAGTCCCGTCCGCAACCTGGTGTGCATGCCGACCACCACGTTGTCGATGACCGTCATCTGGCCGAAGAGGCGAATGTTCTGGAAGGTGCGGGAGATACCGCCAGACCTGCACACCTCATAGACAGGCTTGCCGGTGATGTCCGCGCCGTCGAAGAAGATCCGGCCGTTAGTCGGACGGTCAAACCCGGTGATCACGTTGAACAAGGTCGTCTTGCCGGCCCCGTTCGGTCCAATGACGCCGAGGATCTCGTCCTCCCTGATTTCGAGGTCGACGTTGATCAGGGCCTTGACCCCCCCGAAGAACTTGTCGACCCCCTGAGTCTTGAGCAAGACGCTCACCGCGCCTCACCTCCTGTCCGCGCCGCTTTCCGGCTGGGCATCGGCAGGAAGCGCGCCAGCCCGATCACTCTCTCCCCGATGCCCGCTCTCCCCAGGATCCCGTTGGGGGCCCAGATCATCATGACCACCATCAGCACGCCGACGAACATCAGGCGGTACTCGTAGAAGACCCGGGAGATCTCAGGGGCGATCACGAGCAAGGCGGTGCCGAGGATGGAGCCGGGCAGGCTTCCCAGCCCTCCCAGAATGGCCATCTGCAGTTGGTAGATCGATTCGTCCAGCGTGTAGTTGAACGGCGAGGCGTACTGAGTGTAATGGACCATGGCCGACCCGGCAATTCCGGTGAAAAAGGAGGCCAGCGCGAAGTTGAGAACCTTGTAGTCCGGCACCCGGATCCCCGAGTAGGCGGCGGCGATGGGATCATCTCGCACCGCCTCGAACGCCCGGCCCAGCTTTGACTTGGTGATGCGGCGGATAGCCACGTAACACAACGTGAGAAGGACCAGCGAGAAGTAGAAATACCTCACGTTGGTGTCGAAGGTGAAGCCGAAGAGACTGGGCGCCGGGATGCGCCGCAAACCCATCGCCCCGTTGGTGACCGGAAGCCAGTTGAGGAAGATGAGGCGGCAAATCTCGTTGAAGCCGATGGTGATGAGCGTCAGGTAGTCAAAGGACGACTTCCGGCACAACAGGCCGAGTCCCGCGCCGATCAAGGTGCAAAAGAGGCCGGCCGACAGGAACGCCACGAGGAACGGCACATGCAGGCGTAGCATCAGAATGGCCGACCAGTAGGCGCCGAGCCCGACAAAGGCGGAGCGGCCGAAGTCCAGTTGCCCTGAGAAGCCCACAATCAGGTTGATAGAGAGGGCCACGATGGAGTAGAGCATCACCATGTTCAGGACGCGCAGGTGATAGTCACCCCGCACCACCAGGGGGATCAGGGCCGCCAGCACCAGCACAATCAACCCGCCAGGCAACGCCCGCGACTTGCCTTTACCCATGACGCCCACCTCACACCTTCTCCGAGATTTGTGCCGGGAAAAGCCCTTGCGGCTTGATCAGCACAAAGAGGATGAATACGCCCCAGACATAGGCGTCACGGTACACCGTGGAAACATACCCTGAGACAAAGCTCTCCGTCAACCCGAGGATGAGGGCGCCCATCACCGCACCCTTGAGGCTGCCGATGCCGCCGACGATCGAGGACATCCAGGCCTTCATCGTGCCCAGCATGAAACCGATGCCGAGAAAGATGCTTTCGTAGTAGGCGCAGAAGAGGACGCCCCCGACCACCCCCAGGGCGGCTCCTACGCCGTAGACCATGGCGATCACGCGGTTCACCGGAATGCCCATGAGCGCCGCCGTCGGAATGCTCTGCGAAATGGAGACCACCGCCTGGCCCATCTTGGTCCGCTTGAGGAGGAGACTGATGAAGATCATCAGCGCTACCGCAATGAGCAGGATGTAGATCTGCAGCGTGCCGAAGACGACCTTGCCGACAGTGAAGTAGCTCGCCTTGATGCCGATGTTGAAGGGATAGGTCTCCGGACCCCAGATCTTCATGATGATGTTGCGCATGATGTAGGCGATACCGACCGCGCTGATGGTGGGCGTCACCCGCCCGGAGAAGCGCACCGGCCGGTAAGCAAACCGCTCCACGATGAGGTTGATCGTAAAGCCGGCCATCATCCCGCCGAGAATCGCCACCACGACGTGCTGCTTGAGCCCGATCAACGCCAGGGTGACGAAGCACCCCACCGCATACACGTCCCCGTGAGCGAAGTTGAGGAGTTCCAGAATTCCGTACACCATGTTGTAGCCGATGGCAATCAGGGCATAAACGCTCCCGATGCTGAGACCGTTGATCACGTACTGCAGGAACATGGCGTCACCCGCCTTTCCGGCGACCGGGCCGGCGGCGGGCTCGCGCCCGCCGCCAGCGCCGCGCGGCAGAATTGGCTAGTACTTGGTGGGAATGTAGGTCTGGAAGTCACCGTTCTTCACGACCAGGACCATGACTTTCTTGCCGGGCACGTCACCCTTCTCGTCGAACTCGATGACGCCGGTGATGCCCGGGAAGGCTTTGACCTTGTGGAGGTATTGGATGAGCTTCTCGCGAGTGGTGCCGCCCATCTCGTAGGCCTTCTTGACCAGGTAGACGACGTCATAGGCATGGGACGACCACTCGCCGGGCTTGTCCTTGAAGCGGGTGGTGTACTTCTGGATGAACTCCGCCTGAACGGGCCGCTTGTCGTTCGGGTCGAAGCAGGTCAGCGCGTAGAAGCCTTCCGCCGCCGGGCCGGCGATTTCGAGGAGCTTCGGGTTGGAGGCCCCGCTGCCGCCGACGACCTGGGCATTCAAGCCGAGGGTCTTGGCCTGCTTGAGGAAGAGGGCTGCGGCCGTGTACTCGCCCATGAAGAAGACGCCATCCGCCCCGGCGCCCTTGAACTTGGTGACCTGGGCTGAGTAGTCGCGGTCGACGCCCGGGACGTAGGACTCATCGCCCACCACGGCAATTCCCATCTGCTTCAGGTTCTTCAGAGCCACGTCGCGCATGCCCTTGCCGTAGTCAGTGTTCTCCCAGATGATCGCCGGTTTCTTGATCCCCAGTTCCTTGACGCCCAGGAGAACCTGCTGCTTGACGATCAGGTCGTCGGAGGCGATGATCCGGAAGTAATTCTTGTAACCCATCTCGGTGATCGTCGGGTTGGTGTTCGTCGGGGAGATCACCGGCAGCCCGACCTTCTCGTAGATCGGAAGAGCCGAGAGACTGCAGCCGGAGTTCACGTGGCCCAGGATGAACAGGATGTCCTTGTTGGAGGCAAGCTTCTGCGCCAGGATGGTGGCCTGGTTCGGGTTGGCCATGTCGTCGCCGACGATGAACTCGAGCTTCTTCCCCTTGATTCCGCCGGCCGCGTTGATCTCATCGACCGCAATGATGGCGCCGTTCTTCTCCTGGATGCCGATGGCGGCGCTGTCACCGGTCATCGGACCGCAGATCGCAAAGAGGATCTTGTCGGCGGCCAGGCTCAGCGGAGTGAGAGTGAGTAACAGCACTATGACAAGGGTCAAGGTCAGGCGTCTCACGTACTTTCCCTCCTTTACTTCTTTTGCCTCTCTCCAGCGTCAGCAGGACGGTGTCGCTTCACGGCACGGTGGTCTGCCCCCTCAGAACACTTTCACCTCCCCCACAGGGGCGACACCCCTTACATGAACCCTTCGTAGCGGCGAGGTACCGTAGCCCGGTACACCAGGTGCGCCAGCGTGATGAAATCGAATACCGGCAGCCCGGTGGCCTCAGAGGTCGCTTTGGCAAAAGGCGGGATGTCGCTGCACTCAAAGACGAACGCCCCGATATCCGGGTAGCGCCGGACCAGGTCCTTCGCCACCGCGACCACTTCCTGCTCCACTTTCTCCGGGTCGATGTCCGGCTTGCGTTGGGTGACGTGGACGTGATAGAACTCCTCGGTATTCTCCAGCCCGCCCACGGCGATCGGAATGGAGGGGTCGATACCTACGTTGGCCAGGAAATCCCCCCGCGTCAGGTGCGCGCCGCCGGCGGAGATGATCCCGACCCGCTGGTTCTCTCCCAGCATGCGCGAGACCATCGGCACCATGAGCAGCGGAGAGGCGAAGAGCGGAACCTTGAGGTGTGGAGCGGCCTTCTTCTGGTAGATGGCGAAGAAGCCGCAGCCGGTTGTGATCGCCTTGACCCCCTCCGCCTCGAGCTCCTTGGCGGCTTTGAGGAAGATCTCAAACCGCCGGTCGTCCGGTCCCTGCTCGTCGCACCACCAGTCGGAAGGCACCGACTCCAGGACCTTGAAGCGCACCGGGAAATCGTAGGAGTTGGCGTTACCCACGTTGCCCGGAATGAGCGGCGCTTTCATGTCGAGCATCAGAATCCCCAAGGCCTCGCCGTAGAAAGGCCGTCCTCCTCTTGCCACCGGCACCGCTGATGCACCCCCAATACGTCCGCGTAAGCGCCTAGTCCCGCGCGAACACGTCCAAGAGCGACTCGTACACGCTCACATAGCGTTGATAGGCTTGGTTGTAGACCTCGAAGTTGTCCGGATTCGGCTCGACCTTGCTCTTGAGAGCGACCATCTCCGCTGCCGCCTTCGGCAGACTCGGATAGATGCCGGTAGCCACGCCGGCCAGCATGGCCGCGCCGAGACAGCCGGCTTCTTCGTTCTGCATCGTGTAGACCGGGCGCTGCGCCACATCTGCCTTGATCTGCGCCCACAGAGGGCTGCGGGAGCCGCCCCCCAAGGACCGGATCTCCGAGACCTTGATCCCGAGGTCTTCCAGGACGTCCAGGTTGCGGCGGATGGCGAAGGCGATCGCCTCCATGATGGCGCGGATGAAATGCGGCTTCTTGTGGTGAAGGGTGAACCCGTAGAAAACCCCCTTGGCTTTCGGGTTGGACTCCGGCGCCATGGCGCCCTGCAAGTGCGGCAGCATCACCAGCCCCTCGCAGCCGGGCGGAGCCTGAGCCGCCTCCCGGCCGAGCACGTCGTAGGCGTCCAGGCCGCACAGTGCGCTGACGCCCATCTCCGGTTCGCAGAAACCGTCCCGGAACCAGCGCAACACCATGCCGCCGGTGGTGAAGGTATGGGCCATGTACGTGTCGGGCATGGCATGGTAATGGCAAGGCATCCGGCCCTTGGGGTCGAAGATGGGACGGTCCACCGTGGCGCAGATGGCCAGGGCCGCCCCAGTGTTCTCCGAGATCACTCCCGGTGCCAGGTTCCCCACGCCGATCGCGCCGCAGGCCTGGTCCAGCGCGCCCGTCGCCACCAGAGTGTCGGGCGAAAGGCCCAGCTCGGCGGCGATCTCCGGCCGCAGCGGCCCCACGACCTCGCCGGACTCTCTGATCTCCGGGAGCTGGTCCTGGCTCACGCCGAGGAAGGCCAGCATGTCCTGCCACCAGACCTTCTTGATGATGTCCCAGTAAACAGTGGAGCAGATCAGCGAGCCTTCGCAGACGAACTTGCCCGTCAGGCGGTAGATGAAGTAATCCTCGATCAACAGGAACTTGGCGACCCGGTGAAAGAGGTCCGGCGCATTCCGTTTAAGCCAGAGGATCTTGGCCGCCGGCCAGGTCGGCACGATCTCCACCTGTCCGGTCACATGGTAGGCGTGTTCGTTGCCGAAGTGGCCGGCCAGGAGCTCGGCTTCCTCTTGCGCCCGGTTGTCGAGCCAGACGATGGCGTTGAGCAGCGGCTGACCTTCCCGGTCCACGGCGATGAGCGTCTCGCCCTGAGCGGAGAGGCCGAGCGCCTTGATCTGCTTCGGGCTCACCCCGGAGGCGGCCATCACCTCGGCAACGCCCTTCTTGAACGCCTGCCAATAGGTTTCAACCGGAAGCTCCACCGCCAGAGCGGTCGGAGTCAGCAGGGTGTATTCCTGCGTGGACTTGGCGACGACTTTTCCGTCGGCCTGAAACAGGATGATCTTGATGGCAGTCGTTCCCAGATCCAGTGCCAGGATGTACTCCACTCGCGCTCCCTCCTCATTGTGGACTGGGTGCGCAACTCCAGGTAATGACAGCTTTCTCCGGGCCGATGTTGGTCAGTTGGTGCGGCGCACCCTCCGGGATGACGATGATGTCCCCTTCCGACAGTTCGAAGTAGAGGCCCTCGCTCGGGATGTGCATCACGACCTGTCCCCGGCTGACGTAGAAGATCTCGTGGGACACCGGGTGCCCCGGATCTACGCCCCCGGTCTGCCCGGGCAGCAAGGTCGAGGTTCCGAAGGTCAGCTTGCCGGTCTTGACGTATTCCCGGCAGACCTCCGGACCGTCCAGGAAGACCCGCGCCTCACAAGCCCTGACGACCTTTACCTCCATCCTGTCTCCCTCCTTAGAAGAAGTCTGCGGAACGGTAGACCATGGCCGGGGCACCGGTATCGCTCCCCTCGACCACTTCCCCGATAAACAAGTGGTGGTCGCCGGCCTCGAGCCGTTCGACCACCTTGCAGTCCAAGTAAGCTGCGCATTCCGTAAGAACGGGGGCGCCGGTCGTCTTGAACGCGACCTCCACGCCGGCCAACCGGTCGGTCTGGCGCCCGGAACCGAAGCCGCATCGGCGGGCCAGCTCATACTGGTCGGAGCGCAGCACGTTCACTGAGAACGCCCCCGCCTCGGCAATCAGTTCGCTGGTGTAGTGAGTCTTGCCGATCGCAACCAAGACGAGGGGCGGCCGGCTGGAAACCTGCGTTACCCAGGCGGCGGTCATCGCGTTCATCTTGTGCGGAGTCTTGACGCCGATCAGGTAAACGCCGTAGCCCAGGCGGTCGAGTGCCTGGGCGATGGTAGAAGAAGTCATTGTTGCGCCTCCATCTCAGCCTTCATCTCGGCCAGCGCTTGTTCGCCGGAGTAGTTCTTCCGGAAGATGTTGGACAGGGCCCGGACCATGGCGCGCGGGTTGGGGTGCTCAAAGGCGTTACGGCCGACCGAGCACCCGATCGCCCCGGCCTGGTGCGCCAGGGCCATGCGGTTGAGAAACTCCTCGTCGGGGAGGAGCGGGCCGCCGGCAAGCACCACCGGCTTCTTTGTCGCCTCGACGATGAACTTGAACGAATCGTAGTCTCCGCTCCAATTGACCTTGACGATGTCGGCGCCCATTTCGGCGCAGAGCCGGGCGTTGCGTTCCAGGTACTTGGCTCCGAACTTTGTTTCGAGGCTTTCGAGGGACTGGTAGGCGTTGGGATACTCGGCCTCCGCGATCAATGGCATGCCCAGCGCCTCACAGGCCTCACCCACCTTGGAAAGATAGCTGATCATTTCGGGCTCGTTCTCTCCGCAGAGGGCCACGTAGACCACGACGGCGTCGGCGCCGAGCCGGAGCGCCTCCTCGACCGATCCGATCGGCGTGATGACGGATCCCGAGGGGCGGCCGGCGGCGGAGGCGGTCATCATCAGCGCCAGCGAAGTCTCGCGTGAAAACTCGCGGCAGGACATTGCTGCCCCGCCGCGGGACAGCATGAAGACGTTAGCCCCTCCCTCCACGCACTCCCGCACTCTGCGGTTGAGGTCGACCAGTCCCCTGAGCAGGACAGGGGAGGTCAAGGCGTGGTCGATGGCCACGATGATGCTGGAGTTGGTCTCCTTCTGGATAAGCCGGTTGAGACGAATGTACTTCCCCGTCGACTCCGACATGGCTTGCATCTCCTTCTAGGTTCGTACTTGGGCTAAGCCAGCAATCCCGCATGCACCAGCGCCTGCCGGATAGAGGCGGACTCGTCCGCGTCCACGGGCAGAATCGGCAAGCGCGGAGCGCTGCTGGGCCGCCCGAGCAGGCGGACCGCCTCCTTGACCGGAGCCGGGAAATTGACCGAGGAACTGATGGCCCGCGCGATCGGCAAGAGACTGAAGTAGATCTTCCGGGCCTCGTCGAGCCTGCCGGCTTTGACCGCCGCAAGCAAGTCCACCAACATTCTGGGGGCGATATTTCCGAGCGCCAGAATCGCCGCGGGGGCGCCGGTGCAGAAGGCTTGCAGGGTCAGATCGTCCGCCCCGGTGAAGACCGTAAGCTTGTCGCCGACCCGGCGGACCACTTCCGCAAAGTAGCTCAGATTGCCGCTCGACTCCTTGATCCCGACCACAGTGTCAAGTTCGGCGAGTTTGTCCAGGGTGTCGAAATCGATCTCCACTCCGGTATGAGCCGGGAGGTTGTAGGGGATAAGGGGGATTCCCACCTCAGCCACCGCGGCATAGTGCTTGAACAGGCCGGCCTTGTTGGGGATCGCGTTGAAGGGAGTGATCACGAGAGCGGCATCGGCTCCCGCCTCCAAGGCGTCCCGGGTCAGCGCAACCGCCTCACTGGTCGTCGGGGCGCCGGTCCCGGCAATGACCGTCAGGCGGCCCTCGACGGCTTCCACGGTCGCTCGGATGACCGCTTTGCGCTCCTCCCGGCTCAGATTGACCGCTTCGCCGGTTGAACCGTTGCAGACGATGCCGGTGCACCCTGCCTCCAGGTAGAACCGCGCGTTCTGTTTGATCCCGTCGAGGTCCAGCTCACCGTTGGCCTTGAAGGGGGTCAACATTGCCGGCATAATACCTTCGTAACGAACCTTCCGGGACATGCTCAACCGCCTCCCTATTCCCAGTTCTCGATCCAAGATGATTGACCAGGCCTTATACCTCTGCTTCATCCCTCCTGCTCAGGGGTGGCGACCACCACATTGACCCCCGCATTCTGCAAGGCTTCGCACTGCCTTTCAGTCGCGCCGGAGTCGGTCACCAGGATGTGAACCGAACTGAGCGGCGCGATGCGGACCGGTGCCACCCGGTCGATCTTGGTGTGGTCGGCCAGAACGACGGTCTGGCGCGCGGCGCGAATCATCGCCCGCTTGACCTCGATCTCGTCCATGTTGTAGTCCGTGATCCCCTTCTCGAGCGAAACTCCGCCGATGCCCAAGAAGGCCTTGTCCGGATTGAAACCGGCCAGCGACTCGCTGGTCATGCCGCCCACCAGAGAAAGCTCAGTATCGCGGACCGTTCCGCCGAGCATGACTATGCGTATGTTGGGGTACTTCACCAGTTCCAGCACGTTCGGAATCCAGTTGGTTATGACGGTGATCTGTTTGTTTCGCCCAATGTTCCGCACAAATTCGAGCAGAGTCGTGCCGACGTCGACGATGATGACCTCGCCGTCGTTCACCAAGCCGGCGGCGGTCTTGCCGATCATCCTCTTCTCCTGAGCGTTCTCTTTAGCACGAAGGTAGTATAGGGGCTCATACTCCTCGGTTCGCAGGGGTTCGGCTCCCCCCCTGGTCCTCCGAAGCCTGCTTTCCGCTTCGAGGTGCGCCAGGTCCCGCCGGACGGTCATCTCGGAAACACCAAAGCTCTCCACCAGCGCCGCCACCGTAAGCGGCTTCCCTTCCTTGAGTAGCTCACAAATCCGCGCCCGCCGCTGGGATGCAGTCAGGGTAGCCGTCACTCCACACCCTCCTTGTCGCCACCCGGCGTTGCTTTGGTTTTGTTTGTTTCGTGACCGTTTGTGTTCAAATATTCGCTTTTGTGGGTTGTTTTCCTCCTGTGGAGAAAAAATATTTTTTGGGAAAATCGTGCTGCAAACAGAATTGTGTGCGAAAATTGAGCGGTAGCGAACAGACGAGGACTAGCTGAACGGGAGAAGGTCGGGCTGGATGGCCGGAGAGATACGCTCGCCCTGGCGGAGCCGCTCGCTCAAGCGGGTGTAGCGCCGCTCGCGCCGGTTGTTGCGGACCGCCAGGGCGATCGCCTTGGGACTGCCGACCAGCGCGACGTGGCGACGGGCCCGGGTCACGGCGGTATAGAGGAGGTTGCGCTGAAGCATGAGATAGTGCTGGGTGAGCAGGGGGAGCACGACTGCCGGGTACTCGCTCCCCTGCGCCTTGTGGACGGTGATGGCGTAGGACAGGACCAACTCGTCCAGCTCGGGCCGGTCGTAAGGCACCGGCCCGTCGGTCGCTCCGGCAAACTCAACGAAAACAGTGCCCTCCTCGGGGTCGAGGTCCCGGATGCGCCCGATGTCGCCGTTGAAGACGCCTTTTTTGTAGTTGTTCCGGATCTGCATGACCTTGTCGCCCACCCGGAAGACCGTCTCCGGGCCCAGCCGCAGCTCGGGCAGGCCGGGCCGCGGCGGGTTCAGCGCCTCCTGCAGCAGGTGGTTCAGGTTGTCCACCCCACACTCCCCCCGGCGCATCGGAGCCAAGACCTGGACGTCGTCGACCGGGTTGAAGCCGCAGTTGCTGGGCAGGCGGCGCGTCACCAGGTCCACCACCACCGCCGCCGCCTCCCCCGGCGTGCCCGCCGGCACGTGGACGAACTCCCCCTCCCCCCGGGGAAGCTCCGGGTACCGCCCGGCGTTGATGCGGTGGGCGTTGGTCACGATGAGGCTCTCCGCGGCCTGGCGGAAGACCTCGGTCAGACGGACGGTCGGGACGACCTTCGACTCGATGAGGTCCCGCAGGACGTTCCCCGGCCCGACTGCCGGCAGTTGGTCCACGTCGCCCACCAGAATCAGGCGGGTCCCCCGGCGGAGAGCGCGCAGCAGGTGGTAGGTGAGGGGCAGGTCGAGCATGGAGGCCTCGTCCACCACCACCACCCCCGCCTCCAGGGGGCGCTCCAGGTTCCGCTGGAACCTCATGCCTTCGCCTTCGGAGTAGGTGTACTCGAGGAGGCGGTGGACTGTCTTGGCCTCCTCGCCGGCGGCTTCGGAGAGGCGCTTGGCCGCCCGCCCGGTGGGCGCGGCCAGAAGCACGGCGACGCCAGCCAGCCGGAAGAGCTGGATGAGCTGCCTGAGGAGGGTCGTCTTGCCGGTGCCGGGGCCGCCGGTGATCACCAGCACCCCCGCCTCCAGGGCAGTCTCGAGGGCCGCCCGCTGGGCCCGCGCCAGATGCAGGTTGCCCGCGGCCTCCGCTTCGGCCAGCGCGGCCGGGCCGAGCAAGAGCGGCCGTAGAGGGAAGCGGGCCAGGGCCAGGAGGCGGGCAGCCGTCTCCCGCTCAGCGTGGTGGAACGGGGCCAGGTACACTGCTTCTTTAGGGACCTCCGGCGGCTCCTCGCCCTCCTCGGGCCGGCCGAGCGCCTCGCGCACCAAAAGGCCCCGGCCCGCCGCTGACTGAACCCCCGCCAGCACCCGCTCCGGCTCCACGGCGAGCAGAGTGGCACCCGCCCGAACCAATTGGTGAAGAGGCACATAAAGATGACCCTCCCCGGCGCACTGGCGCAACAGGTAGACCAGGCCGGCCTCGAGGCGGGCCGGGGCGTCGGCGGGCAGGCCCAAAGACCGGGCGAGCCGGTCGGCGGTCTTGAAACCGACCCCGAAGACCTCCTCCGCCAGCCGGTAGGGGTTCTCCCGGAGCAGGGCCACGGCGTCGGCCCCGTAGGTCCGGTAGATCCGGGCGGCAGCGGCCGGGCCGATCCCGTGGCCCTGCAGGAAGATCATGACCTCCCGCAGGCCGGCCTCTCCGGCAAAGGCCCGGTGGATCGCCTCCGCTTTGGTGGGACCAATGCCGGGGACCTCCCGGAGCCGCTCCGGGTCTTTCTCCATGACTTCCAGGGTTTCCAGGCCGAAACGCTCGACGAGGCGGGCGGCCAGCGCCGGCCCGACGCCCTTGACCACCCCGCTGGCCAGGTAACGTTCGATGCCGGCCAGGGTGGAGGGGCGGCGGAGCTCATAGTAGGCGGCCCGGAACTGCCGGCCGTAGGTGGGGTGGCTCACCCACTCCCCGGTGAAGGAGACGTCCTCCCCTACTGCCGGCGGGGGGAAGTGGCCGACCACCGTCGCCTGGCCGCCCCCTTCGAGGCGCAGGCGCAGAACAGTGTACTGCGTGTCGGCGTTGTGGAAGGTGAGGCGCTCGACCGTGCCGGTGAGTTCGGCCACCCCGCCACCTCCTACCCTGCCTGAGCCCGGGCCTGGTCCAGCGCCAGTTCGGCCTGGACGGCCAGGGCGCATTCGATCCGCTTCCGCTGTAAGGCGCAGCCGAGGGCGTACGGCTCCTCCAGAGATCCGGTGAAGAGGTGGTGGTTGGCCTGGCACCCGCCGCTGCAGTGGAAGCGGGCCCAGCACTCCCGGCAGGCCGGCTTGGTCAGGACGTTGGCCGAGCGGAACTGGGCCATCAGCTCCTCGTTGAGGTCCCCGGAGAGGACATTGCCCATCCGGAACCTCTCCCGCCCGACAAACTGGTGGCAGGGGTAGAGGTCGCCCGAGGGGGTGACGGCCAGGTACTCGTGGCCCGCCCCGCAGCCGGAGAGGCGCCGGGCAAGGCAGGGGGCGTCGAAGAGCGCCAGGTTGAAGTGGTAGAAGGTGAAGGGGCGGCCAGCACGGTGCTCAGCCAGGTACAGCCCGGCGAGCCGGTCGTACTCGTCAAAGAGGCGCGGTAGGTCTTCCTCCGCCAGCGCCCACTCCCCCTCGGACGCCACCACCGGCTCCAGGGAGAGACTGCGGAAACCGGCCGCCAGGAGATAGGCGACGTCAGCCGAAAAGTCGAGGTTCTGCCGGGTGAAGGTGCCCCGCACGTAGTAGTTGGTCCCGCCCCGGCGGGCGACGAAGTCCCGGCAGTTGGCGAGCACGGCGGCGTGCGAGCCCTCCCCCCGCGGGCGGCGGCGCCAGCGGTCGTGCACCTCCGGTCGCCCGTCGAGGGAGAGGACGACGTTGAGGTCGGAAGAGGCGAGGTACTCCAACGCCTCACCGCGAAGAGCCACGCCGTTGGTCGTAAGGGTGAAGGCGAACTCCTTCCCCGCCTCCCCGCCGCGGCGGCGGGCGTAGGCGATCAGTTCCTTGACCGCTCCGAAGTTGAGCAGGGGCTCGCCCCCGAAGAAGTCGACCGCCAGCCTGCGCCGGCGCCCGCTCCGCTCGATCAGGAAGTCCAGGGCGCGGCGGCCCACCTCGGCGGACATGAGCCCCCGCTCCCCACCGAAGCCGCCCTCCCCGGCGAAGCAGTAGGCGCAGCGCAGGTTGCAGTCGTGGGCCACGTGGAGGCAGAGGGCCTTCAAGGCCGGTGGCGCCGTCGGAGCATCCGGCAGGGCGGCCAGAGGGGAGTAGAGCGTCCCCTGGCGGACCAGCAAGGTCAGCTCGGCCCAGGCCTCCTGCTCGGCGGGAGTAAGCGGCACGGGTGGGGCCGCTGACCCGGAGGCCAGCGCCCGCCGGATTTCCTCCCGTTGAAGTAGGCTAAAGGCCGCCTCGTCCAGGGCGTGGAGCGCCCCGCTGTTGACATCCAGGGCGTACCCTCGCCCGTTGACTGCAAAAGAGTGAACTTGGGGGGCTAGGGCAGATAGCGTCATGGCTCCTCCGATATGAAAAACGGGACCTGACGCTTGCCGGTCAAGTCCCGGTTGAGTCCAGCTTGCCTGGTCGCTTCACTTCTTCTCGCACGCCTGATTCCCGACGGTGCAGGAGGTCTTGCAGGCCGACTGACAGGAGTTCTGGCACTCGCCGCAGCCGCCGCCCGCCCTAGGCTGGTTGCCGGTCGTGATGGTCACCACGTGCTTCATCTGGACATCCTCCCTCCCTGGTTGGGAAAAGAGCCCGCAGGGCCTTGAGCCCTGCGAGCGCTAATACTGGTGGACCTGAGGGGATTCGAACCCCTGACCTCCGCGATGCGAACGCGGCGCTCTCCCAACTGAGCCACAGGCCCGAAAGCGTTTCTATTTTACCGCCCCGGTCGCGCCTTCGTCAAGCCAAGATTCAAGTCCGTTACCTCATCATCTGCCGCAGGAGCCTCCCGGCCCCGTTCACGGCCATCTCCACGGCGTCGTTGGGGTTCGGGCTCTGCCCGCCGAGCACCAGCATGACCGCCATGACCAGCCCCCTCTGAGCACCTCCTGCTTGGCCGGGCTACCAAGGAGGCCCACGTTTACGAGCGGATGAAGGAGATGGTTCCCACCCTCAAACAGATGAATTGGCCGAAAACAGGCGTTGCTTGAAGCTGGCAAGCGTGATAGAATTAGTTGAATCATTCGCCAAGCTGTGCAACTGTGGAGGGTGTCAGCGCTCGGCTGACGCCCTTTTTTGGTGGCGACAGACTTAGAAGAGAGGTAGTTCATGTTCAGCGCTTTCCAACTTGACCAGGTATTGCTCGACAACGTGAAGAGAGCGGGCTACGTCAAACCCACGCCCATCCAGGCGTCGGCCATCCCCCCCGCTCTGGCGGGGCGCGACGTGGTGGCCACGGCGGAGACCGGCAGCGGGAAGACGGCCGCCTTCCTCCTCCCCCTTCTGCAACGGATGTCCGCCCTCCCCCGCGGCCGGGTCGGGGGCCTCGTCCTCTGCCCCACCCGGGAGGTCGCCCTGCAGACGGAGCACCATGCCCGCCGGCTGAGCCGGCGGACCGGGCTCCGCAGCGCCGTGATCTACGGCGGGGTGGGCTTCGAACCCCAGATAAAAGCCCTGCGCGCGGGGGCGGAGATCGTCGTGGCGACTCCCGGCCGGTTGCTCGACCACCTGGGGCGGGGGAACGTCGACCTGAGAGGCGTCTCCCTGCTGGTCCTCGACGAAGCCGACCGCCTGCTGGACATGGGCTTCCTGCCTGACCTGAAGCGGATTCTGGCCCACCTGCCGGCGGGGCGGCAGACGCTCCTCTTCTCGGCCACCATGCCGCCCGAGATCCTCGCCTTGGCCGACCGGTTCATGAAGAACCCGGCGCGCGTGGCGGTGGGGCGACCGGCGACCCCCCCGAAAACGGTGTCGCAGGGCGTCTATCCGGTCGCCCCCGACCAGAAGACGGTCTTCCTGCTCCACCTGATTCGGCAGGAGACGGCGGAGAGCGTCCTGGTCTTCACGCGCACCAAGCATCGCGCCGACCGGCTGGCCCGCCAACTGACCCGGGCCGGCGTCCAGGCGGCCTGCCTCCACGGCGACCGCTCCCAGCGGCAACGCGAGGCGGCGCTCGAGGGGTACCGCAACGGTTCCTTCCGGGTGCTCGTGGCGACCGACCTGGCCGCCCGGGGCCTGGACATCCAGGGGGTCACCCACGTCATCAACTACGACCTCCCGGCCGCCCCGGAGGATTACATCCACCGGATCGGCCGCACCGCCCGCGCCGGAGCGTCGGGCCAGGCACTGAGCTTCGTCACGGCGGACGACGCCCGCGCCCTCCGGGAAATTGAGAAGACGCTCGGCCACCCGCTGCGGCGGCTCGGAACGGGGGAATCGGTGTGATCCCGAAGCTGCGCATTGCCCACATGGCGCCCCGGCTCCCGATCATCCAGGGCGGAATGGCCGTGAAGGTCTCGACCGGCCGGCTGGCGGCCGCCGTCGCCCAGGCGGGGGGCATCGGCACCATCGCCGGAACCGGTTTGACCCAGGCCGAACTGGTGGACGAGATCCGCAAGGCCCGCGACCTCACCGCGGGCTACGTCGGCGTCAACGTCCTCTTCGCCGTCCAGCAGTTTGCCGAGCTCATGCTGACTGCCATGAAGGAGAAGGTCGACTTTGTGGTCTCCGGGGCCGGCTTCTCCCGGGACATGTTCACCTGGGGCAAGGACCACGGCATCCCGGTCCTCGCCATCGTCTCCTCGGCCCGCCTGGCCCAGGTCGCCGAGAAACTCGGGGCTGCCGCGGTGGTGGTGGAGGGGAAAGAGGCGGGCGGGCACCTGGGGACCGACCGCTCCGTCAACGAACTGGTGCCGGAGGTCGCCGCCGCGGTGAGGATCCCGGTGGTGGGCGCCGGGGGGATCATGGACGGCTTCGACATCGGGCGCCTCCTGAAGCTGGGGGCGGCTGGGGTCCAGATGGCCACCCGCTTCGTCGCCAGCCTCGAGTGCGAGGCGCATGCCAGGTTCAAGGAGAAGTACCTCTCCGCCCGGGCCGAGGATGTCGTCCTGATCAAGAGCCCGGTCGGACTGCCGGGCCGGGCGATCCGCAACAACTTCACCGAAAGCATCGCCGGCGAAGGGCGGCGGGCGATCGAGCACTGCGAGCGGTGCCTGAAGCGGTGCAGCGCCAAGTTCTGCATCCTGGAGGCGCTCCGCCGGGCGGCGGCCGGGGACGTCGAGAACGGGCTGGTCTTCTCCGGCGAGTTCGTCCACCGCATCACGGAGGTCCTCCCCGTGCAGGAGATCATGGACCGCCTGGCCGCTCAACTGGGGCAGGCGCTGGCCGCGCCCGCCAACGCCTGAGCGCGTTCAAGCGTCCTTCTAGTCCGGTTCCGCGCCCCGGCGCTGCTTTTGACAGGGGCTTTTGCGGGCCTTTGGGAATTCGTCCTCAGTCTCGGCCAAGATCAAGAGGCAGTCATTCTGCGCCCCCTGAAAGCCGGAGATCGCTTGGGTTACCTCGCCTCCGTCACGGAGTGCCGCCACCATGGCGTTGTACGGCACGACGAAGGGGCCGATGCCCGTTAGAGCGATGACGATGATCATGAGGGGGCTGATCAGTCCGGCGGAGACGGACGCCCGGCCGATGATCAGCGCCCTGACGATGCTGATTGGCCTCACCCAGCTGGCGCGGCAGCCGGGCGCCCGCTTCACGCACGATCTCAATGGCGATTTGCATGATGAAGGCCTCCAGGATGGCCGGAAACGGCGTCCCCTCCTGTCCGGGAGAGAACGGGCTGTCCTCAATGAACTCCTCGATATACCCGCTCTCCAGGACCGCGTCGACGTCGATCCGGGAGATCCGGCGCCGCGCCTCCTCGACGATCCGGTCGTTCGCCGTCCCTGTCAAGTAGGCCAGCACGACCCGGGTTTGGGTCACCCGCCCGACCAGAAACGCCTCAAAGCGGAGGTTGGGACTCTTGATCCGGCAGCGGAGCAGGCCGGTGTTGGTTCGCAGGTTTTCCACAAAGCCCTCCCGCGGGCCGAGGATGACGCTCTCCGTCATCGGCTCTTCGACGGTCCGGCCCTCCACGCCACGGAGGTCCATGCACAGGGCTTGGCGGTGTCCCTCGACCAGCATCACTGTGAGGTTCACGGTCAGGTCTTCGCTTAAGGGAACGCCCTTCAACTCAGCCTTGGCGACCGGCGGTCTCAACGCCCGCGCCTCGGTTCGCTTCTGGTTTGGAGGCCGGAACCGCCTGAGGAACCGAACCATCCTGCGGAAAATCGACCTGCCGCACCCCTTGGAAGAGTATCTCCCAAAGGGCTTCATTTCTTCACTTTGCCAAGGATACTATCTTCGACCACCGCTCCGGGCGGTCCAGAACCGGTAAGACCCGGGCCATCAGCTGCGGGTCGAACTGGCTGCCGGCGCACCGCTTCAGCTCGGTCTGCGCGGCTACTTTCCCTCGCTCAACTCCTGCAGTAGCCGCCGGTACTCCTCCAGCGTGATCTCGCCTTTGGCCAGCCGGCGGTCGAGGATCTGCTTCGGCGTTTCCACCGGTTGCTCCGGCCGGGGCTCCGGCCCGTACCACCGGGGGCCGCAGCCTCCCCGCCAGAAGAAGCCGCGTCCACAGCCGCCGAACAGGAACCAGAGGATGGCCAGGAGCAACAACCAGAATACGTATCCACCCATCATTGCAGTCACCCTTTTTTGTTATCGGCCGGCGCACCTTTGTGTTATTTTTTCGCCAGCCACTGGCGGACGGCCTCCCGGACCTGTTCCACCTCGAACCCGTCGATCTCGTCCTTGAACTCGCGCAGTGGCTGGTTGGCACCGGTTCCGGCCGACAGCCCGGACTTGGTCTTGAGTTCAGCCAGCGGGATGCCGAAGGTCTTGTCACCTCGGCCAGGGTCATCGAGCCTTTGATGTCGTCCGGCTCGCCGGTGGGTAAGCCCGGTTCCGCCCGAGTCCGCGGCGGAGCCGGAACCCCGCTCAGGATATCCGGTTGAATGGTGCCGGCCGCCGTCTTCTGGGCGATGGCGACCCGCCCGGAGGAAACCCAGTAACCTGTGGCCATGGCGACGGCGATAGTCAGCGCCATCACCCCGACGCCGATCACCGGCACCCAGCGCTTATCTAGCCGCATCGGTCGCCACCTCCTGCTTGCTCGGGCGGCCGCCCGGCCCCTCGATCACCAGAGCCTTCTGCGGACAGGCGTCCACACACTCCAGGCACATGCTGAAGAAGCTCACCCGGTTCATCAGGCTGACCAGCGCCCCCAAGGGGCAGGCGAACCGGCACCAGAATTTCGGGATCAGGAGGGCGAGAGCCAACACGACCCCCGTCACGATCCAGCCTGACAACGCCACCTCATCCGGCGAGAAGAGCCAGTGCAGACTGAAGATGGTCCGGTAGGGGTCGTAGTCGGCAAAGACCAGCTCGGCCGTGGAGTAGGTGGCCCACAGGATCGCCACCAGCACTACGTACTTCAGGAGCACGAGGTAACGATCGTACCGCTCCGGCACCTTCAGTCTCGAGCGAGGCTGCGATCTGCTGGTTCAACTGGTGGGCGACCGCCTTCCACAGAGAGAGCGAGGAAGACGCGGGACGAACTCGCGTCCAACGAGTCGTGCTGACCCCGGGCGGGGTATAGTCTACGTCCCCTGCCGTGCTTCTGGTACATCGTATGTAGAATCGGTGCGCCAGTAACCGCCAGAGCCCCGCCCGACGTCCGGCAGAGGTTGCGCTTACCAGACTGCCCTGACCAGATAGAACATCCCGACCAGGAGCACCATGAGCGTCGCCGCCAGGAGGAGAAGATCGAAGCCGATGTTGACCTCGCTCCATTCGGGGGAGGTCCGGCGAGCCCCGGGAGTCACCAGGAAGAGCCAAGCGCGGTAGAAGGGCAGAGCCAGGGCCGTTCTGGCCATCCGGAGGCGTAGGAGCACTGCCAGCCCCGCCGCCCACGCCACCGCGCGACTGGCGGGTTCGGCCAGTTCCAAGGCGCGCGCCAAGTCGACCGTCCGCCGGCCCAAGCTGACCAGGGGACGGTAGACCAGCTCCTCGACGCTCAGCCAGGGTGGGGCCGCCCCGACCGGACGGCGGCCGGCCAAGAGGTACACCGCCGCCCCGATCCCCAGGGCGATGAGCGGCCCCTCCAGGTCGTGCAGGGTGAAGACGCTCAGGTGGGTGAGGTGCTCCAGGGCGTGAGGGTCGAAGCGCAAGCCCTTCGCCGCCGGCAGGATAAGCCCCGCCAGCACGGGCCCGGGAGCCACGCCAATGGCCGCTACCAGGAGAGCGAGACTGGCCAGGGCCAGTTCCTGGCTGACCGGTAGCAGCTCTGCCCTCCGGGGCTGGGGACTGCGGCCCAGGAAGACCTGGAAAAGCAGGCGCAGGGCATAGACGACCGTAAGCCCGCTGGTGAAGACGAAGATCTTCTCCAGGACGAGCGCCGCCGCGCCTCCGCCGTGCCCGGCGACTTCCAGGATGGCGTGGTGAAGCAGGGTCTTGCTGACGTAGCCGTTAAAGCCGGGCAGCCCGGTAAGCCCGCCGGCCGCCACCAGAAAGGCGACGAAGACGAGCGGAAGCTGCCGGGCCAGCCCCCCCAGGTCGCTCAGGCGCCTCTTGCCGGTATGCTGCATCACCGCCCCGGCCACGAGGAACAGCGTGCTCTTAAAGAGGGCATGGTTGATCATATGCAGCCAGGCGGCGCCGAAGGCCACTCCGCCCTGGGACCCCAGGAAGGCGGCGCCGCCCAGGCCGAAGATGATGTACCCCATCTGGCTCACGCTGCTGTACGCCAGCACCTTCTTGAATTCCGGGGCCAGGATGGCCATGATCGCCCCGCCGAGCATCGTGGCCGCCCCCGCCCAGAGCAGGAAGGTGCCCACACCGTGGCCGACCGCCGCGGTGTAGGCGGTCTGGACTGCCTGCCCGACGGCGTCGCCGGACTGGAGCAGGACCAGCGCGCTCCGGGCGATACCATAGGCGCCCGCCTTGATCATCAGGCCGGACAACAGGGCGCTGGCCGGGGACGGCGCCACGGGATGGGCCCGGGGCAGCCAGACGTGGAGGGGAAGCATCCCCGCCTTGACCCCGAACCCGGCGCATAAGAGGGCGAAGAGAAGATAGGGGTTGACCCCGGCTTCCTGCAGGCGGTCCGCCGCCGGCATCCAGGCCGTGGTCCCGAGGACGTGCCGGAGGAGAAACGCCCCCAGCAGGATGAGCAGCCCGCCGGCGACGCTCAGGTAGAGATAGAACCCGCCGGCCTCCAGCGCCTCGGGGCTCTCTTCATGGACCACCAAGGGATAAGCGGCGAAGGTCATCAGCTCGAAGAAGAGATAGAGCGTGAAGAGGTCGCCGGCCAGGAAGACCCCGAGACAGCCGCTGAAGGTGAGGAGGTACATGAGGTAAAAGCGGTTGGGGGCGTGCTCGTGCGCCACGTAGCGGAAGGAAAACGCCGTGACCAGGAGCCACACCAGGGCGACCAGGAGAGCCAGTTGGGCACCGAAGGCGTCGACGTGAAAGGTCAGCCCCTCCCCCAACGCCCAGGATATCCGGTAGGCGGCGGCCCCCTGCCGCCTGACGATCGAGTTCAGCCAACAGCAGAGCGCGAAGGCAGCGGCCGCGGTCGTGAAGACAGCGGCATTGCGGAGTCTGCCTGATCGGCGGCCCGCTCCGTACGCCAGCACCGCACCGGCCGCCGGAACGATCCCGACCAGCGCCGGAAGGGGGGTGCTCACAGCAGGCCGCCTCCTGCCTTGAAGACCGCCGCTGCGGTGGCCTGCGCCAGCTCAAGCGGCAGGTTCCGGGGGAGCACGTCGAACAGGACAGTCAGCACTGCCAACGTCACCATCGGCACTAGCATGGTGTACCCCACTTCTCTCCGGGGAATGGCCTCCTCCGCAGGCGGTTTGAAGTAGGCGTTGACGATAATGGGGAAATAGTAGACGGCGTTCAGGAAGCTCGACAGGAGAAGAATCACTGTATAGAACGCCCGCCCGGCGTCCAAGGCGCCCAGGCCGATGATCCACTTGCTCAGGAAACCGTTGAACGGCGGAAGGCCGATCATGGCGAAGGCGGCCGCCGTGAAGGCGCCCATGGTCACCGGCATCTCCTTGGCCACCCCCTTCAGCTCTTCGATGGTGCGCCGGCCGGTCTGAAGGATGATGGCGCCGGAGGTGAGAAAGAGACAGCTCTTCATCACCGCGTGGCTCAGGATGTGGAAGACGTCGCCGGTCAAGGCCCGGCCGCTGAGCAGGGCCAGGCCGATCAAGACGTAGCCCATCTGCCCGATGCTGGAATAGGCCAGCCGCCGCTTCAGGTCGGTTTGGGCGATCGCCAGGACCGATCCCCAGATCGTGGTGATGGCGCCCAGCACCAGGACGATCTGGTTCCACCCGGCGTTGCCCACCGATGCCGGATCGAACAGGTTGTAGATCACCCGGATCAAGCCGTAGGCGCCGATCTTGATCATGATCCCGGAGAGCAGGGCGCTGGCCGGCGACGGGGCCACCGGGTGGGCTTCGGGCAGCCAGATGTGGAGCGGCACCATGCCGGCCTTCATGCCGAAGCCGGCGAGCAGGGCGAGGAAGGCGGCGAAGGGCAGGCCGCTGGCCGCCGGAAGGGTGCCCGGAACAGTCAGCGCCACGCTGCCGGTGAGCCGGTACACTACGATGATCCCGAAGAAGAGCGCCAGCGCTCCGCCGATGGTCATCAGCAGGTACAGGTAGCCGGCCCGCATCGCCTGAGGCGTCCCGTCGTGCACCACCAGGACGAAGGCGGCCAGCGACATGACCTCGAAGAACAGGTACAGGGTGATCAGGTCGCCCGCCATCACCGTGCCGAGACACCCGCCCAGGGTGAGCAGCAGGAAGGCGTAGAAACGGGTCCGGTCTCCCTCGTGGAGCATGTACTCCCAGGAGTAGAGGGAGACCAGCACCCAGATGAGCGCGGTGATCAGGCCCAGGGTGAAGCTGAGCAGGTCGGCGCGGAAGGAGAGCCCGAAGGGCGGCATTACGGACGGGAACGAAACTCCAGCCACCCCTCCCCCGCTGACCGCCGGGTACAGCGAACAGACCAGCAGGAGGACGGCCAGCGACACCCAGAAAGCCGCCTGGTCCCGGGCCCGTTCGGAGATCCGGGCGGCCGGGGCCACCAGGAGAGCCCCTCCTATCGGCAGGATACTGGCCAGGAACGGCAGCCACGAGGTTTCACTCGGTACTCCGGCCAACGTCAACACCCCTCTCCAAGCCACACAAGATGAATCAACGGGCCGCCCAGGCAGCCACCGTCCGGCCGACCAGGCCCAGCTGCACGGAGGGAAACAGCCCCATGAGCAGAGTGGCCAGCGCCAGCACCAACAACGGCGCCGTGGCGGACGCCGGCCGGCTCGGCGCCTTCAGTCCGGCCCGGGCGGGGGTGAGGAAACACCTGACCACCACGGGTATGTAGTAGGCGGCGTTGAGGAGCGAACTGAGCAGAACCACCCAGAGATAGAGCGGCATTCGGGCTTCCAGCGCCCCCAGGCTCAGATACCACTTGCTGATGAAGCCGTTCAGCGGGGGGATACCCACCATGCTGAGCGCTCCTACCGCAAAGGCCGCGGCCGGCAGGGGCGCCTGGAGGCCCACTCCCTGCCATTCGCTGACGCGTCGCCGGCCGGTGGAGCGGATGATCGCCCCCGCCGCCAGGAACAGCATGGCTTTGACCACCGCATGGTTCAGAACGTGCAGGAGGCTCCCGAGAAGTCCGCTCCTGGACAGAAGCCCGACTCCAAGAAGGAGGTAGCCCACCTGGGAGACGGTGGAGTAGGCCAGCATCTTCTTGATGTCGTCCTCCCGGATGGCAGCGAGCGACCCGGCGAAGATAGCGGCGGTGGAAGCCCAGAGAACCGGCAGACGCCAGGCGGAAGAGGCTGCCACAGGCGCCGGAAACAGGTGCAGAACGAGTTTGAGCAGGACCAGCGCGTAGGCCTCCACCACCACCCCCGAGAGGATGGCGCTCGACGGCGTGGGGGCAGCGGCATGGGCGTCCGGCAACCAGATGTGCAGAGGGTACAGGGCCGCTTTCACCATCAGGCCCAGCAGTAGCATGGCGAGAGCCGCGGCCACGCTCAGAGGGTAGGAAGCCAGGGCCGGTGCGAGCGCCTGTTTCAGGTACTCCAGGTTAAGATGGCCGGTGACGGCGTACAGTAGGGCGATCGCGAAGAGAAAGGCGCCCGAACCGAGGGTGCTCAGGATCAGATAGCGGTAAGCAGCCTCGATAGACAGCCGGTCGTTCTTCAGCGCCACCAGGCCGACTGCGGCGATGGCGCTGATCTCCAGGAAGACAAAGGTGTTGAAGAGGTCGTTGGTCGCTACCAGGCCCAGAAGCGCCGCTTCCAGGAGGAGATACAAAGCGCTGAAGTGGGGCAGGCCGGCCTCCCCGATCTCGGCCTCGAGCTCATCCTCGGCAAAGAGCGCCACCAAGAAGAAGATCCCACTCAAACCGAGCAGGAGGTATGCCGCGACCGGGTCGATCAGGAACTCGATCCCCCAGGGGGCAGGTCGGCCACCGATGGCGTAGAGGAGCGCTCCCTTCTGCATCACCTGCGCTGCGAGGAGGACGCAGAAGCCGAACACCGCCGCCGCCGTCACCGTGGCGAGGCGCAGGGAAGCCCGGCGCCAGGCCTGCCATGGGAGCTCTGCGCAGTACGCCGCCAACAGGGGAACGATCACGACCAGGACGCCCAGGTGGCTCACGGGCGAAGTCATGGCTCGGGACCTCTTCTCCGGGCGAGTTCGTCCACGTCCACTGTCCCGTAATGCTGGTATATCCTGCTGACCAGGGCCAGCGAGAAGGCGGTCACGCTGACGGAGACCACGATACCGGTCAGTATCAGGGCGGACGGAACCGGGTTGATGTACCCCCCGGGGCCGGGTGGCGCGGTCAGGATCGGCGCCCGCCCCCCTTCCACGTACCCCGTGGCGACAAAGATGAGGAAGACGGCGCTCTCCATCACGTTGATCCCGATAACCTTCTTGATGAGATGATTGTCGGCCAGGACGATGTAGAATCCCGTCAGAAACAGGATGGCCGCTGTGGCGTAGAACCCGTTGTGATAGAGCTTACCCAGCAGTTCCGTCACGGCCGCTCCCCGCCTTCCCCGCCCATCAGTCGGCGAAATAGGGTGACCATCGTGGCCGCCACCTTCAACCCCACCCCGGCGGTGACCAGGGCGATGATACCGCCGCTCAGCAGGCGGCCGGGGGACCCCGGCGGCAAGACGTTGGCCAGGTAGTTGCGACCGGCCGCCAGGCCCACCAGCCCGAGCACGGCGAACCAAGCGGCACCCAAGCTCTCCGCCGTCCTGGCTGTTCTCTCCGGGAGCCGGCGGTCCAGCGCCTCCTGGCCGAAGGCCAGGGCATAGAGGACGAATCCGGCGGCCAGAACGGTGCCGCCGGCGAACCCGCCCCCGGGGGAGACATGGCCGTAGGCGATGATCGCCAAGCCGCAGAGTTGCACCAGCGGGACCAGCACCCGGGCGACGGTCCGCAGGATCAGATCGTCCATCCCGGCCCCCCTCCTCCTACGGGCGGCTCCGGCCCTCGAGCACCACCAGCAGGGCAGTCACCGCCGTGAAGAGCACGGTGACTTCCCCCAGGGTGTCGAAGCCCCGGTAGTCGGTGATAATGCCGGCGACCACGCTGGACGCCCCGGTCTCGTTCAGTGACCGGTCCAGGTAGTGTCGCGCCACCTCGTTCCAGGAGGGAACGGCGCGCTCGCCGAACGGGGGGAGCTCCACCGCCACACCCAGAAGCGCCACCCCGATCAACACCAGGATCACCAAGCCCCCCCATCGTCTCACTGCGGCCGGCCCCCCGTCTTCGCGATGGTGCCGAAGAAGAGCAGCGAGGTCACCCCGGCCCCGACTGCCGCCTCGGTGATCGCCACGTCCGGCGCGCCCAGGAGCTGCCAGAGCACGGCCATGATGAGGCTGTAGGCGGCGAAGACGATGACGGCCTGGAAGATGTTCTTGAGGCAGGCGACGACGACCGCACAGGCGATAAGCAACGCCAACAAGGCGGAGAATACCGGCGTCATGGGCGGTCACCGCTCCCCTCCAGCTGGCGCAGGTCGATGGTTTGGAAATGCCCGCTTGCCGGGGGAACGCCGCAGCGCCGGGCGGTCCTGGCCACCAAGTGAGCGGCTGTCGGGCTGGTGAGCCAGAGGAAGCCGAGAATCAAGGCCAGCTTCAGTGCCCCGGCCTGCCAGCCCAGGTAAACGATGCCGCCCAGGATGACCAGCGCCACCCCGAGGGTGTCTCCCTTCGCCGTGGCGTGGAGCCGCGTGTAGACGTCGGGCAGGCGAAGGAGTCCAAGCGTGCTCACGCTGAAGAAGAAAATCCCGCTGCCCAGAAGAAGCGCCACCACAGGGTCACGAACCGCCGCCGGCATGGGACTCCTCCCTCCCCTGCTCACCGTAGTACGCCAAGCCGACCGTCATCAGAAAGTTGATCAGAGCGTAAACCAGTGCCACGTCCAGAAAGAAGAACTGCTCCCGGGCGAGGGCGAACAGGATGATGAGCGCTACCGCCTTGGTGCCGACGAGGTTGACCGCCGCGACGCGGTCAGCAAAGCTGGGCCCTCGGTACGCCCGGTACAGGCAACCCAGGACCAGCACCACCAGCACCTTGGCTCCCAGGTCCATCGCACTCAGCACCACCGCTCTCACTCCCCCCTTCGCCCCAAGGCCGCTTCCATCCGCCTCAACCTCGTCTCCGCCGGACTGTTCACCAGCAAGGAAGCCTGGTCCAGGTTCAAGGCGTGGACGAGCAAGCCTTCTTCGCCCAGCTCGACGGAGAGCGTTCCGGGGGTTAGGGTGACGGCGTTGGCCAGAGTGACGCGGGCGAATGGACTTTCCAGAGCGGGTTTGATCAGGACGAGCCCCGGTTTGATTCTGAGCCGCGGACTCAAGACGATGAGAGCCACTTGAATGTTGGCTTTGACGACATCCCAGAACAGGCCGGTGAGAAAAGTCAGACCCACCCAGGCGGTGCGCAACCCCGGCACCGGAAGGCGATCCTCCCCTTGGAACCACAGTCCCCGACTGAGTCGTGCTGTGCCCAGCGCGCAGGCTGCTCCGAGCACCAGGTTTTCCACGTGGAGATCAGCGGTGATCGCTACCCAGACGGAGAACAGCAGAAGAACCTCGGCTGCCAGACGATGAACCCTGAACGCCCCCCTGGCAGCGCCGCCGGCTCCCAACGAAGCGCCCCCCTTTCCCCCTCACCCCTCCAATTTCTAACCTACGGCGGAAAAATCCTGCCCCTCTCGCAACTCCTAGAGACTGTTCGCGACAAATGTTGGTCGACCTGATCAGCAGCGAGGGGATCTTGGACCCGGCTGATTAACTGGCGGTGGCTATCTCAGAGCAAGGCTTCTTTAACCGATGGCGCATAGTCCGCAGCAGGCCTGGCGCCTTATGGGCGGGAGCCTGTGGCTTTCCCCCTCGATGCGGGTCCACAACGCCTGCTGGTCGACGGAGAGTCCGGTGAAGACCCTCGACAGCAGCTTCGTCAGCGCCGCCTCCGGCCCAAGCTCGCAGGCCTGATCCATAAACGAGAACCAGGCCAGGTAGTTGTGGTAATACCGGGCCGCAACCCCGCGGAACTGTTCCCCCCAGGCCATCAGCCGCCGCCGATAGGCGATGAGGTTGGTCACGGTCAGTTCGGGTACGCCGGTCAGGCGCGGTTTCTCGTGAGCCCGCAAGGCGGACAGAAAGCGATGTCGCCAGCGGAAGGCGGTACAGGGATGCACGCCGAGCATTTGTGCGCTGCGCCGGATCGATAACCCTTTCCACAAGCACCACCCCATCCCGGCCCACTTATCCCGGTACTTCAGGCGGGCCAGCGGGGTCCCGGTCAGTCCGGTGAACGTCTTGGCACAACTCTTGCACCGGTACCGTTGCCTTCCGCCGAACCGTCCCCACTTCCACACATGGGCCGAATGGCAGTGGGGACAGACCGGCTCGACAGAAAACAGGGCATGTTGAAGAATGGTTCGCTCGATCAGGACGAGGGCCATAAACAGGAAGCTCCTTTTCCATAACCTACCATCCAAGGGCTATTATAACCGAACGTATGTTTGGTAGCAATTCCTCTCGCGTTGGCTGGCGACGTCGGGTGCGGGTAATGGCGGACATGGCGCTGCCCGAATGTTTTCTTGGGCTGCCAGACGCCCCCAACATTTGCTGAGAACGGAATGCAGAGTCCGCAAAAAAGATGACGCGGGGATGGACACGGGGGCGGGTGGCATGGGGCGGAACCCAGCATAGATCCCGTAGCCCGAGAGGTGGCCGGGGCTCTTGGCGATCGCGGCCGCCCACTCCCGGGCGTCCTTGGTCGCCTCGCCAGGAGCTGCTTCTTGATCTCGGTCAGCCTGGAGCGGTCAGTGCTCGCCACCATGGACCTGCCCGATAGTCCAGGGGTGCTGTCCGCCTAGGCGAACCGCCACAACCCCGCCTCGCGCGCCGCCTGCATGGCCTCCCGATACTCAGCGGGGGTTATGCGCCGGTTCAGCGGAGGCCGGCGCTGAGCCCGGTGGGCCGGGTAATACTGGTCCATCAGGTTGACGTAGGTATCCCGGGAGAGCTCGGTGGCCACGAATTCCATGAGTTCGGCCGTGCCCGCCAGCCCCTCCGGCAACACGAGATGGCGCAGGAGCAAGCCGCGCCGGGCGATCCCCTCCTCGTTCACCACCAGATCCCCGACCTGGCGGTGCATCTCCTTGATCGCCGCTTTGGCCGCCGCCGGATAGTTCCTGGCGCCGGCGAGTTCCTCGGCCACCCGGGCGTCGGCGAACTTCAAGTCCGGCATGTAGATGTCCACCACACCGTCCAGCCACCGGAGGGTCGGCAGGGCGTCGTACCCGCCGGTGTTGTAGACCAGGGGAATCCGCAAGCCGCCCTCGGCCGCCAGGTTCAGCGCCTCGAGGATCTGGGGGACCACGTGGCTCGGCGAGACGAGGTTCACGTTGTGGCAACCCCTGGCCTGGAGGTCCAGCATGATGTCGGCCAGATCGGCCGCCTTGACCTCCTCCCCCACCCCTTCGCAACTGATGTCGTGGTTCTGGCAGAAGAGACAGGTCAGGTTGCAGTGGCCGAAGAAGATGGTGCCGGACCCGTGCCGGCCGGTCAAAGGCTCCTCCTCGCCGAAGTGGGGGCCGTAGCCGGAAATCACCGCGTAGCGCCCCGTCCGGCAGACCCCCAGCTCCCCCGCGAGGCGGTTGGGGCCGCAGGCCTGGGCGCAGACGAGGCAATGTGCGAGAGCCGCCACGGCCGTCTCCGCCCGCCGGGCCAGTTCCCCGCGGCGGTGAAGCGCTACATAGCTGGCTTGATCCTGTCCGTCCAACCCCTCGCCTCCTGTCCTAGTCTTCCCGGCCACCGGAAAACGGTTGTGCCCAGTGGCTTTTCCGCCGATATAGGCTACTGGAACAAGGAGGATGAAGCGCCTTGCGGTCGCGCAGACGTCCGCTCTGTCTGCTCCGGCTCTATCTGGTCTGGGCTGTGCTGCTCTTGCTCGCCGCCGCCCCTTTGGGATCGGCTTCGTCCCTGCCGCCCGTGAGCGGCGCCCTTTTCCTCTCCCCCCAGGCGGGGATAGGCCTGGTCGGGAGGCTCCCTTGGTGGGACCTGCACGCCGAAGGGTTGCTGGTGGGCGACGGTTCCGCGGGAGCGGTGCAGGTGACGCGGGTGTGGCCGGTCAAGCCGACCCGCTTCCTGCCCTTCGCCCTGGAGGCCTTCGGAGGTGTCCGGTACTATTCCGGGGAGGGGTTCAGTCTCGTGGGAGGGGTGGGTAAGCCGTTCCACCTGTACCCGGACCTCCACCTCGATCTGAGCGCGGGGCTCTCCTTGGGGACAGGGGGCCAGGCGTTCGGCGGGTTCCTAGGGGTCAAGGCGGTTCAGGACTTCTGATATCCGCCTTCCCTACAGGAACATCAGATACCTGTACATCAACCAGAAATGACTCAGGCTGCCGGCCAGCACGAGCACGTGGAACAGCTCGTGAAAGCCGAACCGGGCGGAGATGTTGGGACGTTTCGCAGCATACACGAAGGCCCCTATGGTGTACAAGACCCCACCCGTCACCAGCCAGCCCAGGCCAAGATAAAGCCCCGTACTCAGCCAACGGTATCCGATGAAGCGAATTCCCGTGGCAAGCATGCCGATAGCTGCCAGCCCCCAGACGCTCGTCAGCAGCGCCCATCTCCAGCAGCGGCGGCGCTGACCGGGTCACGCAGTCTGATGTTCATCAGTTGACACCCCTCGCCGGCAGTGCGCTCCCTGACTCAAGGGCGTCCTTTACGAAGTCCAAGAGCAGGTATACCTGCTCCGGGGGAATGACCGTCAGCTTGAAGTGGAACTTCTCCACGAAGTCCAAGATCGCTTCCTCCATCTGGGCGGACTGGGGAGGAGCGCTGAGGAGAAGACCCAACGCTGTGCCGGTGAATCCCGCTAAACCGAACTCCGGACGGGCGAACCGGTTCAGCAGTCTCCTCAGCCAGGCGATGCGCCCCTTCACGCGGGAGACAGCAATGGTCACGACCAAGCCGGAGGCGTAGGTGCAGAAGGCAAGGGGATTCTCGATGTCAGGAACGGTCAGAATCCGCTCCACGAGTTCGCCCGGCGAGAGATTCTCGGTTCCCCGAAAGAACTGCATCACCCTCGTCTTGAGCCGAAACCACTCCTCGGACCGCTGACGCCGGCCCTCGTCCTCTCCTTCCAGGGGTTTGTCCGTCGGAACGAACACCACCTGGGAGCGTCCAGCGCTCTTACCCTCGGTCAGGCTCGTCGAGTATTCCGCCCTCAGATACCCCTCCTTCTCCAGGTTCTTCAGCATGTCGTAGGCCGTCCAGCGGCTGACCCCCAGCGCCTCGGCGATGGTGGTGTAATGAATCGGCTTCTGCGTTTCCGCGTAACACTTCTTCACCCGGTCGAGAAACTGCCGGCCACGGTCAGTGAGCATGGCGCCGGGCAACCCCTTTCTAAGCCTCTGGTTACATCTTACCTCCCCAGCCCGGCGCCTGTCCACTCAGAAGCTCAGCGTCAGCTTGGCGTACACCTGGTTGGCCACCTGACGCAGAAGTGGGTCGGAGGTCCCCTTGGTCACGCTCGCCAGGCCCATCACCAGGTTGGTCCCGTCAGCCAGGTTGAAGGTCAGCTCGGGCAGGAGCGCCGAGTCGCCGCCGGCTACGGCGTACAGGCCGCTGACTTGGGCGGTGAGGTGATCGCCGACGGTCTTCCGCCCGACCACTATGGCGTAGTCCCGTTTCTTTCCCTCCGCCACCGGATGATCCGGACTCAGCACGTAGTACTGCCCCACCAGGTAGAGGCCACCATTGGTCGTGTAATCAGCGCCGGCGACGATTTCGGTGTACTCCCGGCCACTCTGCTGCTTGCTCGCCGCCCCTTCAAGCCAGAGACCGGCGTCGCCGACCGCCCCCACGAGGTCGAGGCCGAGGCGGTTCACCCCGGGATAGGTCGGCTGATCCTCCCAGCCGTGATAGTAGCTGAGGGAGGCGTCAAACCCGGCGATCCCCCGCTTGGTGACTTTCAGGGCGTATTCGGCGTTCTCCAGCGTGGAGGAGGGCATGGGAACGCTCCCCAGGACCACCGCCGGCTTGAACTCCGGGATCAGGACGGCGTTCAGCCTCAAGTCTCTTACGGCGTAACCCGCTGAGAGCGCCGAAACCGCGGTCCGTTCGCCCAGCGGGTCCTCGGGGTTCACCGGGTTCACGAAACTCGTGGGATTGACCTTGTACCCCGATCCCCAGAGCACCCGCTGCTTCCCGAGGCGCAGGGTCAGGTCGCCCCGTGCGAGGTCCACGTAAGCTTCGTCCAGGCCGACCGCCGCGGCTCCGGCGGATGAGCCGTAGCCGTCCGTGGCGCGCAGCACAGCGTGAAGGTAGGCCGCTCCGCCGGCTTCGGCGTCAACGGCCAGCTTGAGCTCGGAGAGCCCGGCCAGCTGATTGTCCACCCAACTGTCGTCACCCGTCGGAAGCGTGACCTTGAGGGCGAGTTCTCCCGAGACATTCGCTGCCGCCTGGGTGACGACAACGGAGGCCCAGAGCACCACCACTGCCCCCAGCGTAACCGGGAGCCATCTGTTCCTCAACCTCACTTCCCCCTTTCCAAGTACGTGTCGGTGAAGACGCTGTCGGGAATCGGAGTGTCGAAAGAGATTTCCGTCGTCTCCAGAATGGTCTTGTGCTTGTCGGCGACGCTCTCCATCACCATCTTCCGGGCGACGTGGCGCCCGTCAACCAGCTCCACGTCGGAGGCGGTCAAGACCTTGAGCAGTACGCCTTGCCGGTTATAAAACTCGACGCGACGGAGCACGAACGTCTCCTTCTCCGCCCACAGCTTGAGCCTACCGTACGACGTCTCCGGCTTGCCTGGCAGCAGTTCCAGGACGTAGGCCGGCACACCCCCCACATTGTCCGTCCCGACCAGCTTCGGCTTGTAGGTCTTCCGGTAACCGGCCTCTCCGATGTCCTCGTAGGAAAAGTCGCTGCCCATGAAGCTGCCGCGCTTCATGTGGCTGGCGATCCGCCGCACCTGGCCCACCGCCGGAAGATAGAGCCACATGTCGTCGCCCACCGTCAAAAACCCCGTCCCCTTGACGTCTGCCGGCGCCAGGAAGCGGATGAGGACCTTCTCGGTGCCGACCGACCAGATCTTGATCTCCCTCGTGCGGATCTGGCCCGACTTGTCGACCAGGCTCATCTTCCGAACAGAAACCTGCCGGCCGGAACGGACCGCTTCGACCCGTTCCAGAATCTCGTCAGCGGACAACTCCCCGGCCGACGCCGGAAAAGCCCCGACTAACGCCAGTGCGAGGACTACCCCTGCCACCTTGAGCCACTTGTGCACTTCCATTCAACCTCCTTGAAGTCGGTCATGCTCCCGGCCGCGACGCGGCTCGCAACCGTCAAGGCGACCGGCAGGACGATCAGTGCTCCCAGGGAGGAAACCACCATGGTCAGGGCGGTAAGACCACCGAAGTACTGCACCGGCTGGAACTCCGAGGCGAGGCAGATCGCAAACCCGCAGAAGACCGCCAAGGCGTTGTAAACCACCGCCTCCCCGATCGTGAGCACCGTGACCCTGACCGCCTCCAGCGGTGACTTGCCTGTCTTGACCTCCTCGCGGTAACGCGAGAAGACGTGGACCGAGTAGTCGATTCCGATCCCGATGGCGATGCTGGCGATCAACACGCTGACCACGTCCAAAGGTATCCCGGCCCACCCCATGACCCCGAAGTTCACGACGGCGGTCAGGGCCACGGGAATCATGCAGATCAGGCTGCCGATCCACGAGCGAGTCAGAAGGTAAACCAGGAGGTAGACCGCGACGAAGGCCACGGCCAGGCTCTGAATCTGTCCGTTGACCATCATCGTGGTGACCGACTCGAAGAACAGCGGCATCCCGGTGAACATCACTTCCACCCCGGGCCTGAAGTTCCGCTTGATCGCCTGTTGGACCGCCTCGATCATTTTCCGCCTGGCTGCGCTGTCCGTGCCGGCCACTCTGGCCTGGACCTTGGCTTCCCGGTAGTCCGAGGTGATCAGTTGGTCGAGCATCCCCGTGTCAGACATGGAAAGCAGCAACAGGTACTGCGCCACGGCTTCATAAGACTCAGGGATCGTCCGGTAAGCGGGGTCGCCGTCATGAAGCACCTGATTGGTCCGTTTCAGCAGGTCCACAATGGAGAGCGACTTGCCGACCACCGTGATCGTTCCCAGGTCCTTTTGAAACCGGTCTATCTGCCTGAGCAGGTCGGGGTCTTGAACGTCCCCCTTGACCACGATCTCAATCGTCTGGGTCCCCCCAAACCTGTCGTTCACGAAGGCGGCGGCGCGCCTCGGCTCGCTGCCAGCCTTGAAGAAGTTGATGAAGTCGCTCTCCGTCTCTATCCTGAACAGACCCGACACGGACAGGGCCAGCAACAGGAGACTGGCGGCGGCCGTCCATCGCCTCCGGCGCGTCACGGTCTCCGCCACCCAGGCCAGGAAGGCGCGCACGGCCCGGTTAGTGCCGTTGGTCTTCCGGTTCGCCGCCCGGTCGGGCAGCAACCCGAGGAGGGTCGGGATGAACACGACCGAGATCAGGAAGGCAAAACCGACACCCAGGGCCGTGACGAACCCGAACTCGCGCAGGCGGACGATCTTCGTGAAGCCGTTGGCGGCGAAGCCGACCACCGTGGTGGTGGCAGCCAGGAAGACCGCCAAGCCCACGCTCGTGACCGTCCGCTCGACCGCGCGCTCCCGGTCCAGGCCCAGGAGCTTCTCCTCCTCGTAGCGGGCCAGGACGTGAATCCCGTAGGCGCTGCCGACGCTGATCAGCATGACGGGGATGATGGCTGCCACCTGCGAGAAGGGTATACCGGTGAAGCCCATGAAGCCGATCGTCCAGACCACGCTGAGCAGCACCGTGACCAGTGGCAGCAGCACCCCGCGCAAGCTGCGGAAAGCCAGGTACAAAACAAGGGCTATCAGCACGGCACTGAGCGGGAAGAGACGGGAGAGGTCCTGGCGTATCGCGTCGGTCAAGAGTTCGTTCAGCGGCGGCGACCCAGCGATGAGAATCTCTTCGGGGCCGATGAACCCTTTCGTCACCCGGCGGATCGCCTTTGAGACGGCCACCGGCTCCGCTTCGGGCACGAGCTGCGCCATGATCAGAGCGGCCGCGCTGTCCCCGGAAACGAGGTTCCCGACGTACAGGTCGTCAGCCAACACCCGCCGGCGGAGTTCCTCGGCCTCTTCGGGCGTGCGCGGCAACTCCCTCACCAGTTGTCCGACCTCGATCACCCCGTCGGCGCTGCGGATCTCCTCGACGTTGGCGATGCTTCGCACGGAGCGTATCCCCGGAACCTCCGCAATGGCCCGGGTCAGGCGGTCGATCTTGCCCATCGTCGCCGGCCGGAAGACGTCCTTGGCGGAGACCCCGATCATGATGTACTCCATGCTGCCGAACCGGTCGTTAACCCGCCGGTAAGCCTCGACGTTGGGATCGCTCTTGGGGACGAACGTCCGGATGTCCGTCTCCACGCGGAGCCTGGTCGCTCCGAGGGCGGATACGACCGTGACCACGATCACTCCAGACACGATCAACCAGGGATGCTTCCCGATCCATCGCCAGAACCTGGTCAAGGCGGAGATCCCTCCCCTGGCTTTTGTACCCAAGATACCCAACAGACCAAAGATTTATGATACAATTGTACTCCGGCGTAGCAGAACTGTCCAGAGGTGCCAGCCGAACCAATACCCGGAATCCCGGCCGGCGATGCATGGCAGAAACCTCCTGGCTTCCCGAGGCCCATTTGCCTCAGACTAACGGGCGAGGAGGGGCGGGCGGCATGGACCGGAAGGTACCCCTCGGGCAGGATTGGCTGGTCCTCGGTCTCGCGTCCGGGATGGCGGCGAGCGTGGTCAAGTCTCTGCTGAACTGTGGGTTGGCGCGGGCGGGAGTGCCGACGGTGCCCTACCACGACTTCACCGCCGGCTGGGTCCTGGGCAGGCGGGCGACGCTCCTCGGCCGGCGGGCCGGGAAGCCGAGAACGCCGGCCGAACGGGCGCTCGGGTTTGTGGCGGATACGATTTACGGCGGCCTGTTTGGGTCGATCGTCTCGTACTTCACGGCCCAGTCGCCCCCCGGGCGGGAAATCGTCAAGGGCGCCTTCGGCGGCGCAGTGGCCTGGAGCATCGTCATGGTCGGGCTGAACCAGCTCAGACGCCCCCGCCGCTTCACCCCCGCGCAGATGTCGACCCTGCTTGGAATGAGCCTTGCCTGGGGCAGCCTCCATGGCGCCCTGGTCGGCTACGCCGCCCGGACCGCCCGAGCGGTGAGACCCGGCCGCCGCCCATCCCCTCCCCGGCTCGTCCGGCGTCTCCCCCTCCGGCAACTCCGAGAGCCTTGGGCCGAACCGGAGAGAGTCATCCACAACCCTCCCCCGCTCGACGAAGGCCTGACCCCCACCCTTCACTAGCAGAGTGCCTTGCGCTCCGAGCGAGGGAGGCCGGATCGGAGCCCTTTACCGCGGCAGTCGCTTGACCAGCCGGGGATTGGGCAGTTCGCCGGGGAGTCAGCCGCGCTTCGCGACCGGCCGTCCGTCAGTACTCCCTCACGAAGGTTGTTGCGGCGAACAAACAAAAAAGCCACGGCACTTGCCGTAGCTCATTGTTTGTCTTGGTGCCCGGGACCGGACTTGAACCGGTACGGATTTCTCCACACGCCCCTCAAACGTGCGCGTCTGCCAATTCCGCCACCCGGGCACGGCTCAGTTGCAGTTGCTATTATACCCGCCGTTCCCGGGGGTGTCAAGGCGACCCGGAGGGAGCGGGCGCCGGCGAACCGGGGGGCAGCGCCTTCGGCACTTCGAGCCGCTCCGCCGCCAGGTAGGTGCCGGACTCCGCGTCGAGCACCCGGACGTTCACGGCCACGCTTTGCCCCCGGTCGGCCACCGAGCCGAGCAGGAGCAGCTCGCAGCCCGACTTCTCCTTGATCTTCCGGGCCAGGTCCCCGTCCACCTGGCTGGCGTCGCGGACCTGCAGCTCCGTCAGCGCCTTGGCGAGGCGCCCCTGGTCGGCCAGACGGAAGCCCGCGTTGATCAAAGCCGTCGTCAGGCTCTCAGTGAAATCCCGACCAAGCTGCACGCCGGGCGAATCGAGCAGAGCCAACGGGATGACGCCCACCGCCGCCCGGCTGAACCGCTCCTTCAGCGCCGGATCGCCGGTCAGCCGCTGCCGTACCGCCTGCACCAGCCGGTCGGCCGCGTCCGCCGGGAGGTAGAGGATACCCCCCTGCGTCCAGGCGGCGGGGCCGGAGCTGGTTCCCTGGGGCGAGGCGGGCGCAGCGGTTCCCTGACGGGGAGCAGACGGTTCGGGGGATGGCTTGGTTTCCTGGCCCACCGGCGGGAAGGCGCCGATGTAGGTCCCGCCCCGCCCCTTGGTGGCCAGCGGAGAATCGGCCGCCAGGCGGTAGTCCCCCTTGAGGAGGTCGGCGAAGAGCGGGTCAGCGCTCAGGTTGGTCTGGGAAGGCGCAAACTGCAGGAACGGCGTGTAGAGGTGGCGGTGCGGGTCGGGGCTGAAAGCGGGGGCCATGACGTACTCGTGCTGGATCCCGCTCAGGTAGTTGGCATTGCCGCCAGTCAGCCGGACCTCGAAGAACATTTTCGGACTCCAGGTCTTCGGCGCGATGAGGTGGCCGTACACGTCGTTGTACTCGATGGTCGCCTGGACCCCCGGGGCCACCAGAAACCCGACATCGTTGTTGCCGACGATGTTGTTGAAGGCGAGGCAGTTCGTCCCGGCCTGCAGGAGCACTCCGACCCCCGGGATGCTGGTGCCGTAGGTTTTGTGCAGGGCGTAGGGGAACTGGCCCGCCGGGACACGGTTGGTGAGGATGGTGTTGTGGCTCAATTCCACTTGCGAACCCCAAACTGCGATGCCGCCCGCCACGTCCGAACCCGAGCGGTTCGACAGGACCAGGTTGCGCGTCACCCGAACCTCGCTTTGCTTGCTTATCTCGATGCCCTGACCGTTGCCGTAGACGACGTTGCCCGATAGGACCACGCCCTGGCTGGACGTCACCATGATGCCCGTCGCGAACCCCTGGATACGGCACTCCTCCACGCTGGTGCCGGGCGCCTGCATGAGCTGGATTCCGGCCGCCTGCTTGGTGGAGGACGGGGCCACCACAGACAGGCCCTTCAGGTGTACCCCGGGCACCTCGGAAACGCTCAGGCCGCCGATAGTCGCCGGTTTGGCGGGATCCAAAGAGGCGAGGGTGATCTCGCTCCGCCAGACGTCGCAGGCCCCGTGGACGCCGTGGAGCAGGATCGTGTCTCCCGGGCAGGCGCGCAGAAGCGCCCCTTCCAGAGTCTTTGTGTCACCGGAACCGTCCGGGACCACCTTCAGAGTCCGCGGCGCCTGGCTCTTCGGGGGCTGGATCAGCGGGCCGAACGGGCCGGGCGAGCGCTGGATCGTCAGCGTCGTCGTCTGGCCGGCATGCAAGACCTTGAGGGTGACCGGCTTGGCGGCAGGGATGGCGTTGGCGACGGACCGGTACTTCTCCACGTCCGCCACGGCGACCGGCTTTCCTTTGGCATCCATCACCTCGAGGATGATGTCCCCCGGCTGGAGGCCGACCGTTTGCGCCGGCGAGCCCTCATACACACCAAGTACCAGCAAGCCCTTCTGGCCGGCGGGCAGACCAAGGTCCTCAGCCAAAGCGGGGAACAATCCCTGCATCAGCGTTCCGACCAGGGGCGGTGGAGGCGGCGGCTGCTTGGCGGCCAGGGCAACGCCGACCGGACAGAGGCTGACCCAGGCGATAACCAAGACGAGCAGGGTGAAACCGTAGGTGGACCGCGGGCCTCTTGCGAAAGGCGTGCGCATGGCCTCCTCGACCTCCTCAATGGGTCTCCTGCCGGAGGCTTTCCACACTACTCGGAAAAGACCTTCTGTGTGCGAAGCTTCTTCAGCTACCGCGGAAGCCGCTTGACGAGCCGCGGGTTCGGCAACTCGCCCGGCAGCCGGCCCCTTTTCGCCACGGGCCGTCCGTTGACCACCTTGAGGTCCATGGTGAAGTCGATCGGCGGAGCCCCGGAGATGTAGCTCCCCACGCCGAAAGCGTCGGCCCCGGCTTCGGCGAGAAGCTGGATGCGCTCGGGGGTCAGGCCGCCGGAGATGAAGATCTTGACCGAGCGATGGCCGGCCTGGTCCAGGCGGTAGCGGACCTCCCGCACCAGGTCTGGAGTGACCCCGCCCCGCTCGCCGGGCGTGTCCAGCCGGATGCCGCTCAACGCGGGCCCGAGGGCCTCGGCGACCCGCAGGGCCTCCTCGGCCTCGTCCTTGAACGTGTCAATGAGGATGATCCGGGGAGCGTCCGGCGGCATCAGGCGGTGGTACGCCTCAGCCACTTTGACGGTATCCCCGACGATGAGGAAGACGGCGTGGGGTACGGTCCCGCTTGGCTCCTTGCCCAGGAGCTTGGCGGCAAGGATGTTGCTCGCCCCGTCGCACCCGCCGATCACCGCCGCCCGCTCCATTACCGGGGCCACCGCCGGGTGGACGTGGCGCGAGCCGAAGCAGATCATCGGCCGTGGCCCGGCGGCCGCCCGGCACTCCGCCGCCGCCGTCGCCCAGCCGGAGGAGGAGGCGAGCATCCCGAGGATGATCGTCTCGGCGGTGGCAAAGGCGCCGTAGGGTCCTCGGATCCGCATGACCACCTCCTTCGGCTCGAACCGGGCACCCTCCGGGAGCGCCTCCACCTCCACGGGAAGGTCCGAAAGGAAGTTCACCGCCTCCTCCAACCCGCAGAGGAGGCCCCCCGCCCGGGCGAAGACCTCCGCCGTGACCGGCGTCTGGTCGAGGCCCAGGGCGCGCAGGATCTCCAGGGTGCGGATGAAGTAGACGTCGGTGGTTTTGCCGGCCAGGATCTCGGCGTGCTCGGCCGAGAAGAGCCGCCGCCCCGCCGGTACGTGCAGCGCACGCACCTCCTCCAACTTGTCCAACCGCTTCTCAGACATCGCGATCCTCCTCGTCTTGTCCCAAAGCCCCATTCCTAACTGGACGGAAAGGTTGGATAGAGCCGCTCGTACCACTTCCAGGTGGCGAGCACCCGGCGCACGTAGGCCCGGGTCTCCGGAAACGGGATCTGGTTCACCTCGTCCGGACGGCCGCTCCATTCCCCGGCGCCGAGCCACCCGCGGACCGTCCCCCACCCGCTGTTGTAGGCGGCGAGGGCCAGGATCACGTCGCCGCGGAAGTCGTCCAGGAGCATCCGCACGTACCAGGAACCGTAATCGACGTTCACCCGGGGCTCGGCCAGCTCAGCCGGGTCCGGTCTCGGCAGGCCCCGCTGGGAGGCGATCCAGGCGGCGGTCTCCGGCATCAGTTGCATCAGCCCTACAGCCCCCTTGACCGACCGGGCGTAAGGGTTGAAGGAGCTCTCCACCCGGATCAGGGCGGCGAGCAGGTGCGGATCGAGCCGATAGGTCCGGGCCGCGCCGGCGATGAGCGAAACGTGGCGGAGCGGAAAGAACAACCGCAGGACCGGGCGGCTGGTCGCCGCCGTCAGAAGCAGCACCGCCGCCGCCAGCAGGCCCACCCGCCACCAGCGCCGGTCCGCCCTCCACCTCATCGCTTGACCTCTTGCAGAAGACCGTGGATGATCAGCTCTGCGGTGGCCAGGTTCGTGGCGAGCGGGACGTTGTGGACGTCGCACACCCGCAGGAGAGCGGAGATGTCCGGCTCATGGGGCTGGGCGGTGAGGGGGTCCCGCAGGAAGATGACCGCGTCGACCTCTCCGGCCGCCACACGGGCTCCGATCTGCTGGTCCCCGCCGTAGGGGCCGGACTGCATCCGTTCGACAGGCAGGCTCACCTGCTCGGCGATCATCTTCCCCGTGGTCCCCGTGGCCAGAAGGGTGCAGTCGACCAACAGCTCCCGGTGGGTCCGGGCGAACTCGATGATGCTCTCCTTTTTCCGGTCATGGGCCACCAGGGCGATGCGTTTCTTCACGGCGTATCTCCTCCCACAAGCGCTCCACTTGAAGCTGCGTCTCTTCCCACCTGCCCGAGTTGTCGATGACGTAGTCGGCCCGGCGCACCTTCTCCCCCAGCGGCAACTGGGCGGCAAGGCGCTGGCGGGCTTCGCCTGCAGTCAGGCTTCCCCGGGCCGCCACCCGGGCCACCCGGACCTCCTCGGGAGCGTCCACCACGACCACCTTGTCCACCTCGTTCTCGAGTCCCGCCTCGAAGAGCAGCGGCACCTCCAGCACTACCACCGGCGCTCCCGCCCGCTCCAGGGCCTCCACCCGGGCCCGCATCAGCCGGATGACCTCCGGGTGGATGATCGCCTCCAGGCGGCGGCGGGCCGACTCGTCGGCGAAGACCAGCCGCCCCAGCTTCTGCCGATCGAGCGAGCCGTCGGCCGCGAGGTACTCCCGCCCGAAAGCCTCCACTACCGCCCGATATCCCGGGGTCCCGGGCGCCACGGCCTCCCGGGCCAGCTGGTCAGCGTCGATCACCGCTGCGCCGAGTTCCTGCAGGGCCTGCGCCACCCGGCTCTTCCCGCTCCCCAGGCCGCCCGTCAGTCCCAGACGCATGAACCAGCCTCCTTCTAGGGCTTAAGCCGCCACACCCCCAGCGCCAGGAGGATCAGTCCCGGGCTCAGGGCGAGCCACACCCGGCGGCGCACCTGAATCAGCCGGCGGCCGATCCAGGTGCCACACCACAGCAGGGCGACGTTGGTGGGCGCCACGGCCGCCGCCACGCCCCACGGGGGGAACCCGGCCATCCCGGCGCCGAACCCCACGGCGCCGCTGTCCAGCGAAAGCGCCAGCCCGAGGATCAGGGCCTCCGGGAGCGAGATGGAGCCGGAGCGGTCCAGGTCGGCCCGGCCCGGTTGGCGGGCCACCTCCACCACCAGCCCCCACGTGCGCAACTGGAGCGACCAGAGCGTCCGGCGGCCGTTGCCGGACTCGAGGGGACCGGCCTCCCCCACCGGGGGCCCCGGCGACTCGTTCTCCTTCTCCTGCCAGACGTTACCGAGGCTGGCCAGGCCGAGAGCCAGGAGGAGCGCCGCCCCGAGCTGGCGCCCGAAGGCGGCCCCAAGCTGCCGGCCGAGGAGGCGGCCGAGGAGGTGGCCGCCCCCGGTGGAAGCCAGCGCTGTCACTCCCGCCACCAGGCCGATCATCGTCAGGCTCCGCCAGTCCAGCCGGATGTGGCGCAGCCCGTAGCTGACGCCCGCCGAAAGGCCGTCCAGGCTCACCGCCAACGCCAGGAAGAACAAACCCGCCAAGCCCCGGGCCACACCATCCGCCCCTCCGCCTCTCGCTCAGGCGGAGGTATGCTATTCCTGCGGCCCGGCCCCGGTGCCAGTCTCCTCCTGGCACTGGGGACAGTAAAACGTGCCCCGCCCGGCGACCACCGTCCGGCGGATCGGCGTCGCGCAGCGCAGGCAGGGCCGGCCGGTCCGCCGGTAGACGCGCAGCCGCTCCTGGAAGGCGCCGGCCCGCCCGTCCCCGTCCACATAATCCCGCACGCTCGTCCCCCGGTGGGCGAGACCCTCGGCGATCACCTCCCGGATGGCGGCGTGGAGGCGTTCGACCTCCACCGGGGAGAGGCTGCCCGCCGGGCGCCCGGGGAAGATGCCCGCCCGGTGGAGCGCCTCATCGGCATAGATGTTCCCGAGCCCCGCGATCCGCTGCTGGTTGAGCAGCCTGCCCTTGACCGGCCCCCTCCCGCCCTCAAGCATCGCCGCGAGATAGGCCGGCGTGAATTCCTCCGAGAGCGGCTCGACCCCCAGCCCGCGGAGCGACTGCACCTGGTCCCACTCCTCCGCACAGACGAGGTGCATGGCCCCGAACTTCCGCACATCCACGAAGTGCAGCGCCTTCCCGCCGTCCAGGTGGAAGAGGACCGTCGTGTAAGGGCTGACCTCGTCCCCTTCGTCCCGGTAGAGCAGGCGGCCGGTCATCCGCAGGTGGACTACCAGCGACTGTTCGCCGGAGAGGTGGATGATCAGGTGTTTCCCCCGCCGCTCCAGGTCCTCCACCCGCCGGCCGCGGATGGCGGCGGCGAAGGCCTCCGGCTCGGGGTAACGCACGGCCCGGGGCCAGAAGATCTCGACTCCGGTGATGGTATGGCCGGCCAGCTTCGGCAGGAGGCTGCGGCGCACGGTTTCGACTTCCGGGAGCTCAGGCACGCGGCACCTTTTCCCCTTCCCGCCAGTTCCGGCCCGCCTCCACTTCCACCACCAGCGGCACCTGGAGAGAGACCGCCGTCTCCATCGCCTCCCGCACCAGCCGGGCCACGGCGGGGACCTCCTCCTCCGGCCCCTCGAAGACCAGTTCGTCGTGGACCTGGAGCACCATCCGGGTGCGCAGCCCCCGGGCAGCCAGCTCCCGCTCGCAGGCGATCATCGCCAGCTTGATGATGTCGGCCGCCGAGCCCTGGATGGGCGTGTTCATCGCCGTCCGCTCGGCGAAGCTGCGCAGGGCGTAGTTTCGGCTGTGCAGATCGGGGAGGAAACGCCGCCGCCCGAGGATGGTGGTGACGTACCCTTTCTCTCTGGCCGCCGCCACCACTTCGTCCAGGTATGCCTTGACCTTGGCGTAGCGGGCGAAGTAGGCCTTGATGAACTCCTGGGCCTGCTCCCGGCTGATCTTCGTCCCCCGGGCCAGGCCGAAGCTGGAGATCCCGTAGATGATCCCGAAGTTGATCGCCTTGGCCCCGGAGCGCATCTCCGGCGTCACCTGCTCCGGGGGGAGCCCGAACATCTCGGCGGCGGTCCGGGTGTGGATGTCCTCGCCGGAGCGGAAGGCCTCGCTCAGGATGGGGTCGCGGGAGAGGTGCGCCATCACCCGGAGCTCGATCTGGGAGTAGTCGGCCGAAATCAGGACATGTCCTTCCCCCCCCGCCACGAAGGCTTCCCGAATCTTGCCCCCCTCCTCGGTCCGCACCGGGATGTTCTGCAGGTTCGGGTTGGTGGAGGAGAGGCGCCCGGTCGCCGTGACCGCCTGGTTGAAAGTGGTGTGGACCCGCCCGGTGGCCGGGTTGATGAGCGCCGGCAGGGTGTCCACGTAGGTCGTCTTCAGCTTGACGAGCTGGCGGTGGTCCAGAAGGTGGCGGGCGATGGGGTGGTCGAAGGCCAGTTCCTCCAGGACGTCGGCGCTGGTCGAGAGGCCGGTCTTGGTCCGCTTCCCAGCGGGCAGCTTGAGTTTTTCGAAGAGGATGGCCGCCAGCTGCCGCGGTGAATTCAGGTTGAACTCCTCCCCCGCCAAGCGGTAGATCTCCGCCGCCAGGTGCCCGATCCGCCGCTCCAGCTCCCGGGAGAGGGTCTCAAGCCGTACCGTGTCCACCGCCACGCCCCGCCGCTCCATGGCGGCTAATACGGGCACCAGGGCCATCTCGACCTCGCGGAAGAGGCGGGTGAGGCCGGCCGCGGCCAGCTCCGTGTCGAGCCGGGGACGGAGCGCCAGGCAGGCTGAGGCCTGCTGGACGGCGCAGGCGGCCGCGGCCTGCCACTCCTCGGAGGTGCGCTCCCCCTTGGGCGGCTTCGGCCGTTCCGGCAGGGCCAGCCCCAGGTGATTGAAGGCCACCTCCTCCAGTGTGTGGTTGCCCCGGGTCGGGTCCAGCACGTAAGAGGCGAGCATCACGTCGAAGTCGGAGGAGCGGACGGCGTACCGCGGGGCCTCGTCGACCAGGGTGCCGGCCCGGGCGCCCGTCGCCGGCCCCTCCGTTGTCCCGAGGGCCAGGGAGAAAGCCTTCAGGTCGTGTCCCACCCGGCGCGGCCGCTCCCCGGCGAAGAGGGGCAGAAGCCGCGGGACGATCTCGGCGCACTCGAGCTCCCCCGGACGGGCGGCCCCGTTCTCCGTCAGGCGCACGAACCAGCCTCGCTCCGGTGAGACCAGCGCCAGTCCCTGGAGCGTCCTCTGCCAGGGCGCCGGGGTGTCGAGGACGGCGGCCAGCCCGAACTCCTCCCGGCCGCGCAGCTCCCGCACGGCCTCCTCCAACTCCTCCAGCCGGTCGACCCACACCCACTCCGGCGCGGACGGCGCGGACGGCGTGGATGGCGCGGCGGGCGGGGCGGGCGGTGGAGCCCCCGGGCCGAAGAGCGACCCTTGGGCTGCCGCTGCACCGCCGGGGAGACTCTTGAGCAGATTGCGGAAGCCGAGCTGCGTGAAGAGCTCCCGCAGGCGCCCGGTGTCGGGACGGGGCGGCTCCAGCGCCGCCGGGTCGAGGGGCAGCGGCGCCTGACATTCGATGGTGGCGAGCTGGCGGGAGAGCCTCGCCTGGTCGGCATAGGTCCGGAGCAGGTTCCCGGTGCGCCCTCCGATCTCATCCGCATGGGCGAGGACTCCCTCCACGCTTCCGTACTGCTGGATGAGGCGGAGAGCGCCCTTCTCCCCGATTCCCGGCACTCCCGGGATGTTGTCGGAGGCGTCGCCCATCAGTCCCTTCAGATCGATGAACTGGGTGGGAGTGAGGCCAAACTGCTCCTTCACTCGGTCGAGGTCGTAGAGCTCAGTGTCGGTGATGCCCCTCCGGGTCAGCACGACCTGCACCAAAGGGGAAACGAGCTGCAGGGCATCGCGGTCGCCGGTGACGACGAGCGTGGTGAGCCCGGCCGCGGCGGCGCGGCAGGCCAGCGTCCCGATGAGGTCGTCGGCCTCGTAGCCTTCGAGGCCCACCACGGGGATGCCGAAGGCGGCCAGCAGTTCCTCGCAGAGCGGCCCCTGCGGTCGCAGGTCGTCGGGCATCGGCTTGCGGGTGGCCTTGTACTGAGCGAACGCTTCGTGGCGGAAGGTCGGCGCCGGACGGTCGAAGGCCACCACCACCCGCTCCGGCCGCTGCTCCTCCAGAAGGCGGAGGAGCATCATCGTGAAGCCGTAGACGGCGTTGGTGACCACGCCCTGCGGAGAGGTCAGGTGGGGCAGGGCGTAATAGGCCCGGTGAAGGAGGGAACTCCCGTCCAGGATCGCCAAGCCCGGCCCGGGGCGCCGCTCGTCCCTGCGCAACTGACTGGCCACCGCCTCACCTCCCTCGCCGAAAACACGTTGTATTATTTCACTTTCCCCGGCAAAAACCTCCTCCCGGCCCGCCCGTTCCCGCCTCCCCCGCCATTTGCCTGAAGGGAGCGGCGAGGCCGAAGAGAATAGCAAAGATATGCAATCTTATGTAAACCCGAAAGGATGTGTGGACGTGCGCAGGCTCGCCCTTGCCCTCCTTGCTGCGTTGCTCGCTCTGCTCCTTGTCGGCGCCTTCGGGGCGCCGGCGGTTCAGGCGGCGGCGCTGTCCGACCTCAAAGACTCCTGGGCGAAGGCCGACATCCAGCAACTCCTCGACCGGGGGGTGGTCAACGGATATCCCGACGGCACCTTCCGCCCGCAGCGGAGCATCACCCGGGCCGAGTTTGCCAAGCTGATGAGCAAGGCTTTCCGCATCGACCCGGTGGACGGCGAGTCGCCTTTTTCGGACACACAGGGGCACTGGGCCCGCCGGTACATCACCGCCCTGGTGAACGCCAAGATCATCCAGGGGTACGAGGACGGGACTTTCCGCCCCAACCGGAGCGTCAGCCGGGCCGAGGTCATCGCCATGGTCACCCGGGCTATCAAGGCCGCCGACAAAGGTGACCAGTTGACCGGCGACTGGCCGCCCTCCTACGCCGACGTCACCGCCGATCATTGGGCCTTCCTCCCGGTCGAGGTGGGCAGCCGGCTGGGGCTCGTCCCCTCGTACATCCAGGTCAAGTTTGAGCCCGAGACCAAGGCGACCCGGGCCGACGCCGCCCACGTCGTGCGGGTGGCGATGGACTTGGTCCCGGTGAAGGGGCAGGTGGTGGCCGTCGACCCGATGAACAACGCCTTTACCGTCAAGCCGGACCTGGGCGAACAACGCCTCTTTACCCTGCCCTTCGACGCCCTGCTCTTCCGCAACGGGACCATCTCCGACCTGCAGAACTTCACTGCCGGAGATCAGGTGCTGGTCCTGACCGGAACGGAAGGACAGCCGCGGCTGGTCAAGGCGGTAGGTTTGGTGACGAAGGCCGACCTCTCCAACCGAGTTGCGGCGCTGACCAAGGGGCTCCTCACGGCGGACCAGGTGGCCGCCCTGATGAGCGGCGACAAGGAAGCCGTGAGCGGTTCGATGAAGGCTTCCCTCTACAACCAGTTGATCGGCTACGGCCTCTCGCCGGAGGAGGTGGAGGCGATCCTCGACAAGAACTGGCAGAACTTGCAGGGGCTTTCCCAGGAACGGGCGGCGGCCTCCTTGGCTCAGCGCCTGAACCTGCCGGCCGAGGTCGTGGGTGCCCTCTTGACCCGGGACTGGAACCAACTGCAGCAGGCGCTACAGATCGAGCTGACCTCGCAACTGCTCGCCCGGCTGTTCTAGGGAGCGCTCCGCGAACCGCACCCCTTCCTCAGTGACCGAGACCTCCAGAGCGAAGAGACCTGCCGCGACCAGCGGGGCCAGGTAGGCCTCTTCGCCGCGCCACTGGACCGGGACAGTCCGCCCGCCCTCGCTGACGGCCACCGCCAGGCAGGGATCGACGGCCACCCGGCGCCCGCAGGCCTGCGCCAGGGGCTCCAGCGGGACCAGCACCCCGTCTTGCGCGCTGAAGGCCCGGGCGATCGGCTGGTCGTTCCAGAAAACCAGCGGTGTGGTGAGGTACAAGGTCGCCGCGGCGGGGAGCGCCTTCACTCGATAACCTCTCCGCCAGGCCACCTCGGTTGCAGCCACCCACGCCTCCCCGCCCCTCTCCCGGAGCATCCCCTCCCAGGCCAGGAGGGGCGTGCCCAAAAGCTCCGCCGCCTCGTTCAAGGGCAACCACAGGCGCCCCTCCTCCCACGCCACCCGCCGGGCCGGCCGGCCGGCGATCACCACCCGCGGCACCACCGGCAGAGGCTCGAGCGTCCCGCGCGCCTCCCGAGCCTGGCGCTCTAGCCGGGCCCGGTCAAGCTCCGCCGTGATTCCAGCCCCCAGGAGGACCTCTCGTGCCTGGGCGGCGGTGGTCCTCCCGCGCCGATACACGTCGGGGTGGATGGTCAGAGCGTAGGAGTAGAGCAGCGCCGCCTCGTCTGCCGGGCCGGCCGACCAGTCGTCGGCCGGCAGGCGCCTGACCTCCACGGTCTCGTAGGTGAACTCGACCGGGGTGTCCACGCCGACCAGAGAAAAGAGCTCCTCCACGTCCGCGTTGTGCAGCCGGATGCAGCCGCCCGACACCGCCTGGCCGATGGAGGCAGGGTCATTTGTCCCGTGGAGGCCGAGGTCCGGGACGTTCAGGCCGAGCCACCTCGTCCCCACCGGGTTCAGGGGACCGGGAGGCACAGGCGGGCGCCGCTTCGGGTACCAGGTGGGGTTGACGACCTTGACCGCGATCCGATAGCGCCCCACGGGCGAAGGAGTGTCGGGGTGGCCGATCGCCACCGGATAGCGCCGGACGAGGTCCGCCCCCGCATACAAGGAGAGGGTGCGGGAAGGAAGGTTGACGACGATCCGGTAGGCGGGGGTCCCGCCGGCTCGGGCCGGCGGGGCGGACAGGAACAAGAAGGACGCAAGGCAAAGAAAGGAGGCCCCCACAACTCCGGCGGGCGGCCCCACGCGCGGGACAACTGGCAACGGCGCCTCACCCTCAACCCTTGACGGGCCACCCTCGGCCCTTTACCGGCCATCCTATGCGGGTGAGGACCGGTCTATGCCCTTTTCTCCGCCCTCCGGCGACCCATCCGGCTTCGCGCCGTGGTTGAGGACGGACAGGAAGGCTTGTACGACGCGGAAGTCGTACTTCCGCCCAGCGCCCTCACAGAGCTCAGCCTGCGCTTCGTGGGGTTTCCGGGCCGGGCGGTAGGGGCGGTCGGAGGTCATGGCGTGGTAAGTGTCGGCCACGGCGATGATGCGGGCGTAAAGCTCCACCTCGTCGCCGGAGAGCCGGTCCGGGTAGCCGGAGCCGTCCAGCCGCTCGTGGTGCTGGCGGATGGCGCGGGTGATGACCGGGGTGAACCCGGCTTCCGATGCCACTTCCGCCCCCACCACGGGGTGAAGGCGGATGGCTCCCCACTCCTCCTCGGTGAGGGCGCCCGGCTTCTTCAGGATCACGTCCGGGACGCCCGCCTTCCCGATGTCGTGCAGGAGGGCGGCGCATTCCAGCTCCCCCAGCTGCCGCTCCGACAGGCCCAACGTCTCGCCGATCCTCAGGGCGTACTGCGCTACCTGCCGGGTGTGATGGGAGGTGTAGCCGTCCTTCAGGCCCAGCATGAGGTTGAGAACTCCGGGGAAGGCCTCGAGGTAGGCCATCAGGCGGTTCACCGAGCGTGTAAGGTCCAAGAGGTCGTCGGCCGCGGCCACCTCGCTGTACATCAGCCGGCTGCCCTTCGTCAGGCGGAGCAATCGTTCAATCGGCAGGAGCAGGCGGTCGATGAACACCAGCATCACAAGGAGCATGGCCAGGACGGTCGCCACGGAGACGAGCAGCCAGCCGCGGACGAACAGGTTGAAGGGGCGGAGCAGGACATCCGGCGCCACGTAGGAAACCACCGTCCAGCCCGTCGAGGGGACGCGGGTATGGGTGACCAGCCACTTCGCGCCCCTCCCGGTCCCCGGGGGATACCCCCAGAAGGCGCCCTCCTCCTGTCGTTTCATCGCGGCATGGAGGTCAGCCGGGGTTGAACCGTCTTTGAACACCGAGGGATTCTCGAGGTCTTGTGCCTGGCGCGCCCGCGAGTCGATCATCACCCGCCCTTGCCGGTCGAAGACCAATACCCGCCCGGTGACGGAGCCGCGGCCGAGCATGACGTGGCGGGCGGCCGCCGACAGCTTCAGGTCGAGGGCGGCTACGCCCACCAGCTCGCCGGTGGAGGAGAGGACGGGGCGGCTCAAGGTGATGGTCAGACGGCCCGTGCGCAAGTCGGAATAGGGGTCGCTGATACCCCGGATGTTCTTGTCCAAGGCGGCGCTGAACCAGGGGCGCGTCCGACCGTCCACAGAGGCCGGCGGCTCCCAGCCGCTGGCCACGACAGAGGGGCCGTCTGCCCGCCACAGGTAGATGTCGAGCAAGTCGGGATCGCTCCGCAGGAGGGTGGCGAGTTTCTCCTGGAGGCGCGCTCTCTGCCCCTCGTACGCCTCGGCCATCTGCCCGACCTGCGCGAGCACGCCGTTCTTCTTCTGGAGCCAGGCGTCGAACTGGCGGGCCACGGCCCGCGTGGCATCGAGGGCATGGGTCTGTTCGTCGGAGACGATCGTGCGGCGGACCAGGATGAGCGTGGTGAAGGACAGCGCCAGGAACATGAGCGCGGCCAAAAGAAAGGCGGTGAGCCGCCAGCGCGTTCCCCAGTTGCTCAAGACGAAAGACTTGTCCCCTGCCCGATCTGCCACTCCAACCCCGCCTGCCTGGTGTGATTCTGTCTGTAACCCTATACTGAATTGGGCACTGCCGCAGATATTCCTGCTAGACTGAGCCGCCTGGGCGGGCCACTGCAACTACAGCCGGGCGTGGCGGGTGCAGTGGTAGGTACAGTCCCGCCCGCAGGTCCGGCGGACCGCGGTGCACGGCGTCTCCTTCTTCAGCCGCTGGACGAGGCGGAAGGCGTTGGCCACTGCCTCCTCGGCGCCCGTCACCGCGATCACCACCGCCCCCTCCGATCCCCCCACTCCGCCCGAGGCCAAGTGGACCGCGTCCACCCCGGTCAGCAACCGGAGGGCGGTGAGCTCGGTCACCACCTCCGCCCCGACGACCGGGATCAGTCCGGCGGCTGAGCCATAGGCGTAGCGGAACCGGCTCGACCCCGCCGCCCGGGCGGCGGCCGCCACAGACGAGACCATCTTCTCGAGCCCCACCGGCATGATCAGGTGGGCTCCCCGCCCCTGCACGATCCCGAGTGCCGCCCCGATCGTCCCTCCGGTCGCCCCGGAGACCAGGACTCCCACCGTCCCGGAGGAGTCGAGGGCGTTTCCCCCTTTGATGAAGACGTCGTCCGCGGTGAACTCGGCCAGCAACTCCTCCAGGGAGACGCCTTCCAGGATCTCCCCCTGGCGGACAGCATAGGGCGGAACCCGGTCGCCGGGCGGGGTCACACACAAGGTTCCCTGGGTGACCAGACCTGTGGCGTACCGGTACTTCACCACTTCTACCCCGAGCAGTTCCTCGGCCACGTAGCCGTTAGTGGTCCCGGCCGCGATGAACACCCGCCCGGTGGCCAGAGCTGCCTGGACCACCGGCAGGGCGGCCACCCCTTTGGCGATCAGGCGCTTCGATTCAACCGGCGTGAGTGGAAAAACCGCCGACGACTCGCTCATCCCTCGGGCCCTCCCCGCGTTCAAACCGACCGTTGTCTGGCTATTCTGTCTATGTCTATGCGGAAAGGCGGGCCGGGGAGTAAAGTCACTTGCCAGCCGCAGCCGTATCGCTGGAGGGGATCTCCAGGAAAGCGGCGGCGAAGGCGTCCACCACCCAGGGATCGAACTGAGTGCCGGAACACCGCTTCAACTCCGCCAGGGCCTCGGGAATAGTCTTGGCCCTCTGGTGCGGCCGCTCGGTGGTCATGGCGTCGAAGGCGTCGGCCACCGTGAGAATGCGGGCCAGCCAGGGAATCTCGCTGCCTTTGAGCCGGTCGGGGTATCCGGTGCCGTCGTACCGCTCGTGGTGGTGGAGGACCGCCGGCACCACCTGGCGCAACGAACGCACCGGCCGGATGATCTCGGCCCCCCACACCGGGTGTTGTTCGATGATCCGCCGCTCCTCCGGGGTCAGCCTCCCTTCCTTGTTGAGGATGTCCCGCGCGATCTCGATCTTGCCGATGTCGTGAAGGAACGCCGCGATCCGCAGCAGCTTGACCTGATCTTCCTCGAGGTTCAGGTAGCGGGCGATCATCAGGCAATGGTTCACGACCCGCTCGGAGTGACCGTAGGTGTAGCGGTCCTTGGCGTTGATCACCGTCAGCAGCGTCTTGACTGTGTTGATCAGGCTCATTTCCGCCGAGTCGAGCTGGGATTTCAGGTCGTCGAAGACCGAGTGGTAGACCTCCAGTTTGGTCTCAGCATACTTGGCGGCGTAAAGCGCCTCGTCCGCCCGCTTGATCAGAGAGTCCTTGTCGGTCGCCGAGTCGGGATAGACCGCTACGCCGGCGGAGAGCGAGACGCCCGTTTTCTTCCCTTCCGGGTCCAGCCGGATGTACCGGTTCGCCGCCTCCTGGATGCGCCGGGCCACCGCCCGGGCCGCCTCGGCGTCGGTGTTCGGCAGGATCAGGGCGAACTCGTCGCCGCCGTAGCGGGCCCCCGTGTCCCCGGACCGGATGACCATCCGGATCGCCTCGGCGATGGCCGTCAGGAGCTTGTCCCCCTCCGGGTGGCCGAAGGCGTCGTTGTAGTTCTTGAAGTAATCGATGTCCAGCATGACCAGGGCCACCTGAGAGCCGCGGACCCGGGCGGTCTCGATCTCCTTGGCCAGCTGGGTGTGGAACTGGCGGTGGTTGGCGAGATGAGTCAGGCCGTCTGTGAGTGCCAGGTCCTCCAGGATCCGCTTGTGTTCCTCTTCCGCCCGTTCGTTCTGGAAGATGCGAGCCACGATCATGATGGTGATGAAGTTGGCCGCGTGGATACCCAGCTCTGGGAGCCACTCGAGCAGCTCGGCCTCTTCCAGCCACAGGTCAAGCACGGTGTCGGTGACGAGGGCGACGGCGGCGACGAAGGCGGCTCTGGCCACGCTCAAGTGGTAGGAGAACGAGCGGCTCACCAGACCGGCCACCAAGCCGACTCCGAGCGGGACGAGGGCGTCCGGGCCCGGCCAGACCCCGCGCATGGCCGTCCGCCATAAATTGAAGAAGACGCCCTGCATCATGCCGACTAGGGGTCCACCGTACATTCCGCCGATGATCGGGGCAATGTACCGGACGTTCTGAGGGATGAGCGAAAAGGGCGGAACGAAGAGCTCGCCCACCATGGTGATGATGCTCAGGGCGAAGCTGATGGCTAGCGAACTGACCAGGCTGCGGTCCCCCATCAGCCACCGGCGCACGAAGACCAACTGGCTGAGCAGGTAACTGACCGCCATGACCACGCAGCACGCCAAGCCCAGGGCGTTGAGCGCCGCCCACCAGTTGCCCTGCACGTTCTTCCCTCACTCTGCACGCCGCCCTGACTGAGCAGCGGAGTTATGCTCTCTTGGGAAAAATTCGGCGAAATTTGCCAGCTTCCTGCAGAAAAAGAAACGGGGGAAGAGCATCCCCCGTGAATCGTCCTCAGGGGCTTCCTACCGGCGTGGTGGTCCAGGAGCCATCGGTCTGGGAGCCCTGGTCCGGACCGGCGCCGGGGCAGCACCCGCGTGCCGCTGGGCCAACCGGGTGAGCTGGGCGAGCGCCCGGTCGGCCGCCGCCTCCTCCCTCGTCTTGATCGCCGTCCGAAGCCTGGCGTAGGCCCCTTCAAAGGCGGTCAGGTCCGCCGCCGGCCACGTCCTGCGGGATCGGATCGGCCGCCAGGCGTCGCCGAGCGCTGCCGCCTCGCGATCGGCTGCCTTCCAGTCCCGGCGGTCCACTGCTGTTTTCGTGCGCTGCACCGCGGACTCCAGGTTGCCGGGCCGGACGGCCGGAGCCGGCTGGACAGGCGCCGGCCGAACCGCCACCCGCCGGGGAGCCGGCCGGGTGAGGCGCGTTGGTTGCGGCCTGGTCCCTGCACCTGGGCACGCCTGCCCGGAGAGGGCCAACGCCAAAAGAATCACACCGAAGGCGGCGGGAATCAGCCGTCGACCAATGGTTCGGGCTCTGCGCATCCCTTCCTTCCCTCCTCGCCCCTAGCATTCCTGGGGCTCGGGGGAGTATGAATGTGGAAAGTCCCCAGGGATGGCAATCAGCGCCGGCCGAGGCGTCCGCCGCGGCGGTACTTGTGGGAATTGGCCCAGTAGGCTTCCTTGGCGTCCAGAAAGCGCTCGGTGCTCTCCTTCACCGGGTCCACCTTTTTCTCTTTGCGTGCCGGCGTCTCTTGGACGGGGGCTTCCTCGGCGCCCCCTCCGAGGATCTCCCGGACCAGCTTGTGATAGGCGGCCATGGCCCGTTTCAAGTTGGGAAAGACCCCGACGGTCTGTCCGCCGCGGAGGAGGTAGTACCGGTTGTCCGCAGGTACAGAGGGTGTCCCCTGTTCGATGGACACCCCGGCGCGCTCGTTGTACTGGCGATACACGGCGATCCCTCCCCGTCGGAAAAAAAGCTCGCCCCGGCCGGGGCGATCAATGTTGGTGCCGAAGGTGGGACTCGAACCCACACGTGGGGTTGCCACTCTCGATTTTGAGTCGAGCGCGTCTGCCAGTTCCGCCACTTCGGCACAATAGGGCACGCTCGTTGCAATCGATATTCTAGCACATCTGCCCCGGACTGCCAAGGCCCGTCGCGCCCGCGGCGTCAGATCAGCTCGTTCCAGGGCACATACTCCAGGTTATGCGCCTCGGCCACGGCCTTGTAGACCACCTTCCCCTTCAGCACGTTGAGGCCCTTCGCCAGCGCCGGGTTCTGCAGGACGGCGGCCCGATACCCCTTGTTGGCGATCTCCAGGGCATACGGAATGGTGGCGTTGGTCAAGGCGTAGGTCGAGGTGCGCGGCACCGCGCCGGGCATGTTGGCCACCGAGTAGTGGACCACTCCATGGCGGACGTAGGTCGGGTCGGCGTGGGTGGTGGCGTGGTCGACTGTCTCGATGCAGCCGCCCTGGTCGATGGCGACGTCGACGATCACCGCCCCCGACTTCATCCCCTTGACCATCTCCTCGGTCACGAGGCGCGGCGCCTTGGCGCCCGGGATCAGGACCGCCCCCACGAGCAGGTCCGCATACCGCACCGCCCGGTCGATGTTGTAGGCGTTGGACATCACGGTGATCACGTTGCCGTGAAGAATCTCGTCCAAGTAGCGGAGGCGGTCGGCGCTGCGGTCGAGGATGGTCACATGGGCCCCTAGGCCGATCGCCATCTTGGCGGCGTTGTACCCGACAGTACCGCCGCCGATGATGACGACCTCGGCCGGTGGAACCCCCGGTACCCCCCCGAGCAGCACGCCCCGCCCGCCGTGGGGCTTCTCGAGGAACTGCGCCCCCACCTGGATCGCCATCCGGCCGGCCACCTCGCTCATCGGGACCAGGAGCGGGAGCGAGCCGTTCTCCAGCTGAATCGTCTCGTAGGCGATGGCCACCACCCGCCTCCGCATGAGCGCCTCCGTCTGCGGCTTGTCAGGGGCCAGGTGGAGGTAGGTGAAAAGGATTTGTTCTTCCCGGAAAAGGTCGTACTCCGGCGGCAGGGGTTCTTTCACCTTCATGATCATGTCGGCGGCCGCAAAGACCTCCGCCGCCGCAGGCAGGATCTTGGCCCCCGAGGCGGAGTACTCCTGGTCGGTGATCCCGCTGCCCAGGCCGGCTCCGGCCTCCACCACCACCGTGTGCCCCGCCTTGACCAGCTCGTCGACGCCGGCGGGGGTGATCGCCACCCGGTTCTCATTGGCCTTGATCTCCCTGGGAACTCCAACAATCATTCCCTTGACCCTCCCCCCACGTCTTGAACTACCTATTCGACCACGTGCACCTTGAGCAGGTTGGTGGATCCGGGAACCCCCGGGCGCAGGCCGGCCGTAATGGCCAGCACATCCCCCGCCCCGGCGTAGCCTAACTCTCTCGCCGCCCTGACCACTTCGGCCAGCATGGCGTCGATATCCGGCGTCTCGCTCACGCCTACCGGCCTCACCCCCCAGACCAGCGTCAACTGGCGGGCCACCAGCGGGTCGGGGGTGGCCGCCACAATCGGCGCCTCCGGCCGGTACTTGGCCACGAGGCGCGCTGTGGCCCCCGATTGCGTTGAGGTGATGATCGCCGCCACTTTCAAGTCCTGGGCGGTCTGGCAGGTGGCGTGGCTGATGGCGTCGGAGATCGACGCCCCGCTGGCTCGCCGCTGCTGTAAGAGGTCGGCGTAGGGCAGAACCTCCTCCGTCCGGATGATGACCCGGGTCATCATCTTGACCGCTTCGACCGGATACTTGCCACTCGCCGTCTCCCCGGAGAGCATCACCGCGTCCGTCCCGTCCAGAATGGCGTTGGCCACGTCGGTCACCTCGGCCCGAGTCGGACGGGGATTGCCGATCATCGAATTGAGCATCTGGGTGGCAGTGATCACCGGTTTCCCGGCGGCGTTACACTTGCGGATGATGTCCTTCTGGGCCACCGGCACGTCCTCCGGCGGGATGCTCACCCCGAGATCGCCTCGGGCCACCATCACGGCGTCAGCCGCCTCGATGATCTGGTCGACGTTCACCAGGGCCTCGGGGTTCTCCACCTTGGCGATGATTCCGAGTCTCCCTCCGGCTTCCGCCACTCGGCGCCGCACCTCAATCACGTGCTCCGGCTGGCGCACGAAAGACACTGCCACAAAGTCGGCGCCGTTGGCCACGGCCCAGGCGATGTCCGCCGCATCCTTTTCTGTGATCGCCGGCAGATCGACCCTCACCTCGGGGAGGCTGACCCCCTTGCGCGAGAAGAGCAAGCCGCCGTTGACCACCTCGCAGTGGACTTCCGGCCCGTCGACCGCCACCACCCGCAGCTCGATCTGCGCATCGTCGAGGTAGACCTTCATGCCCGGGCGGAGCTGGCGGGCGAGCGGCGGGTAGACGACCGGGATCCGCTCGGCCGTCCCGGACACCGGGTCGGCGGTCAGGAGCACGACCTCGCCCGTCACCAGCGTGACCGGCTCCTCCCGCATGACTCCGGTCCGGATCTTGGGGCCCTGGATGTCCACCACCACCCCGACCGGCCGGCCGGCCTGTTCCTCCCACCGGCGCACGGCCGCCAGGCGGCGGAGGTGGTCGTCGTAGGTCCCGTGGGAGAAGTTGAGCCGGACCAGGTCCAGGCCGGCCTCGAGCAGCGACTCGAGAACCCCCGGTCCGTCGGTCGACGGTCCCAGCGTGCCGACGATCTTGGTCCGCCGGTGTACGGTAAGCGCCATGTCCTTCCCCTTTCGCCCGGGCCGCCGACTCAGGCCAGTGACAGGATGTTGGCGAGGTCGTACAACTCCCGATTGAACTCCTTGCGGGAGGAGAACACCTCGTCAAAGGGCACGTCCACGAGACGAGCGCCCTGGTAACCGGTCATGATATTGCAGGCTCCGGCGGCCAGAAGCTGCACTGCCCGAGCTCCCATGAGACTCGCCAGCGTCCGGTCGAGGACCGTCGGGGCTCCTCCCCGCTGGATGTGGCCGAGCACCGTGATACGTGTCTCGAAGCCGGTCCGGTTCTCGATGTACCGGCCCACCCGGAAGCCGGCCGAAACCTCGAAGTCCCGGCCCGGGCGGGGCTCCCCGCCGAACCCCTCGGCGACCACGATGATGGAGTGGGCCTTTCCCTTTTTGTAACCGACCTCGATCTTCCGGCACAGCTCATCCAGGTCGGCCGGCATCTCCGGGACCAGGATGGACTCGGCGCCGCCAGCCAACCCCGCCTGGAGGGCGATGTGCCCGGTGTTGCGCCCCATCACCTCGACCACGTAGACTCGCTCGTGGGAAGTGGCCGTGTCCCGGATCTTGTTGATGGCGTCCACCACGGTGTTGACGGCGGTGTCGAAGCCCAGGGAGAAGTCGGTGCAGGGGATGTCGTTGTCGATCGTGCCCGGAATGCCGATCACCCCTACGCCATGATCTGCCAACACCTTGGCCCCCCGGAAGGAACCGTCCCCTCCGATGACGATCAGACCCTCGAGTCCCCGCCGCTTGAGGACCTCCAGCGCCCGCTGCTGCCCTGTCTCTGTCCGGAACTCGTCCGACCGGGCGGTGCGCAGGATAGTGCCGCCCCGCTGGATGATGTCGGCCACCGACCGCGAATTGAGCTCCAGGAGGTCGTCGTGGATGAGCCCGGTGAAACCGTGAAGGATCCCGAACACCTGGAGGCGGTGGTAAAGTGAGGTCCGTACGATCGACCGGATGGCGGCGTTCATCCCGGGGGCGTCGCCGCCCGAGGTCAGTACTCCGATCCTTGTCATCGTGTATCCATCTCTCCTGGTGTGGACTTGGGCGGCCGCACCACGTGGCCGAGCTTGCGGTAATGGGCGTACCTTTGGGCTTTCAATTCGTCAACCGGCAGCGTGCTCAACTCCGCCAGGGAACGGACGACAACCTCCTTGACGCGGCGGGCCGCCTCGTCGTAGTCGCGGTGCGCCCCGCCGATCGGCTCAGGGATGATCCCGTGGATCACTCCCAGCTTCAGGAGGTCGGCAGCCGTCAGCTTCAGGGCGTCCGCGGCCTGGGCCTTCAGCTCGGCGTCATGCCAGAGGATGGCCGCGCACCCTTCCGGGGAGATGACGGAGTAGACCGAGTTCTCGAGCATGTACACCCGGTCGCCGACGCCGATCGCCAGCGCTCCGCCACTTCCGCCCTCACCGATGACGACACAGACGATGGGCACCTCAAGCTGCGCCATCTCAAACAGGTTGCGGGCAATCGCCTCCGCCTGCCCCCGCTCCTCCGCCTCGAGCCCGGGAAACGCCCCGGCGGTGTCGATGAAAGTCACCACCGGCCGCCGGAACTTCTCAGCCTGCTTCATGAGGCGAAGCGCCTTCCGGTAGCCTTCCGGGTAGGGCCAGCCGAAAGAGCGGGCGATGTTCTCCTTGGTGTCCTTTCCCTTCTGTTCCCCGATCACTGTCACGGGCCGCCCGTCGAGCAGGCCGATCCCGCCGACGATCGCCTTGTCGTCGCGGTAGTTCCGGTCCCCGTGGAGCTCGATGAAGTCGTCGAAGATGCGGTCGATGTAGTCCAAGGACAGCGGGCGACGGGGGTGGCGAGCGAGCAGAACCCGCTGCCAGGAGGTGAGATTGGAGTAGATCTGCTGGCGCAGCGACTCCGCCTTCTCTTCGAGCGAGCGAATCTCAGCGGAGAAATCGATGTCCTTTTCGCTGGTGAACTGGCGAAGCTCGGCGATCCGCTTTTCCAGCTCGTAAAGCGGTTTTTCGAAGTCCAGCGAGCCGTTGGTCACTGGGACACCTCCCGGGTTACCCCGTGCAAGGCAAATAACTGCGTCAACGTGCGCCTCAGTTCCCGGCGGTCCACGATCAGGTCCACAAACCCGTGTTCCAGCATGAATTCCGAGCGATGGGCCCCTGGAGGGAGCTTCTCCCGCACCGTCTGGGCGATCACCCGCGGCCCGGCGAAGGCCACGACCGCCCCCGGTTCGGCGATGATCACATCCCCCAAGCTTGCGAAGCTCGCCATCACCCCGGCCGTGCAGGGGTTGGCCAGCACGGCGAAGTAGGGGACCCGTTGCCCGGCCAGCTTCCCCAGGGCCGCCGCGGTCTTCGCCATCTGCATCAGCGAGAGGATGCCCTCCTGCATCCGGGCGCCCCCCGAGGTGGCGACGATGACCAGGGGTCGGCGCACCTCAGCGGCCCGCTCGATCGCCAGTGTGACCTTCTCACCGACGACGCTGCCCATCGACCCGCCGATGAAGCCGAAGTCCATCGCCGCCAGGATCAGGGGATAGCCGTCCATCCGGGCCTCGCCGGTCACGACGCCCTCCCGCAGACCTGTCTTCTCCTGCGCCGCCGCCAGCTTCTCCTGGTAGTTGGGGAAGTCGATCGGGTTCCCGCTCGCCAGGTCGGCCGCGAACTCGCGGAAGGAGTCCGGATCGGCCAGTTGCTCGATCCGTTCCCGGGCGGACACCTTGTAGTGAAAACCGCAGTTGGGACAGACCCGCAGGTTCCGTTCGATCTCTTTCTTGTACAGGAGGGCCTCGCAGTTCTCACACTTGAGCCAGAGTCCGTCGGGGATGTCCCGCGGCTTTTTCTCCTCGGGCCGCGGCGGTTTGACGGTGATGTAGCGCGGCTTGGCGCGAAACAGGTCTGAGAAACTCGGCACCAGGTCGTTCCCCTCTTCCTCACATGCCCATGTCCAGTTTACAGCTGCCGTGAAGCGTTCAGTATGGCGAGCGCCTCCTCTGCCTCCCCCTGCGGGACCAGGACTTCATAGTAGCGGCGCTCCCCGCGTTGGACCTCCTCCACTGCGCGCACGACAACGAGAAGGCCCTCCTCCTCGAGGCGGGCCTTGGCCGCTTCGGCTGCCTCGCGGTTGGGCGCGATGTGTACGACCGTCAACATTGGCGCGAGCCCTCCCCGGAGGTGCGTCTTGGGCTTCCCGCCAGTAGTTTACACGGCGTCTGACTCAACGATTCCCTTCGACCTTCTCCCTTCGACCTTCGCCCGCCGTTTCCCTGCTCCTTTCCAATCTGGCCAACTGACTAGGAGTCCACCGGGATCTGGCCGTGCTTGCAGTAGACCACCGCTTTTCCCCGGAACTTCATCGCCGCCGTCAACTCGGTGAACTGCAGGAGCATCACCTCGCCTTTGTCCAACTTCTCGGTGTGGTGAAACTTCGTCTCCCGGCCCCGGGTCAGGCCGATGATGGTCACGCCGTCCTCCAGCGCCCGGACGGCGACGTAGTCGCCCAGGATCTCTTCGGCCGTCACGGCCCGGCTGACCTCGTCAACGGGTTTCATCTTCCTTAGCTGCCTCCTTTACCAGCTCTTCCGTACGCCGGTAGACCGCTCCCGGCGGCTGGGGTTGTCGGGCCGAGCCACTTCTCAGCGCCGCCTGCGCCACTGCCTCGGCCACCGCGGGAGCCACTCGGCGGTCGAAGGGGCCGGGGATGACGTACTCCGGCGTGAGCTCCTCCTCCGCCAGGGCGGCGATCGCCCCGGCAGCCGCCGCCTTCATCTGCTCGTCGATCGCTCGCGCCCGCACATCCAGCGCCCCCCGGAAGATCCCCGGGAAGCCGAGCACGTTGTTGACCTGGTTCGGGTAGTCCGAACGCCCGGTGCAGACCACTGCCGCCCCCGCCGCCCGGGCCGCCTCCGGCCTGATCTCCGGGTCGGGGTTGGCCAGGGCGAAGATGACGGGGTGTGGGGCCATGGACCGGACCATCTCCGGCGTCACCTGGTCGGCGACTGAGACGCCGATGAAGACGTCTGTCCCCCGCAGCGCCTCGGCCAGGCTCCCCGTGCGGCCGGTCCGGTTGGTGACCGCGGCCAGTTCCTCCTTCACTGGATTCAAGCCTTCCCGCCCCCGGGCGATGATCCCCTGCCGGTCGCAGAGGATGACGTCGCCGATCCCCTGGGCCAGAAGCAGCTTGGCGATAGCCACCCCGGCGGCGCCCGCTCCATTGATCGCCACGGTCGTATCGGCGAGCTCCCGCCCGGTGACCCGCAGGCTGTTGAGGAGAGCAGCCAGGGCCACCACCGCTGTCCCGTGCTGGTCGTCGTGGAAGACGGGGATGTCCAACCGGGCCTTCAGGTCCTGCTCGATGGCGAAGCACCGGGGAGCGGAGATGTCCTCCAGGTTGATCCCGCCAAACCCCGGGCTCAGCCGGACCACCGTCTCGACGATCTCCACCGGCTCTCTGGTCGCCAGCACGACGGGGAAAGCGTCCACGCCGGCGAACACCTTGAAGAGCAGCGCCTTGCCTTCCATCACCGGTAGAGCGGCGGCAGGCCCCAGGTCCCCCAGCCCGAGGACGGCTGTACCATCAGAGACGACCGCCACCGTGTTCCCCCGCCCGGTGAGCTCCCATACTGCCTCCGGCTCGGCCTCGATCGCCCGGCAGGGCTCAGCCACTCCCGGAGAGTAGGCCAGGGAGAGGTCATGCTGCCCCCTGACGGGCACTCTGGCGTACACACCGATCTTCCCCCTCACCCGCCGGTGGAGGGCCATCGCCTCGTCGGCCAGCCCCATCACGCTCCCCCCTTGTGGAACATGTCGTGGCCGGCGGCCAGGTTGTGGCCGTTCAGCGAGCGTTCCTCGCCCTGGTGGGCGATGCGGGCGCCGGCCGCGGCGGCGATCCCTGCCACCAGATCATCCAGGAAGGTGTTGACCGTCCCCGGCAGAGGCCGGTTGATGCGCTCCAGGATGCCCGTCTTGACCTTGTCCAGGTAGCCGAAGGAGGTCAGCCCGACTGAGCCGTACACGTTGACAATCGAGAGGGCCAGAATCTCGTCGATCCCGAACAGCGGCTCGTCCTCCCGCACGATGGTGAGGAGCGGTTCGGGCAGCTCGCAACGCTCAGCCAACACGTCCAGGCAGAGGCCGGTCAGGACCGCGTGCTGCACCTCCCGCTTGTCCAGCACCCGATCCACCGCTTCGAGGCACTCCTCCAGCGTCAGGTCCGGGTTGTAAGGCTTCTGCAACGCCAGGACGATCTCGGCGATCGGGCCCAAGAGAACCCCCCGGGCCGCCAGCGCCTTGATCACCGTCTCCTTGAGGGAGTGGACCGGTTCCGGTTGAGCACAGGGTTCAGGCTTCATCGAGTCGCCTTCCTTTCGTAGTGTCTCTCTCCGTGTGCCAAAGCAGGGGTACAGCCTATGCGCTATCGTCTGCCGGCGCCTCAGGCAGCGCGATGCCCGGCGTGACGTAATACCTCGGCGCGACGAGGAGCAACGCCTTCCGCCGGCCGGCCTGAACCACGAGGTAGACCGGGGCGTCACCCCGGTGACTGGCGAGCAGGCTATGTGCCGCCTTTAGCTCCTCCTCCCCCCGGATGGTCAGCACCAGCGGCGTGGGAGTGAGCGGTCCGAGCCACTCGGCCAGAATCTTGGCTCCTTCTTCCTGAGCCTCGTACCTCCCCCGCACCAGGACGAGCGCCCCTTCGGCCAGCAGCGCCCCGGCGTCCGCCAGAAGACGCGGGAAGACCACCACCTCCGCCCGGCCGTCCAGCCCCTCCAGGTGAAAAGTGGCCATCCTTTCCTGTCGCCTGGTGAGGAGACTGCGCAGGCCGGTGACCAGGCCCCCCACGACCACCTCGCTCTGGTCGGGCAGCTCCTGGAGGTCGCGCAAGGGGCAGCTGCCGAGCCGGTCCAACACCGGTCCGGCCGCCGCCGCCGGGTGTCCGGAGAGGTAGAGCCCCAAGACCTCGTGCTCCATCTTGAGGAGCTCCTGGCTGGTCAACTCGGGCCCGGCGCCGGCCGGACGGACGGCCGGGGTTCCGCCCCCTTCGACGGCAAACAGGAAACCCTGTCCTTGCGCCTCCTGCGCTTGGCGCCGCTGGGCCGCCTCCAATTCCTTCTCGAAGGTGTTGAGCAACTGCCCCCGGCTCACGCCGAAGGAGTCGAAGGCGCCCGCCTTGATCAGGCTCTCCACCACCTTGCGGGTCAGGTCCCGGGCCGTCACCCGGGCGAAGAGGTCGGCCGGGCTCTTGTACGGCCCCTTCTTCTCCCGCTCGGCGATGATCGCCTCGGTCACCCCGGGGCCGACGTTCTTGACCGCCGCGAGCCCGAAGCGAATCTGCCCGGCCGGCGTCACGGTGAAGGTCGTCTGGCTCTCGTTCACGTCGGGCGGCAGGACGGCAAGGCCGATGCGTCGGCACTCGTTGATGTACTCCGCCACCTTGTCCGTGTCCCCGTAGACGCTGGTCAGGAGGGCCGCCATGTACTCGGCCGGGTAGTGGCACTTCAGATACGCCGTCCGGTACGAGACCAGGGCGTAGGCGGCGGCGTGGGACTTGTTGAAACCGTAGTTGGCGAAGTACTCCATCAAGGCGAAGATCTCCTCCGCTATGGCCGGCTCCGTACCCCGCTCCACCGCCCCGGCCACGAACCGTTCCTTGAGCCTTTCGAGCTCAGAGGCTTTCTTCTTGGACATTGCCCGGCGCAGCAGGTCGGCTTCGCCCAGGCTGAACCCGGCGAGTTCCGCGGCGATCTGCATGACCTGCTCCTGGTAGATCATGATGCCGTAGGTCTCCCGGAGGATCGGCTCGAGCCGCGGGTCGGGGTAGGTGACCGCCACCTCCCCGCGCTTGCGCCGGGCGAACTCGCTCCGCAGGTTCATTGGGCCCGGCCGCCCGATGGCCAGGATCGCCACGAGGTCGGCGAAGGACGACGGCCTGATCTCGCGCAAGAGGCTCTTGAAGAGACGCGATTCAAGCTGGAAGATCCCTTCCGTCTCGCCTTCCTGGAGCATACGGAAAGTCTCGGCGTCGTCGAGCGGCAACGACTCGAGGTCCAGTCTCTCCCCCCGGCAAGCCGCGATGAACCTCACGGTCGCGTCCAGGACGGTGAGGGTTCGCAGCCCCAGGAAGTCCATTTTCAAAAGACCCAGGGCAGCCAGGGAGTCCATGTCCACCTGGGTGGTGACCACCCCGTCCCCGGTGCGTTGGACCGGCACCCGTTCGAGCAGCGGGACGTCGGAGATGACGATGCCGGCGGCGTGGGTGGAGGCGTGCCGGGGGAGCCCCTCGGCCTGCCGCGCCAGATCCAGAAGGCGCCGGGCCCGCTCGTCCCGCTCGTAGGCCAGGCGCAACTCCGGAACCTGCTCGAGCGCCTTCTCCAGGGTCATCCCGAGTTCGTAGGGGACCAGTTTGGCCAGCCGGTCCACCTCAGGCAGGGGCCAGCCGAGGACTCTGCCTATGTCCCGGATGGCAGCTTTGGCGGCCAGGGTTCCGAAGGTGACGATCTGCGCCACCCGGTCCTCGCCGTAGGTCTGGACCACGTATTCGATGACCTCGCCCCGCCGCTCGAAGCAGAAGTCCACGTCGATGTCGGGCAGGGTCACCCGCTCGGGGTTGAGGAACCGCTCGAAGAGGAGTCCGTTCTTGAGCGGATCGATGTCCGTGATTCGCAGGAGGTAAGCCACCAGGCTCCCCGCCGCCGAGCCGCGCCCCGGCCCCACCGGGATGCCCCGCTCCCGGGCGAAGCGGATGAAGTCCCACACGATAAGGAAGTACCCGGCGTACCCCATGCGGATGATCGTCGCCAGTTCCTCCCGGAGGCGCTCTTCCACCTCCGGGGGCGGGTTCTGGCCGTACCGCTCAACCATTCCCTTGCGGCAGAGCTCGGTGAGGTACTCTTCGGGCCTGGCCTCATTGGGGACGGGGAAGGCGGGCAGGTAGGTCCGGCCCAACGGAAGCGCGAAGTCAACCCGCTCGGCGATGGCCACCGTGTTGTCGACCGCTTCCGGGACAGCCTGAAAGAGCTCGGCCATCTCCTCAGGGGTGCGAAAGTACAACTGATCCGTGGCGAAGCGGAGGCGGTCCGTGTCTGAAAGCTGCTTGCCGGTCTGGATGCAGAGGACAACGTCCTGGAGCTCGGCATCCTGCCGGTCCAGGTAGTGAACGTCATTCGTTGCCACCAGGGGTAGGCCGAGACGGCGCCCCAGCTCGATCAGGCCGGCGTTGACCGCCGCCTGGGACGGGAGGCCGTTCTCCTGCAGCTCGAGGTAGAAGTGGTCGGGGCCGAACAGCTCGGCGTATTCCCGGGCCGCCGCCTCGGCCGCTTCCGTCTCGCCGGCCGCAAGGAGCCGCGGGACCTCGCCGGCGAGGCAGGCCGAGAGGGCGATCAGACCCCTGTGATGGAGGCGGAGCAACTCCTTGTCGACCCGGGGCTTGTAGTAGAACCCTTCCAGGGAGGACAGCGAGACGAGGCGCAGGAGGTTCCGGTACCCCTCCTCGGACTCGACCAGGAGCACCAGGTGGTAGGGGTTCTCGTCCATGCGGGGAGTGCGGTCTGTCCGGCGGCGCGGCGCCACGTACACCTCGCAGCCGAGGATGGGCTTGACCCCCTGGTAACGGCAGGCCTGCACGAACTCGACCAGCCCGTGCAGGACACCGTGGTCGGTCATCGCCAGCGCCGGGCACCCGGCGGACGCCGCCCGCTCCACCAGCTGAGGAATGCGGCAGCACCCGTCGAGGAGGCTGTACTGCGTGTGGGTGTGCAAGTGGACGAACCCGCGCACGCGCCCCGCCCCTTTCGCCCGTCTCCCCCCGAATGGACAGGGGAAGTGTTTACTTCGACGGCTGGGGACGCGATTCCTGGTCCGGTTCCTCCCGGACGGGTTCCGGCGTTTATTCCAGGAGGAGCACGGTCATGTCTACTTCACCCGTGCCCTTTCCGGTAGCCGTCCTCAACCTGAGCGGGATAACCAGGCTGGGCAAACCTCCGGTCGAGATCTCCACTTCCTTGCCGAGGAAGAGCGAGGGCACCGAGAGATGGGCCGAGATCCCCAGCTCGCTGGCGTGGGAAACGGCGTTCCCGCAGAGCATGTTCGTCAATTCAGCGATGCTGGACCGGGCGACTTCATCGAACTCGCTGACCCCCCACGGGATCATGGCCCGGGCCACGTCGAGGGCCGTGTCGGTCTCCATGCCGACGATGACCTGGCCCTGGAGATCCCCGGCCACGCCAATCGCCACGTTCACCTCGTGCCCCGACATCGGCGAATGACACAGTCTGAGGTCACCCCGTTCGACCTCGAAACCGAAGGAATGGAAGACGCTCAGCGCCGCCTTGAGAAAGGGATTGATCCATTCCGCTCTCATCGCGAGCACCTCGCTCCCGTCGCCGCGTTCCCTTCAAGGTTTGTTGTTTGCCGCCTCACCCCACCCTTCCTGCCAAACAACCTCAAAATGTTACAAACTCTTTCCCTATTCCTGGCTGGGCCACTCCCCTTCGGCATGAAACCGGGTAATCCGGGCCCCAAGCGCCCTCAGCTTCTGGTCGATCCGCTCGTAGCCCCGGTCGATGTGTTCGACGCCGACCATCTCAGTGGCCCCTTCCGCCCCCAGAGCGGCACAGAGGAGCGCCGCCCCGGCCCGCAGGTCGGTCACCTCGACCGGCGCTCCGGTCAGCCTCTCCACTCCCCGCACGATGGCCGTGTCCCGCTCCACCTTGATGTCGGCGCCCATCCGCCGGAGCTCGTCGACGTAGCGGAAGCGGTCGAAGATCGTCTCCCGGATGATGCTGGTTCCGTCAGCCGTGCTCATCAGGGCGACGAACGGCTGCTGCAGGTCGGTCGGGAAGCCGGGGTAGGGCGCGGTCTCGGTGTCCACCGCCTTGGGCCGCCGGTCGCTGACCACATGGAAGCGGGTGAGATCCTCCTCCACGGTGACACCGGCCTCCTGCAGGGTGAGGACGACCGCCCGCAGGTGCTCGGGCACCACCTCCTCCACCACCACGTCGCCCCGGGTGCAGGCGGTGGCGATCATCAGCGTGCCCGCTTCCACCCGGTCGGGGATGATGGTGTACTCGGTCCCGGAAAGCTTCTTGACTCCGTCGATCTTGATCACGTTGGTCCCGGCGCCCTTGATCCTCGCCCCCATGCCGTTCAGGAAGATGGCCAGATCGACCACCTCGGGCTCCTTGGCGGCGTTTTCCAGGATCGTCTGCCCCTCGGCGAGCGAGGCGGCGAGCATCAGGTTGACTGTCGTGCCGACGCTCGAGCGGTTGATGTAGATCTTTGTCCCAATGAGGCGGGTCGCCTCAGCCTTCATCAGGCCGTGGCTGATGCTGACGTCCGCCCCCAGCGCCTGGAACCCCTTGAGGTGGAAATCCACCGGCCGCGAGCCGAGGGAACATCCGCCCGGCAGGGGCACCTCGGCCTTGCCGACCCGGGCCAGGAGGAGGCCGGCCACGTAGAAGGAGGCCCGCATCCTCCGGACCAGTTCGTACGGGGCCTGATAGGACCGGAGATGGGCCGTCCGGAGCCGGAGGGTGTTCGCTTCCAGCCACTCTACCCGCACTCCCAGCTCGATCAGGATGTCAATCATGATCCGGATGTCGGTTTCATCGGGCACGTTATGGAGGAGGCACTCGCCGTCCGCCAGGGCTGCGGCCACCAGGATACCCAGCGCGGAGTTCTTGCTCCCGCTCACTCGCACCGTGCCGGTCAGCCGCTTGCCGCCCTCGACGATGAACTTTTCCAACCAGGACACCTACCTGCCGAGATAGTTGCGAAGCAGCGCTTCCAGAAGCTCATCGCGCTCGACGCGCTTGATGAGGGAGCGAGCGTCACGATGATTGGTGATATAGGCGGGATCGCCGGACATCAGGTACCCCACCAGTTGGTCGATCGGGTTGTAGCCCTTTTCTTCAAGCGCCTGGAAGACCTGCTCGACAACCTGGCGGATGTCCAGCTTCTCCCCCTCCGCGGCCCGGAAGAGCACCGTCCGGTCCAGTTGTTCCGTCATCATCCCCACCTCGTTCTCTCGATCGCTCCGCATAATTAGCCGGGAGAGGCCGCGTTTCCTGCCGCCGTCCTCGGCTTATTCCCCTCCGCCCCCATCGCAGCGGCTCCGCCGCTTCGCCGGGCCAGAACGATCGCAAATAGGGCCAGTCCGGCCAGCACCAAAAGCCCTGCCACCCGACCTCCTCCGCCGGTTGCCACCACCAGCGACTTCTCCCCCGGCCCCACCCCCAAGGGGACGAGGCGCCAGGCCTTAAGGAGGAGGATCCCTCCCTGCACAACCAGGTCGCCCAGGAGCAGGCCGAACCCCACCAGCCGGGCGCTCTCCGGACAGCGGCGGGCGGCCAGTCCACCCAAGAGGAGGGTCAGGGCAGCCGGCAGCGGCAGCAGGGCTCCCAGGGCCACCGTCCACGCCGGACGGACCAAAAGCCGGGAGAGTGCACCAAGGCCGGCCCCGGAGACCAGAAAGCCTAGCGGAAGCCGGCCGGTCAAGCCAGCCAACGCGACCCGGCTGACCAACCCTGCTTCCGCCGGGGGAGGGAAGGCCCCAGTGGCGGTCAGGGTGGAGGCTGCTCAGGCGGCGCCGCTGAGCCCGGCCAGGCAGGAGGTGAGTTTGACCGGGTAAACGGGCCATGCCGCCTCGAGGAGGAGATTGACCCGCACCGTCTGGAGGTAGTCAGCCGCAAAGAGAGCGGCGGCCAGGGTCAGGGCGCCGGCAGTCAAGACGGATGCCGCCCGGCCGTCCAGCCCGGCAATCCGCCCCGCCCCCAGACCGGCGGCCAACGCCGGACCGGCCATGGCAAGGGCCGGAAGGCCCAGCACAGGGAGGGGAAGATTCCCCAGGTGGGCGACGGCGGCTACGCCAAGGGCGGCTGACAGCGCTCCCGCCGCCAGAAAAAGGAGGATCCCCGGGAGTGAACCGGTCACAGCGGGACCCCCCAGGGCCAGCCCCCCAAGCAAGACCGCAGCCAACGCTGGAAGGGCGCCACTTCGCAAATCGAGGCCGCGGCGCCAGCGGCCGGTGCGCCAGGCCTTCCAGGCGACCGGAAGGCCCTCCCAGAGGGAGAAGGCCGCAAGCACGGCACCTGCACCCAACCCGATCAGCGGGCCGTAGCTGGCCTGCAGTTCCAGTCCCCCCGCCTCGCCGGCCGCCCGCAGCGCCGGAGCCACCACCTTTACGGGACCCATTTCCAGCGCGGCCGGCAGAATCATCGCTCCCACCGCGAGGCTTCCCGCGGCCAGCGCGGCCACCGTCTCCCACCCCACGAGCATTCCGAGCCCCACCAGGCCGGGTGCCACCATCAGCCCTGCCAAGCCCGCCCATCCCCGTCCGTCTCCGGCGGCCAGCGCGACGCCGGGCCACCAGCCAAGCGCCAGCCCGGCCCGGGCCGCCCCGGACAGGAATCCCGGTACCAGCAGGATACGCCAAGACCGGCCCAAGGTTGGGAGGCCGATGACCTCCGCCAGAGCCGCCGCCTCGGGGAAGGGCAAGGCCGGATCGTCAGCCCGCCGGACCAAGGCGAGGCCGAGAGTCACCCCGCACATTGCTGCCAGCGTCAGTCGCAAACCGGCGGTGGCAAGCCAGACCGGCCCCAGCCAAGCCTCGAAGAGCGGGGAAAACCAGCCCACGACCAGGGCGGCCGCTACACCCCCGGAGGCCGAGGCCTGCAGCACCGCGCCCAGTAGTCGGCCGGGCCTCCCGGTGGGCCAATAGAGCGCTCCCCAGAGGACCACGATCAGCGCAACCCCGCCCACCAACGGCCCGGCGGCCCGGCCAACCCATGTCCCCGCCGCCCCGATCGCCCACGCCAGGCACAGTCCGGTTGCCATCCACATCCCCTGCAGCCACCAGGGAGGGGTCATCGCCATCACGCTCCGCGACCCTTGTCCCCGCCCTCGGGCGGGCTAGACTAATTTATGTCAAGGCTCCCACCGCCATTCCTGACCAAACACCTGCAGAACCCCGAGACTTCAAGACAAAAGAGGCGCTGGCGCGCCTCTCCGTCCCCGCCGCTTGCGGGCGCGGCTAGATGCGAAAGCCGTTGTGAACCTCGTAGACCCAATTGGCCCCGCGGTTGTTGTCCCATTGCTCCCCGTTGGTGAAACAGAAGTTCACCGCCGTGTCTGTGTCAACCGTGACGTAGGCTCCCCAACTTCCGTCGGGCAGCGGTTCCATCGGCACATTCTTGACGTTGGTCCAGTCGCCGTACCCGTAGCCGAGATGCATAATGATCGGCTTCCCCTGGTTGACCAGCTCGCCCCGGTACTTCACCGTTATCGTTTCTCCCGCGGTCACCGGCACCGGTTCCACCTCGATCTTCTGGGTTCCGCCCAAGTCGGGCTCGCCGAATTCGACTCCGGCCTCGCCGCGCTCCGTCCTGCCGGTCGCCCGTCGGAATCTGCGACGCAGGAAGTCCAAGACCATGCCCATCCCTCCTTTCCCCGGAGCATGACCTGTCGTCAGATAGTCTCCCTCCGGCCGGACCCTCCGATTAGGAGCAGATTTCGCCCTCCCTGCCACGGCCTGCCTTTTGTGCTGGTACAAACGGTGGCGCCGGTCATCGTGAGAAAAAGTGCTGCCAAGCCTAGGATATTGGCCCAGGATGTGGTATACTAGTCCAAAACCGGGCACAGAACTGTTCTTGGAAGCATTCGCACCCCACGCAGGCGATATGAATCTAGAAATGTGGGTAAGGCTCTTTCTTGCCCATCATGTTTTAAGTTGTGCTTGAAGGAGGCAACCGTGACTTACCTCGGCAGTTCGACAACAGTAGAAGACCTGTATCAGGCAGCGCGGGACCTGGCTATGCGGCAGGCGATCAGATACGCCCGCCGCCTGGCCTTCCCCCTGCAGCGGCAGTTGCGGCAGGACGTCCGCAGCCTGAATGCCGCGGCGGCCGCCTTTGAGGCGGCTTCCCGAGCGGGGGAGCAGATCCCGCCGGCCGCGGAATGGTTGGTCGACAACGCCTACATGGTGGCGGAACAGGCCCAGTTCATCCTGCGCCACTTCCCGGCTGGCTACTACCGGCGCCTGCCGGTCATCGCCGAAGGACCCGACCGAGGCCTGCCCCGGGTTCATGCTATCGTGCTCGCCCTGTTGGATGAGACCGGCGGGCGCTGCGATCCCGAGGTGTTGGTGGGGTATCTCCGGGCGTACCAGGAAGTCCGGCCCCTGACGATGGGCGAGTTGTGGGCCGTCCCCTTGTTCCTGCGCGTGGCGATCGTCAACAAGCTCGGCCAGGTGTTCGCCGAGATTACGCGCCACGACGCGGAGAAGCAGCAGGCCGACGCCTGGCTGAGGCGGATCGACCCCTACCTGGTCGAGGGGCGTGAAGCCGCCCGGGACGCCGTGGCCACGGCCGAAGAACACGTCAACCTGCACAATCCGGCGGTGCTGGTCCACCTCGCCCGGCGGCTGCGGGAGTATGAGACCACCCCCGCGCTCGCCCTGCGCTGGTTGGAGACCTGGGCCGTCGCCCACAACCTCTCACTGTCCCAGTTGATCGAAGACGAGCACGGGCGCCAGGCCCGCCACCGGGTGATCGTCGAGCACCTCTTCACCAGCCTGCGCGAAGTCACCCATCTGAGCTGGGAGAACCATTTCGAGGAACTGAGTCTGGTCGAGCAGATCCTGCGCCGGGACCCGGCCCGGGTTTACGCCGAGATGGACTTCGACAGCCGCGATCAGGTGCGCCACCTGGTTGAGCGACTGGCCCGGCGATGGGGCAAATCCGAGATCGCCGTGGCGGAAGAGGCCCTGGCCCTGGCGCAGACCCAAGCCTTGACCAACGGGACGAATCCGGCCTTGCTCACCGCCGAACAGCGCAAAGCGGAACACGTCGGGTACTACTTCTTCTACCCCGGACGCAACAGGCTCTGCCGCTCGCTCGGCAAGGCCCTGCGGCCGTGGTGCGAACCCCGGGACGTCTTGACCAGCCACCCCAACCTGACCTACTTCAGCGCCCTGACGGCGCTGGTCGCCTTCTTCCTGTACGCCGCAGTCCAGGTGCTGGCGGCGCTCCGGCTTTTCTCCCCGTCGCACCTGGTCCTGCTCGGGATAGCCCTGCTCGTGCCGGCCGGCGAATGGGCGACGCAGGTATTGCACTGGGTGCTGATGCGTCTTGTCCCGCCCCGGCGCCTCCTTAAGCTGGAGTTCCGGCACGGGGTCCCGCCGGAGTACCGGACCATGGTGGTCATCCCGGCCCTGCTCTCCAGCGTCGCCGAGGCGGAGGAACTGACCCACCGCCTGGAGGTTCACCGCCTGGCCAACCTGGGGGAGAACATTCACTTCGCTCTGCTCACGGATTTGCCGGACGCGCCCGCGCCAGAGTTGCCGGGGGACGCCGAGATCCTCGAGACCGCCGCAAAGCGGATCGCTGCGCTCAACGCCCGGTACCCGGCGACTTGCGGCTCCTCCTTCTACCTCATGCACCGGCGGCGGCAGTGGAATCCCTGCGAAGGAGTCTGGATGGGCTGGGAGCGGAAGCGAGGCAAGCTGACCGAATTCAACGCCCTGCTCTGCGGGGATAGAGACACCAGTTTCACCCTGATCGAGGGAGACACCTCCATCCTCCCGACCGTCCGCTACGTGATCACGCTGGACGCCGACACGCAACTCCCGCGCGACGCCGCGGTCAAGCTGATCGGCGCCCTCGCCCACCCCCTGAATGCCCCGACCCTGGCTCCCGACCGGAGCCGGGTGATCAGCGGTCACGGGCTCCTGCAGCCCCGCATCTCCATCAGCCACGCCAGCACCCAGCGCTCCTGGTTCGCCCTCCTGTGCGGCGGCAAGACAGGGCTCGACGTCTACACCTGCGCGGTCTCCGACCCCTATCAGGAGCTCTTTCAATTCGGCATCTACACCGGCAAGGGAATCTACGACGTAAAGGTCTTCGATCAGCTCCTGCGCGATCGGATACCTGACAACTCCATCCTCAGCCACGACCTCCTCGAGGGAGGCTTCCTCCGGGCCGGGCTGGTGACAGACGTCGAACTCCTGGACGACTACCCGCCGAGCTTCCTGAGCAGCCTCGCCCGGTCCCATCGCTGGGCCCGGGGCGACCTGCAGCTCCTGCCATGGCTCTGGCCCCGGGTCTGCAACCGGGCGGGCGTCAAGGTCCCGGCCCGCCTGCCGATGGTCACCCGCTGGCAGATGATCGACAACTGGCGGCGCATCATGCTGAGCCCCGTGCTATTCGGCCTGGTCCTGCTCGGCCTCGTCGTCCTGCCCGGGCGCCAGCTCCCCCTCTCCTGGCCCTTCCTGGTGGTGCTCGGAGTCTGGGTCCTCCGGTGGCTCTACAACCTCGGCGCCGGGCTGCGCCAGGGGTTGTCGCTCCCCCGCCAACTGGCCCCCTCCGCCCTGGCCGCCCTGTTTCTGCCGTACCAGGCCCTGACCATGCTGGATGCCGTGGTGCGCACCTTGTACCGGATGTGCATCTCCCGGCGCCACCTCCTGGAGTGGGTGACCTCGGCCCACGCCGGGCGGCAGACGCCCCGGACGCTTCGGGGCACCTGGCGGCGAATGGCCGGCGGCCAGCTCCTGGTCCTCGGATCAGCCGTGGCCGTCACCGCTGCGGCCCCGCCCACCTGGCCCCTGACCTGGTCCCTGGCGGCGATCTGGCTCACCGCCCCTTTCTGGGCCTTCCTGCTCAACAAGCCGGTCCGGCAACCGAAGCCGCGGCTCAACGCGGACCAGACACGCTACCTGCGGGAGATCTCCCGCCGGACCTGGCACTTCTTCACCACGGTGGCCGGGGCGGAGGACAACTGGTTGCCTCCTGACAACCTCCAGCTCGACCCGGACAACGGCGTGGCCCACCGGACCTCCCCCACGAACATCGGACTGTTCCTGGCCTCGACGACCGCTGCCCGCGACTTCGGCTACCTCACCACCACGGAGCTTCTCGACCGGCTCGAACGGACAGTAAGCACCCTGGAGAAGCTGCCGCGCTGGCACGGCCACTTCTACAACTGGTACGACACGATCACCCTGGAGCCCCTGGAGCCGCGCTATGTCTCCACGGTGGACAGCGGGAATCTGGTCGCCTACCTCATCGCGGTCAAGGAAGCCGTGCGGGAGCGCCTGAATGGGCCGCTGGTCGACAGCCAGTCGGTACGGGGATTGCTGGACACGTGGCGCTGGGAGGCTGCCCGCTCCGGCGACCGCCGGCGGCTCGAACCCCCCGCCGCGCTCAAGCACTTCGCCGAGCACCGGCTGCGGGAGCTGGACGCCGGCGCGCCCGGGTCGCTCGCCCAGTGGTACTACACCCTGACCCTCTTGGAGGGCGACCCCGTCCTTCCCGTCTTCACGGCGAGCGTTCAGGCGGCCCGGCACGAGCTGGAGACGCTGTTTCCCTGGCTCAAGGCAGTGGCCGGGCTGGACTACCGGGAAAGCGCCCAGGCCGGCTCGGCATGGCAGATCACTTTGCCCCTCGGGCAGTTGCTCGAACGACTGGCCTGCCTCCGGAGCCTGCCGGAGGTGGTGGCCTGCGCTGAAGAACTGCCGGCGACGGCCGGATGGGGGACCGAAGGACCGCCTCCGGACGAAGCGGGAGCGCTCGAGGTGGAGTTGCGGCGACTCCTCGGCGAGTCGCGGGCGGCGGTCCTGGCCCTGAAGGAGCGCGGGGAGAGGCTCATGGCTCGGCTGGAGGCGCTCGCCGCCCAGCATGACTTCCGCCCCCTCTTCGACTGGAAGCGGCGCCTCTTCGCCATCGGTTACAACTTCTCCACCGGCAAACTCGACCCCTCATACTACGACCTGATGGCTTCGGAAGCCCGTCAGACCAGCTTCGTGGCGATCGCCCTCGGACAGGTCCCCACCCGCCACTGGTCCCAGTTGGCCCGCCTTCTGACGCTGGTGCGGTGGGTGCCGACGCTGGTCTCCTGGAGCGGCACCATGTTCGAGTACTTCCTGCCGCTCCTTCTGCTGCCCAACTATCCGAACACGCTGTGGGACCAAACGTACCGGATGGTGATCCACCGCCAGATCGCCTACGCCAAGGAGCGCGGGGTGCCCTGGGGAATCTCGGAATCGGGCTTCAACGCCCACGATTTCCAGCTCAACTACCAATATCAAGCCTTCGGTGTGCCGGGACTCGGCCTGAAGCCAGGGCTCGGCGCCGACCAGGTAATCGCTCCCTACGCCACGTTCCTGGCCGCCATGATGGAACCGGTCAAGGCCGTCAAGAACCTTCGCCTGCTCGAGGGGTTCGGCGGCCTCGGCGAGTACGGCTTCTACGAAGCGCTCGACTTCACCCCCGGCCGGGTGCCGGAGGGCGCCACCTGCGCCGTGGTCAAGAGCTACATGGTCCATCATCAGGGGATGATCCTGCTCTCCCTGGCCAACGTGCTGCTCGGTCCGCGCCTGCAGCAGCGGTTCATGGCCGACCCCCGCATGGAGGCCACCGAGTCGCTGCTCCGCGAGCGCACTCCGGCGCGGGCGCTCATCCTCTCCCAGGGACCGCCGCCGGTGGTCCAGCGCGTCACCCTGCGGGACGAGACCACCGACCTCCGGTACTTCGTCAGCGCCGACAGCGTCCTGCCGGAGGCCCGGGTCCTCTCCAACGGCCGGTACCTGGTCATGCTGAGCAACAGCGGCGGGGGGTTCAGCCAGTGGGGCGACCTCGCCGTGACCCGCTGGCGGGAGGACCCGATTCGGGACGCCTCCGGCACCTTCCTCTACTTCCGCAACTTGACCACCAACGCCCTCTGGTCTCCGACCCACCATCCCTGCCGCAGCGGTCCGGACGACTGCTCGATGCGCTCCTTCCTGGAGAAAGTGGTGTACGAGCGGATCGACGGCGACATCCACACCCAGATGGAAGTCTGTGTCTCGCCCGAAGTCGACGCCGAGGTGCGGAAGGTGACCCTGACCAATCGGGGCGAGACCTCGTGCATCCTGGAAGCCACGAGTTACCTGGAACCGGTCCTCTCGCCGCCGGCGGACGACGAGGCTCACCCGGCTTTCAACCGCCTGTTCGTCGAGACCGAAGTGGTGCCGGATGCCCAGGCGGTGCTGGCCCACCGCCGGCCGCGCCGCCCGGAGGGGCTCCACCCGTGGGTCGCCCATGCGATCATCGTGGAGGGGCAAACCTTGGGGCCTCTGGAGTACGAGACCGACCGGTCGCGGTTCGTCGGCCGGGGGCGTTTCGCCCGCCTGCCCCAGGCCATCGCGACCAACCAGCGGCTCTCGGGCACCACGGGGACAGTGCTCGACCCGATTCTCTGCCTTCGCCGCCGCCTCGAGATACCGCCCGGCCAGGCGGCCCGGGTGTGGCTGGTGACGGGAGCGGCGGAATCCCGCGAGGAAGTCCTGCGGATCGTCCGACAGTTCCAACAGCCTTTCCAGCTGGCGCGCGCCTTCGAGCTGGCCTGGATCCGCAGCCGGATCGAACTGCGCTATCTCGACCTGACGCCGCGCCAGGCCAACCTGTTCCAGTGGATGGCTTCCCAGCTCTTCTACTTCAACCACTACCGCCGCGAGCGCGCCGAGGCCTGCCTCCAGAACACCAAGGGGCAGTCGGGGCTGTGGGCCTACGGCATCTCCGGCGACCTACCGATCGTGCTGGTACGGGTGTCGAGCCTGGAAGGGCTCCACCTGGTGGCGACCGTCCTGCGCGCCCATGAGTACTGGCGGTTGAAGGGCCTCCGGGTGGACCTGGTCATCCTCAACGACTCCGAGGCGAGCTACAAGCAGCCACTTCAGGAGGAGCTCCGACGGCTGCTCGAGAAGAGCGCCGACCGTGACCTGCTGGACCGGCCGGGCGGCGTCTTCCTCCGCTCCGCCCTGCTGATGCCGAAGTCCGACCAGGTCCTGCTGGAGACGGTCGCCCGCCTGTCGCTGCGGGCCGAGGGCGGGGACCTGGTCTCGCAACTGCAGCTCCAGGCGGACGTCCTGGCTTTGACCGCCTTCGCTCCGGACCTGGAACTCCCGCTGCCCGCCCGTCCTCTGCCGCCCTTCACCAACCGGATCGAGTCGGTCCCGACCGAGTTGTCGGCGAACCTCCTCTTCTTCAACGGCTGGGGCGGGTTCACGCCCTCGGGGCGGGCTTACGTGCTTCACCTGGAGGACTCCGAGCTGCCGCCGGTGCCGTGGATCAACATCCTGGCCAACCCCCACTTCGGCTGCCTGGTCTCGGAGGCCGGGAGCGGATACACCTGGTCGGAGAACAGCCGCGAGCACAAGTTGACCCCGTGGTCCAACGACCCGGTCCTCGACCCGCCGGGTGAGATCTGCTACCTGCGGGACGAGGACGACGGCTCGGTCTGGTCCTTGACGGCCCTGCCCCTCCGGGAACCCGAGCCGTACGAGGTGCGGCACGGCCAGGGGTACACCGTCTTCGTTCATCACAGCCACGGTCTTGATCAGACGGGGGTGCTCTTCGTGCCGCGCCGCGACCCGCTGAAGATCCTTCGCCTCACCCTCCGGAACGACGAGGACCGGCCCCGCCGCCTCTCGGTCGCTTACTACGCCGAGTGGGTGCTCGGCGTGAGTCGCGACCGGACGGCCCCGTACCTCGTCACGGAGTGGGACCCCACAAGCCGGGCGCTGCTCGCCCGCAACGTCTACCAGGATTGGTTCCGGGGGCGGGAGGCCTTCCTCCATGTGACCTCCGATGACCCCGCAGCCAGCCTGAGCTACACCGGCGATCGGGCCGAGTTCATCGGGCGCAACCGGAGCTACTGTGATCCGGCCGGGCTCGAGCGGCCGACTCTGTCGGGCCACACCGGCGCTCTGTACGACCCGTGCGGAGCGGTGCAGCTCACTCTCACCCTCGAGCCCCATGCGGAACGCACGGTGATCGTCCTTTTGGGAGCAGCCCGGTCGACCGCCGAGGTTCAGCAACTGGTCCAGGAGTACAGCCGCGCCGAGAAGGTCGAAGAAGCTTTCCAGGACATTCGCTCCGCCTGGGACGACCTGCTGGGGCGGGTTCAAGTCTCCACCCCCGACCCGGCGCTCGACCTTTTGGTGAACCGCTGGCTGATCTACCAGACGCTGAGTTGCCGAATGTGGGCCCGTTCGGCCTTCTATCAGTCGGGAGGGGCTTACGGCTTCCGCGACCAGCTCCAGGACTCCCTGGCCCTGCTCCACGCCCGGCCGGACCTGACCCGCCAGCAGATCCTCCGGCACGCGGCCCACCAGTTCCGGGAGGGCGACGTCCAGCACTGGTGGCACGAGGAGATCGGCTGCGGCATCCGAACCCGCTGTTCCGACGATTATCTCTGGCTGCCGTACGCCGCCGTGCGTTACACCACCCACACCGGAGACGAGACCCTGTGGGAGGAGATGGTGCCCTTCCTCGAGGCGGAACCGTTGGCGGAAGGAGAAGACGAGCGGTACGGCCCCGCCTGCGTCTCGAGTGAGAAGGGGTCGGTCTACGAGCACTGCGTCCGGGCCATCGACCGCTCCTTGCGCCTCCTCGGCCCCCACGGCCTGCCTTTGATCGGAACCGGCGACTGGAACGACGCCCTGAACCGGGTCGGCCGCGAGGGGCGCGGGGAGAGCGTCTGGCTGGGGTGGTTTCTGTACACGGTCCTGCGGGCCTTCGCCCCGGTCTGCGCTGCCCGGGGGGACACCGCCCGGGCCACTCGCTACGACAGGGCGGCGACGCTCCTGGTTGAGGCGCTGGAGCAGTACGCCTGGGACGGGCAGTGGTACCGCCGGGCCTACAACGACCTGGGAACGCCTTTGGGATCGCTCCAGAACAACGAGTGCCAGATCGACTGCATCGCTCAGGCCTGGGCGGTCATCTCGGAGGCGGCCTCCCCCCAGAGAGCCTTGACCGCGATGGAGTCCCTTCACCATCGGCTGGTGGAACGGGACGAGGGGCTGGTCCTCCTGCTCACGCCGCCGTTCGGCGACACCGACCCCAGCCCCGGGTATATCCAGGCTTATCCGAAGGGAGTGCGCGAGAACGGCGGGCAGTACACCCACGCGGCGATCTGGGCGGTTATCGCCTGGGCCAAGCTGGGGGAGGGCAACCGGGCCTACGAACTCCTGCGCCTGCTGAACCCGGTGTACCACGCCCGCACCACCAACGAGGCGCTGCGGTACAGAGTCGAGCCCTACGTGATGGCGGCCGACGTCTACTCGGTACCGCCCCACGTGGGCCGAGGCGGCTGGACGTGGTACACCGGCGCCGCCGGGTGGATGTACCAGGCCGTCCTCGAGTGGGTGCTGGGCATCCAGCGGCAGGGGTCACGGCTCCACCTCAGACCCTGCATCCCGGAGCAGTGGCGCAACTTCTCGGTCAGCTACCGTTACGGAAACACCCGGTACGAGATTCTGGTCGAAAACCCCCGGGGCAGGCAGACCGGAGCGGCCGCCCTGCAACTCGACGGGGCCTCCCTGGACCCCGCCGACCCCTCCATTCCCCTGGAGGACGACGGCCAGACCCATCGGGTCGTCCTGACCCTTTGACAAGGCGTTGGAGGGTGTGCTATACTCTGACTTGTCTTGGGGCCCCATCGTCTAGTGGCCTAGGACGCCGCCCTCTCACGGCGGTGACAGGGGTTCGAATCCCCTTGGGGCTACCAAATGAATGCGGGAAGCGAGGCTTGGCAATTAAGCGCCGAACCCGCTTCTTTCGTTTTCTGGAACTGTATGAGAGTGGCTCGGCCCACTCCATGAGCGCTTCTCCGGCGACGGTGTCGCGCCCCGGCCAACGGGCTGGAATATTCCATCAAGACTTTGAACACATTTTCGGAAGACCGGATCCCTCGACGCGACTTTCCGGGAGGAGACCAAGCCAATGCCCAGAGAGCTGATCCCCTACGTGACAGCAACGTACACCGCCATCTTCGCGTTGCTGGTCATCGCGCTCGTGCCCAGAGAGGACATACGTAAGCTGGCGATTCACGGGATGGTCTTCGGCGCAATTGTTGACGTACTCGTTATTGCCTCCGGCAAGCTCCTTGGTGCATTCGAGTACGTTGACCATGGGCCTCTCGTCTGGCTGGGCCTGCCGTTCTTTGCCCCGATTTCGTGGGCACTCTTTTTCATCATGTACTTCTATTTTTTGCCGGAGAAGCGGCCGTGGAACTACGTCTACACGGCTCTGGGCATAATCTACAGTGTCCTGTTCGGAAACCTTCTCGTAAACCTGGGGATAATGAGGTACTTCTCTGACCAAACCTGGGTGCGCCTCCTGTTGGCGCTCGCCGTCTTCACACCGTGGTTCGCGGGCGCGACCTGGGGCTACTACAGGCTGAGGAAACACTTGTAGGGCTGAGTCGGAAAGCCCTCTCCCCGCCTTGAGCCATGGAGTCCTTCCTGAAAGACTCTGACCAGCGCCACATCCTTGGCCATGTGTCTCCGAGCACCAGGTCAGTGGCGCGGAGGACAGTCGTCTTGCCCGCCCCGCTCGGCCCGACGACAACCGTGAGGGGCGAAAGCGGGATGTTTACATCTTCCAGGCAACGTCAGCGGGTGAGCATCGAAGGTGGCTTGTCGTTCGGCAACCGCGGTTTTATGCTTATCTTGACTCCCTCTCTGCAAAGTCAGGCTAATGCAAACACCTTCTGGATGTAGTCTCCGCCTTCATCCTGCCGAAGGAGGGGGTACGCGCTCTCCAGATCCGCCCAGGTCTTGCCCTTGGCGCCCGGGATGCTGTCGAGTTGGTGCTTGCGGGGACGAGAATGTATCCGTCGAGGGTGATCTTCTTCGCCTGAAAACGGCTCTCCTTTCCGATCACCCGAAGCCAAAGGATGAAGTCCGGATAGAACCCGCTGCGGATGAACATGCCCACCCCGACGGTCAAGTCCGGAATGTGGTGTAAAATGCTCCTCCAACGGCGTTCGGGTAAGTTAGGCAGCCTCCTCCTTCCGGCGCATGTCTGAGGTCACGGCGTTCTCCTGCGCTTGCTTCCACTCCCAATAGGCGTCCATGTTCA
>DYFA01000034.1 GCA_020725425.1 Aneurinibacillus sp.
AACATCGCCTCGGCCAAAGCCCGGGCGAGCTCCGTCTTGCCCACGCCGGTCGGGCCGAGGAAGATGAAGGAGCCGATGGGCCGCTTGGGGTCCTTGAGCCCGGCCCGGGCCCGGCGGATCGCCTTCGCCACCGCCACGATCGCCTCGTCCTGCCCGATCACCCGCTGGTGGAGGATCTCCTCGAGGCGCAGCAGCCGCTGGCCCTCCTCCTCCGCCAGCTTCTTCACGGGGATCCCGGTCCAGCTCGACACGATGTCGGCGATGTCGTCCGGCCCGACTTGGCCGATCTCCTGGCTCTTCTTCCGCTCCCACTCCTCCTTTTTCTGTTTCAGCTCCTCCTGAAGCTTCTGCTCGCTGTCGCGGAGCTTGGCCGCCCGCTCGAACTCCTCGTTCTTGATGGCGGCTTCCTTCTCGGCGTGGGTTTCTCCGATTTTCCTCTCGATCTCCTTGAGTTCTTCCGGCGGGACCAGCGCCTTGAGCCGGACGCGGCTGGAGGCCTCGTCGATCAGGTCAATCGCCTTGTCGGGGAGGAAACGGTCGGTCACGTACCGGTCGGAGAGGCGGACCGCCGCCTGCAGCGCCTCATCCGAGATCTTCACCCGGTGATGCGCCTCGTAGCGGTCGCGCAACCCCTCAAGAATCGCCAGCGTCTCCTCGACCGTCGGCTCGTCCACCATCACCGGCTGGAACCGGCGCTCGAGGGCCGGGTCCTTCTCCACGTGCTTGCGGTACTCGTCCAGAGTGGTGGCGCCGATGGTCTGCAACTCGCCCCGGGCCAGGGCGGGCTTCAGGATGTTGGAGGCGTCGATCGCCCCCTCGGCGGCCCCTGCGCCGATGATGGTGTGCATCTCGTCCACGAAGAGGATGACGTCCCCGGAGTGGCGGATCTCGTCCATCACTTTCTTGAGCCGCTCCTCGAACTCGCCCCGGAACTTGGATCCGGCGACCAGCGCCCCCATGTCCAGCGTCACGACCCGCTTGCCGATCAGAACCTCGGGAACGTCGCCGCTCACGATCTTCTGGGCCAGCCCCTCCACGATGGCGGTCTTGCCCACCCCCGGCTCCCCGATCAGGACCGGGTTGTTCTTCGTCCGGCGGGAGAGCACCTGGATGACCCGCTCGATCTCCTTGGCCCGGCCGATGACCGGGTCCAGCTTGCCCTGGCGGGCCAGGTCAGTCAGGTCGCGGCCGAACTGGTCGAGAGTCGGAGTGGCGCTCTTGCGCTTTTGGGCCCCGGCAGCCGCCCCGGCCGGCTTGGCGCCCTTGGCGCCGCCCCCGTACATCGCTCCCAGGAGCTGGAGGACCTCCTCCCGCACCCGGTCAAGCTCCGCTCCCAGGTTCTTCAGGACCTGGGCGGCCACGCCCTCGTCCTCCCGCAACAGCCCGAGCAGAATGTGTTCGGTGCCGATGTAGGAGTGCCCCAGCTCCCGGGCCTCGTCCACTGCCAGCTCCATCACCCGCTTGGCCCGGGGAGTGAAATTGATCTTGCCGGTCAGGCCCCCTTCTCCCGGGCCGATCACGGTCTCCACCTGTTCCCGGATCTGTTCCAGGGAGAGGCCCAGGTTCTGCAGGGCCCGGGCGGCCACACCCTCGCCCTCCCGCACCAGCCCGAGCAGGAGGTGCTCGGTGCCGACGTAGTTGTGGCCCAGGCGCCGGGCCTCCTCCTGCGACAGGATGATCACCCGCTCGGCGCGCTCGGTGAACCGTCCAAACATGTTCTCACCTCGTGTTTCGCTTTCTTAATCTTCATCAGACCGGCTCAGGCCATGACGGCCTCGCCGATCGCCTCTCTGATCAAGGTCGCCCGTTCCACGTCCCGCTCCTCCGCCGAGAGCTCACGGCCGACGATCAGTTGCAGCAGGGCCGGCCGGATGGCCACACTCAAGGCGTTGAGCGTGCGCAGCTCGAGTTTCTTGATGAGGCCGGCGTCCACTCCCAGCCGGACGTCGGAGAGCAGCTGCATGGCCTCCTGCGTGTCGAGCCGGCGGGCGTTGGAGAGTATCCCGTATGCCCGGTGGACCCGGTCGTCCACCGCAAGGCGGGCCTGCTCCAGCAGGGCCTCCCGGGCCGCCCGCTCCTGCTCGATCACCTGGCGGGTCACGGCAGCCAGATGGCGAATGATGTCTTCCTCGGAGTGGCCGAGCGTCACCTGGTTGGAGACCTGAAAGATGTTCCCGGCGGCAGCCGTCCCCTCGCCGAAGAGCCCTCTGACCGCCAGGCTGAGCTTGGCGGCGGCTCCCACCACCCGGGGCAGCTGGTTCGTCAGCGCCAGGGCGGGGAGATGGACCATCGCCGAGGCCCGCAATCCCGTCCCGACGTTGGTCGGGCAGGCAGTGAGGTACCCCCAGCGGGACGAGAAGGCGACACTCAGGCGCTTGGCGTAGTAATCGTCCATCTCGCTGGCCAGACGCCATGCCTGCTCCAGATCGAGCCCGGCCAGGATGACCTGGATCCGTAGGTGATCCTCTTCATTCACCATGATGGCGACCGTCTCGTCCGGCGAGAGCACGACTGCCTTCCCTTCCCCCTGCTCGGCGTGGGCCGGGCTGATGAGGTGGCGCTCCACCAGCGCCGCCTTCTCCAGCGGCGGCACCTTCTCCAAGGGGACGAAGGCCAGCCGGCCCCGGCCGGAGTCGCCGGCGGTCGCCTCCTCGACCAGCCGCCGCACCTCGTTCAGCGTCTCGGGCTTGGCGAACCGGGGAAAGGGCAGGTCGCACAGGTTCCGGGCCAGGCGGACCCGGCTCGACAGGACCACGTCCGGCTCAGGCCCCGTCTGCTTCAACCACGCCGAGAGGTATGCTTCCAGAGGTCTCTTCCTGCTATTCCCCATGGGACTGCCCCTCCTTCTCCAGCCGGCGGATCTCGTCCCGCAGCTCAGCGGCCCGCTCGTACTCCTCCCGGGCGATGGCCGCGGCCAGTTCCTCCCGGAGCTGTTCGAGCCGCGGCTTCGACGCCGGCGCGGCCACTGCCCTGGCCGGCTTTGCCGGGCGCGGCCGCGGGCGGCCCTGCCCGGGCGACTTGCCGACGTGCTCGGTCCCGCCCTGGACCCGCCGGAACAACCCCTCCAGGTACGGCTCGAACTCCTCGTAACAGTGAGAACAGGCAAACTGTCCGACCTGGCGGAAGTCGTCGTAGGTCAGCCCGCAGTTGCGACACTGGGGGGCTGAGGGGCTCTGCTTGGCCGGGGCGAAACCCAGCTCGTTGTTGAGCAGTCCGGCCAGGAAGTTCGTGAAGGTGAACTGGGGCTCCAGCACAATCCCCAGTTGTCCCGTCTCGGCCGCGCACTGCTGGCAGAGATGGAGCTCGGTTTTCTCCCCGTTGACAATCCGCGTCAGGAAGAAGGTGGCCGGCCGTTCCTTACACCGCTCGCACAGCATAAACTCAAACCTCCCCGCCGGAGTCTCGGTCGATCAGCAACACGCACAGGATGGCCCGGAGCAGCATCGCCCGCAGCACGTCGCCGACCGGCGGCGCGATGGACCGGGTCTCGCGGGCGATCGCCCGGCGGACCAACCCCGCCTGGTCCGCGCTGAGCAATCCCGCTCCGGAAAGTCGCTCCAGCAGATGGTCGACTTCCCGGGGAGTCAACTGGTCTCCGATGTGCTCCTGGATGGCGCAGGCCAAGCCAGGCCGGCTCACCTGGAGCCGCATGATGCGGATGTAGCCGCCCCCGCCTCTCCGGCTCTCCACGAGGTAACCCCGTTCGGCCGTGAAGCGGGTCTCCAACACATAGTTTATCTGCGATGGGGCGCAGCCGAACCGCTCGGCCAGTTCGTGGCGGCGCAGCTCGACCGTCGACTGGCCCAGGCGTTCGAACAGACCCTGGATGTACCGTTCAATGAGTTCGGACAGGCTGGGCATCCCGCGCCTCCTGACCTTCTCTGACCTTTGACTATATTATACCACTGGCGCTAAGGATTACAAGTCCGGCCAGGAAGAAGTTAGCAGGAGAAGCCGCTGGCGGTCGCAGAGCTACAACACCTCGTAGATCCCGCACTTCAGATACTGGGTCTCAGGGACGCCGACCAGGATGGGGTGATCCGGCGCCTGGCCCCGCCACTCCCGGAGCCGGAGTCGCCGGTGAGCGTCGGCGGCGGCCGAGGCCACCATCTCGCGGAAGACGGCCTCCTCCAGGTGGTGCGAGCAGGAGCAGGTCACGAGGATGCCCCCCGGGCCGAGCAGCTTGAGCGCGCGCAGGTTGATCTCCTTGTACCCCCGGAGCGCCGCCTCGACCGTATGCTTGCTCCTGGTGAAAGCCGGCGGGTCGAGGATGACCAAGTCGAAGCGGTCCCGGTTCTGGTCAGCCTGGCGCAACAGGTCGAACCCGTTGGCGGCCCGGCATTGGATGATGCCGGAGAAGCCGTTGGCGGCGGCGTTCCGCTCGCCTAGCCGCACCGCCTCCTCCGAGATGTCCGAGGCCAGGACCTCCGCGGCGCCGTAAGCGGCGGCGTGGACGGCGAAGCTCCCGGTATAGCAGAAGGGGTCCAGGACGCGGGCGCCTGGCCGGATGTAGCCGGCGAGGGCCCGGCGGTTCAGCTTCTGGTCGAAGAAGTAGCCGGTCTTCTGCCCGCCGGCGAGGTCCACCCAGAACCAGAGATCGTTCTCCCTGATCCACACTTCCGGGGGGCATGTCCCGTAGACCACCCGCCGTTCGAGGGCAAGCCCTTCCAGCCGGCGCGCCGGCGCGTCGTTCCGGGCGTAGAGGCCGGCGGGCGCGACCAGTTCCACCAGGAGTTCAGCGAGCATCTCCTGGCGGACCTCCATGCCGAGCGTGAGGACCTGCCAGACGAGGACGTCCTCGAAGCGGTCGACAATCAGGCCCGGCAGGCCGTCGCCCTCCCCGAAGACCAGCCGGCAGGAGGTGGCGCCGGGCAGGGCGGCGGCGCGCAGGGAGAGGGCCCTCGCCAGCCGGCGGCGGAAGAACTCCCGGTCCACCGGCTCGTCCCCCTCGGTCAGGCGGCGCACGACGATCTGCGAGGCGGGGTTGTAGTACCCCAGCCCCAGGAAGTGGCCGGCGCTGTTCGTGAGCGCCACGAGGTCGCCCGGCGCCGGTTCTCCCTCGACCCGGTCCACCTCGCCCGCGTACACCCAGGCGTGACCGGAGCGCAGCCTCTGGTCGCGCCCCCGCTTCAGGACGACGGTCGCCCGCCCCGTCACCGGACCGCCTCCGCTCGCACCGGCTCCACCGGCTTTCTCCCCTCGCGCCGCAGGATCTCCCGGGCGACCACCACGCCGGAAGCCGAGGCCTGCACCAAGCCTCGGGTGACCCCCGCTCCGTCACCCACGGCGAAGAGGTTGGCGATCCGGGTCTCGAGGCTCGGCGAGAGCTCCAGCCGGGAGGAGTAGAACTTGACCTCCACCCCGTAGAGCAGGGTGTGCCGCCCGTACACGCCGGGGGCCAGGGCATCCATCGCCTTGAGCATCTCCAGGATCGAGACGAGATGGCGGTAGGGGAAGACCAGGGAGAGGTCGCCGGGGGTGGCGTCCGGCAGAGTCGGGCGGACCAGCCCCTTGGCGATTCTCTCCGGGGTCGAGCGATGGCCGTCCAGAAGGTCCCCGAGCCGCTGGACCAGGACCCCCCCGCCCAAGAGGTTGGCGAGCCCGGCGATGTACTTGCCGTAGGTGATCGGTTCCTTGAAGGGCTCAGTGAACGTTTTCGAGACCAGGAGGGCGAAGTTGGTGTTCTCCGTGCGCCGCTCGGCGTGGGAGTGGCCGTTCACCGTCACGATCCCGGCCCCGTCCTCGCCGTCGTAGTGTTCCGAGGTCACGAAGCCGTGGGGACACATGCAGAACGTCCGCACCCGGTCGTCGAACGACCGGGAGTGGTAGATGAACTTGGATTCCCAGGCCACGTCGGTCAGGGGTGACATCACCGCTGCGGGGAGTTCCACCCTCACCCCGAGGTCGACCGGGTTGATGGCGAGGCTCAAGCCGAGCGCCTGCGCCTGCCGGGCCAGCCACTCCGCCCCCTCCCGGCCGGGCGCCACCACCACGTACCGTCCAGCCACCACCTCTCCCTCGGCTGTCTCGATTCCGGCCACCCGCCCGTCCCTGACGAGCAGGCGCTGCGCCGCCGTCCGGGTCCGGATCTCGACCCGGTCCTTGAGGTGATCGAACATGCGGGAGAGGATCTCCCCCGTGCGCCCGGTCCCCAGGTGGCGGATCCGGCCGGGGACGAAACGGAGCTCGGCGAGCGTCGCCCGGCGGGCGATCTCCCGCAGCCGTTCCTCGTCGGTGCCGTGGACCTCCTTGGGGGCACCGTAGGCCACGTACAGTTCATCCACATAGCCGATGAGCGCCTTGAGCCGCTCGAGCCCCACGTAGTCGCCGAGGTTGCCCCCGATCTCGGGCGACAGGGTGAGCTTGCCGTCGGAAAACGCCCCGGCCCCGCCCCAGCCCGACACCATCGAACAGGGGTTGCACCCCCGGCAGGTCACGCCGCGCTCGTTCGCCGGGCACAACCGGCCGGACAGAGCGGGTCCCTTCTCCAGGACCACCGCCGAGAGCCCCGCCCCGGCCAGCTCCAAGGCGGCGAAGATCCCGGCGGGCCCCGCCCCCACGATCACCACGTCGTAGTTGTCCGTCATGGAGCCGCCCCTCTCTGTCGATAGTATGCGTGGCAGACGCCGCTCCCGGCAGGCAAGGAATCGCGCCCGGAGCGACGAAGCTACCACCCGTGAGTCCGGAGGGGGTCGACAAGCGTGGGCGGTTACCGCACGGTCGCCGGGCCGGCCGCGGTCGAGGTCAAGATCGAAAAATCGCTCTTTTTGGGATATGCCGCCCCCACCCCGGATAGTGCAGCAGCCCAGGCCCTCGTCGCCCGCCTCCGGCAGGAACACCGCCAGGCGACGCACGTCTGTTTCGCCTACCGGCTCGGCGACGAGCCCGGCGCCGTCACCTACTTCACGGATCACGGAGAGCCGGCCGGCACAGCGGGCAAGCCCATCCTCGGGGCCATCCTCCGCCGGGACCTGACCGACGTGACCGTGGTGGTCGTCCGCTACTTCGGCGGTAAGAAACTGGGCGTTCGCGGGTTGATCGCGGCGTACGGCCAGGTGGCGGAGGCCGCGCTCGCCGCGGCCGGCCTCGTCCTCCGCCGGCGGTTGGTAAACCTCCGGGTGGCCTGCGCCTACCGCCAGTTCTCTGCTCTCACCCACCTGGTGCGTCAGGCCGGCGGCGAGGTCGGCCCCCCGGCTTACGACGCCCGGCAGGTGAGGGCAGAGGTCCAGGTGCCGACCGAGGCCTTACCGGCCCTCCGGACGGCCCTGGCCGCCCTGGGAGCTGAGATCGGGGAATGAGGAACCCCCGGTGAACCGCTCCGGCGTTACGGCCCGGACCAGCTCGTCAGCCACCTCGCCCAGCGGGACCACCCGGTCGGCGTAGCCTTCCTCGATGACCGAGCGCGGCATGCCGTAGACGACACAGGTCGACTGGTCCTCCGCCACCACCCACCCGCCAGCCCGCTTGATCAGCCCGGCGCCGCGGGTCCCGTCGTTCCCCATTCCGGTCAGCACTGCCGCCACAGTCCCGGCCCCGTACACCTCCGCCACCGACTCGAACAGGGCGTCCACCGAAGGGCGGAGCGAGGCGATCGGCGGATCCTGCCCCAGCGCGATCTCCCCGCGGAGCCCGACCCGCAGGTGGTAGGCGCCGGGGGCGAGGTAGACGGTGCCGGGGCGGATCGGCTCGCCGTGCTCGGCTTCCTTGACCCGCAAGGAGCTGCAGGCGTCGAGGCGCTGGGCCAGGGTGCGGGTGAAGCCGGGCGGCATGTGCTGGACGACCAGCACCCCCACCGGCAGGTCGCGGGGCAGGCGGGGTATCACCTCCTGGAGGGCCCTGGGACCACCGGTGGAGGTCCCGATGGCCACGATGCGGGCGCCCCCCGCCCGCCTCCGCCCGCTCGCTGCAGCTCCCGCGCCGTGGACGCGGGCCGCCCCGGGCCGCCCGAGGTTGGCCCGGGCAGCCACCTTCACCTTGGCGATTACTTCCTGCTGCCACGCCCCGTCCACCTGAGTGAGGGCAGGCTTGCACAGGAAGTCCACCGCTCCGTCCTGGAGCGCCTGGATTGTCTCTTCCGCCCCTTCGACCGTCAGGCTCGACAGCATGACCACCGGGGTCGGGGTCTCCCGCATGATCTGGCGGAGCGCTTCCAGCCCGTTCAACTCGGGCATGTTGACGTCCAGGGTTACCACATCGGGGCGGAGGATCTTCACCTTTTCGACGGCGTCGTGCCCATCGCGCGCCACCCCGGCGACCCGCAGGCTGGGGTCCTTGGTCAGCACCTCTCCAATCAAGCGGCGAAAGAAGGCCGAATCGTCGACGACCAGTACTCTGATTGGTGGTTCCACGCCTGAACGTCCTCCGTTACGCGCCGACCTTGAGCGGGCTGTGTCCCCCCTCCGGGCGGTGGAGGCTGAGGAGGTCGAGGATCAGCGCCACCTTGCCGTCTCCCAGAATAGTCGCTCCGGCAAAGCCGCGCACGTCGGCGAAGAGCGAGTCGAGGGACTTGATCACGATTTCCTGCTGCCCGAGGAGTTGGTCGACCACGAGCCCCAGCCTTCGGCCGCCGCTCTTGACCACCACCACGTCGAGTTCACTCTCCCCCTCGCCGGCGTCGGGGGTGGCAAAGAGCACCCCCAGCCGGATGACGGGGATCACCTGGCCGCGGAAGAGCAGGTACTCAGCGCGCTGGATGGACTTGAGGGCGTCCTGGGGAACCTTGATGATCTCCTCAATGTTCTCGAGAGGCAGGGCGTACACTTCATGCTGGCCGAGCTTGACCAGGAGGGCCTGGATAATGGCGAGGGTGAGCGGAAGCTTGATTACGAAGCGGGATCCCGCCCCGGGTTTGGAGTGGAGTTCAACCGTGCCGTTGAGCGACTGGATTTTGTTGTTCACCACGTCCAGACCGACCCCGCGCCCGGAGATGTCGGTCACCTTGTCGGCGGTGCTGAAGCCGGAGCGGAAGAGCAGGGAGTACGCCTCCTGCTCAGTCATCTGGGCCGCCTCCTCGGCGGTGACCACCCCGCGCTCGACCGCCCTGGCCTTCACCTTGGTCACGTCGACCCCTTTGCCGTCGTCCGAGACCTCGACCACCACCTGGTTCCCCTCGTGGCGGGCGGTGAGGCGAACTTCGCCCACCGGGTTCTTGCCCACGGCCTTCCGGACATCAGGGGGCTCCACCCCGTGGTCCACGGCGTTGCGCAGGAGATGGACGAGCGGGTCACCGATCTCGTCGACCACCGTGCGGTCCAGCTCGGTTTCGTGGCCCTCGATGACCAGGTTGATCTCCTTCCCCAATTCCCGGGCGAGATCCCGGACCATGCGGGGAAACCGGTTGAAGACCTGGTCGATGGGGACCATCCGGGCCTTCATGACCAGCCCCTGCAGGTCGGTGGTGATGCGCGCCAGCTCCTCGATCGTCTCGCTGAGCATCGGCACCTTGGCCTGCATGCCGATCTGCGAGAGGCGGCTCCGGTTGATGACCAGCTCCCCCACCAGGTTCATAAGGCTGTCGAGCTTCTCGATGTCCACGCGCACCGTCTGGCGCACGGCCTGGTGTCCGACGGTGGTTGCCTTGGCCGCTCCCGGCGCGGCTGCTCCGCCCTCCGCCGGGGCATCCAGGTGCGCGGCGTCGGACGCCGCAGCCGCTTCTGGAGCCGCGGCTTCGACGTGCGGGGGCGTTGGGACGGCGGAGGGCCCGGCCGCCGGCGCCGCCCCCTCGTCCTGCCCGGCCTGGGCCGCTGTCGGCGCCAGCTGGTAGGCGCTAACCCGGACCCGGGAGATCTCCGAGACCGAGTGGACCACGTTCAGGACCTCCTCCGCCATCAAGCGGGTGGCGTACAGCAGGCTGAAGACCCGGGCGAACTTGTCCTCCTCCAGCGCTTCCACGGGGGGCTGGATGTGGACGACCTGCCCCTGGTCCTCCAGGTTCCGCACGACCAGGTACGCCCGGGCCGACTTGAGGATACACTGTTCGTCGAGCTCCACATCCACCTGGTAGAGCCGGTAGGCATTCTCCACGGCTTCCGCCAGCACGGCGGCCTCCTCCGGGGTGGGGGTGAGCGCCGGCGCTTCGAGCCCTTGGTCGCCCGCCCGGCTCTGCTCGGCTTCCCCGCCCGCCGCCGGTTCAGCCGCCGCGGGGACCTCGGGCGTGCCGGCCGTCGGGGCGGGCGGCGGCGCCGGAGCGGGCGGCGCGGCGGCGGGCTTCCCGCCCCCGCCTGCCAGACCCTGGAGGTCTTTGACCAGTCCGGAGGGATCGAGCGAGGTGTCCCCCCCCCCCGCCGCCACCGCGTTGGTGAACCCTTCCAGGACATCGAGGCAGCGGAAGAGCACGTCCATGGACTCGGGCCTCACCTCGAGCTGCTTCTGGCGGAACTTGTCCAGCACGTTCTCCATGGCATGCGTCAACTCCGCCACCGCCGAGAAGCCCATCGTCGCCGACATGCCCTTGAGGGTGTGCGCGGCGCGGAAGACGCGCTCGATGACCGCCGAATCTTTCGGGTTCGTCTCCAGGGCCAGGAACCCCTCGCTCATCGCCTGGAGGTGCTCCCGGGCCTCGTCCAGAAAGATCCCGAGATACTGGGACATGTCCATGCTCAGCCCACCTGCCTTTCCGCCTCAACCGTCTCCTCGCCGCTCTTGGCCAGGACGCGGTCCAGGTTGAGCCAGGTCAGCAACCGGTCGCCGAGCTTCACGATGCCTTCCACCAGGTCCTGCGACACGCTGCCCATCATCACGGAGGCCGGCTCGATCTGACCCCGCTCGACCAGCGTCGTTTCCGACACCCCATCCACCAGCAGCCCCGCCACATGTTCTCCGACCTTGACCACCACCAGGCGGGACGTCTCCCCGACCGTGGTGACCCCCAGGGAGAGGCGCTGCTTCAGGTCGATGGCGGGCAGAACCTTGCCGCGCAGGTTGAACACTCCGAGGATGAACGAGGGGGCCCGCGGCACCCGGGTGATTTCGGCCACGTTGATGATCTCCTGCACCTGGTCGATCGTCACGGCATACTCAACGCCGCTCAGGTGGAAAACAACCAACTGGACGCTCTCCATCCCTCAGCCTCCTCCAAGGCCGGACAGCCCGGACTGTCCGGCGCTGGTGACTGTTTTCGGCAGAATCAGGGCAAATCCTTTAGTAGCTCAAGCAAGGCCAGGAAGTTCAGAGCGGCGTGAGCGGTTATGCCGGCGGTGAGCGAGCGGCGCCATTCGTACAGGGCGGAGAGCAGCAGGCCCACCAGGAAGACCGGCAGGAACTGGACAGCGTAGCGGTGGATCACGGCGAAGAGGAGGGCGGCGGCCGCGACCGCCCGCCAGGAGCCCAGCCGCTCCCGGAAGACCTCCTGAATGAAGCCGCGGAAGAAGACCTCCTCCGCCAGCGGGGCGAGAAGGACCAGCACCGCCCCGAAAGCCAGGGCCAGCGGGCGGACCTGGCCGATCAACGCCGCCAAGGCGGCATTCTCCTCTGCCAGCAGGCGGGAGACGGCCTCGGCCGGCAGAAACAGCCGGAAGCCCCAGAGGGAGAGCTTCATGCCGGCTTCCTGAACCGCGTACAGCGGCGCGACGGCGAGCAGGCCGACTCCGAACTCCCTGCCCCACTGCTCGCTGGTCAGGCCGATCCGTTGCCAGGACCGGCCGTACCCCCACTTCACGGAGGCCAGCGTCAAGCCGAGCAGCCCAACCTCCTGCATGGCGAGGGCGACAAGAGTCGCCTGGCCCTCGCCGGCCGGAGAGAGCAGGCGCAACGTCTCCCCGGCCCGCAGGGCTCCGACCGCGAGCAGCGGCAGAACCAGGAAGGCCAGGAAGAGGATCGCCACTACGTCCGCTCCCAGCCACTGCAGTCCGCTAGGCGGAGTAGTTGGGGGCTTCCTTGGTGATCTGAACATCATGGGGGTGGGACTCCCGGAGGCCGGCTCCGGTGATCCGCAGGAAGCGCGTCAGGGTTTGCAGCTCGGAGATGGTCCGTACCCCGCAGTAGCCCATGCCGGAGCGGAGCCCCCCGATGAGCTGAAAGACGGTGTCGGCGAGCGGTCCCTTGTAGGGCACCCGGCCCTCGATCCCTTCCGGGACGAGCTTCGACTCGTTCTCCTGGAAGTAGCGGTCCCGGGAGCCGGCCTTCATTGCCCCGATGGAGCCCATCCCCCGGTAGACCTTGTAGCTTCGCCCCTGGTAGATCTCGGTTTCCCCGGGGCTCTCCTCTGTCCCGGCGAACAAGTTGCCGATCATCACGACGTCGGCTCCGGCAGCGATGGCCTTGACGACGTCGCCGGAGAACTTGATGCCGCCGTCGGCGATCACCGTGACGTCGTGCTTGTGGGCCTCCTCGGCACAGTCCAGGACCGCCGTGATCTGGGGTACGCCGATGCCCGACACCACCCGGGTGGTGCAGATCGACCCCGGCCCGATCCCCACCTTCACGCAGTCCACACCGGCGGCGATGAGATCCCGCGTGGCCGCGGCAGTGGCCACGTTGCCGCCCACCACTGCCACCTCGGGGTAGTCGGACTTGATCTCGGCGATGGTGTCCAGGACGCGGCGGGAATGCCCGTGGGCCGTATCGACCACCAGGACATCAACCCCGGCCGCCACGAGCGCCTGCACCCGGTCCTTCCGGTCCAGCCCGACGCCGACCGCGGCTGCGGCCAGAAGCCGCCCCTTTTCGTCCTTGGCAGCGTTCGGATACTTCTTGGCCTTCTCGATGTCCTTGATCGTGATGAGGCCCTTCAGATTCCCGTGATCGTCGACCAGCGGGAGCTTCTCGATGCGGTGTTGGTGGAGAATGCGCTTGGCCTCCTCGAGCGTCGTCCCGACCGGAGCGGTGATCAGGTTTTCCTTGGTCATCACGTTGCCGATCGGCTGGTCGAAGTTCTCCTCGAACTTCAGGTCGCGGTTGGTCAGGATGCCTACCAGCTTTCCCCCGTCGGCCACGATCGGCACCCCGGAGATGTGGTACCGCTCCATCATCTCCAGCGCGTCCCGAAGCGAGTGTTCGGGGTGAAGGAAAACGGGATCGACAATGATCCCGCTCTCCGACCGCTTGACCTTATCCACTTCGAGGGCCTGCGTCTCGAGGTCGAAGTTCTTATGGATGACGCCGATGCCGCCCTCCCGGGCCATGGCGATCGCCATCCGGGCGTCGGTTACGGTGTCCATGGCAGCGCTCGCCAGCGGGATGTTGAGGCTGATGCGCCGCGTCAGGCGGGTCTTGACCTCCACCTCCTGCGGCAGGATTTCCGATCGCGCCGGAATAAGCAAGACGTCGTCGAACGTCAGCCCCTCACCGATGATCCTCTCCTGCGCCGGCACGCCCTGTTTCCTCCCTTTCGGCGGGCGCCGTATAAGCCGTATACAATGTGCGGGCCCGCGATTTTTCTCATAATAGCAGAATCCGGATAACCCGTCAACTAAGGGCGAAGCGCACCGTCACCCGCGCCCGCACCGTGAGTTCGCCCGGCAGAATGGGGGTGGGAGCCGCCGCTCCGGCCAAATCCCCCTTGCTGAACGCCTCCCGGGCCAGGAAGGAGGACGGCCCCATCGCTGTCTCATCCGAGACGGCGACGACCCTCCCGAGGGTCGCCCCAAGCGCCTGCGCCATCACCTCGGCCTTGGCCCGCGCCTCACCCGCCGCCCGGCGCAGCGCTTCGAGCTTGACCCTCCCCAGATCCTCCACGAAGAAGCGCACGTCGTCCACGTTGTTGGCGCCGGCGGCGACCGCCCCGTCGATCACCGGGCCGACTTTGTCCAGTTCCGTCAGAGTCACCGTGATCCGGTGGCTCACCCGGTAGCCGACCAGCCGGTCGACCCCGCTGTTTTTGTCGTACACCCGCACCGGGTAGACGTGGAAACCGGAAGACCTGACCCTTTCCTGGGGCACGCCGAGGGCCGCCAGGCGCTGGATGACCGACGTGATCAGCCGGGCGTTCTCCTGTTGCGCCTCGAGCGCCCGCTTGGCCTGGGTTTCGACACCCAGCGTCACGTAGGCCACGTCGGGCTGGAGGGCCACCTCCCCCTCCCCCGTGACTGAGAGTTCAGTCTTCTCCGGGCCCTCGGCCGCCCCCGGGGTCGCCCCGAGGAGCAGAGCGGCGCACAAAGCTGCCGCCAGTATCCCCCGCCGCCACCCGCTGCGCATCCTGATCTCCTCCTTCGTTCGCCTCTACCGGTTTTCTTCGCAGGGCGGCTGCCGTTCCCCTGCCATTCCCACGCCGTGACGGGCGGAGGGAAGAAGGCATATGATGGCGTGCCCGGCGCGACCGGGGAGAAGGGGGTTATGAGGGTGATCACCATCTACGTCGTGCGGCCCGGGGACACTCTCTGGGCCATCGCTCAAAGCCAGGGGGTGCCCCTGGACACGCTCATCGCGGCCAACGCTCTGCCCGACCCGAACCAGCTCGTGGTGGGCCAGGCGATCATCATTCCGTCCCGGCCCGTCCCGCGGACCTACACTGTCCGGCCGGGCGACACCCTGTACGCCATCGCCCGGAGGTTCGGCACGACGGTGAGCGCCCTGGTGGCGGCCAATCGCATCGTCAATCCCAACCTCATCTACCCGGGACAGGTGCTGGTCATCCCGACGGCGGAGCCACCCAAGCCGGAGGTCAGCGTCAACGGGTACATCTTCCCGATCAGCCGGACCCGGGCAGCAGCGCTGTTTGGGCGCTTCGGCGACCTGCTCACTTACATCTGCATCTTCTCCCTGGCGGTGGACGGAAGGGGCGGGCTGATCCCGCCGGGCGACATCACACCGGTGGTGACCGAGGCTCGGGCCCGGGGCATCGCTCCTCTGATCACCCTGTCCAACTTCTCGGCGGAAGCCGGCACCTTCACCTCCGAACTGGCCCGGTCGGTCCTGGCCAACCGGGACGTGCGCGACCGGACCATCGAGAACCTCCTGGGCTACCTGCGCGGTTCAGGCCTCGTCGGGGTGAACGTCGATTTTGAGAACATGTTCCCGGAGGACCGGCCGCTCTACAACGACTTCATCCGCCTGCTCACCGATCGCCTCCGCGCCGAAGGCCTCCTCTCCACCATCGCCGCCGCCCCCAAGCCGGCCGACTTCCCGACCCTGCCCTGGGTAGGGGCCTTCGACTACGCCACTCTGGGGGCGATCGTCGACTGGCTGGTCATCATGACCTATGAGTGGGGATGGATCGGCGGGCCGCCGATGGCTATCGCCCCGGCCAACCAGGTGCGGCGGGCGCTGACCTACGCCGTCTCCCAGATCCCGCGGGAGAAAATTCTACAGGGGATCCCGCTCTACGGCTACGACTGGGAGCTGCCGGACACCCCGGAGAATCTCGCCGTGCACCGCACCCACCAGGAGGCGCTCCGGATCGCGGTGGCCCGCGGGGCGGCCATCGAGTACGACCCGGTGGCAGAGGCGCCAGTCATCCGCTACACTGACGAGGCCGGGGTCGCCCACGAGCTCTGGTTCGAGGATGCCCGGTCGCTCCTGGCGCTCTTCGCCCTCAACCGGGAATTCGGCCTCCTGGGGATCAGCTTCTGGCACCTGCTCGAAGACTGGCCGGCCGCCTGGACGGTGGTCCGGGAGACCTTCACCGTGCGGAAGCGGCTCGACCTGCTCGGAACGTAAGCCGAGGCTGCCCACAAGCGGGGCAGCCTCGCAAACTTTCTGGTGCGCCTAGCAGGAATCGAACCTGCGCACCCGGCTCCGGAGGCCGGTGCTCTATCCGCTGAGCTATAGGCGCACGCTTTCGAGTGCGGTGTTAATTATACCTCACCTCACCCGGGATTGCAAGGCGGGCGGTGCGGGCTCCCACCGCACCTCGATCGTGTCCCCCTCGGAGAGCGGCGAGGTGTACTCGGCCTCGGCGCCGTTCAGCCGGAGCACCAGACGCTGGCCCGCGGAGGCGGCGGAGAGGTCCACAGGGTAGTAGTTGAACACCTCGGCGAAATAAGCCTGGGCATCGCCCCCCTGCTCCACCCGGAGATCGGCCCCTTCGGGCACCGGGTCGTCAGGCTTGGCCTCCCGCCCGTTGACCAGCACCCCGCCCCGCCGGCCGGGGATCGTCACCGGCGTGCCGTTGACCGAGACGTGAAGATCTCGCCCGGGGCGCCAAGCCTGTTCACCCTCTGCTTCCAGAAGCTCGGCCACCGTAGGCCGGGTGTCCTCGCGGCGCAGGACCTCCACCGAATCGCCCGGCCGCAGCTCCCGGTCGAGCGGGGCCTCCTGCCCGTTGACCAGCACCGCCTGCCGCCTGGAGGGATAGGTCCGCCGGCTCCCGTTGTAGTAGTAGGTGAAGGATGCGCCCTCTCCGCCGTCCAGGTCGACGTCCATCAACTCCAGAAGGTCCCGGAGGCGGTTGCGCGGGGCGAACTCCACCTCCGCCCCGTCAGGCACCGGGTCGGTGTAGCGGGCCGCCCGGCCGTCGATCGTCAGATGGGGCCGGAGGACGATCCGCCGCTTGTTCAGGCTCACCGGTATGTCCGGAACCCGGGGGACCAGGTCGGCCAGGGTCGCGGCCGCGTCCCGGCCATCCACGGCCGGGATCACCGTAATCCGGTCTCCGTCGTCGATCGGCGTGTCCAGACCGGCCTCCTTTCCTCCCAAGAGGAGTCTCCCCGGCTGCCCCGGTGTGCCCGGCACCACTCGGAATTCCCCGTTCACCTTGACCGTCAACGCCAAGCCCAACCGGCCGCGCAGGGAACCTGCCGGCACCCCCGCCGCCAGCAGGGCATCGGCCACGCGGGGCGCCACCAGGTTGAACAGGCGGACGCGCCGGTCGTTGACCGTCACCTCCCAGGAGCGGAAGGCCAGCCCTTTCTGGCTGCGGGCGGAGAGGGCGATCCCGATGGGAGTCACGGCCTCGGGACCGGAAAGCCCTTCGAGGTCTCCCGCCAGCTCCACGGGGAGCTCTTCCCGTCCCCGGACGACCACGCGGGATGGCGCCAGAGTGAGACGCTGAGCCAGCTTGGCGGGGAGCAGGGGTGTCAGACTTCCTCCGCCGACGCAGAGCACTGCCGACGGGGGCTTCTCGTTCAGGGCCACGATCCGCTCGGCGATCCGCTCCGCCAACTCCTCCACCACCGGCTCGATTTCGGCGAGCAGCTGGCTCTTGGGGCAGGTGTGCCGGTTCCCCAGGACGTCGGTGAACGTCACCTCACCGCCAGCCGCCAGTTCCCGCTTCACTTGTTCCGCAGTGGCAAAGTCGAGCAGGTAGTTCTCGCAGAGGCGCTCTGAGACCTCGTCCCCGGCGAACGGCACCATGCCGAAGGCGATGATCGAGCCGTGGCGGGCGACGGCGATGTCCGACGTTCCGGCCCCGATGTCAACCAAGGAGAGGTTGAGCTGGCGAAGGTCGACCGGGATCGCGACGTGGCTCGCGGCGATCGGCTCCAGGGTCATGCTGGAGACCGTCAGGCCCGCCCGGCGCAGCACCGTGTAAAGCGAGTCCACGACCACCTCGGGTAGAAAGGTGGCGAGCACCTCCACCGCGATCTGCCGCCCCCGGTGCCCCACCAGGTTCTTGATGCGGCTCCCGTCCAGCTCGTAGGCGACCACTGCGTAACCCACGCAATGATAGACCTCCTCGGCCGCGGCCGAGGGAGCAGCCGCCTCCCGCCGGGTAGCCCCTGACGCGGCAGACTCCTCCCGGAGTTGGGCCTGGGCGAGCTGGACCGCCTCCAACTCCCACCGTCGGACATCCTCTGCCTCAATCTCCCCGAGTTGGGCCGTTTCGGCAGTGATCCTCGCCCGGCGCGTCAAGAGCGCCCGCCCGGCCGCCGCCACCGCCGCCTCCGTCAGCGTCAGGCCAAGACGCTGCTCCAGCTCCTCTTTGACCTGCCGTACGACGGAGGCCACCGCCTCGATATCGTGGATCTGCCCGTCGAGCATGGAGCGGCTGCGGTGTTCCAGCGTGACTGAAGCCAGGACCACCGGCTGAGGGCCGTGGTCGTCCATGACCAGCCCGGTGACGGTGCGCGTCCCGGTGTCGAGGGCGAAGATCAGGTCGTTCGGGTTGGCCATCTCGGATTCACCTTCCCTTCCGCAGCGCGCAGCGTGCCTCGTAGAGCGCGGCCTGCTCCCCCATGTCCGCCACCGCCGCCGGGGTCAGGAGGTTGACGCTGCCGCCGTTCCGGCGCCAGTAGGTCCAGGAGGAGACGTAGACGTCCTCCTCCTCCAGGAAGGTGGTCGCCGGCAAGACCAGATCGGCCAGTTCGGCCGTATCGGTGAGGAAGTGCTCGATCGACACCTTGAACGGCACCCGCTCCGGGGCCGCCCTCACCCGTCGTGACTCCGGCGCCTGGCAGGCCGGGTTGGCCCGGGCGATCACCGCCACCGCCACCGGACGGTCGCTCCTCTGCAGCGCTTCAAGGTCCTCCCCGAGGCAGGCGCGCCGGACAGAGCGGACCTCCTGCGGCAACTCCCGCCCCTCCAGGGACGCCAGCTCTCTCCAGTGGCGGTGAGCGTAGCTCACCCCCCCGCCCGGAACGCCCACGCTCCCGGCGATGGCTCCCAGCGCGTCAATCGCCCGGACGGTGGCGCCGCCGTTCCGGTAGCGTTGCAGGCCCCACCCCAGGATGAAGGCAGCCGGGTGGCGGTCGCTCAATAGCCCGGCGAGCCGCCGGATGTCCTCCGGCGACAAGCCGGTGACGGTGGCGGCACGCTCGGGGGTCCACTCCATGACCCGTTCCCGGTAGGCCGGAAACCCGACCGTATGTCCGGAGACGAACTCCGTGGCGTAACAGCCGGAGACGATCAGCTCCCGGGCGACGGCCTGGGCCAGGGCGGCGTCGGTGCCCGGCCGCGGCTGGAGGACCCAGTCGGCCAGCGCCGCGGACCGGGTGCGCTGCGGATCGATCAGCACCACCGGCGCGCCGCGGCGCCGGACTTCCCGGAGCAGCCACGCCGTCTGCAAGTTGGTGTCGACCGGGTTCCGGCCCCAGACGAGGACCAGCCGGCTCTTGAGCAGGTCGGGCGGTTCGTGGTGGCAGGCGACGCCGAAGTCGTACGCCTGCGCCGCGAGACCGGCGAAGAAGCACAGGCTCCCCCGGGGCACGGTCGCCCCGCCGAAGTGGGCGAAGAACCGCCGATCAAGCGCCTTCAGGAGCCCCTGGGAGCCGCCGCCCACAACTCCAAGGCTTCATCCCAGGAAATTCGGGTGAAGCCCCCCGTGGCAGTGCGGCGTCCGGCCGGCGCCGGCCTCCCCCATGGGCAATCCTCTCCTCAGCGGAAGAGCGTGTTGGCCAGGATGAACGAGGAGAAGGCCAACGCCACCATGGACAGGAGCTTGATCAAGATGTTCAGGGACGGCCCGGAGGTGTCCTTGAAGGGGTCGCCCACCGTGTCGCCGGCGACTGCCGCCTTGTGGGCCGCCGAACCCTTGCCCCCGTGGACCCCGCCCTCGATGTACTTCTTGGCGTTGTCCCAGGCCCCGCCCGAGTTGGCCATCATGAGCGCCATGATGAACCCGGAGATGGTAGCCCCCGCCAGGAGTCCGAGCACGGCGTTAACCCCCAGGAGCAGCCCGACGCCGATCGGCATGACGACCGCCAGGAGCGCCGGGACGACCATCTCCCGCAGGGCGGCGCGGGTGCAGATGTCCACCGAGCGCCGGTAATCCGGCTTCGCCTTGCCCTCCATGAGTCCCGGAATCTCCCGGAACTGGCGGCGGACCTCCTCCACGATCTTCTGCGCCGCTCGGCCCACCGCGCCCATCGTCAGAGCGCCGAAGAGGAAGGGCAGGACTGCCCCGAGAAGCAGCCCGACCAGGGTCTGCGGGTTGAGCAGGGTGACCTTGGCGTCCAGGCTGGCGACCACACCCGGATAGACCTTCTGGAAAGCGGCCGCCTTGCCCAGCGTCGCCAGCGCCCCGTCCCTGGCGATGACCTGGTCGGCCATGGCCTTCGCCACCTGGTCGCGGAAGGCAGCCAGGAGCGCCAGGGCGGTCAGGCCGGCCGAGGCGATGGCGAAGCCCTTACCGGTCGCCGCCGTGGTGTTCCCCAGGGCGTCGAGGGCGTCGGTACGCTCCCGGACTTCCTTGCCCAGCCCGCCCATCTCGGCGATTCCGCCGGCGTTGTCCGCCACCGGCCCGTAGGCGTCGGTGGCCAGAGTGATGCCGAGCGTGGAGAGCATCCCGACCGCCGCCAGGGCGATTCCGTAAAGGCCCAGGTCGAAGTTGGCCGGCCCGCCCAGCTGAGACAGGTAGTAGCTGGCCAGGATGGCTATGCCGACGACCAGCGTCGGGACGGCGGTGGAGAGCATGCCCACCGACAGGCCGGAGATGACCACGGTCGCCGGGCCGGTCTGCGCCGAGTCGGCGATGTCCTTGGTCGGCTTATACTCGGAAGAGGTGTAGTACTCGCTGACCAGGCTGATGATGATGCCTGCCACCAGGCCGGCCAGGATGGCCCAGTACAGTCCCAGGTGGCCCGGGACCAACACTTGGATCAGGAAATACGTCAGGACGACGATCAGTCCGGCGGCCAGGTAGACGCCGCGGCGGAGAGCCGCCAGGAGAGCGCCCTGGCTCGCCGTCTCGCCCACGCGCACGGCGAACGTGCCGGCAATGGAGCAGAGCACGCCTACACCGGCCAGGACGATCGGCAGGACCGTGCCCTTGAGCCCCAGCCCGGCCGAGAGGCCGAGGGAGGCCGCGGCGATGATCGCGCCCACGTAGGACTCGTAGAGGTCGGCGCCCATGCCAGCCACGTCGCCCACGTTGTCACCCACGTTATCGGCGATGACCGCGGGATTGCGGGGATCGTCCTCCGGGATGCCGGCCTCCACCTTGCCTACGAGGTCGGCCCCGACGTCGGCCGCCTTGGTGAAGATCCCGCCGCCGACGCGGGCGAAGAGCGCCAGGAACGACGCGCCCATCGAGGACGTCAGGAGAGTGGTCATCACCACGGCTGTGTCACCCTGGTAAAACCAGCTGAGGAAGTAATACCAGAAGGAGATGTGGACCAAACCCAGGCCGACGACGGTCAAGCCCATCACGGCGCCGGCGGAGAAGGCTACCTGCAGGCCCCCGTTGAGGCTCTCCTTGGCCGCCATGGCCGTGCGCGCCGCCGAGTTGGTCGCCTGCTTCATCCCGATGAAGCCGGCGAGGGCGGAGAAAAATCCGCCGGAGAGAAAGGCCAGCGGCGTCCAGACGCTCACGTAGCCGAAACGGGATAGCAGAAGGAGGACGACGAGCATGACGGCGAAGATGCCCGCCACGGTGGTGTACTGTCGCCGGAGATAGGCCGACGCGCCCTGCCGGACGGCCTCAGCGATCTCCACCACGTTCGGTGGACCTTCGGAGAACCTGGCCACCCGCGCTGCCAGGTAACGAGTGAAGAGCAGCGCGAGGACTGCTGCGCTCGGTGCCAACAGCAAGAGATTCTGGCCCATCGGCAATTCAACACTCCCTCCAGAATAGTGACGTTAGGGAGTATTCGAGGGCCTGACAGCCATTCCTGCTTTTGCCTCAGACTGCCGCCTCACCCGCCGGCCGGGCGCACTCGCCTTCCCGCCCCGTCAGAATGCCGAGGGCATGGGGCAGCGCCGGCAGAATCACCTCCAGGCACTCCTCCACCGCCTTCGGGCTGCCGGGCAGGTTGACGATGAGGGTCCGTTTCCGGATCCCCGCCAGCGCCCGGGAGAGCATCGCCCGCGGCGTATGGCGCAGGGAGGCGGCCCGGACTGCTTCGGGTATTCCCGGCACCGCCCGCTCCAGGACATCCAGCGTCGCTTCGGGAGTGACGTCGCGTGCCCCCAGCCCCGTCCCCCCGGTGGTGAGGAGGAGGTCGCACTCTCCCCGGTCGCAGAGGTCCGCCATGGTCCGGGCCAGGACCTCCCGCTCATCAGGCAGGACGTGGTAGACGACCACCTGTCCGCCGATCCCGCCTACCAGCCGCTGGATGGTGGGCCCGCTCTCGTCCACCCGCTCCCCCCGGAAACCTTTGTCGCTGGCGGTCAGGATGGCGACGCGCCAGGGTGCCGGGGTCGCGGAAGCCTCCGGAGCCGCCGTCTCAACGACGGAAACGGGATCTCCGGGAGCGACCCGGCCGCCCCGCAGGACGCGGGCGAAGATCCCCTCCCGCGGCATCACGCAGTCCCCCGCCTGGTAGTAGATGGCGCACCGGGTGTGGCAGACCTTGCCGATCTGCGTCACCTCCAAGAGAACCTCCTCCCCCACGGCGAGGCGCGTCCCGATGGGCAACGCCGTCAGGTCGAGGCCCTCCGTGGTCAGGTTCTCGGCGAAGTCGCCCGGCTTGACCTTGAGCCCCTTCGCCTGCATCTTGCGGATGGACTCCAGGGCGAGGAGGCTGACCTGCCGGTGCCAGGGCGCGGCGTGGGCGTCGCCCTCGATCCCCCACTCCTCCTTCAGGACCACTTCCGACACGTTCTGTTTCCGCACCGACTTGGTGGCGCTGGTGTTTACCGCCACAATCCGGCCTTCCATCTCACCGCTCCCCTCTCCGGTATTCTCCGCTCTTGCCGCCGCGCTTTTCCACCAGGTAGATATCCGTGATTTCGATCCCCTTCTCCACCGCCTTGCACATGTCGTAGACCGTCAGCGCCGCCACGCTGGCCGCGGTCAGCGCCTCCATCTCCACCCCGGTGCGGGCCACTGTGCGCACGGCGGCCGCGATGTGAATCGTCGCGGTGGACTCGTCGGGGGTGAAGGAGAGGTCGACCTTGGTCAGGGGCAGCGGATGGCAGAGGGGAATCAGTTCTGAGGTCTTCTTGGCCGCCATCACCCCGGCAACCTGCGCCACGCCCAGGACGTCGCCTTTAGCCAACTGGCGGTTGACCACCTGGCGGAACGTCCCAGGGGAGAGACGGACCGCCGCGTGGGCCACGGCTTCCCGGGCGGTGGCCTCCTTCCCGCCGACGTCGACCATGTGGGCCATTCCCCGTTCGTTGAAGTGGGTGAACTCAGCCATCTCTCACCCTCCGATCTGCGACATGTACCGGCCGGAGCAGGAGTCGCCGTGCGCCTCCGCCGGAGGGAGAACCGCCCCGCACTGTCCTAGCGGGAGTTGCGGAACCTCCTGTTCGGCCGGTTTGAGGGCCACCGCCTGGCAGAAGAGACTGGCCAGCTCCGCTCCGGACGCCCCTGCCCGGAGAGGGCCTTTGACGTCGATCTCACGGGTCGAGAGGAGGCAGGGGCGGAGGTGCCCGTCGGCTGTCAGGCGGAGACGGTTGCACTGATCGCAGAACCGTTCGGAGACGGGACTGATGAAGCCCACGGTCCCCTGGGCGCCTTTAAGCCGCCAGGACCGGGCCGGGCCGTTTCCGGGGACGACCAACTCCTCCCGTCCGCCGGCCTCCTCTACCAGCGGCTGGAGGCGCGCCCACAGCCGTTCCGTCGCCACAAACCCGCCGCCCCGGCCGGCGCTGGCCCCGAGCGCCATCAGCTCGATGAATCGCACATGTACGTCCCGGGTGAGAGTCAGGCGGGCCAGGTCGGCCACCTCGTCCTCGTTGATCCCGGCCATGACCACGGTGTTCAGCTTAACCGGCCTCAACCCCGCCGCCAGCGCCGCCTCGATTCCCGCCAACACCTTCCGGAGGTCGCCGCCCCGGGTGAGCTGGCGGAACCGGTGGGGCCGTAGAGAGTCCAGGCTGATGTTGACCCGCCGCAGTCCGGCCCCGGCCAGCTCGGCGGCGAGTGGCGCCAGGAGCGTCCCGTTGGTGGTCATCGCCACCTCTTCCAGGCCCGGCAGGCTGGACAGCCCTCGGACCAGCTCAACGATATCCCGCCGCACCAGGGGCTCGCCGCCGGTCAGGCGGACCCGGCGGATCCCCAGCGGCACGCCGGCCCCCACCAGCCGGATGATCTCCTCGTAGCTCAGAATTTCCTCGTGCCCGCGGGGGGCGACCCCCTCCGGCGGCATGCAGTAGGTGCAGCGCAGGTTGCACCGGTCGGTCACGGCCACCCGCAGGTAGCTGATCTCTCGCCCAAACGGGTCTTTCACCAGGCTTCTCCCCTCCCGGAACCCGCAATCAAATAACGGCGCCCGTGTCCGGGTGCCGTCCCAACCACTCCCCTGCCCCCACGGGGCCTGAGGCTGACTGGACGCCTTTCCGAACGCGGGAGGCGCACCCGTTTCCCGGTGCACCCTCGGCCGGCGGAGCCGGCCTCGGCCGCCACCCATGGTGACCCTTTAGGCGTGACGGCTCGGACATCCATTAGTTATCTATGTCGTCATCTATTCGCCGCCCGGGGCCGTTTCCCTCTCAGCCCGCGCCCGCCTGGCCCGCCAGACGAGCCGGGCGATCCAGATGCTGAGTTCATACATCAGGTACATGGGCGCCAGCATCAGGCTCATGTTGAACGGGTCGGGCGTCGGCGTGATCAAAGCCGCGAGGATGGCGCCGACGAACAGGGCCAACTTGCGGTTCTTGACCAGCGGCTCGGGGCGGAGGATGCCCACCCGGGCCAGGAAGTACGCCACGACCGGCATCTCGAACACCAGGCCGAACGGGATGATCAGCATCTCCGCGAACTTGACCAGGCTCCGGAACTGGATCATCGGTCGCAGGTCAGCCGAGGCGAAAGACATGAAGAACCGCAGCGCCGCCGGGAGAACGAAGAAGAAGCAGAAGCTGGCCCCGCCTACAAAGAGGAGAAAGGCCGCTGGCACCACCCAGAAGGTCTTCCGCCGCTGGGCCGCCGGGAGGAAGGTGGCGACGAAGGCCCACAGCTCCCACAGGATGAGCGGCAGGGCGAGGAAGATTCCGATTACGATCGCCAGTTCGATCTGAGTGAGGAAGGCCTCTGCCGGGGTGGTGTAGATGACCTTGGGCACCAGTTTGGTCAGCCGGGCCAGGATACGGGGCGAGAGGTACCATCCCGCGGCCGAGCTCGCCGCCACGCCCAGAAGCGTGACGATGATCCGGCGCCGGACTTCCTCCAGCCGGTTGAGGACCTTGAGGGCGCCGTCCTTAATGGTGTCAGAGGTGAGTTCAGCCATCGTTCTCCGTCCCACCCTCCTCGGCGAAATCCTCGTACAACTGGACCGGCTTGACCCGGGCCACGATCGGGATGCTCAACTGGTACAGAACCAGCAGCGGGATGGCGATCAAAAGTTGCAGGACGAGCTCGGAAGGGGCGATGAAGACCGCGATCACGTAGGCTCCGAACAGAAAGTACTTGCGCCCCTGCCGCAAGCGGGCGGCAGTGACGACCCCCAGCTTCGCCAGGACCACCAGGACGAGGGGGAGCTCGAACATCAGTCCGAAGGGGAAGATCCAGGTCCAGAGGAACCCAAGATACCGCTGGACTGCCAGGGCCGGGGTCAGGTCGCGGCCCATCCGGAAGAAGAACTTCAGCGCCACCGGGTAGACCGCCAGATACCCGAAGACCATACCCCCCACGAACAGGCCGATCACCCATGGGACCCACCGCTTGAAGAACCGGACCTCCTTGGGCAGGAGGCCCGGCACAATGAACAGCCACAACTGGCCCAGAACTATGGGGGAGGCGATGATCAGGCCGACCGCCGCCGCCACTTCCAGGTGGGCGAAGAAGGCCTCGGTCGGATGAAAGAATACGAGGTAGCCAGCTTGTTGGGCCAGATGATGAATCACGCGGCCGGACTGGAACCAGCCGACGACCGCCCCTGCCGCCAGGGCGAAAAGCGAGACGATGAGCCTTCGTCGCAGCTCTTCCAGGTGTTCGACGATGGTCATCGTCTCTTCGACCGGCTCGGAGCCGGTATCCCCGCCTCCTGACCCGGCCGCCGTACCGCTCTCCGCCGGGGCGGGCGGCACCCGTTCGAGGAGGGTCTCTTGGTCCATCAGGGATTAAGCCTTCTTCTCCTCTTTGTCGTCCTTCCCCGTCACTTCTTCGGTGATCTCCCGCGAGGCCTTCCGGAACTCGTTGATGCTCTTGCCGATCGCCTTGCCGACATCGGGCAGCTTACCCGGGCCGAAGATGATGAGGGCGAGGACCAGGATGATGATCAACTCCGGGATACCGATGTTAAACATTACGGCATACCTCCTAAGCTCTTTCCTCTTGAGCTCTTTCGTCTTGCCTTGTCCCAACTATAGCACAAGTTTGGTCTCCTTTCATACCGGAATACTTTTCGCCTAACTCAAGACCTCTCCTTCTTTTGCGGGGGCGCACTTCTTTCCTGGTACCCCGCCATCTGGCAGGAGCGGGGCGAGCGGCCACACCTCCACCGTCTCCCCGGCCACCGGCCCTCCGGAATCGCCAGCACCTCTCCCCCCACCCCCTCCCCCTGGGGGGAGGAGAATCACCCCGTCGGTCCCCCGGGCGATGACCGGCGCTCCGGAGGAGTGGGGCTGGGGATGGGCCCACAGTCGCCCGGCAGACAGGCTGAGCTCGACCGGTACGGCCCGCCTCCTCCCTCGCCCCGACGGCACCCCGGCCGGCGCCCCTTCCGGGTCCTCCGCCAGTAAGGCCGCCAACGTCGACCAGCCTCTCCCGGCTAACGACGCCACCGCCGGGGCCACGAGCAACACTGCCGCCGTCAGGCAGGCGCCCGGCCCGCCGGAGAGAAAACAGACCACCGCCCCGCTCCCGGGTACCCGGGCCACGGCGCACCGCCCGCCCGGGTGAAAGTCGACCCCGTCCAGCAGGACCGGCCACCCCAGCTCGGACAGGACCCGGCGGCTCAAGTCGCGGTCGCCGCCGGCCACGCCGCCCGTCACGAGCACCAGGTCCGCCCCCCGGGCCTCGCCCTCCAGCGCCTCCCGGACTGCCGCCCGCTGATCGGGGATGGGCGCCGCGGGGTGCGGCACGCCCCCCCAGGCCGCCACCAGGCCGGAGAGCAGGTACAGGTTGCTGGCGTAGATCTTGCCCGGAGACAACGGCTCGCCCAGGGGCACGAGCTCGCTTCCCGTGGCGATCAGCCCCACCCGGGGGCGCCGGTACGCCCAGACGGCGGCTTCCCCGGCGGCCGCCAACAGCCCCAGCTCCACCGGGCCGCAGGCCTCCCCGGCGGGCAGCACCAGCGAGCCGCGGGACCCCTCTCTCCCGGCGGGAATGATGTTCTCCCCCGGGACGGGCCTGCGCTGTAAGGTGACAAGATCCCCCGGCTGGGCATCTTCCCCTTCGGGCACCTCCTCGAAGGGCACGACCGCTCCGGTCCCTTCCGGAAGCGCCGCCCCGGCCATCACCCGCAGGGCCGAGCCCGGCGGGAAGGGAGCCGGCGGCTCCTCTCCGGCGAGCACCACCCCGGTGACCGCCAGCCGGGAGGGGGGAGCGCCCCTCTCCTCCAGATCGGCGGAGGCGACAGCGTAGCCGTCCACCCGTGACCGGGTGAACGGCGGCTCAGGTATGTGCCGGCGCACGGGGCGCGAGAGGACCCGCCCGCCGGCCGATGCCAGGGGGACCAGCTCCTCCGCCGGCTGGCGGAGATGGTGGAGCAGGAGCCGGCGCGCTTCTTCGACACTCTGCATGATCAGGACCCCTCTCCCAGGCCGAGGCGCTGGCGGAGATGGGTCGCCAGCGCCGCCGTCTCACCGGGGGCGAAGACCGGCACCGGAGTGGCCAGGGCGGCGGAAACCCTCCGGGCTTCTTCCCCCTCGCCCACCACCGCCAGCACCTCACCGGGACCGAGAAGCGCCCGCCCGTCACCGCGGGCTTCCGGGCGCACCACGACCACCCGGGGGACCGGCTCCCCTTTCCACCCTTCGGCCAGAACCAGATCGACCGGCGGCGACTGGCGGACGAGGACAGCCAGGGACAACGGCTCTTTCACCCGCCACCAGGTGGTGACGAGCTGCGGCCCGGCGAGCACGGTCACTTCAGCCCCGCTCTCCCGGTGCACGTAGGTGTCCTTGCCCGGGGTGTCGGTCTCATGGCCGTGGGGATCGTGTTTCACCACCGCCACCCGCAGCCCGGTCCGACTGAACTCCCGGACCAGGGCGGAGGTGACACTCGTCTTCCCCGCCTCCTGCCACCCGACCACTGCCAGGAGAGGCGGAGACCCTTCCCGCACTGCTTCTGCCGCCTCCCTTTGGGCCGCGGCCTCCGCTTCACGCCACTCCTCCCAGGTGTTCACGTTCCAGAAGGCCCGCTGCAGGTCGACTCCGTGCCGGCGGGCCCACTCCGTGACCTCGATCTCCAAGACAGAAATGGCCGTGTTCAGGCGGCCCAGCCGCAGGTCGCCGGATTCCAGCCGCCCAGCCAGGGCGCCGGCTGCCCGCTTCCGGTACACGGCGAAGAGCGGCTCCTGCCCCTTCTCCCAGGAGGGGACGAGGGCGTCGGCCTCCGGGTGTGCCTCGGCCTCCCGGCCGAGGTGCGCCGCCAGCTCAGCCGAAACGAACGGCAGGTCGCAGGCGACCACCAGGTTGAGCTCAGCCGGAGACGCGGCGAGACCCGCCTCGAGCCCGCCCAGCGGCCCCTTGCCGGGATAACGGTCGGCAGTCGTCGGCGCGCCGGTGAAGGCGTAGGCCTCCGGATCGCCGGTGACGATAAGGCAGCCCTCCACCACCGGCTGGAGCCGGGTGATGATCCGTTCGATGATCGGCCGGCCGCCGACCGAGAGCAGAGCCTTCTTGGTCTGAATCCGGGAGTTGCGCCCTCCCGCCAGGATGATCAGGTGCACGAACTCGTCCCCCTTGTGGCGCGGTCCTTCCTGACCAAGCCTTAATTCGACAAGGGGGATGGCGCCCCTCCCGGAGCGCCATCCCCCAATTACCCAACCATCCGTGGTCGTCTTTCGCCTCTCGGCGGACAAGGTCCGGCTGGACCGGCCGCGCTGTTCACCAGAACATCCTCACCACCCCCCTGATGTCACTCCATCACAGATATCGGCGCCTGGTGTAAGAACCTTTAATCCCGAGGTCTGCTTGACAGTCTCTCCAGCCTCTGGTAAGTTGGAAGCGGCCCCGAAGGGGAAGGAGGAGTAGCTGTGGCTGACGCACCTCGCCTCACTGGTTACCTGCCCGACGACACCCCGCCCCTTGGCAAACTCATCGCCTTCGCTCTCCAACAGGTCATCGTGATGTTTCCCGCAACCGTCCTCGTCGCCATTCTGACCAAGTTCGACATCAGCGTGACCATCGTCGCCTCCGGTCTGGCCACCCTCGGCTTCCTCCTCATCACCGGGCGCAAGATCCCGCTGTACTACGGCTCCTCGTTCTCGTACATCGCCGCGGTGGCCGGAGTGGTCGCCACGGTGGAGGCCGGGGCCCTCGCTTCCGGGGCGGGCGCGGCGGCCGCCCGCGAGTTGGGGGTGCGGGCCGCCCAGTGCGGGATCGTAGCCTCGGGGCTAGTGTCCATCGCCGCAGGGTGGCTCGTGCGGGTCTCCGGGCGGCGGGTCATCAACCGTGTCCTGCCCCCGGTGATCACCGGCTCCGTGGCGATCATCATCGGCCTCTCGCTCGCCAAGGCCGCCCTCGACATGGCGGCAGGCGGCTGGACCATCGCCCTCGTGACTCTGCTGGCGACCATCCTCTTCTCGGTCTATCTCCGGGGCACCCTGGGCCAGTTGCCGGTGCTCTTCGGCGTGCTCGTGGGGTACGTCTTCGCCCTCTCCCTCGGCAAGGTCGACTTCGCCCCGCTGGTCCAGGCCTCGTTCTTCGCGGTGCCGCACTTCACCTTCCCGGTCTGGAGCTCAGTGGCCGTCTGGTCGATCATGCCGATCGCCATCGCCACCATCCCCGAGTCCACCGCCCACCTCTACCAGATCGACCTCTACGTCAACAACCTCGCCCGGAGGCTCGGGCGGAAGAACTACGAGATCGCCAACCGGCTCGGCGACAACCTCATCGGTGACGGCGCAGGCGACATGATCGCCGGGTTCATCGGCGGGCCCGCCGGGACCAACTACGGGGAGAACAACTCCCTCATGGCCATCACCCGCAACTTCTCCGTGCCCGTCCTCATGACCGCCGCCCTGATCGCCATCGCCCTGGGTTTCCTCGGGAAGCTCGCCGGGGCGGTCTCGACCATCCCGACCGCGGTGGTCGGCGGCGTCTCGATCTACCTCTTCGGGGTGATCGGCGTGCAGGGCGTGGCGCTGATGATCGCCGAGAAGGTGGACCTCTTCAGCCCCCGGACGTTGGCGGTCGCCTCGACGATCCTGGTCATCGGCTTGGGCGGGTCGGTCTTCCCGAACGGGATGATCCCGCTCGGCCCGTGGAAGCTCCCGGCTATCGCCACAGCCGCCGTCTTCGGCATTCTGCTCAACCTGTTTTTCGAGCTCTTCCCGGCCCGGCCTGACGCCGCGGAATAGGAGGGTCGGGTGCCATGGGAGCGCCACCGTTCGCCGGCCCGCCGCGCCGCCGAGTCCTGACGACGCGCCACGGCCCGGTGGTCGTCCACGGCCCCGCCACGGTGGACGACCTGGCGCCCCTCCGCCCCGATCCGGGCCTGACCGCCTTCCGCCCGCCGGCCAAACAGAAGGAGGCCCTGCTGGCCCTGGCCGAGGCAGACGACGGGGCTGTCTTCCTGGCCCAGCAGGACGACCTCCTGGTAGGCTATTGCACTCTTCACCCGCCGGACCCGCTTACCACCTTCGGCGCCGCCCGGTTGCCGTTCCTCATCGAGATGGGGGCGATCGAGGTGAGTTCCGCCTGGCGGTTCGAAGGAATCGGCCGCGCCCTCCTCGAAACGGCCTTTGACAATGAGGCGCTCGAGGACTACATCGTGATCTCCTGCGAATACTGGTGGCACTGGGACCTCGACGGGCTGGAGATGGAAATCTGGACCTACCGCAACATGTTGGAGGACGTGATGGGCCGGGTCGGGCTGGTGCCTCACTCCACCGACGACCCGGAGATTTCCTCCCACCCGGCGAACATGCTGACGGCGCGCTTCGGACGCCGGGTCAGCGAAGAGCAGATCGCCGCCTTCGAACGAGTGTGCCACTCGGAGCGCCCCTGGTTGGCTTGAAAGGAGGACCGCCCTTGCTCATCGAAGACATCATGACCACCAAGGTCGTCACCGTCACCCCCGCCGACTCCATCGCCGAAGCCCTGCGCCGGACGAGGGCCGGGCGGTTTCGCCACCTTCCGGTGGTTGACGGGGAGCGGGTGGTGGGGGTCGTCTCCGACCGCGACCTCAGGGCCGCCGTGCCGGCCCTCGTGACCGATGACGCGGAGGAGTACCTCGAGCAGATCCGGGTTGATCTGGTGATGCACCCCGACGTCATCGTCGCTCATCCGCTCGACCCGGTGGAGGACGCCGCCCGCCTCATGTACGAGCACAAGATCGGCTGTCTGCCGGTGGTCAGCGGGGACCGCCTGGTGGGCATCGTCACCGAGACCGATGTCCTGCGCTCCTTCGTGGAGATGTCGGGGGGCCTCCAGACCGGCTCCCGGATCGAGATCGAGGCCGAGGACCGTCCCGGCGTCCTGGCGGAGATCGGCGAGATCACCCGCCGCCACCACGTCAACGTGGCCAGCATCTTCACCACGCCGGCGAAACGGCCCGGCCGGGTCGTGCTGGTCGTGCGTCTCCAGGCGCTCGACCTCCGCCCCATCGTCCGGGACCTCAAGGCGGCGGGGTATGAGGTGCGCTGGCCCAATCCGCTGGGCTCGGCGGGGGTGACCACCCCTTGAGCGGCCGGGTGGCGCTGGTCCACGCCCCCGCCTTCTTGACCTGTGCCCTGCCGGCTGAGCACCCGATGAACCCCCGCCGCCTTCACCTGACCATCGACCTCCTCGAGGACCTCCGGCTGTTCTCCCCTTCCGAGGTCCTCGCCCCCCGCCCGGCCACCCTGGACGAGCTCCGCCTGGTCCATGGCCAGGGGTACCTCGATCTGGTTCGCCGGTCCAGCAAGGCCGGGCGCCCGGTAGACGGGGCCGACCTCTTCGGCCTCGGCTCTGAGGACAACCCAGTTTACCCGGGACTCCACGAGACAGCGTCCCTGATCGTGGGAGGGGCGGTAGCAGCGGCTGAACAGATCATGGCGGGGGAACTGGACCACGCCTTCCACCCGGCCGGCGGCCTCCACCACGCCCACCGTTCCCGGGCCTCCGGCTTCTGCGTCTACAATGACGCCGCGGTGGCCATCGCGGTCCTGGAGAACCGCTTCGAAGCCCGGGTGGCCTACGTCGACCTCGACGCCCACCACGGGGACGGCGTGCAGTTCGCGTTCTACGACGACCCCGACGTCCTGACCGTCTCCTTTCACGAGACCGGCCGGTTCCTCTTTCCCGGCAGCGGCGAGGTCCTCGAGCGGGGGGTGAACGACGGGTACGGCTACGCCGTGAACGTCCCGCTCGAGCCGTTCACCGACGACGAGTCCTTCCTCGAGGTCTTTCACCAGGTGGTTCCGCCGCTCCTGCGCGCCTTCCGCCCCGAGTTTCTCGTCACCCAGCACGGCTGTGACGGCCACCACCTGGATGTCATGTCTGACCTGGCCTTCACCACCCGGGCCTACGCCGAGGCCACCGCCCTCCTTCACACCCTGGCGCACGAGTTGTGCGGCGGCCGGTGGCTGGCGCTCGGCGGCGGCGGCTACGACGCCTGGCGGGTGGTCCCCCGGGTCTGGGCGTTGCAGTGGGCCGCCCTGGCCGACCGCCCGCAGCCGCCTGACGCGCTCCTGCCGGTGTCCTGGCGGGAACGGTGGCAGAGCGAAGCGCCCTGCCCCCTGCCGGAGCAGCTTTGGGACCGCCCAGCGGACGCTCCCTTCCCCGCCCGCCGGCCCGCCATTGCAGAAAAGAACCGGCTGACGGCCCACGCGGCCATCGCCGGCTCCTTCCTGAACCGGTAAAGCCTGAAGCGCGCCAGCGTTATGCTCAGTATATCCCTGGGAAGAAGCGCCAGCTACGCTCCATGTACTTCTCGTACCGCTCGCCCCACCGCTCCCGCAGGATGCGTTCCTCAGCGTCCACCCGGGCCACCACGGGACCCACCATCACCAGTGCTGCCACGAGCCCGAGCCAGCTCCGGAAGGCCAGTGTGAACCCGACCATCTGGAGCAGCAGCCCGATGTACTGGGGGTGACGGGTCCGGAGGTAGAGCGACCGCTCCTCGAAGCTCTGCTCGTCGAGGAGGGGGAAGAGGCCGGTGGCGCTCATCCTTTCCTTCCGAGTCAGAAAGCCCATCGTCCGCAACCCGGTGCCCACCCAGAAAATCAGCATTCCGGTGAAACGAACCTCCTCGCCGGAAACGATCACGAACCAGGACCGCCGGTCAGCCAGAGGGAGGAAATAGCAGAAGAAGAACGAAAGGAGCAGCGTGGCCAGGAGGCCCCACCGTTCGGTCCAGTCATCCAGGTGCAGTTCCACTCCGGTGTGGAGGATGGTGAAGGCGCCCAGAACCATGGCGAGGAAAACCCCGAGAATCGGCAGCCTGTTCAGAAAGCCGAAGCCGCTCCACCCCAACATCACGAGGCAGAAAATCAACGCCACCTGGAACAGGACATACAGCAGGGTCACTCTGCGACTCATGCCTTCTCTTCCTCAGTGCATCGACGGTGCACTGGCTCACACCGCAGCAGCATCCTGAATTGATATATTGATATATTCGGCCCAGGCCAGGCGAATCCTTTCCAAACGCCGGCCCCCGGCAGCGGCGAAGGGGTGTGGGAACGTGTCGAGTCTGGGTGAACGCCTCTCGGTCGAACGCCTCCTTGATACCCCCCGGGGTCAGGTCCTGATCCGGGGGGCGCTGCCCCCGTCCGCCCTGGTCCGGCTCACTCTGGATCCCTCGCTCCGCATGTTCCGCCCCCCGGACCAGCAAAAGCAAGCCCTCCTGGCCATCGCCGCCCAGCCCCTGGGGGCGGTGGTCGCCGCCACCTTCGAGGAGACGGTCATCGGGTACGCCACCTTTCATCCCCCGGACTCCCACTGCCGGTGGGCCACCCCGGGTCTTCCGGTCCTGGAACTTGGGGCGCTCGAGGTGGCCGCCGGGTGGCGCTTCATGCGCATCGGGCGCAACGTGCTGGAGACCGCCTTCTCCGCCGACGTCCTCGAGGAATGGATCGTCTTCTCGACGGAGTACTGCTGGCACTGGGACTTGGAGGCGACGCGCCTTTCCGTCTGGGAGTATCGCAAGCTGCTCTACGCCATCCTGGAGAACGTGGGGCTGGTTATGGTGCCGACCGACGACCCGGAGATCGCCGCCCACCCAGCCAACATGCTGACCGTACGGTGCGGCGCCCGGGTCGACCCCGCGGCCTGCCAGGCCTTCCTCGCGCTGGCCCGCGGAGCGGCGCCGCCGGATTTTTCATGGAAATAATTCCCTAGAGGAGCAGGAACCCTCGCCGGCAGAGCGAACCATCCAATCCTGTAGGAGGTGGTGGAATGCCCCGCCGACCCCAAGTCCAGTCTGCCTCGTGCCAGCTCACAATGGACCAGCGCTGGAAGGCCTGGCAAGCATTGCGGAACGAGGTGGTCAGGGCCGGCCTGCCCGCCCCGGAGATCCGGTGTCACACCGCGCCCTTCGGCGAACTGGCGGAGAAGCGGGAATCCCTGCCCTCTCCGGATCTGGAGAACCGTTACCTGGAAAACGCCCTCCTGTTACAGGAGGCCGACTGGTTCCTGCGCGAGCTGGACCTCGCTCTCAGTGAGGTTCCCCACTTTGTCGCGCTGCTCGACCGCGAAGGCTGGCTCCTCCGGCTCTCGGGCGACCATGGCATCCTGAACCGCCAGCACACCCTGGGCGTGGTGCCCGGAACCCGCGCCGCCGCCGACTCCCCCAGCGCCTCGCTCCTCGAGACCGCCCTGTGCGAGGGCCACCCGTCCGTCGCCCTGTTCCCCGCGCCAGCCGGCTCCGGCATGCCGGGCTGGACGGTCATCGTGCTCCCGCTCCGGCTGCCGCCCCAGGGCAGCGCCGGGGCGCTCGTCGCGGCCTACAGCGACCGCCGGAGTTCCTGCCGCGTTTACTCCCAGGTTTACACCGCGGCGCGGGCAATCGAGCGCCAGATGCTGTGGAGCGACCGGCTGGCCCAAGCCGACCGCCTCTCTCTGGTCGGCACCATGATCAGCCAGATCGTGCACGAGGTGAAAAACCCGCTGGCCGCGATGAAAGCCGCCCTGCAACTGGCGAAGAACAGCGAAGGTGACGAGCGGATCGACTGCCTGCAATTGGTGAACAAGGAGATCGAAGAGCTCAACGCCCTGGTGGAGAACCTGCTCGGCCTGGCCAAGCCGGCTCCGGCCCAGTTCGCCCTGCAGTGTGTGGAGACCATCCTTGAAGAGGTGCTGGAGCTGGTCCGGTATGAGGCCGCCCTGCGCAACATCCGGATCGACTTCCGGCAGGGTCGAGCGGCCTCTTTCCTGCGCTGCGACAACCGCCTGCTGAAACAGGCTCTGCTCAACCTGGCCCGCAACGCCATCCAGGCGATGCCTCAGGGCGGCGTGCTCACCATCGCCATCCATCGCCAGACGCGCAAGGGCGGGGTGGAAGTGGAGGTTTCTGACACGGGAATCGGGATCGCGCCGGAACACCTCACGCGTCTCTTCGAGCCGTTCTTCACCACCAAGGGCAAGGCAGGGACGGGGTTGGGTCTCTCCGTCACCCGGCGCATCATCGAGGAGGTCCACCAGGGTAGGATCACCGTGGAAAGCGCACTGGGCGTCGGGACGCGGTTCACCGTCTTCCTGCCCTTCAACCCGGAGATGCACGCTACAGTTCCACCGCCACCACATCCCGGTCGAGCCGCCGGATGCACCGGTTGAGCTTCTCGACCAGCATCTCGTCGCCGGCGATGGCGCTCTTCATTTGGCGCAACAAGTCGATGCCCCGGCGGAAAGCGTGGACCACGTCCCCCGGGTCAGTCTCCGCCGCCCGCAGGGTCTCCGCAAAGCTTCCTCCCTGCGCCCAGATGTAGGCCGCCAGGGCCAGCTGCGCGGCGTACCGGGTGGTGCTCTCTCCGAGGTGGCGGAGTTCCACCCGGTCGAGGTGGCGGATGATGCCCCTGATCGGGGCTTCGGCGTACGGCGCCTTGGGGCGGTGGGAGAACCGGAATCCGCCTCGATTCCGCGGTTCGTAGTCGACGCTCACCGCCAGGGCGCAGAGCTCGCTTTCCGTAAGGCGCTCCGGATAACCGCCGAGGATCAACTCGGTGACCAAGAGCTCCTGCACGTGGATGCGGGCCGCGATCCGGCCCCGGCTGGTGACTCCCTCCCGATCCAGGTAGCCCAGTTCCTGCAGAACGGCCCGGCGCGCCTGGAAGGCGGCTGTCCCCTCCCGTCCGGTCGCCTCCGCCAGCGCTTCAGAGAGTGCCGCCTCTCTCTCCGCCAGCTTGCGCAGCTTGCGAGCGAGGGCGCGGCAGCGACCCACCTGGTGGTGGGGGCAGACCCGCGGCCGGGCGCCCTCCAGCCGCTCCGTCAGGCGGGCCAGGCGGCGCGCCAGCCGCGCCCTCGTCTCTGGGTTCCTGGTCCGCTTCAGCCGGGACTTCAGCCGCTTCAGGTCGTTCTTCGTCTTGTCCAGGCTCAACGGGCAGTGCGCTTGCCCGAAGAGGTGGCACCCCTCCTCTCCCAGAGCGTCCCTCTCTGCCTTCAGACTGGCGATCTCCGCCTCGAGCGCCCGCGCCCGGGCGCCCCCCTGGAAGCTGGCGAAGGACCGCCCGAGCAACTCGTCGATCTCCTCCTCAGTGTAGTTCAGAAGCAGGTTGAGAACCGAGTTGTACGAGACGGCGAACTGACTCTGGAGCGGCTCGATCGCCCGCTCGTCGACCTTGGGGAAGTCCTCCGGGCGGAAGCGGGCCAGATCCACCAGCGTGTAGACGTGGCCGCGCTTGTCGATGCCCCGCCGCCCGGCCCGCCCGGCCATCTGGAAGTACTCCATGGTCGTCAGGGTGCGATACCCCTGCGAGGTGTACTTCATCCCCGAGTCGAAACAGACGGTCTTCACCGGCATGTTCAGCCCGACCGAGAAGGTCTCGGTGCAGTAGAGCACGTGAATGAGCTTTTCCTGGAAGAGCATCTCCACCAGCTCTTTCAGCACCGGCAACAGGCCGGCGTGGTGGAACCCGATCCCCCGGGCGAGGCACCGCCGCAACTCCCGGACCATCCCCAGCTTGCCCAGGTCGAACCGGGCGATGGCCGCGTCGAACCGCTGCTCGATCTGGCGCCCGACCGACGGCGGGACGAAGCTGGTCCGTTGAGCGAGCTCGGCGGCCTTGACCTCGCACTGGCGCCGGCTGAAGACGAAGTACAGGCAAGGCAGTTGCCGCCGCCGCTGGATGTAGGCCAGAAGGTCGAGGTGGGTGGAGGTGGGCCCCTTGTCGGCCGGGTGCGCCTCCTGCCATCTTGCGGCAGCCTTCGCCATGGTCTCCAGGCTGCCCACCCCCACTCCGGCCGCGAACAAGTGGTGCTCCAGCGGCACCACCCGGTCGAGTTGACGGACCACCTTGACCTCCTGCCCCTTGATCGTTTCGATCCATTCCGCCAGCTCGTCGGCGTTCGGGATGGTGGCCGAGAGTCCCAGGAAGCGCATCCGCTCCGGGAGGAAGATGAGCGACTCCTCCCAGATGGTTCCCCGATCCTCGTCGGAGAGGTAGTGGATCTCGTCGAAGATCACGTAGGAGACGTTTTCCAGGCGCTCCGGGTCCTCGTGCAGCATGTTCCGGAAGATCTCGGTGGTCATGATGCGCAGGGGGGACTCGGGGTTGAGCACGACGTCACCGGTGATGATCCCCACTGAGTCGTCCCCCAGGAGGTTCTTGAACTCGCGGAACTTCTGGTTGGAGAGAGCCTTGATGGGCGCGGTGTAGACCACCTCCCGGCCGGCATTGACGAGCTGCTCCACCAGCCAGTCGGCGATCAGCGTCTTGCCGACCCCCGTCGGGGCCGCCACCAGGACGGACCGGTTGTTCTGGAGATAAGCGATGGCTTCCTTCTGGAAGGGGTCCAACTGGTAGCCCCGGTAGGTTTCCACCGTGGGCGCCGTGAGTGTCTGCGGGATCTCGTCCAATTCTCCTGCTGTCTTCCTCTCTCGCCGGCCGGCACCGTCCGCCACCGTATTACCACGCTTACTTCGACGTGGTCGGCCCCACCCCTTCCCCCGCCGCAAGCCCGGGGCCCGCTGTCCCGGCCGGGTTACCGCCTCCCCCGGGCGTGAATATCATTGGGACGGAGGTGATCCGAGTATGCAGACCCTTCAAGTCAACGTGATAGCCCGCCTCGACGTCCTCCTCGCCGTCATCCGGGCCGTGATCGCCCTGGTGCAGGAAGTGGAGGTGCCCGGTTGGGGGCCGGCCAAAAAGCAGGCGGTGTTGGATCTGATCGCCGCCTTGTACGACGCCACCCCCGCCTGGCAGAGCGTCACCAAGGAGTCCGTCCTGGCTTTGGCTTCTACCGTCATCGACCTGGTCGTGGCCTTCTTCCACCTCATCGGCCGGTTCAAGCACTCCACCCCGTCCCCGACCCCTGCTCCGGACACCCCCTCGGGCGGCGGCCGTCACGAACCCTGAACCGCCTGCCGCCGCCCGGCGGAGGCCGAAGCGCGCTTATCGCCACCCACGCGGACTGTGCGCGACTTCTGTTGGTCCTCCTGAGCAGCAATGTAAGGTTATCGCCGCTCCTTCGCCCGACCGCGCACAGCCCGCCGCCAACCCGGGGCCACGGCAGTAGCCGGCAGCTCTCCCCACCGGTCTCGCTCCACCCCACCCGCTGCTCCACCGAGAGCTTGGCGAAGATCCTCGATAGCAGCTTCCACAATCCCGCCTCCGGCCTCAGCTCGCACGCCTGCTCCACAAACGAGAACCAGGCCAGGTAGTTGTGGTAATACCGGGCCGCCACCCCCCGGAACCTTCTTCCCCACTCCATCAGCCTCCGCCGGTAGGCGATCAGGTTGACCACCGTCACTTCGGCCACCCCCGTCAACCGCGGCTTCTCGCTGGCCCGCAGGGCGGAGAGGAACCGGTGCCGCCAGCGGAAGGCGGTCGAGGGGTGCACCCCGAGCAGTTGGGCGCTGTCCCGGACCGACAACCCCTCCCACAGGCACCAGCCCAGCTCGGCCCACTTGTCCCGGTACTTCAAGTGGGCCAGCGGGGTCTAGCGCGGCGGGGTGTTCTTCTCGATCAGGCTGGTGACCCAGTACGCCACGACCAGGACCAGCGTCAGAATACCGTTAAGACCCAGCTCCACGACGTAATGCTGGAACTGGCTGGCCGAGCCTTCACCCAGCATGGACATCCGGGCGCCGACCATCAGCAGGTGCCGCACCACGGAGATCGTGCCGACGATCAGGAAGGGCTTCAAGGCGAAGTCGCGGTGCTCGAAGTGGGAGGTGACAGTGCTCAGGACCTCCAGCACGATGATTACGAACAGGAGGTCGTTGACCACGCGCAGGATCGTCCCCATGAAGTCGTGGCGGAGCCCCGCCAGGCCGGTCCATACCGCCTGGGCGAACACCGCTGTGGCGACCGCCACCAGGCCCACGGCCACTGCCCAGTGAAGGGCCCGGTCGAGACATTTCACGAGCTTCGCTCCGTTCACGTTCATCCCGCCCCTCCCATCGTGCTTTGACAAGCGCAGGCAAGCGCAACATATGTTGACACCATAGGATAATTGCACTACAATTAGTGTGCAACACAAGTATACTAGCACCCGCGGCCGGAAAGGGCAACCCTTCCGAAAGGAAGGCGGCGCAAAGCACTGGGTCTACGGTTCCGAAAGGAGCTATGACAGCCGTGCTGCCGAAGACCAGGGTTAAGAAGCACGATAGCCCACTTCCGCCACGCCGCTGCGCAAAACCTGTTCCTCTGGCGGAGGGGAACAGGTTTTTTGTTACGTCCGGCCGGTGGACGAAGAGGAGGGGCGGAAGCCGTGCATGGCTCAATCTTCCGTCCGGAAGCGAGAGGTGCAGCCTTCCAGGGGCTGGGGGTCCTGGTGGGCTTGCTCTGGCTGGCGCTGTCCGTCCCGCAGCCGGCCCAGGCCGCCACCGGAACCTGCTCCCCTTGCCACGCCCGGATCCTCTCCTCCTGGGTCGGGTCGACTCACCAGGCTGCCGGAGCGCAGGTCAAGGGGGGCTTCCGCTGCCAGGAGTGCCACCTTCCCAGTCTGCTGCATCCCTCGGCCGTCACGCCGGCCAATTCCCCCGACCGCTGCGGCCGGTGCCACTGGGCCCAGACAGCCGGGAAGTCGGGAAAGCGGCCGACCTTCCAGCCCAAGACGGTTCTCGACCAAAAAGCCTGGAAGGACAGCAAGCATGCGGCAGTGAAGGTCAACTGCACCTCCTGTCACAGCGCTCACCGCTACGCGGAGGGGGGCGACCAGCACCTGCTGCGGCAGGCCGGAGATGCGCTGTGCCGGAGTTGTCACCGCGAGGTGAGACACCAGGCTTCCGGGAGTACGGCCGAGGCGATCGCGAAGCAGCCGTGCGTGGCCTGCCACGACCCTCACCGCAAGGAGGGGAGCTTGCTCAAGAGCTGGAGCGGCGGGGAGAAGCGCGATTTCCAGAAGAGGGTGGTCCACAAGCCGGTGGCGGAGAAGAACTGCAAGGCCTGCCACAGCGCCCACGTGATGATCTTCGGGACGACACCGCCCGAGACCGACGAGGAGCTGGAGGAAGAGCCGGCCCCCGGGGGAGCGCCGAAGGTGGCCAAGGGACTGTTGCTCGCCGAGGGGCGGGTTTTCTGCTATCTGTGCCACGGGAAGTTCAAGGAGAAGTTCGAGGCCAGTGGCCACGCGCGCATCCACCGGTTCAAGCGGGGGGAGGAACAGAGTCCCTGCATGGGCTGTCATCTGCCTCACGCCTCAGACTATCCGAGGCTGCTCCGGTACCCCGGCAACCAGCTCTGCCTCTCCTGCCATCCGGGCTACGCCCCCCACCACTTCCTGGCCCGGGGCGGCGTGAAGCAGAGCCAACTGGAGTGCGTGAAGTGTCACAACCCGCACGGGAGTGGAAACAAGCGCTTGCTGGTTCAGCCGAGCGTGTGTAAAATGTGCCACAACTTCTAATACTGGAACGGACAGGAGGATTGTCCCACGGTGAAGCACGGGTGGTTCCGCCCAGCAATCATAGTCGCCTTGGCCGCCACGCTGGTTCTGGCCGGCGCAGGCTCGGGGCTGGCCGCCAAGAAGAAGCCGGTCGAGATCGTCTGGCCGCCGCCGCCGGAGAAGGCGCGGTTCAAGTACCTGGAGACGCTGCGTTCGAGCGACGATGTGAGCTCCGGCTTTAGCGTGGCCCTCCGCAAGCTCGTCCTGGGAAGCAACTCGGCCCAGGTCCGGCTCAAGCTGCCCTATGGCGTGGCCGTGGACTCCAAGGGCCGGATCTACGTCGCGGATTACGGCTATGCCACGGTGGCAGTCTTTGACAAGAAGGCCAAGAAGGCCTGGTATCTGGGGAAGACGGCCACGACCACCCTGGCTGGGCCGGTAGGCCTGGCCATCGGCCCGGGCGATACCGTCTTCGTCGCCGATACGAAGCTTCAAAGAGTCTTCAAGTTCTCCCCGGAAGGCCAGATTCTCTATGTCCTGGGGAGCAAGAAGGAGTTCGACAGCCCCTCGGGTGTGGCGGTGGACAAGGCCCAGGATGTTCTGTACGTGGTCGATTCGCAGCTGCACAAGGTCTTGAAGTTCCGCGCTTCCGACGGGACGCCGCTCGGTTCGCTCGGCGAGCGGGGGCGGGGGAACGGCCAGTTCAACTTTCCGACCAACATCTGGGTCGATCAGAAGACCGGCCGGCTGCTCGTCTCGGATACCATGAACTTCCGGGTTCAGATCTTCGACCGGCAAGGCAACTTTCTCAAAGCCTTCGGCGAGGCAGGCGACGGCCCGGGGATGATGGCCCGCTCCCGGGGAGTGGCGGTGGACACGGACGGCCACATCTACGTCGTGGACGCCGCCTTCAACAACTTCCAGGTCTTCAACGACCAGGGGCAGCTGCTCCTCTGGGTCGGCCAGGGCGGAGTGGGCCCGGGCCAGTTCAACTCGCCGGCCGGCATCTTCATCGACGAGCAGAACCGGGTCTACGTCGCCGACCGGCTGAACGCCCGGGTACAGATAATACAGTTTCTGGGCGGTGACTAGGGCTAGATCCCTCTGGGGGTTTAGCATAGAGAGAAGGCACGGGGAGAAGGGAGGTGAAACAAGATGAAACGCATACTAGCACTCGTCGCCACCGGACTTCTGGTGATACTGCTGGCCAGTACGACTGTGCTCGCCGTAGCGGGCGCCATCGCGAACACCAAGCACAACCTGGCCACCAGTGGGCCCAACGCTGATGCAAAGTCCACCGATGAGGATGAGATCTGCGTCTTCTGCCATACCCCGCACAACGCCCGGGTCGCGGTCCCGCTGTGGAACCGGGATGCCTCGCCGGCAACCTACACGACTTACACCTCCAGCACGATCGACGGCACTCGGGACACCATCACCGGCAGCAGCCCCAACATCTCCGTCCTCTGCCTGAGCTGCCATGACGGTGCCATCTCGTTGGGGGCGGTAGTCAACAACTACCCTGACGCCACCGATCCAACGATCACCGGAAGCCACACCACCGCGGGCAAACTCAGCAGCGGCCGGGCTTTGCTCGGGATCGACCTCACCAACGACCATCCCATCGCGATCACGTACAATACGACCCCCGGTGATCTGGTGGCGCCGGACGCAAACGGCTTGGTGGCCAGCACCTGCCAGCTCTTCAAGACCGGTGGTACCGGCGAGTGGAAGGTGGAGTGCGCCTCTTGCCACAGTGTCCACAACAACACCTACGCGCCTTTCCTGCGGGCGAGCAACGCCGGCAGCGCTCTCTGCCTGAAGTGCCACATCAAGTAGGGTAGGCGCGGCAACGACAGACAGCCTGTGTCGCAGCAGGGTGGGGCGGGCAACCGCCCGCCCCACCCTCTCTTTCGTTTCATCCTGTGCGGTGGGGGCGGGGGACCATCATGCGGAGAGCTGAAGAAGCGTGTCGCTTGCTGAGCATCGTGCTTTTCGGAGCGATGGTGCTGGTCGGCGCTTCCGCTGATTCACGCGCCGCCGAGTGGCGCCTGTTCGGAATCGACGGTTTCTCCGGCTACTTGGGCTTGAGATCGGACACGCTATTCGGGGAAACCTCTGGTGTCCCATCGGACAAGCGCAGCTTGGAACAGCAAATCCGCCTGCGCTTGGGGTCGTATGTCTTCCATCCCAGGTTCCTCTCGCTTGACGCTGATACAGCTTTTGCCTTGCGCACGAGCTCCGACGGCGACTCCGGCTTCCGCAACCTCGACTCCCAGTTGGTCCTCGACCTATTGCCGCGGCATCCGCTCACTTTGGGCGTGACGGTCGCCTCTCGCGTGGAGAACCTGGAGCGCTCCTTTGTCCCTTATCAACGGGACGTGAAGGCGGGCGAACTTCGCCTCTCCTTCAATTCCCGGCTGGTGAACTCCGCACTCAAGTACGAAATCAACGAGGCCACATCGTTGGGCGCCCAACTGAGTGGCGGAACGTATGTGGTTCCTCCGGAGGACAAGCGGACGGAGTACCTCTCCTCCCAGACCAGTGTCCGCGTCCCCTCGCTTGACCGCATGTCCCTGCGTTACGATGGCGTCAGGACCGATGACCGGACCGCCGCCGGGACGGGGGATTCAGAACATCATTCCGCCCAACTCGAGGTCGCCCAGTCCGTGTTGAACAAGCGCGGCCGGGTCAACGCCTCCGCCTCTGTCTGGCAGAAGGCCGTCCCGACAGAGGAAGAGCGTCTTACTCTGCTGCAGAGCTGGACGATGGATTGGCGTCCCGGCCTCCGTTCAACGGAGAGCATCGAAGCCACCCGGCGGCGGGAGAACAGCGAAGAAGCCAATACCTACAAGGTGGATCTCGGCCTGTCGCGGGAACTGAACGAGTGGTGGAGAGTCTCGGGCAACCTGGGCGGCGCCCAGTACAAGTCTGCCTCCAGCGAGAGCAGTTCTTATCGAGCCTCCGGCAGCGTAGGATATCTGAAGCAGTGGCAGGGATACCGCCTCTCAGCGGTGAACACGCTGGCCCTGAGCGAGGCGCTGGCCGGACCTTCCAAACGCATCAAGGTATACGACGAAAAGATCTCTCTGCCGCTTAACGGAACTCTCCCCGGGTTCTGGCAGCGCTTGGCCAACCCTTTCATTGATGAGAGCACCATCAAAGTGTTTGAAGACGGAGTACTCCGCAGGGACTGGACTAAGTTTTGCGAGAAGCGCAAGGTGGGAGCCTACACGGAGATCCGGTGGGTGCCGGACCCGACAGACCGGGACTACCCCTCCCTTGATCCGGATGCCCAGTTACTGCCGGTGCTGGTGAGCTACGACTACGTGCTCCCGGAGACGGACTATGCTGAACTGAGCAACAACTTGAACCTTGCCTTGAGCAGGGAGTTTGCCCCAGGAATGGGGCTGGATTCGACCTTCTCCGTCAACACCAAAGTCCCGGGGACGGCCGGCTCTGGCCTCGGCGGACTCAACTTCAGCGAAGCCGAGTACGAGCTGGGAGTGCAGGGGTACTTGAAGCGGCCAGAGTACGAGGCCTCCGCCGGCACTTCGGGGGGGCGGGACCGCCAGCGTTTTTTCCTGCGGGGTTCCACCAACCGGAACGGCTGGCAGCTCTCTGAGGCCTACCAACTGGAACGGTTCCCCGACCTGGTCGGCCAGACGTTCGACACCAGGCTGAGCCACCTCTGGGGGATCAGCAACAAGACGCGGCTCAACCTTGAGCTGGGCGATCAGACCTACGTCGTCGACGGGCGAATGGAGCGGGGTCTGAGCTCCGCCAGAGTCGTGGCGGCGGTTCTCTTCAGTCCCTTCATGCGGATCGAAGTGGAGACGCGGGGCGAGGTGAATCGGGCCCTGCCCAACGACACCAGGCTGGCGTTGGACACCAAGTACTTCTGGCAGCAAGGACAACTCGATCTGACTGCGGGGTACGAACTGCGGTCCCGCACTTACGACCGGACAACGACCCACCGGCTTTATGCAACCATCATCCGGCGCTTCTAGGAACTGGGTGAAAACATGTCAAGGAGACTGAGGCAACTGACATCCTTGGCCCTCCCGCTTGCCGCCCTCCTGGCAGGAGGACTGGCGGCGGCCGGGAAGGTCGCGCTCTACTGGCCGGCGCCGCCGCCCGACGCCCGCCTGGCTTACGTCACCCAGTTTCGGTCGGAGCGGGACTTTGCCAAGTCGAAGCGGACTCTCTGGCAGAAGATCAAGCGCCTTTTGGTCGGTTCGGAAGAGTTATGGGCCCTCCGCTCCCCGTTCGGGCTGGACGTCTTCGGCGAACAGCTCTACATCGCCGACCCGGAGGCCAGGACGATCTGGGTGGCTGACTTCAAAGGAGAGACCTTTTCGCCCTTCGTGCGGAGCACCGGGAAAGTGCCGCTCCCTTCGCCCATCGGCGTAGCGGTCGAAAGCGACGGGCGGGTTTTCGTCTCGGATTCCCAGCGCAACGCCGTCTTCGTCTTCTCCCCCAAGGGCACGCTCCTCGCCACCCTCGGAGCAGGGAAGTTTGGACGTCCGACCGGCCTGGCGGTGGACCGGCAGCGCCACTGGCTGTACGCAGTAGACACAGTCCGAGGCGAAGTAGTCGTCTTCTCCACCAGCACCTTGAAAGAGGTTCGGCGCTTCGGGAAGATCGGGGAGGGCCCGGGTGAGTTCAATCTGCCGGTGCACCTCGCGGTGCGCGCCGGGATTGTCTACATCGTTGACACCATGAACTTCCGGGTCCAAGTCTTCAACGCTGAGGGGGAGTTTGTCGGTCTGTTCGGCCAGATGGGCGACGGTCCGGGAGATTTCGCCCGGCCCAAGGGGATCGGGGTGGACTCCGAAGGGAACATCTATGTCGCCGATGCTCTTTTCGACAACGTTCAGATCTTCGACCGCCTCGGCCGGCTCCTGATGAGTTTCGGCAACCTGGGTGAGCGGGAGGGTCAGTTCTGGCTCCCGGCAGGGGTTGCCGTGGACTCACGGAACCGCGTTTACATTGCCGATTCGGCCAACCGGCGGATTCAGGTGTTCCAGTATCTAGGGCGCGGAGGTGATTGACGGGCATGAAGGCCAAGCCGACAATAGTGGGCCTCGGTACGGTGGCTATTGCACTCGGCCTGGTGCTCTCGCTGGGCCAGGCCGCTCATGCCCTGATCAGCACAACCAAGCACAATCTCTCGGTGAGCGGGCCGGGGACCATCAAGGCCACCTCGGAGACCCGCATCTGCCGTTTTTGCCACGTCCCCCACAATGCTAACCCCGCCGTCCCCCTCTGGGGCCATACCCAGAACAGCGCCTCCTACACCATCTACACCTCCAGCACCATCCAGGGCACCACCGGCCAGCCCAACGGCGCAAGCAAGCAGTGCCTCAGCTGCCACGACGGCGCCGTCGCCCTCGGCTCGGTGGTCCCCTCTTACACCATCACCAGCGGCTCCATCGCCATGAACCAGACCTACATGCCCGCCGGCCCCTCAAACCTCGGCACCAACCTCAGCGACGACCACCCCGTCTCCCTTGTGGCCAGCGGGTCGGACCCCGAGATCGTCACCAACCCCTCCGACCCCAAGGTCAAGTACGACTCCACCGGCCGCGTCCAGTGCACCTCCTGCCACAACCCGCACGACAACACCCACGGCAAGTTCCTGGTCAAGCCCAACACCGTGGCCGGGGACTTCGGCTCCCAGATCTGTGTGGTCTGCCATGCCAAGTTCAACTGGACCAGCGCCCAGAACTCCCACCGCAACTCCACCAAGCTCTACAATTCGGTGCCCCTCAAGGAGCAGGGCTGCGCCATCTGCCACAAGCCTCACTCCACCCCGGTCGCCACCAGGCTCCTCTTGGGCTCTGAGGAGGCGCTCTGCAACACCTGCCACGACGGCTCCCCCGCGGCGAAGAACGTCGCCGGGGAGTTCACCCGCACCTACAAGCATCCGCTCTCGACCTCCGCCAAGCACGACCCCGCCGAGACCTTCACCGACCTGAACGACTCGCTCAAGCGCCACTCAGAGTGCGAGGACTGCCACAACCCCCACAGCGCCCAGGCCGGGACCCATACCCAGGGCAGTTCCAAGATCGGGGCGGTGCTTTTGGGGGCGTGGGGGATGAAGCCGGTCTACGACACCAACCCCTGGACCGACCCGGTATCGTGGCAGAAGGTCGTCTTCACCGACACCGCCGGAGCGGACATGATCGAGGCCTATCTCTGCTTCAAGTGTCACAAGACCCTGGCCCGGGACTTCAACCCCAACAACCCCTCCTACCATGCGGCGG